>NZ_JBIVXA010000013.1:0-253065 GCF_044768965.1 Streptomyces sp. NPDC090798
CGGTCGTTCCACTCACCCCCCCGCGGGTCGCCGCCAGTCAGCGTGGCAGCCGCGCTCCCGACCCGCGGGGCGCGCCCCGCCCCCCCCCGCGCCCCCCCCCCCCCCCCGCCACACCATCGCGGACAGGCTCCGCGCGACCGCAAGGCGGGGGTCAAGTCCCCGCCCTCTGGCGGGAGTTCACCCACACCCCCTTCACCCACCCGCAGATCCCGTACGTCGGCAGGGCCGGCTACCGGGGCGGGGCGGCACGCTTCCCCCGCCGCCCCGTCGTGGCCGACGTCCGCGCCTACGGCGCCGTCGCGGACGACGGCACCACGGACTGCGCGCCCGCGATCAACCGTGCCATCGCCGCTGCCGGAAGGGCCGGCGGTGGCACGGTGCTCATCCCGCCCGGCACCTTCCGCATCGACGGCCTGATCCGCATCGGCCACTCGAACGTCGTGCTGCGCGGCGCCGGCAGCGACCGTACGAAGCTGTACGCGACCAAGAACCTCACCGAGCTGATCGGCGCCTACGGCTCCCGCTACGGCGGCGACAAGTCGTCCTGGTCCTGGGCGGGCGGCCTCATCTGGCTCGCGCCCACGGCCCGTTGGGACTCCCTGGTGGCCGCCATCAAGGACAAGGCCTGGCCCTTCGAGGGCTGGACCGGCAACAAGCGCGACGAGTGGGAGACCCTGACGACCGTCGCCCCCGCCACCCGCGGCTCCTGGTCGGTGACGGTCGCCGACCCCGGCCCGCTGAAGCCGGGCCGGCTCGTCGTCCTGCGGCTCGCCGACGACGCCGGCCACACCCTCCTGGAGCACATGGCGGGCGGCGGCCCGGGTCCCGAGGCGTACTACTGGGACGACAAGACCAAGCTCACGAGTTACGTCCCCTACGAGTGGCCCGTACGCATCGCGCGTGTGCGGGGCACAAAGGTCACCCTGGAGCGCCCGCTGCCGCTCGACGTACGCCCCGAGTGGGACCCGCGTCTGACCACCCACGTCGAGCCGCTGACCGGCTCCGGCGTCGAAGGCCTCACCCTGGAGGCCGTCGAGACGCCCCAGTCCCCGCACCTCCTCGACAAGGGCTACAACGGGGTCGTCCTCCAGTGCGCGTACGACTGCTGGGTCGACGACGTGACGGTCCGCCACGTCGACAACGGCTTCGGTCTGGTCGCGGCCTCCGCCTGCACCCTGCGCCGCACCCGTGTGGCGGGCCGCGGCTCGCACCACCCGTACTTCTGCCGCGAGGGCTCGCACGACAACCTCGTCGAGGACTTCACCATCGAGCAGCGCACGGTCCCGGCCCCGCCGAACACCCAGCTCCACGGCATCAACGTGGAAGGCCTCTCCTCCTACAACGTCTGGTCGCGCGGCGACCTCCGGATGGGCACCTTCGACTCCCACCGGGGCCTGCCCTTCGCCAACGTCCGCACCGACATCACCGTCGACAACAACGGCCGCCACGGCGGCGACGCGAGCGCCGGTCCGCTCTTCGGCGCCCGTTTCACCCACTGGAACATACGGGTCACGAACGGCCGCGCGGGGTTGATGAAGATCGACGGTCTGGCGCCCTACTCCGCCACCGTCGGCCTCAACGAGGTGACCGAGTTCGACCAGATCGACGTCCCCGACTTCACCGGCGACCTGCACTCCCGGCTGGAGCTGTACGGCACCACGGACGTCGTGCGCCCACGCAATCTGTACGAGGCCCAGCGGGACCTCTGATTCAGCCGAGCGTGTCGTACCCGACGAACGTGTCGTACCCGACGAAGGTGAACATCCGCTCCCCGGACGGCAGCGGCCGGGGCTCACCGGCGTACCGGTGGGCCCCGACGCCGAATCCGAGCGCGCTCGTCGGTGAGATTGCCGAGGACACCGCAGAGCAGGACGAGGTCGGCCGGGGCGAGGTCCTGGTGGTGATCGGTCGACGCGGCGTCCCCGACGACGACCTCGACCCCCGACAGCCCGGCGGCCCCGGCCGCGCGCACCGCCATCTCGGCGTTGCGCCCGTCCAGCTCGACGAGCCGCGCGCGGACATCGCCCCGGCGTGGGTGCCCGGCGAGCACGCCGATCAGGTCGCGGCCCTGCCCGGCGCGGACGCTGACGACAGTGAGGGGTCCGGGCGGAGCCTCGTCGAGGCCGAGCCGGACGCGTTCCTGGACGAGGGCCAGTCGCCGGCCGAGGTAGGAGTCGGGAGTGTCGTACGCGTCGTGCCACGTATGCCAGTCCGTGCGCGGAGCGTACCGACGGGGTTCACTCCGGCCCCGAGCGCGCGTAGCGCCCCGGAGTCACCCCGACCAACTTCTTGAAGTGCCGGGTGAGATGGGACTGGTCGTAGAAGCCGGTCGCCGACGCCACCTCGCCCGGCGGCCGGCCGTCGAGGAGGAGACGGCGGGCCCGGTCGACACGGCGGGACATCAGGTACTGGTGGGGTGCGATGCCGTAGGCGCCGCTGAACGCCCGTACCAGATGGGCGGGATGGGCGTGCACGAGCCGCGCGGCCTCGTCGAGGCCGATGCCCTGGGTGAGGCGTCCGTCGAGGAGTTCGCGCAGGGTGCGGGCGAGCGCGGGGGAGTTGCCCGGGGTGGCGGCGGGAGTGCTGGGCCGCAGATGCGTGCGCAGCCGCTCGGCGATGAGCGTCAGTCTGCTCTCGGCCTCCAGTTCGTCACCGGGGTGACCGAGCGCGGTGTGCAACTGGCCGACGCGCAGCCGCAGCACGGGGTCACGCAGGTCGGGCCCGTCCACCGCGGACCCGATGAGGTCCTCGCCCAGATGCGTGCCGTCGAGATAGACGACGCGCTTGCGGAAGCCGTGCGCGGTGACCGGGGAGCCGTTGTGCGGGACGTGCGGCGGCAGCAGGGACACCGTGTCGTGCGGGGTGCCGTGCTCGTGCCGGTCCAGGTCGTACCGTACGGCCCCGTCGTCGACGATGAGCAGCGTCCAGGCCTCGTGCACGTGCATCGGATAGGCGTACTCGGTGAAGTGGGCATGGAAGACCTCCCTGACACCCGGAACGCGCGGGCGCCAGGCGGAGACCTCCGGCTGAGCGACCATGCAAAGAACGTACAAGACGGCGTCGTACGACGGTCGGCAGTCTCGACGTATGAACAGTGAACCGATCCGCTTCGACACGAAGATCACCGTCCTGTTGCGGGACGACCTTGAGCCCTGGCAACGCCTGAACGTCACGTCCTTCCTGGTCAGCGGCCTGGGCACGCAGGTCCCCGAGGTGATCGGGGAGCCGTACGAGGATGCGGACGGGGTGTCGTATCTGCCGATGTTCCGGCAGCCCGTGCTGGTCTTCGAGGGGACGAAGGAGGTCCTCGTGGCGGCACATGGCAGGGCCCTCAGCCGTGCGCTGCCCCGGGCCGTCTTCACGTCGGATCTCTTCAGCACCGGCAACGACCGGGACAACCGGGCGGCGGTGCGGGCTGTCGCCACGGCTGGGCTGGATGTGGTGGGGCTGGCTGTGTACGGGCCTCGCAACGCGGTGGACAAGGTGGTGAAGGGGGCGCGGATGCATCCGTGAGGTCGGCGGCGGCGCTTTTTTGGGGAGCCCTTGCGCTTGAAGGAGGCCCGCAGCCGCCGGGCGTCGTAGGTCTTTCCCTGGGCTGCCAGGGCGGCGGCCAGGAAACGGGTGACGTTGGTGTGCGGACGGCTGTCGACTCCGAAGGCCCCGGGGCCCGCGACAGGCGTCCGGGCGTCAGGCCGCGCTGACCTCGGGCTCGGCGACTGCCGGGCCGGCCTGCACCGCCGGTTCCTCCGTGGGCAGCCGCCGCATCAGCAGGCCGTACCCGAGCCCGGCCACCGTGCCCACCAGCGCGCACAGCCCCCACAGCCACTCGGCCCCGAACCGGTCGATGACCACGCCGGACATCAGGGGAGCGATCAGCGCGGCGAGTGACCAGGAGAGGGTGTACATGCCCTGGTAGCGGCCCCGGCCGTGGGTCGGAGAGAGCTGGATGACCAGGCCCGTCTGGGTGGGCGCGTTGACGATCTCGGCCAGGGTCCACACGCACACGGTGAGTGCGAAGACGCCGACCGACCCGGCGAAGGCGGTGAGCCCGAAGCCGTACCCGGCGAGCACCGAGGAGATCACGAGCAGCCGGCGCGGGTCCCGGTGCTGGATGAAACGGGTGACCGGGATCTGCAGCGCGACGATGAGGACGCCGTTGACGGCGATCGCCATGCCGTAGTCGGCCGGGGTGTAGCCCGCCTCGCCCATCGCGACGGGCAGTCCCACGGAGCCCTGCTGGAAGACCAGGGCGACGAGGAAGGACAGCCCTACGACGCTCATGAAGCGCCGGTCGCGCAGCACGGTCCCGAGGCCGACGTCGTCCGTGGACTCCTTGGCCGACTGGACCGGCCGGGACTCCGGCAGCTTCGCGAAGACGAGGAGCGCGCAGGCCAGGGTCATGCCGGCCTCGATGAGGAAGCCCGCGAGGTAGCTGAACTCGGCGATGAAACCGGCGGCCATGGAGGAGACGGCGAAGCCGAGGTTGATCGCCCAGTAGTTGAGGGAGAACGCCCGGACGCGGTCCTCGGGCCGCACGATGTCGGCCATCATCGCCTGGACGGCGGGCCGGGAGGCGTTGCTGGCCATCCCGACCAGGAAGGCGACCGCGGCGATGGTCACCGGGTCGTGCATGAAGCCGAGCAGAGCGACGGAGGCGGCCGTCGAGGTCTGTGCGACGAGCAGCGTGGGCCGGCGCCCGAGCCGGTCGGTCATCACGCCCGCGCCGAGCGAGGAGACGACACCGCCGAGGCCGTGCAGGGACGCCACGAGACCCGCGTACGAGGCGGAGTAGCCACGGTCGAGCGTCAGGTACAAAGCCATGAAAGTAGCGACAAAAGCCCCAAGTCGGTTGACCAGGGTGCTGGTCCACAGCCACCAGAACTCGCGGGGGAGCCCCGAGACGGTCTCTCGGGCGGCGCGTCGCATGACGGCGAGTGGCATCGGTCGTCCCCCACGGATGTAAGCGGCTCATGTACTGATGGCAACTTACGAGCGGGAGGTTTCCGGGAGCCACTCAATTAGCAGATGCCGTCAACTGTCCGCCTTCCGGGCAGGGGCGCGAGGGGACGAAGGCTTCCATTACGCTCGGACGTATGGCCGACGCACCGTACAAGCTGATCCTCCTCCGCCACGGCGAGAGCGAATGGAACGCGAAGAACCTGTTCACCGGATGGGTGGACGTCAATCTCAACGAGAAGGGCGAGAAGGAGGCAGTCCGCGGCGGTGAGCTGCTGAAGGACGCCGGCCTGCTGCCCGACGTCGTGCACACCTCGCTCCAGAAGCGCGCGATCCGCACCGCCCAGCTCGCGCTGGAGGCCGCCGACCGCCACTGGATCCCCGTCCACCGCTCCTGGCGCCTGAACGAGCGGCACTACGGCGCGCTCCAGGGCAAGGACAAGGCCCAGACCCTCGCCGAGTTCGGCGAGGAGCAGTTCATGCTGTGGCGCCGCTCGTACGACACCCCGCCGCCGCCGATCGCCGACGACAGCGAGTTCTCGCAGGCGAACGACCCGCGCTACGCGTCGATCCCGCCGGAGCTGCGCCCCCGCACGGAGTGCCTGAAGGACGTCGTCTTCCGCATGCTGCCGTACTGGTACGACAACATCGTCCCCGACCTCCTCACCGGCCGCACGGTCCTGGTCGCCGCCCACGGCAACTCGCTGCGCGCCCTCGTCAAGCACCTCGACGGCATCTCCGACGCCGACATCGCGGGCCTGAACATCCCGACCGGCATCCCGCTCGCCTACGAGCTCGACGCCGACTTCAAGCCGCTCAACCCCGGCGGCACGTACCTCGACCCGGAGGCGGCCGCGGCCGCGATCGAGGCGGTCAAGAACCAGGGCAAGAAGAAGTAACGCGACGCCGAAAGGCCCCCGACCTGCTGTTTCGTGGCAGGGCGGGGGCCTTTTGCTGGGGCTGGGCCGTCTCTGGGCCGTCAGGTGCTCGGTCGGGCCGTCAGGGGTGCCGACGCGAGCGGCGGAATCGGATGTACACACGCAGCGTCAGCCCGGGGTCCGAGTGGCCGAGGTACTCGGCTAGAGCCTTGATGTTCTCCCCAGCGTCCAGGAGCACCGAGGCGTAGAAGTGGCGGAGGGCATGCATGCCGTTCTCGCGGGACTCGGCGTGCGACTCGCCAGGCTTCCGCTCGGGGATCACGCCGGCCGAGGCCAGCGCCCGCTTCCACGCCTCCTCGTTGAGCGACGTCCGCCACGTGACCACCGCGCGGTCCGGTGAAGATCAGCCGCTTGGTCACCGGCACGCCGAGGAGTGCGGCGACCTCCGAAGGAGTTCAGGTACCGCGTGGGCAGGGTGCGCGATGTATCGGCGACCTGTGCCACGGCGAGGCGGCTGTCGCGGCGGTGAGAACGCCTCAAGCAGCGGATACTTGTAAGTCGGGGTACGTGTGGCGGGAGGCGACAGCCAGTGACCTGGTCTGCGTAACTCCCGGCACCCGCGCCCAAACCAAGGACGACAACGCCCACGCCAAGAGCCGAGTGGCGAGCTAGGTTGCAGGTTCGAATCCCTGCCGAGTGCAAACAGACAAGAGGCCCCGGAGAGATCCGGAGCCTCTTGCGTTTTCCCGGCGGGCGGAGGGGGGCCGTGCTCGCAAGCCCGGTGGGAGGCTGCTCCTCTTCGTGAGTGAGGATCCGGGGCGGACACCGCCGGGCCCTGTCTGGGCCCTCCGAGGAGGACCAACGACGACAGGCAACGGCCACCAACGACCGCCCGACCGCAGTTCAGTTGGGGCGTGCACCTCTCTGACCAGCGGCGAAATACGGGCCCGCTAAGGACCGTCCCATGAATGATCTTCAGGTCCTCCTGGCATGATCACAGCGTGACCAGTGAGCGTATGCAGCCCGGCCCCAGGAAGTGCGTCCTCTTCGACGTCGACGGCACATTGATCGACGCCGTGGACAATCAGCGCGGGGTCTGGGCAAGGTGGGCGGGGCGATACGGACTGGATGCGACTGAGGTCTATCGGGTGGCCCTGCGGACGCGGCCGATGGAGACCTTCGCGAAGGTGGCTCCGGACCAGGATCCAAGGGAGTGCCTGGCTGCACTGCACGAACTGGAGGACGAGGACGTCCGGTCCGGCGTCTACGCGGCGTTCGACGGCGCGTCGCGGCTGCTGGACAACCTGCCGTCGGGGGCGTGGGCGCTCGTGACCTCCAACTACGAGCACCGGGTGCGCGGGCGATTTGCTCGTACGGGCCTGCCGGTCCCGCGCGTCATCGTGGACGCCGCCGCAGTGGAAGAAGGCAAACCCTCGCCCGTGCCCTACCTGTTGGCCGCCGATCAGCTCGGTGTCCGGCCCGAGAACTGCCTGGTCATTGAGGATGCCCCCTCCGGAGTCGAAGCAGGGCTGCGGGCCGGCATGACGGTGTGGGGCGTCAACACCCCGGCTGCGGTGACCGGCGTGCACCGTCACTTCGCGAGCTTGCGCGAAGCGGTCCCCGACATCCTCGCCTACGCCCGGCTGGAGGGATCAGCCGAAATGGGATGATCACGGTGTGGCTGGTGTGATCACGGCGTCGTCCTGGATAGCCCCGTTCACCGGGCTCAACCCGCGCCAGTTCGCCAAGCTGGTGACCGTGCTGCGGCGCGCGGGCGCAGACGCGGTTCGTAGGGGGCGGCCGTGGAGCCTGTCCCTGGAAGACCGGGCGCTGCTGGTCGCGGCGTACTGGCGGACCAACTTGACGATGCGCCAGCTCGCCCCCTTGTTCGGGGTGTCGAAGTCGGCCGCCGGCCGCATCATCGACGACCTGGGGCCGAAGCTCGCGCTGCGTGATCCGTGAGTGACGGCGACCCTGACGGCAACGACGGCACACAGAGACCGATGATCACCACGGTTGGAAGTCAGTCCAGGGGAGGGCCGACCACCCTCCCAACAAGCTGGTATCAGTCCTCGCCGCTGCCGTACGGCCTGGTCAGAATCTCCAGGTTGTGTCCGTTGGGGTCGTCGAAGTACGCCCCGCGGCCGCCATCGTTGTGGTTGATCTCGCCGGGGTGGTGGTGATGCGGGTCCGCCCAGTAGGTCAGGCCCGCCTCGCGGATACGGGCGAAGATCGCGTCGAAGTCGTCCTCGGAGACGAGGAACGCATAGTGCTGTGGGCTGATCGACTCGGCCGTGTCCATGTAGTCCAACGTCACGCCGTTCGGCATCTGCACCGGGACGAACGGACCGTACTGCGGTGCCACCTCCAAACCCAGCAGATCCGCGAGGAACCGTGCGGACGCCAACTTGCCGTGCGCGGCGACGATCGTGTGGTTGAGTTCGACTGCCATCGGTCGGCTTCCTTCCCCCTGGGTGCCAGAACCACTTTCCACGCTAGCAACCACCCGGGCCGACGCCATCCGTCTCTGGTCCCGTCCAGCTCCGACCTACGACCGAGACCGAGACCGAGAACCAGGGGAACGAGGACCCTTCCTGGCCCCCCTGGTCCGCCCCCTCACAGAGGCCGTCATTGGTCGACGTTGGCCGCCGCCGGCCCACACGTCTTCCAGCTGTATCGGCGGGGCCTGACCTGACCGGCCGTGACTGGTCCTACACGGCCGAGGACTGCGCCACGGCCACGATGAGGGTCAGGATCTGGGCCATGAGGAGTAGGACGGCCACCCGGTAGGCCAGGGACCGTCTGCCCAGCGCTTCGCTGTTCCGGCGTTGGGCGTCCACCATCGCGGCGGTCATGTTCACCTTCGCGTCCCTCGTGTCAGAACCGTCGCGCCACATCTCCATGATGATCCGAGCCGATGGACCGTGCAGCCATTGCCGCGTCGGAAGCAGGATGACGAAGGCGCAGCACCCGAGAGACAGGAGGACTCCGAACAGGGCCCAGGGCGCCCACACGGGCAGGAGTCTGCCCTGCGCCGGGTCTGTATTGACCAACCCCAGCCCGGCCGAGAAGGACGTCACAAGTGCTGCGACGCTGAGGATTCCTGACGCCCGGGTTCTGAGGCTTTCGAAAGCGCTGGTCTGACTCGCCAGTTTGGCCGTGGCCGCCTCGTAAGCCAGATCAATGAGCTCCTCCCCTCCCGCACGGTGACGTCGCCACGTGTCAGGCGGCGGGGTCTGAGGAGGAGGCGGCCCGCCCTCCGCGGGCATGGGCGGTAAAGGTGCAGGTCGTTCTTCGCGACGTGGTTCCCCCGTGTGCTGCCAGTCCGGGTCTGCCATCGTCCGCTCCTTCGGGCTCCGACCTCGACCCTAGAGCGGGTCCCAAGGGGCAACCACTGGGATTGCTCCATGTCCTCCTCCACCGGAGGGAGCGGTACGCGAGCGGGCGGGCTACCGGCTCCTCCAGGAGGAATGAGTCGGCGAGGAGTGTGCCGCCGTCGGGGCCGCAGTGCGCGTGGCGGCTGGTTGTTCTAGCGTCGAACAGAGGAGGGGCAGTCCTGCCGAGCGGTCGGGCGCGGGGCCCGAGGCCACGGTCGTACACGGGCGCGTCCGCTGCTCGGCGCCTTGAATCCGCGCATCCCCGACCAGCCCCGGAGAGTAGGTGCCTCATATGCGCACGGCGGCCCGTATCACCGGTGTCCTCACCGGTTTGACCCTCGCACTCGGCGGCGTGGCCTTCGTTGCCCCCGCCGCCCACGCGGACATCCCGGCCTGCACGAACATGGTCCAACAAACGGGCGTCCAGGTCTCGGACGCCGTCAGAATGGCGTGCAACCAAGGCGTGCACGGTGACCTGCGGGGCTGTGTGAGCGCCCTGACCCAGGCCGGCACGCCGGGCGGCGCCGCGAACGGTGCCTGCCGACTGGCGGCCAACCCCCCGTGACGGCCGCCGCCGGCATACACGTGTCGGCCGTCGATCGTTGCTCTGGTCGAAGCTCGAACCGATCAGCGTGGGCCGGCGACCGCATGCGGAAGGGGCCCCGTCGTGGTGCCAGAAGGGGCCCCGTCGTGGTGACGGGGCCCCTCTGGGTGGAGCTACGTGATCAGCCGCACTGGCACGGATTGCCCGACTGGCAGCCGCAGCCGCAGCCGGAGCCGCAGCCGCAGGCGCCGAACAGCGGGAGGCTTTTGATGTCGGCGGGCTGGTCGGTGTCGCGGTCCAGGGTCGGGTCGGGCGTGGCGGGAGAATCGGCCATGGTGTCCTCCTGAATGAGGCCTCAATGAGGCATCGAGGCCGGGTGCCTACGCCTATACGCCTGTACGCCTAGGCGAGGCGCGGGTGCCTACCCCCATTGCATGC
The DNA here is from genome assembly GCF_044768965.1 of Streptomyces sp. NPDC090798. Classification (NCBI taxonomy): domain Bacteria; kingdom Bacillati; phylum Actinomycetota; class Actinomycetes; order Kitasatosporales; family Streptomycetaceae; genus Streptomyces; species Streptomyces sp. NPDC090798. The sequence goes on from NZ_JBIVXA010000013.1 coordinate 10,194, forward strand.
CCGCTCCACTGGGCGCATCAACGGCGCACTGAGGCTCGCCCGCGCCCCCGGAGTGAGACGGCAGCCCCCGGGTACTCCCGGACCTCAGACGCCCTCTGCCCCCGTGACCGGCTGGATGTCGGGCTGGAGCTCGTCCGCGTGCTCACCCGTCACCAGGTAGACCACACGCTTGGCCACCGACACCGCGTGGTCGGCGAAGCGCTCGTAGTAACGGCCCAGCAGGGTGACGTCGACGGCGGTCTCGATGCCGTGCTTCCAGCGGTCGTCCAGCAGGTGCTGGAAGAGCGTGCGGTGCAGCAGGTCCATCTCGTCGTCGTCCTGCTCCAGCTGGAGCGCCAGGTCGACGTCCTTCGTGATGATCACCTCGGCCGCCTTCGCCATCAGGCGCTGCGCGAGCTGGCCCATCTCCAGGATCGTGGCGTGCAGGTCGTGCGGGATCGCCCGCTCGGGGAAGCGCAGCCGGGCCAGCTTCGCCACGTGCTGGGCCAGGTCGCCGGAGCGCTCCAGGTCGGCGGACATGCGGAGCGAGGTGACGACGATACGCAGGTCCGTCGCCACCGGCTGCTGGCGCGCCAGCAGGGCTATCGCGCGGGCTTCGAGCTCGTGCTGGAGATCGTCGACCCTCTGGTCGGCCGCGATCACGCTCTCGGCCAGCTTCAGGTCGGCGTCGAGGATGGCCGTCGTGGCGCGCCCGATCGCCGACCCGACGAGCCGGGCCATCTCGACCAGGCCGTCGCCGATCGAGTCAAGTTCCTCGTGGTACGCGTCACGCATCTGGTTTGTCCCTCTCTTACGTCACCTTGGGGCCCGGGGCCGGGCTGCCCTGACCGCCGGACGGACCGCCGGACGGGCCCCGTGAACCCCACGCTCCCACGTTCCGGCCCGTACGCGTCCGTTTCCGGCACCCCAAATGAACCATCCCTGGCTCCTGGGTGAACTCTGGGCGACGAGTGTTCGAGGTCGCACTCCGATGGCTGTGGCCTGGCGTGACGACATGCCTAACCTGGGGGCATGGACGTGAACGCGGCGGTCGCCGCAGCGGCAGCGATCGCCGGAGTGCTCACCGGTGTCATCGCCATGCTGGCGTTCCGCTGGAGCGAGCGCGACCAGAAACGCCCCACCCGCACATCTCTGCACACGGACCCGGTGCTTCCGCCGGGCGTCGACACGGTGCTCTCCGTGCTCCGGTCCTCGGCCGTCGTCCTCGACGAGGCCGACGCCGTCGTCAAGGCCAGCTCCGCCGCGTACGCCCTCGGGCTGGTGCGCGGCGGCAAGCTCGCCGTCGAACCGATGATGCAGATGGCCCGCGACACCCGTCGCGACGGGGAAATACGCCAGGTCGAGCTGGATCTGCCGAGGCGGGGAACCGGACGGGGGGAGGCCCTGGCCGTCTCCGCGCGAGTCGCCCCGCTGGGTTCCCGGCTCGTGCTGCTCCTCGTCGAGGACCTCACCGAGGCCCGGCGGATCGAAGCGGTACGGCGCGACTTCGTCGCGAACGTCAGCCACGAGCTCAAGACGCCCGTCGGCGCGCTCTCCCTCCTGTCGGAGGCCGTCATGGACGCCTCGGACGATCCGGAGGCCGTCGAGCGCTTCGCCGGACGTATGCAGATAGAGGCCACCCGGCTCACCAACCTCGTCCAGGAGCTCATCGACCTGTCGAGGGTGCAGAACGACGATCCCCTCGAGGACGCCGAGCCGGTCCGAGTGGACGAGCTGGTCGCCGAGGCCATCGACCGGTGCCGCCACCAGGCCGGCACCAAGCAGATCACCATGGCCGCCGGCGGCACCGCCGACCTGAGCATCTGGGGGAACCGGGGCCAGCTGGCCGCCGCCCTCGGCAACCTCGTAGAGAACGCCGTCAACTACTCGCCCGCCCGCACCCGGGTGGGCATAGCCGCGCGCCGGGTGACCGCGCCCGGCGGAGACCTCATCGAGATCGCCGTGACCGACCAGGGCATCGGCATCTCGGAGAAGGACCGGGAGCGCGTCTTCGAGCGCTTCTACCGCGTCGATCCGGCCCGTTCCCGCCAGACCGGCGGTACGGGTCTCGGTCTCGCGATCGTCAAGCACGTGGCCGCCTCGCACGGCGGGGAGGTCACGGTGTGGAGCTCCGAGGGTCAGGGCTCCACGTTCACCCTGCGGCTGCCGGAGGCGGCCGTGGCCCGCGACCGCGGGATCGACCACGACATGCCCGGACTCGACGATGAGGACGAGAACGGGCAGCCCGACGGGACGACCACCGTCACATCCCCGTATGAACCGCTTCCCGCTCCGGAGGTCCTTCCGTGACCCGTGTGCTCGTCGTCGAGGACGAGGAGTCCTTCTCCGACGCCCTGTCGTACATGCTCCGCAAGGAGGGCTTCGAGGTCGCCATCGCGACCACCGGGCCCGACGGACTCGACGAGTTCGAGCGCAACGGCGCCGACCTCGTCCTCCTCGACCTGATGCTGCCGGGGCTGCCCGGTACGGAGGTCTGCCGCCAGCTGCGTGGCCGCTCCAACGTCCCGGTGATCATGGTCACCGCCAAGGACAGCGAGATCGACAAGGTCGTCGGGCTGGAAATAGGAGCCGACGACTACGTCACCAAGCCCTTCTCCTCCCGCGAACTGGTCGCCCGCATCCGGGCCGTCCTGCGTCGCCGCGGGGAGCCGGAGGAGGTCACCCCGGCCGCTCTCGAGGCGGGTCCCGTCCGGATGGACGTCGACCGCCACGTGGTGACGGTCTCCGGCTCCAAGGTCGACCTCCCCCTGAAGGAGTTCGACCTCCTGGAGATGCTGCTCAGGAACGCGGGCCGGGTGCTGACCCGTATGCAGCTCATCGACCGGGTGTGGGGCGCCGACTACGTGGGCGACACCAAGACGCTGGACGTCCACGTGAAGCGTCTGCGCGCCAAGATCGAGCCGGACCCTGGCGCGCCGCGGTACCTGGTCACGGTGCGTGGCCTCGGCTACAAGTTCGAGCCGTAAACCGAAACCGTACGTACGACAAAGGGCGGCACCCTTCGGGGTACCGCCCTTCGCGCGTGCTGGATCAGTGGCCGGCCGACGTCGAAGCCGTCGCGGTGGCTGTCGCGCTCGCCGAGGCCGCGTCGGTGGGCGTGCCCGAGGCGGAGTCGGACGGCGAGGTCGAGGCCTTCGGCGACTTCGAGGCCTTCGGCGACTTCGAGGAGGTCGCGGAGCCGGTGGCCGTCGCGCCGGGCGCCGCGGGGATGTTGGAGGGGCCCCACTTGGTGAAGTAGCCCTCGGCCGGGACGACGAACGCGCGCAGCCTCACGTCACCGGTCTTGCTGAAGGTGAAGGTGATCGGCTGGGCGTTGCCGTCCCTGACGGCCTGGCCGGGGTTGCTCACGGCCGCGGAGGCGTTGCCCTCGCCGCCCAGGATGACGTGGCCGCCGGCGGGGATGGTCAGCTTGCCGCCGCCCTTGGCGGGCGTGATCTGGGCGACGCCGTCGCCACCGATCTTGATCGAGTCGAGGGTCTGCGGGGTGCGGCCGTTGTTGAAGACGGTCGCGGAGACCACCGCCGGGCCCTTGGACATCACGTCGGGCTGGGTGATGACGAGGACGTTCTGGATCTTGATGTCGCCGACGCGGGTCGCCGCGTTGTCCGGCTTGACCTCCAGCGTCTGTGCGTTGTTGCCGGCGCCGCACGCGGCGAGCGAGGCGATCGAGAACGCGATGGCGGCGGCGGCGAGGGCGCCGTGTCGAAGGCTGCTGCTCACGGCGGCGGCAACTCCTTGAACGTGGGCGAAGCAGAGCGGCTCCGGTGTAAAGCCGCCCTAAGGGTCTGTCAGCGGCCTTAGGTTACCGAGCCGTTCTCACGCCGCCGCACCCGACCCGCCCCTTGGCTCCCGCGAGCCCCGTTGCGCCGCTCGTGCGCCCCGGTCCTCGGGTGGTTCGAGTCCGCCTCATCAGCTACTTTGAGCTTCTGTTCGTCCGCCATTCACATAAGCGGCTGTACGGGTTGCCGCGAGAGTAGCCACGAGATCCGCTTGGGGTTTTCCGGTAAGGAATCCACGGCGGTCCGGAAAATTGATCATCGGTAGATCGGCGTGGCCCGTGATCAATTCCGGATTCGTCTCGTACCCGACTCCGCTCACCGAACGGAGTAGCGGAAGTCGAGCTCCTGGAGCGGGACAAACCGGGATGTTCAGACCCTGGTCAGGAACGTCCGGTGTGTGTAACGTACGCGTTTCTCTGGCCCTGAACAGCCGCTCCCACCTGCGAATACCCTCTTCCGCTCCCCCTTCGCAGCACGTTCCTGTCGCGGTTGTCAAGCCCCGAGATATGCCCTGACCTGCGAAAACGCCATTCAGAAGACGCCGTTTCCGTGTTACCCTGGATAGCCACGGAAGGGGTACCTGTCACATGACGTTCAAGGTTGGCGACACCGTGGTCTATCCCCATCACGGGGCCGCGCTGATCGAGGCCATCGAAACTCGCCAGATCAAAGGCGTGGACAAGACCTACTTGGTGCTGAAGGTCGCCCAGGGCGACCTGACGGTACGTGTGCCAGCGGACAATGCGGAGTTCGTCGGCGTGCGTGATGTGGTCGGTCAGGATGGGCTGGACCGGGTCTTCGAGGTGCTGCGTGCACCGTACGCCGAGGAGCCCACGAACTGGTCTCGTCGTTACAAGGCAAATCTGGAGAAGCTCGCCTCCGGCGATGTCATCAAGGTCGCGGAAGTCGTACGTGACCTGTGGCGTCGTGAGCGCGAGCGCGGACTCTCCGCCGGAGAGAAGCGCATGCTCGCCAAGGCCCGGCAGATCCTGGTGAGCGAGCTCGCCCTCGCGGAGAACACGAACGAGGACAAGGCCGAGGCTCTGCTCGACGAGGTTCTCGCGTCCTGACGCAGGCAGTCGTCGAGACGGTGGCCGCTCACCCGGCGGTCGTCCCGACATCCACACAAGGCCGCACAGCTGCGCAATGAAATGCCGCGGTGCCCGATGACGTAATTGCTGTCGCTCCACACGATGGCTGTCGCCGGGCGCTGCGGCATGTTCGTACCCGCGCGATTTCGGAAACGTGTGGCCTCGAATACACCTGCGTCCCATGGAATACACCTGTGTCCCATGCGCCTGCGTCCCCGATGCCCCGCGTCGATACCCGCGTCCCCGATACTTGGCGTGCCGGGCCCGGACAGCTTGCTCGACCGGATGTCACGGAAGGGTCCGGTCAGGGCTCGCGCCCGGCACCGCCCCGAGCTCTCGGCTTCGCTCGAGCAAGGGGCACGCCCAGGCCATACCCAAGCACGCCGAGTACACAAACCTGACAGGAACCGATGTCTGACGATTCGCGCTCCTCGCTGCCCGGAGGCCGCACGGCGGCCGTGATTCCGGCCGCCGGACGGGGCGTGCGCCTCGGTCCGGGCGCCCCCAAGGCGCTTCGCGCGCTGAACGGTACCCCCATGCTCATCCACGCGGTGCGCGCCATGGCCGCCTCCCGCGCGGTGTCGCTGGTCGTCGTCGTGGCCCCGCCCGACGGTGCCGCCGAGGTGAAGGCGCTGCTCGACACGCACGCGCTGCCTGGGGGCACCCCCAGCGGTAGCTGGGGGAGCACGGACTTCCTCGTCGTTCCCGGCGGGGACAGCCGTCAGGAGTCCGTGAAGTACGGGCTCGACGCGCTGCCCCCCGGCATCGACATCGTCCTCGTGCACGACGCGGCCCGCCCGCTCGTGCCGGTCGACACGGTCGACGCCGTCATCGAGGCCGTACGCGACGGCGCGCCCGCCGTCGTGCCCGCGCTGCCACTCGCGGACACCGTCAAGCAGGTCGAGCCGGCGAGCGAGCCGGGGATGCCGGAGCCCGTCGTCGCCACGCCCGAGCGGGCGCGGCTGCGGGCCGTGCAGACGCCGCAGGGGTTCGACCGCGCCACCCTCGTCCGCGCCCACGAGACCGTCACCGACAACGTGACCGACGACGCGAGCATGGTCGAGCAGCTCGGGGAGCGCGTGGTGGTCGTGCCGGGGCACGAGGAGGCGTTCAAGGTGACGCGTCCTTTGGACCTCGTCCTCGCGGAGGCGGTCCTCGCGCGCAGGAGGGCCAACGATGGCTTCTGAGTCACCAGCGCCGGTGCCCGTGGTGCTGCCGCAGGTCGGCATCGGTACCGACATCCACGCCTTCGAAGAGGGGCGGGAGCTGTGGTGCGCCGGGCTGCTGTGGGAGGGCGAGGGACCGGGGCTTGCCGGGCACTCCGACGCGGACGTCGTCGCGCACGCCGCCTGCAACGCGCTGTTCTCGGCGGCGGGGCTCGGCGACCTCGGCGCCCACTTCGGGACCGGGCGGCCCGAGTGGTCCGGCGCGTCCGGGGTCACGCTCCTGACGGAGGCCGCGCGGATCGTCCGCGCGGCGGGCTTCACCATCGGCAACGTCGCCGTCCAGGTCGTCGGACCCCGTCCGAAGATCGGGAAGCGACGGGACGAGGCGCAGAAGATCCTTTCCGAGGCGGTCGGGGCGGCGGTGTCGGTCTCCGGCGCCACGACGGACGGCCTCGGCTTCCCGGGCCGCGACGAGGGCCTGATGGCGATCGCCACCGCCCTGGTGGTCCGCACGCCCTGACGCCGGTCGGTACGACGCGGCCGGCGGTTCGGCGCGCCGCCGGGTACCCGTGAGCCTCGGATGTCACGAATACGTCCTCCTTGCGAGGGAAGGTCGCGGGGCACTCCCCGTGGCCCACTACCCTGGAGTGGTGACTATTCGCCTGTACGACACCAGCGCCCGGCAGATCCGTGACTTCTCCCCGCTCAAGCCGGGTTGTGTCTCGATCTACCTGTGTGGCGCCACCGTGCAGGCCGCACCGCACATCGGGCACATCCGCTCGGGCCTCAACTTCGACATCATGCGCCGCTGGTTCGACTACCGCGGCTACGACGTCACGTTCATCCGCAACGTGACCGACATCGACGACAAGATCATCACCAAGTCGGCGGACCAGGGCCGCCCTTGGTGGTCGATCGGGTACGAGAACGAGCGCGCGTTCAACGACGGGTACGCCGCGCTCGGCTGCCTGCCGCCCACCTACGAGCCGCGGGCCACCGGGCACATCACCGAGATGGTGGAGATGATGCGCGGGCTCATCGAGCGCGGGCACGCGTACGAGGCGGACGGGAACGTCTACTTCGACGTGCGGTCCTTCCCCGGGTACCTCCAGCTGTCCAACCAGGAGCTGGACAACCTCCAGCAGCCGTCCGGCGGCGGCGAGACCGGCAAGCGGGACCCGCGCGACTTCGCCATGTGGAAGGCCGCGAAGCCGGGCGAGCCGAGCTGGGAGACGCCCTGGGGACGGGGCCGCCCCGGCTGGCACCTGGAGTGCTCCGCCATGGCCCACAAGTACCTGGGCCCCGCGTTCGACATCCACGGCGGCGGTATCGACCTGATCTTCCCGCACCACGAGAACGAGATCGCGCAGGCCAAGGCCTTCGGCGACGAGTTCGCCATGTACTGGGTGCACAACGCCTGGGTCACCATGAGCGGCGAGAAGATGTCCAAGTCCCTGGGCAACTCCGTACTCGTCTCCGAGATGGTCAAGCAGTGGCGTCCGATCGTGCTGCGCTACTACCTCGGCACCCCGCACTACCGCTCGATGATCGAGTACAGCGAAGAGGCCCTGCGCGAGGCCGAGTCGGCGTTCGCCCGCATCGAGGGCTTCGTGCAGCGGGTCGTCGAGAAGGCGGGGGGCGTCGTCGAGCCCGCCGCCGAGGTGCCGCCCGCCTTCGCCGAGGCGATGGACGACGACCTGGGTGTCCCGCAGGCGCTCGCCATCGTGCACACGACCGTGCGACAGGGGAACTCCGCCCTGGCCGCCGACGACAAGGAAGCCGCCGTCGCCCGCCTCGCCGAGGTCCGGGCCATGCTCGGCGTCCTCGGGCTCGACCCGCTCGACGAGCAGTGGGCCGGCGAGGGCGACCGCGGCGAGGATCTGCACGGCGTCGTCGACACCCTGGTCCGGATGGTCCTCGACCAGCGAGAGGCCGCCCGCACCCGCAAGGACTGGGCCACCGCGGACGCCATCCGCGACCAGCTCAACCAGTCCGGCCTGGTCATCGAGGACGGCCCGCAGGGACCGCGCTGGACGCTCGGCCCCCGCTGAGCGGGCCCCCTCGGGGCTTTCCCGGGGCCTCTTCGGGGCCCCGCGGCCTTGATCGATTGTGCCGCCCGGGCCTCCGGGCGGCACACTGCATATACGACACTTCAAGTACGTACGCACGCTCGCCTCACACAGACAGGTAGGTCATGGCCGCTAACAACCGCCGCATGTCCGGCAAGAAGGGCGCGCAGGTCGGCAGTGGCGGCCAGCGACGCCGGGGCCTGGAAGGCAAGGGCCCCACCCCGCCCGCCGAGATGCGCAAGGGGCACAAGAAGAACCGCGTCGCCAACGCCAAGGCGAAGCAGAGCGTCCGCCGTCCCGCCCCCCGGGGCCGCGGTGGCAAGGGCACGTCCGAGATGGTCGTCGGGCGCAACTCGGTCGTGGAGGCGCTGCGCGAGGGCGTGCCCGCGTCGATGCTGTACGTGCAGCAGTTCATCGACAACGACGAGCGGGTGCGCGAGGCGCTCCAGCTCGCCGGTGAGCGCGGCGGCATCCACCTCATGGAGGCCCCCCGCCCCGAGCTCGACCGCATGACCAACGGGCTCAACCACCAGGGTCTCGTCCTCCAGGTCCCGCCCTACGAGTACGCGCACCCCGAGGACCTCGCGGCCGCCGCGTACGACGAGGGCCAGGACCCGCTGATCGTCGCCCTCGACGGCGTGACCGATCCCCGGAACCTGGGTGCCGTCGTCCGTTCCGTCTCGGCCTTCGGCGGCCACGGCGTCGTCGTGCCCGAGCGGCGCGCGGCCGGCATGACCGCCGGTGCCTGGAAGACGTCGGCCGGTGCCGCCGCCCGTACGCCCGTCGCCCGCGCCGCCAACCTGACGCGGGCCCTCGAGTCGTACAAGAAGGCCGGCCTCGTCGTGGTCGGACTCGCCGCGGACGGCGAGGTCGAGGTCGGTGATCTGGAGGCCCTCGGCGGTCCCGTCGTCATCGTCGTCGGCAGCGAGGGCAAGGGCCTGTCCCGACTGGTCGGCGAGACCTGCGACTTCCGGGTGCGGATTCCGATGCCGGGCGGCACCGAGTCGCTGAACGCCGGTGTCGCGGCGGGAGTTGTGCTGTACGAGGCCTCGCGCCGGCGCGTCTGAACAGACGTCCGAACGGATAACTGAACAGGCGTTTGAGCAGACGTCTGAGTGAGTCACCCCCGTGGGGCAATCGGGATGTTCGGGATGACCTTGACGCGGTCCGGACAGATCGGCGCAGTCAAAGCAGTGTCCTAAACACACATCACTCGGTTAGATGAGTGTGGACACCAGAACACCCCGCACACCCACGGGGGACCGCTCGTCGGGATTCGACGACGCTCCCGCGCTGAGCATGGTGAAGGTGCCGAGCGATCCGGCGCAGGTCATCGTCAATCATGCGAGCTTCCGCGTGCAGCTAGGCGGCGCGACGCGGACCCAATCCCCGCGCGTCGGACGGCACTTGAGCGCCGGCGACGACACCGCGCGGATCCCCGCCGTCGGAACGGCGGGCAGAGCGGGCGGCCCGGCCGCCGGGGCCCGCCGCCGCGCGCCCGTCGTCTGGAGCGGGCGGTCCGACCCCGACGACACCGGCGCCCACCGCCTTCTGCAGGCCGTGCGCAGCACCAGCGTGCGCCACGGCGCCGCGGACCCGACGGGCGACGCCGGCGCCACCCAGGTCATCCCCCGCCTCGACGAACACCAGGGCTACGCGGGCGACTTGAGCCTCGACACGGTCGAGACGCCCCTCGTCGGCAGCCAGCGCGGCCACGACCACGACTCCGCGGGGACCCGGCTGCTGCCGAACATGCGCAGCGTGGACAGCGCGTACGACGAACCGCGCTACACCGGCGGGCAGTTCGCGGCGCAGGACCCCGACGACGACGAGGGCGGCGGCACACCGGCCAGGCGGCACGGCTCGGATCCGGTCCGGCACGCCTACTACCCCGGGCGCCGGATGAATCTCGGCGTGGTGCTGCTCCCGCTCCGCGTCTTCCTCGGCTTCATCTCCATCTACGCCGGCATGGGCAAGCTCTGCGACCCCGTCTACTTCGACGGCGGCAAGCGCGGCTCCATGGTCAAGTGGCTGAACACGCTGCACCCTTGGGACGTCGCCGAGCCGCTGCGGCAGTTCGCGCTCCAGCACCCCGTCGGCTCCGGGCTCGTCATCGCCTTCCTCCAGGTCATCGTGGGCGTCCTGACGGTGCTCGGGCTGTGGCAGCGGGTCGCCGCCGTGGTCGGCGCGATGCTGTCGGCCGCGCTCATCGTCACCGTCAGCTGGAAGACGGTCCCGGCGTACGACGCGCCGGACATCATCTACCTCGCCGCCTGGTCCCCGCTGATCATCGCGGGCGCTCCCGTCTACTCCGTCGACGGACGCCTCGCGAGCGAGGCCTGGCGCACGCTCGGGCCCCGCGCCGACATCTGGGACCTGCGGCACCGGGTGCTACGCCGCGGCGCGCTCGTCACGGCCATCGTCGTCGGCGTCACGCTCCTCATCGGCTCGCTCCTCGGCGGCGCCGTCCGTGACGCCGACCGTGTGGTCGTGCCGGGACCGGGCGAGGCCCCGCGCAACGAACTGCCCGGCTCCCCGCTTCCCGAGGAGCCCGGCACGCCCCAGCGGAAGGCCACCACTCCGTCGGCCTCGGCCAAGGCGCCCACCCACGGCAGCTCCTCCTCGCCGTCGGGCGCGGCCACCACGCCGGGCGCCGCGGTCCGCGAGACGGGCGGCACGGTCACCAGTGGCCCCAGCCAGACCCAGGGCACCGGCCAGGCCCCGCCCCAGCAGTCCTCGCCGGTCCACCAGGCCCCGAGCACCAGCGCGGGCCCGACGTCCAGCGGCGGCAGCTCCAGCACCGGCGGCACCGGCTCGGGCGGCGGCACCTCCTCCGGCGGTTCGAGCGGCGGCGGCGGTGGCACCTCCGGCGGCTCGGACAAGCTGGTCGGCGGTCTCCTCGGGTAGCGCGTAACGCCCGCTGACAGTACGAGGACGGGCCCCGCACATCAGATGTGCGGGGCCCGTCCTCGTACTGCCTTGAGGGCCGTCCTCGTACAGGGAGGAAGGGGTTCTCAGCGTCCCAGGGCCGCGAGTTCCTTCGCCGCCTCCGTGAGGTCCTTCGCGGTGTCGATGGCGCGCCAGTAGGCCCCCTGCGGGAGCGAGAAGCCGGCCAGGCGGCGTTCGCGGGCCAGGTGCGGGAACGTGGTGCGCTCGTGGTCGCCGCGCTCGGGGAGCAGGTCGGCGAACTCGGCGGAGAAGACGTAGACGCCCGCGTTGATCTCGTACGTGGTCGGCGGGGACTCGATGAAGTCCGTGACGCGTCCGAAGCCGTCGGTCTCGACGGCGCCCCACGGGATGCGCGGGCGGGCGAGGGCGAGGGTCGCGACGGCGTCGCGCTCGGTGTGGAAGTCCGCCATGTCACGCAGCGAGAAACGGGTCCAGATGTCGCCGTTCGTCGCGTACCAGGGCTTGTCCGGGTAGGGGAGGTGCGCGGCGGCGTACTTCAGGCCGCCGCCCCGGCCGAGGGGTTCCGTCTCGACGACCGTCGTGATGTTGACCGGGAGGTCGGCCGAGTCCAGCCACTTCTGGAGGACCTCGGCGAGGTGGCCGCAGGAGACGACGACGTCGGTGACGCCTTCCTCGGCCAGCCAGGTCAGCTGGTGACCGATGATCGGGGTCCCGGTGCCGGGGATCTCGACCATCGGCTTGGGCCGGTCGTCGGTGTAGGGACGCAGTCGGGAGCCCTGACCACCGGCCAGGACGACGGCTTGAACGGGGCGTGACGCGGCGTTCGGATGGGTCATGCCCGAACTGTACGTGGCGCCCCGCTCGCGGCTTCTGTCGGCAACCGTTCCCTTAAGCAGCTGTTACCTGACAGAACAGGTGTGGCCGGTGGGGCTCAGAGATGCGTGGCCGCGACCCCCGATGCGAAGGACGTGTCGCAGACCGGGCGCGCGAACGCCTGGGCGCGCGTCGGACCGTACGCGCGGACCGCGGCGCGGCCGAGGGCGCGGGCGATGGAGACGCAGTGCTTGGCGAGCGACGGGCGGCCGTTCACGGCCTCCTGGAGGTGGGTGAGGGCGACGCCCGGGTTCTTCTCCTGGAGCTCCAGCAGGAGCCGGTCGCGCAGCACGTCCTGCGGCGCACGGGAGACGGCACGCGAGGAGACGTCCGAGGAGGAGGCGGTGAGCACCGAGTCCGAGGAGTTCCCCGACCAGTTGACTCGGGTGACCGCGAGGGTCCCGGAGAGCACCAGGACGACAGGCAGAACGAGGGCGAGGGTGCGACCGATCCGGCGCGCGGGGCCACGGCCACGCCGGGTCCGTTGGTTAGTGGTGGAGTGCTTCACGCGAGTGAGGGTAGCGCGGGGTGATGATTTGGCGACATTTAGTAATCAGTTCGGGGGATAGAGGAACGGCTTTCGCTGGGCGGCGAGTTGACGTACAGGGATCGAAATGACCGGCTTGCCGGGGTATTTGTCGACAACGAAGAAGGCCCCGCAGCGGGCTGCGGAGCCTTCTTCGTCAACTTGGGTGAATTCGACCGCGTCGCGGTTTTCGTCCGCCCGACTTGCTTTTCGCGGCGATCAGGCGGCGATCAGGCAGCGATCAGTCGGAGAGGCGCTCGCCCGTGGAGGTCGAGAACACGTGGGTCTCGCCCGGTCGCGGCACGACGTGCAGCGTGGCGCCCTTGTCCGGGACCGCGCGGCCGCTGACGCGGACGACCAGGTCCGTGAGCCTGTCGTCGACCTTGGCGCTGCCGTAGACGTAACCGTCGGCGCCGAGCTCCTCGACGACGTTCACCGAGACGGCGAGGCCGGCCGGGGCGTCCGCGGTGTCCTTCGACAGCGACTTGGCGGCTTCGCCGTTGTGCTCGACGATGTCGAAGTGCTCCGGGCGGACGCCGACCGTGACGGTGCGGTCGCCCTTGTCCGCGGCGGCCTTCAGGGCCTCGCGGTTCACCGGCACGACGGAGTTGCCGAACTTCACGCCGCCGTCCGTGATCGGGACCTCGACGAGGTTCATGGCGGGGGATCCGATGAACCCGGCGACGAACAGGTTCGCGGGGCGGTCGTACATGTTGCGCGGCGAGTCGACCTGCTGGAGCAGACCGTCCTTGAGCACGGCCACACGGTCGCCCATGGTCATGGCCTCGACCTGGTCGTGGGTGACGTACACGGTGGTGATGCCGAGGCGGCGCTGCAGCGAGGCGATCTGCGTACGGGTCGAGACGCGGAGCTTGGCGTCGAGGTTCGACAGCGGCTCGTCCATGAGGAAGACCTGGGGCTCACGCACGATGGCGCGGCCCATCGCGACACGCTGGCGCTGACCGCCGGAGAGGGCCTTCGGCTTGCGGGCGAGGTAGTCCGTGAGGTCGAGGATCTTCGCCGCGTCCTCGACCTTCTGGCGGATCTCGGCCTTCGGGACACCGGCGATCTTGAGCGCGAAGCCCATGTTGTCGGCGACCGTCATGTGCGGGTAGAGCGCGTAGTTCTGGAACACCATGGCGATGTCCCGGTCCTTGGGCGGCAGGTGCGTGACGTCGCGGTCACCGATGCGGATGGCGCCGGCGTTCACGTCCTCGAGCCCCGCGAGCATGCGGAGCGAGGTGGACTTGCCGCAGCCGGAGGGACCGACGAGGACGAGGAACTCGCCGTCCTCGATGTCGATCTCCAGAGCATCGACGGCGGGCTTCTCGGAACCCGGGTAGATCCGGGTCGCCTTGTCGAACGAGACAGTGGCCATGGTGAGGGGCCCCCTTCACCGGCAGGAACGTGCCGGACGATCCGTTGTAAAGGTGGTGTCCACCGCGAAGCTTTCGTGGTGGTGTAGTCCACAAGAGTGAACTGGCTCAGGACGGTACCTGGCGTTCACCTGGTCTGTCAGTAGCCCGGCGGCTGTGAACTTCGCGGAAATTTTCGAGAGGCCGCGGCTGGGACCTGGGTACACTGCACGGGCACACGCGTGCAGGCCTCCTTAGCTCAGCTGGTCAGAGCGCCGCTCTTGTAAAGCGAAGGTCGTCGGTTCGAATCCGACAGGGGGCTCCAACAGCGCAAACAACACGGACATCCCGCGGTGATGCCCGTGCTTTTCCCTGCCATGCCCCGCTGTACGGCCTTACCCTGTTGGGCACCATCAGGGTGCCGCGCCAGCTGTGTGGAGGTAACGGGGTGAGAGGGCGCAGTCCGGATCGGGTCCGCAACGAGCTCATTGTCTCCATCGTGGACGCGTTGCAGGGGTCGGCCACGGTGGGCCAGGCGAGCAGCCGCGAGGTCTGGCGGGATCTGCTGGCCGGTGAACTGGCCGCACCCGTGGAACCCTTCGGCGGGGATCGGCTGCGGCCCTGGCTGTTACAGGTGGTGAAGGGGTGCACCGCCGTCGGTGACGGCCTGGCCTGCCTGGTGCGGTCGCTGGAGTACGTGGAACAGCAGTCGGCGACGGTCGCCGAGCTGTGGCCGCTCGTGGACGAGTGGGAGGCCGTCGACTTCTTCAACAACGCCGATCTCGGTCACCTGCGGCCCGTCCTGCTGGCGATGGGCTCCACGGATCTGGCCGTCATGGCGCGCCGCGCGAGCCGCTCCCGGGTCCAGGAGCTGCCCGGATGGTGCCAGACGGGGTGGCAGGTCTTCCTGCGGCTGGCGGGCGAGAACTCCCCGGCCGGTGAACTCCCGCCCAGCATGGCCTTCCTGGCGCTGTCGGCCGATCGGCTGATGGAGGACGGCCAGGCGGAGGCCGCCGAGGTGCTGCGCCGCTTCAACCGCACCCAGACCCTCGCCCTGGGCATGGAGGGCCTGCTGGCGGACTGGCAGCACTCGGACTTTCCGCAGCCCGAGCCCTCCCTCGTCCCGGCGTATCTGATGATCCAGTTCGAGCCGGACCGGATCGAGCCGGACAGGTACTACCTCTCGCACTGGCGCCAGTCCGACTCCGAGGGCTGGCATCCCGTGCGCGGCGAGACCGTCCACCTGGGCCGGGAGGAGCTCCCGGGCGCGGTGGAGCGGCTGATAGAGGAGGCCGAGGAGAAATGGGCCGACCTGCGGCAGCCGGTGATCCTGGAGTTCATCCTGCCCTGGGAACTGCTCAACGAGCCGGTGGAGTGGTGGTCGAAGGAGTCCGGCTCCGAGGCTCCGACCCCGCTGGTCATGGACTATCCGGTGGTGGTGCGCAGCATCGAGCGCCTGCAGCGGGCCGCCTGGCACCGGCCCTGGCACCACAAGTGGCGGCAGCTGCGGGAGCGCCCGGCGGACAGCCACCCGCACTGGAGCAGCCCGGCGCGGGACGAGGCGTACTTCTTCCATCTGGAGCGTGAGCTGAAGGAGGACCGGCACGCGGTGTGCCTGGTGCTCAGTCAGCCCCCCGGCGACGAGTCGGGCACCGGCCGCCGTGAGGTCCTGGCCGGGCTACGGGCCGGGGTGCCCGCGATGATCTGGCACCGCAACGACTGCGGGGACCCGAAATTCAAGGACGCCATCGGCGAGATACTCCAGGACCGGGGGCTGGGCAGCCTGGCGGAACGGGTCGGGGAGTGGCGCAAGGACGCGCTGGCCCTCGGCCCCGGGGCGTGGGACCTGCACGTGGGTCGCCATCTGGCCATTCTGCTCGACGACCCCGAACGCAAGCCGAGTCCGCCCGGCCCGGTGTAGGTCATCATGTGCCCATGGCCCGGAAGGGGCCTCCGACCGGCGCGCGGAGGCGGACGCCGCACGGTCTTGCACACGCCGACGCCGACTGTCACGCTATTGACGAGACAGCGCCACCGGCTGTCCCCAGGGGGCAAGTACCACCCGGCGATTGACTTTCGGACCCTTCTACCGTCTCCTGTGGCCTGCCATGTTGCACCGCAAGCAGACCACTGCCAGGCTTGGCACGTGGATGTCACGCATGCCCGCGGACTGCGGGACTCCTCCTCGGTGCTCCCTCCGTCGTCGGGCATGACCGGACGCTCTGAGGGCGCTTATGCAGTGTGACGACGGTCCACGACCACCATCCGCATCGGTATCGGCATCGGTGTCTGACGATGCGTCACTAGGCGTGGTGTCGCACGCCTTGCGTGGTCTCGGACGGGCGTCTTCCGCGGACCGTCCGGACGTACTGCTCGTGGTCGACGACTACGTGACCATGCGGGTCTGGGACGAGACGGTCGCCCGACTGGCCGACGAACTCGCCCGCCAGGAGGCGCTGGGCCCGATCATCCGCTTACGGCTGCTGAGTTCGGACGACACCGAACCGGGCCGGATCCGGCTGGAGCACCTGCCCCCGCCCGTGGGTGAACACCGGGTGGTGCTGGTGCTGACCGACGGACTGGCCGCGGGCTGGCGTTCGGACGCGGTGCTGCCGCTGCTGCGCGAACTGGGCCGCTCCGAGCCCCTCGCGGTCCTGCACCTGCTGCCCCAACGGCTGTGGTTCCGTACCGGCTTGGACGTCTACCGCATGCGCCTGGGCTCCGGGCGCCCCTGGGCGCCCAACGACTCCCTGGGCTGGGAGCTGCGCACCTCACCCCTCGAACCGGTGGACGACGACTCGGCGGCACGGGCCGGCGTGGTGCCCGTCCCGGTCCTGGAGCGGACCGGTCACTCCCTCACCTGCTGGGTCGACCTGGTGACGGGCAGGGCCTCCCAGGGCGTGGAGATGTCGGGCGTGCGGGCCCGCGACTGGAAGCGGCGGCCGGACGCCGCGCGTGCCGTGCCCTGGGTCGACGACGTGCCCGACCCCGCCAGCGCCGTACCCCCGTGGGAGCGTGTCTCGGAGTTCCGGGCCGCCGCCTCGCCCACCGCGTTCGCGCTGGCCACCCGCCTCGCGGCGGCTCCTCTGACGCTGCCCCTCATGAGCGCCCTGACGGCCTCGGTGCCGGGTGCCGGACCCGCCCACCTCACCGAGCTGCTGATGAGTGGTCTGGTGCGGCCCGCGGGCGCGGAGGCCGAACGCGCGGCCGACGTGGTCTTCGCCTTCGGCCCGAACATCCGCCAGGAGTTATTGGCGCTGGCCCGCCGCCGGGACACCATCCGCGTGCTGCACGACGTACGGGTGCTGATGGCGCTCCCGGAGGGCTCCGACCCGCTCCTGCCCGCCGCGGACGAACTCCTCGAGGCCACCGTCGTCCCGCCCGTGACCCCGCGGAACGTGGCGTTCCTGCGCATCGAACTGGCGGCGCTGCGCGCCCTGTCCGGACGCTTCCTGCCGCAGGCCGAGCGTCTTGCCCGGGCACTGCGCGCGTACGACCTGCAGAACACGGTCAACCTGGGCAAGGACGCACGTACCCACACGCGGCACCAGGACCCTGCCACCCGGGCCCACCGGGATGCCGCACACGCCCCGAGGGGGCCCGAGACAACTTCAGAAGGAGCCACGACCATGGCGACCACGCAGCAGCCCGCGGTGGAGAGCGCGCGCTCGGCGCAGCCGCGCATCTGGGGGAACATCCCCCCGCGCAATCCGAACTTCACCGGCCGCGTGGACCTTCTGGAACGACTGCGAGAGCGCCTTCAGGAAGGCACGACCACCGTGCTGCCCGAGGCCATTCACGGCATGGGCGGTGTCGGCAAGACCCAGATGGCGATCGAGTACGCCTACCGGCATCAGTCGGAGTACGACGTCGTCTGGTGGATCCCCGCCGAGCGCCCCGGCCAGATCGGCCAGGCGCTGGTGGAACTCGCCCAGCGGCTCGGTCTGGGCACCAGCGCCGAGGCCAACATCGCCGGACCCGCGGTGCGCGAGGCGCTGCGCGAGGGACGGCCGTACTCCCGCTGGCTGCTGATCTTCGACAACGCCGACAGTCCCGAACGCGTGCGCGACTACTTCCCCACCGGCGGCAGCGGCACCATCCTCGTCACCTCCCGCAACCGGCGCTGGAGCGTCGTGGGTCCCTCCCTGGAGGTCGACGTCTTCACCCGGGAGGAGAGCAAGGAGCTGCTGCGGCGTTCGGGTTCCCCCGGGGACCTCGACGACACCGAGGCGGACCGCCTCGCCAATGCCCTCGGTGACCTCCCGCTCGCGCTGGAACAGGCCGCCGCCTGGCGCGCGGAGACGGGAATGCCGGTGTCGGAGTACCTGCGCCTGTTCGAGGACAAGCGCAGTGAACTCCTCGAGGTGTCACCGCCGCCGGACTACCAGCTTCCGGTCGCTGCCGCGTGGAACGTCTCTCTGGACCACTTGGAGACGCGCAGCCTCGCCGCGCTGCGTCTGCTCCAGCTCTGCTCGTACTTCGCGCCGGACCCCATCTCCCGTTCGATCTTCTCCGGCCTCGGCGGTTCCAGCATCGACCCCGAACTCGACCGGGCCCTCAACGACCCGATGCGGCTCGCCCGCGCCATTCGGGAGATCAACCGCTACTCCCTCGCCCGCATCGACCACCGCACCAACTCGATCGAGATGCACCGCCTGGTGCAGGCCGTGCTGATCAACCGCATGACCCCCGAGGAACAGAACCGCATGCGCAATGGGGCCCACACCCTTCTGGCCGCCTCCGACCCCAAGGGACCCAACCAGTCGGCCAACTGGCCGCGCTACGCCGAGCTCTACGGCCATGTCATCGCGTCGGGCGCCGTCGAGTCCGACCAGCCGTGGGTCCGCGAGCTCGTGATGAACGTCGCCAAGTACCTCTGGTACTGGGGGGATCACAAGGTCGCCCGTGAGTTCTCGGAGCAGGCCTGGGAGGTGTGGCGGCGGCTGTTCGGGGAGGAGGACCAGCAGACGCTTCTGATGGGTTGGTGGCTGGGCTTCCTGTACCTGATGGTGGGGCGCTACGACGACGCCTCCCGGCTCGTGGCCCAGCTCAGGGACGTCTACGACCGCACCGCGCCCGCCAACCAGGAGGACACACGCGAGGACGCCCTGGTGGCGCTGAACCTCGAAGCCGCGGTACGCCGCCACCAGGGGGACTTCGGTGCCGGTGCCGAACTGGACGAGATGGCCTATGAGCGGGCTCGGCGCGCCTTCGGCGAGGACGACCCCACCACGCTGGTCACCGCTCACAACCTCGGGGTGAGCCTCCGGCTGGTCGGCGAGTTCCAGCGCGCGCTGGAACTGGACCGGCACACGCACGCGATGAAGACACGGCTGTTCGGCCGCGATCACCAGCAGGCACTGGTGACCGAGGCGAGTGTCGCCGTCGACGTGCGCGAGACGGGTGACTACGTCGGCGCGCGGTCGCTGCAGCAGGCGGTCGTCGACGGCTACCGGGCGGCCTTCGGAGCCGGTAACCCCACGACCCTGCGGACCGTGCGGCAACTGAGCGAGGCGTGCCGCAAGGAGGGCGACCACACCACCGCGCTGGAACTGGCACGCGACACGTTCGACCAGTTCACCCGCCGTTACGGCGACACGCACCCGGAGTCCCTGACCGCCGCGCTCGCCCTGTCGGTGGCGTTGCGGCAGAACGGCCAGCTGGAGGCCGCCCGGGAACGCGGCGAGAAGGCCGGCGAACGCTTCCGAACGATCTACCAGCACGACCACCCCCACGTCCTGGCGGCCGACGTGGACCTGGCGGTGACGCTGCGGCTGCTGGGCCGGGCGCAGGAGGCCAGGCAACTCGACGAGGCGGCGCTGGAGTCACTGACCGGCCGCCTCGGCGAGAGCCATCCGATCGCGCTGGCCTGTGCCATCAACCTGGCGAGCGATCTGAGTGCGCTGGGGCGGGTGGAGGAAGCCCGCGAACTCGGCGAGAAGACCGTGGCGCTGTGCCGGGTGCGGCTGGGTGAGGACCACCCGACCACGTTGGTGGGTGCGGCGAACCTCTCCCTGGACCTGGTCTCCCTCGGGGAGGAGGCGGCGGGCGAGGCGCTGCGCGCGGACACCCTGGCCCGTATGGAGAGGGTCCTGGACGGGCCGCGCCTCCGGTCTGCCGAGTCCGCTCCCCACCCGGCGACCGTGCAGGCCCGGGCCAGGAAGCGGACCGACTGCGACATCGACCCGATGCCGATGTGATCCGTCCGGGTCAGACCGGGGGCGAGCCGAGCCAGGTGGCGAGGCGGATCGGGTCCGGTGGAGTGTCCGTGACCTGCCGCAGGGAGCGGTGCACCGCTCGCGCCCGTTCGGGGTGGCGGCACAGCAGGTGGGCCGCCGTCGGCTCGGTGTCCGCCAGGGCGAGGGCAGAGCCGAGGCCGGCCCAGGCTCCGGCCCGGTCGGGCTCCGCGGCCAGGTCCGCCAGGTAGGCGTGCCGGGCCGCCGTGGCGTCGCCCGCGGCCAGGAGGGCGTCGCCGGTCAGCGCTCCGGTGACGCGGGCCGCCGCCTTCTCGGGCCAGTCGGGCGGGGGCCGGTCGTCGTCCGTGTCGCTGAGGCGGTAGCGGACGAGCATCGCCAGGCTGTCCAGCCAGCGCGCCGCGGGATCGGGCACGACCTCGGGCTCGGCCGCCAGGGCACCGGGCGGCCCGCTCGCCCCGTCCAGCCAGGCGCGTACGGCCGCGTCGACCGCCGGCGTGGCGGGCCGCAGGTGGTGTGCCCGCCAGCGCGCGACGTGGTCGTCGGTGCACAACCGGGCCAGGGCCCGTTGCTCCTCGGGAACCGGCTCCGTCAGCCACCGCGCGCAGTGGTCGCGCAGTGTGTCCAGCAGGGCCGTGCCGAGCGGTGTGAAGCGCGGATGCCGGTGGACCTGCTCCATCGCCGTCGCCACATGGGTGCGCCACAGCGCGAACTCGAACTGCGCCATGGCGGTTTGCGCGGCTGCGGCCGTGCGGTGCGCGCGCCAGAAGCGGGTGATCCCCACAAACGCGTAAATGCCCTGCAGCAGCCCCTCAAGAGGCCGGGGATCGTCCCGCCAAGGCGCGTACCACAGCTCACTGCCGCCGTCGGAGCCGTCCGTCAGCAGTGGCGTCAGATGGAGCAGTCCGCCCAGTTTGGTGTGCTGGAACTCGTGCACGAGGGTGACGGCCAGTTCGATGGCGTCGTCCGGTTCCGAGGCCTCGATGCCCCCGAAGGCTTCCCCAGCTGTGACACTGCGTGGCCGAAACCTTTCCCTGGCCGCTGTCGGTGTCAGCGAGAACACGCTCCGCCGCATGGCCTCCGCCGTGCCGGTCTGCTCTCCCAGCAACACCGCCCAAGCCCGCTCCAGCAGTTGCCGCCAGTGCGCGGCGGCCTCCTCGGACAGGGGACGCGGCTCGGTCGGCTGCGGATACGTCCGGTACGGATCCACGTCGTCCAGTGCGATCTCGAGCCGCCGGCCTGCCGGGCCGACCGTCAGCCGGCGCACCGGATGCCACCCCGCTCCCGCCGAACCGAACGGGAGCGGTATCACGACCCTGGCCCCGGACGCTTCCACCACGGCGCGTCCGGCCTCGGCCCGCACCGTGGCCGTCGTCCATGGCTCGGTCGTGGGCAGCACCGCACAGCCCAGGGTCGGCAGGGGCACCCGGCCGTGCCGAACCGGCACCTCGATGCCGAAGTCCAGCTCCGCGCGTAGCGCTGCCGCCGCAGCGAGCGCCGAGAAGTGGCCGAGCACCACCCAGGGCGGCGGCTCCGCCGCGGATGCCGTCCCGCGCAGCCGGTGCAGCGCGGTGGCCAGCCACATGCCCGTCTGCGGATACATGAGCAGGTCGTCGACAAGGGCGGGCGCGCGTTGCTGGGCCTGGCTGAGGAGGTCCCACGCGGGGCCGAGTTCCGTGGCGTCGTCGAGCATCCTCAGCAGCAGCAGACGACGGCTGCGTTCGGCCCCGAGCAAAGAGGTGAGGGTGTCCGGGCCGCCCTCACCACGGACCAGTTCGGCCAGGCTGTCGGGCGGCAGGCGATGGTGCGGCAGGGACGGCTCAGCACTCACGAGCGGCCCCGGCGGTGTCAGTCGAAACGCTCGGCGCCGCCGTCGATTCCGCTGACGCTGGCCATCTGGTGGTCGATTCTTCGCTGCAGTTCGTCCAGCGACGCGGCGAGGACCCGGCGGTCAATGGAGCGCAGTGTTTCAAGAGATACCCCCGCGAGATCGACCAGGCTGGACTCGACGGCGGCCACAGACGGCTCCATGACGGCCAAACCCCTTCCCCCCGGCTGCATTTGTGGATGCGGGCTGCTCACATCCTCCTGATAATGGCCCGCCGTGCCGAGGATGAAACCCCGCACCCGCGGGGCGGCGCGATATCAGGTCAGCGGCTCTCACCGGCTCGACGGTGGCGCCGGGACAACTCCACCGCCTCTTCGTCCATGCGGGCCACCCCGGCGGAGTCGCCCTCCATCAACCGTATCGCCTCGAGGAGTTGGTCCAAGGTCCCCGGGTAGCGAAGACAGGTCCGCAGGATTCCGAACACGTCCGGTCTCAGCGCCGGTGCCCTCGGACTCATGGCCGCGACGGCCGGGTTGATGCTGCCCAGGACCAGGGCCAGGGTGGTGCGGTCGCTCACCGTGGGCAGTGCCGTCAACGCACCTACCAGGCCGTCGAGTTCGCGCAGCGGCAGGTCGTCGCGCAGGCCGGCCAGGGTGACCGGGCCCGCGGCGGCTTTGCGTGCGGACGGGATGCGGGGCAGCTCGGGCGCCGACGCGGGCAGGCCGGCGCACTCGTGCAGCAGGGCCAGTTCGGACCTGGTCAACAGCTCGTACCAGCGGTCCACGCGGACGGCGGCGAGGCGGCCGAGACCGTCCGTGCGGTGGTGCGCGCTGACCAGGCCCACGATCGCGTCGTCGTGCCAGACCGCCGCGCCCGACATGCCCTCCCAGGGCGACCGGTCCGGCTCGGCGTCCGACTCGGGCGGGGTGACGGCGAGTTCCAGCGTGCCCTCGCGGCGGTTGGACAGTACCGAGGTCATGCCCGTCGCGTGGCAGGAGTCGCGGTACTGGGACGCCGAGCCGTCGTCGAGCCGTCGCATCCGGTCCTCGCGCAGCTTGAACCGGGGGAAGCCCATCGCGCTGCACGGCAGGACGAGGTCCGCGTCGGGCACGGCCCCGTACGAGGGGGGTTGGGTCACGGCCGCGTGGACGCCGTGCGGCGCGGATCCGTCCAGCTCCAGGAGCGCCACGTCGGCCTTCTCCGAGGCCAGTACCACCCGGGCGGTCACGGTCCACTCGTCGGCGCGGTCGGCCTCGAACCGTACGCCGGTGGTTCCTGTGCCCGCGTCGCGGACGACGTGTGCGGCGGTGAGCACCCACCAGGGACCCACCCGGTAGCCGGAACCGCGCCGCCCGGGGCCCCGACCCGCGAGCGGTCGCACCATCACCTCCGCCACCCGGACCGGATCCAGTCCGCGGCGCGGATCCTGTGCCGCCACGGCTCAGCGCTCTCGTTCGGCCTCGGCCCCGCCCACCCACGGGGCCCGTCCGCCGCCGCTGTGGGTGCGCGGGTCGAGCGTCAGCTTCACCCGGTGCGTGACGCTGTCCGCCACCCGTCCGTCCGCGCCCGCCTCCACCACCCAGAAGCGGATCTTGCCGCCCGCCGTCGCCGACCGCTCCACGACCACGGCCGCCTCCAGCTCCACCGGACCCACCTCGAAGTACAGATCCTCCCCCTCCGCGGCCGTCCGGGCCGCGGTCAGTTCCCTGCGCAACTCCTCGATCAGTTCAGCGAGTTCAATCACACCCGGTCCCTACCCGCACCGCCCTCGCGTCACTCGATCCGGGCCGATTCCGCGCTGTGGCCCTGTGTGACGGCTTTGATGCAATAGGGTCACCCCAAGTAGCCTGAAATCCCTGGAAACGCCGTATTCAGTGATATATAAGGCATTGATCGCATCACCTCACTGTCACAGGGGCGCCGCCATGGAGAAGTCCGGAGTCGAGTCCGAGCTGATCGACCTCAGCGACGTTCCGCTGGACGCGTGGCCCCGTCTGGACCTGCCGGCCGCACAGGCCTCCATGCGACGGCTGCTCAGCCGTGTGGACGACCCCGCGAGCAGCCTCGGCGGCTACAACCCGCAGCGCGACGCGTAGCGGCGCGAGAGGTGCACCAGACGGCCCGGTCCCACGCCCTGCCCCATGCCCTGCCCCACGTCCTGCCGTCGCATTCGTTCGACGAACTGCTGGGCGGCGGGGGCGGTCCCGCGACGGTGGACCGTCTGCGTGTGAGCGAGCGGAGCTGGCGGCTGCTCGTCGTCCGGGCCTTGCTGGACTCGGCCGTGACGGCACCGGCCGGCCCGCTGCCCCCCTTGGCGGACGGCTGGAAGTTGCTGTCGCGCGCCTGGGCCGTGTCCAAGGAGGCGGTGGAGGACCTGCTGGCGTATCCGGCCGTGGGCGTGTGGGCGGCGCACACGCTGCGCCGGCTGCGCGGGACGGCCCAGGACGACGCACCCCTCTGGGCGGACACCGGGCACCTCCACGCGATCGCCGCCGCTGCGGCCGTCCGCGTCGGCCTGGAGTTCCGTACCGACGTCCCGGTCCGCCACGGCTGGGTGGTCCTGCCCGCGCTCGGGGCGATGCGGGTGCCCGGCCGGGCGGACTGGGACGTGACCGAGGTCCGCGCCTCCGCGGGATCCGTGCTGATCGCCGGGCGCCCACTCGGGGGACCGGACTGGCATGCCCCGACCGAGCTGCGCGCCGACGGCTGCACCCTGGTCCTGGACGACACCGACCCCTACCGCGACCTGCGCAGACCGGCCGGGGTGGAACCGATCGACTCCGCCGCCGAGTGGCAGGAACTGTTCGGCCCCGCCTGGGACATCCTGCGGCGTACCGACACCGAGGTGGCCGAGGCGCTGGCGGGCGGGCTGGTGTCGGTGGTGCCCCGTCCGCGCGCCGAGAGGTTCCGGCCGCACAGCGCGTCCTCCGGTGATGCCTTCGGCACCGCCCTGGCGTCGGCCCCGGACGACGCCGAGCAGTTCGCCTCGACGCTGGTGCACGAGTTCCAGCACAACAAGCTCAGCGCGTTCATGCACCTGTTCACCCTGTTCGACGACCAGGACACCCGGCTCCACTACGCCCCCTGGCGCGACGACCCCCGCCCCCTGGGTGGCCTCCTCCAGGGCGTGTACGCCTTCTTCGGCGTCACCGCGTTCTGGCGGCGGCGCGGCCACGCCCTCGGGCAGTTCGAGTTCGCACTGTGGCGGAGCCAGACCGCGTACGCGCTGCACGCCGTCGGTTCGGCGGACGGCCTCAACGATCTGGGGCGGCGGCTGGTGGCCGAGCTGACGCGGCGCATCGAGCCCTGGCTGGACGAACCGGTCGACTCCCGGGCCCGGGCCGCGGCGGCCCTGGCGGTCGCCGACCACCGTGCGACCTGGCGCGCCTGCCATCTGCGGCCCGCGCCGGGGATCCTCCGCGCCCACGCGGCAGCCTGGACCGACGGAAACCCGCTGCCCAGGACGACGGACGACCCCCGGCCCGAGCCCGTGCCGGGCAGTCCGGCGCGGGGCATCGACACCCGGGCGGTGCTGCTGCGATGGCTGTTGGCGGACCCCGAGGGCTTCGCGGCGCTGCGGGACGATCCCGGCGCGGTGGTCGCCGGCGCGCGTCCCGAGGACATCGCCCTGGTGGAAGGCCGCACCGCCGAGGCCCTGACCGCGTTCCGTGCGCGCATCGGCCGCGGCGACGGCGATCCCGAGACCTGGGTGGGGCTCGGCCTGGCGGCACGGGCCGCCGGAGACCCGGCGGGAGACGCCCTGCTGGCCCGCCCGGAACTGGCGATGGCCCTGCACGGCGAACTGAACGGACAGGCCGATCCGCTGGCACTGGGACGTGCTCTCGCCGACCGGGCCTGAGCCGAAGGAGGGCCTAGGCTCCGCGCGTCGGCTGTGGAGCGCCCCGCAGCCGGCGCGCGATCTCCAGCTGGACCGCCTCCAGCGGGCGGCCGTCCTCGATTTCCCACAGAGTGTTCTGTAGGACACGACCGAGGGTCCAGGCACGGGCCCGCTCGCGATCCAGGCCCATGACGTCGGTCATCGCGTCGAAGCGCCAGCGGATCTCTGCGGGCTCGAAGCGGTTGCCGAGCGCCGGGCAGAGGTCGAAGCCGGGGTCGCCCGCGAGCGGCTTGGGGTCAATGGCGACCCAGGGCCCGCGGCCGACGGAGCGGGCGTCCCCGTCCTGGAGGCCGTCGGGGGCCTGGAGGTCCTGGAGGACGTTGTCGTAATGGAGGTCCCAGTGGAGGAGACGGTCACCCGGTTCGGTCGCCACCTCGCGCACCGCCGCCGCGCAGTCCTCGACGAGACGACGCTCCGCCGGGTCCACGATCAGCTTCAGGGCCCCCGGCACCCGCTCCAGCATGGCCTCCGCGATGTCACCGAGCCGCCGCATCCCCTTCGGCGCCGGCGCGGCCGTCAGCCGGGCCAGCAGCCGTGCGACGACCAGGGCGGCCTCGCGTGTGTCGGGGAGGTGCGCCAACGAGCCAGTCTGGTCGAGTCGTTCGAGCAGCAGGGTGCAGGTGGCCTCGTCGTGGGCGAGGAGGCGTACGGCCGCGCCGCCGTCCCAGACACGCAGGGCCGCCGGCTCACCCGCGCTCTCCTCGTCCGGGAGCTGGAGCTTGAGCACGGCCGGGGTGCCGTCGGCCCGCAGTACCGGCAGGACCAGCGCCGTGACACCGTGCATGGAGGGGCCATCGAGGCGCAGCTCCCAGCGCTCCAGGAAGTGCGCGGCGCGCTCGGGCAGCCCGGCGACGAAGGCGCGCCCCGCCGCTCCGTTGTACTTGGCCTGCGAGGCGGCCAGGCCCACCGGCACGTCGATCACGGGGCCGAGCCTACGTGCGGTGGTGAAGCGGCTCATGCGAATTAACGGGGTCCTGCGCCGCGCCGGGAGCTACATGCGCAGTGCCCCCGGTACCTACGTGTGGCTGGCGATCCTCTTCGTCACGACCGTGGCTCTGCACCACATGTCTCCGGATTTCGAAGAGGACTTCCTGCGTCAGCGGTCCACCAACATCCACGAGCTGTCGGACAACCCCGTGCGGGTGCTGATCACCAGTGCGATGTGGATCGACGGCGGTTTCTGGCTGCCGTACGCCGTCCTCTTCACCGTTTTCCACGCCCAGGCGGAGCGCTGGCTGGGCACCCTGCGCTGGCTGGCGGTCGCGGTGGCCGCGCACGTCATGGCGACGCTGATCAGCGAGGGGGCGCTGCTGGGCGCGATCCGGCGCGGGGCGGCGCCGCACTCGGCGGTCGACACCCTGGACATCGGGGTGAGCTACGCGCTGGCGGGCGCCATGGGGGTCCTCACGTACCGGGTCGCGGCGCCGTGGCGGTACCTCTATCTGACGGTGATCCTCGTCGTCTACGGCCTGCCGCTGCTCACCGGCCGCACCTTCACCGATTTCGGGCATTTCATATCGATCCTGATAGGTCTCTGCTGCTATCCGCTGGTCAGAGGCCGCGGAAAAGCATGGAATCCGAAGGAGACAGTGGCCACCCTCAGGGGTTAACGTCCCGCCCATGAGCAGCAGCACAGGAAGCGGCGCGGTCAACGGCGGCATCTCCTTCTGGTACGCGGACGACGGTCTGCCCGAGCCCCGTGAGCCTCTGGCGGGTGACGCGACCGCCGACGTCGTGATCGTCGGCGGCGGCTACACGGGTCTGTGGACCGCGTACTACCTCAAGAAGTCGGCCCCCTTCCTGCGTGTCACCGTCCTGGAGCAGAAGTTCTGCGGCTACGGCGCCTCCGGGCGCAACGGCGGCTGGCTCTACAACGGCATCGCGGGCCGCGACCGGTACGCCAAGCTGCACGGCCACGAGGCGGCGGTCCGCCTTCAGAAGGCGATGAACGAGACGGTCGACGAGGTCGTCCGGGTCGCCGCCGAGGAGGGCATCGAGGCGGACGTCCACCAGGGCGGTGTCCTCGAAGTGGCTTACACGCCCGCCCAGCTGGCCCGTCTGAAGGCCTTCCACGAGCACGAGCTCTCGTACGGCGAGAAGGACCGCGAGCTCTACGGTGCCCGGGAGACCGTCGAGCGCGTCCGGGTCGCGGACGCGGTCGGCTCGACCTGGACCCCGCACGGGGCGCGTCTGCACCCGGTGAAGCTCATCAAGGGGCTGGCGGCGGCCGCCGAGGCACTCGGCGTCACGATCCACGAGAAGACGCCGGTCACGGAGATCCGCCCGAAGCACGCGGTGACGCCGTACGGCACGGTCCGCGCCCCCTATGTCCTGCGCTGCACGGAGGGCTTCACGGCCTCCCTGAAGGGCCAGAAACGCACCTGGCTGCCCATGAACTCCTCCATGATCGCGACCGAGCGGCTGACCCCCGAGCAGTGGGCGACGATCGGCTGGGAGGGCCGCGAGACGCTCGGCGACATGGCGCACGCCTACATGTACGCCCAGCGCACCGCCGACGACCGCATCGCGCTCGGCGGCCGGGGCGTCCCGTACCGCTTCGGCTCGCGCACCGACAACGACGGCCGCACCCAGCGGGCGACCATCGACGCCCTCCACGAGATCCTGGTCCGCTTCTTCCCCTCCCTGGCCGGCGTACGGGTGGCGCACGCCTGGTCGGGCGTCCTAGGCGTCCCCCGTGACTGGTGCGCCACCGTCACCCTGGACCGCTCCACCGGCCTCGGCTGGGCGGGCGGCTACGTCGGATCCGGCGTCGCGACGACGAATCTCGCGGCGCGCACCCTGCGGGACCTGATCCAGCAGGACTCGGGCCAGGCGGGCCCGACCGACCTGACCGCCCTCCCGTGGGTGGACCACAAGGTCCGCAAGTGGGAGCCGGAGCCGTTTCGCTGGGTGGGCGTGCAGGGGATGTACGCCACCTACCGCACGGCCGACCGCCGGGAACTCACCACGCACAGTGCGCAGTCGTCGCGGCTCGCACGGATGGCGGACCGCGTCGCGGGCCGGCACTGATCACCGGGCGGCCTCTGTCCCTCTACGAGGGGCCCTTCACGTGTGTGTGAAACTGCGCCCATGATTCGCACCGCGACCCCCGACGACATCCCCGCCATCCACGCGATGGTCCGTGAACTCGCCGAGTACGAGAAGGTGCCGGACGAGGCGAAGGCCTCCCGGCAGCAGCTGCACGAGGCGCTGTTCGGGAAGCGGCCGGCCGCGTTCGCGCACATCGCGGAGGCGGCGGGGGAACCGGTCGGCTTCGCGCTGTGGGTCCTGAACTTCTCGACCTGGCGCGGGGTGCACGGGATCTACCTGGAGGACCTGTACGTCCGGCCCAGGGCGCGCGGCGGCGGGCACGGGAAGGCGCTGCTCACCGAGCTGGCGCGGATCTGCGCCGAGCGCGGGTACGAGCGTCTGGAGTGGTCGGTCCTGAACTGGAACCGGCCTTCCATCGAGTTCTTCGAGGCGTTGGGCGCCCGTCCGCAGGACGAGTGGACGGTGTACCGGCTGACGGACGGGGCGCTGCGGCAGCTGGGGGAGCCGGGGAAGCCGGGTTCAGGGGACTGACTCGGGCACGGGGGCCGGTGCGGCCGCCTGCGCGGGGGTCCTCGCGGTGACCATGAGGCCCGCGACCAGACCGGCCAGGAGCATGATTCCGGCGGCCCACCAGATGGCGACCGTGTAGCCGTGCACGACGCCCTCGCGGACGATCAGGGTCTTCCGGGCGGGGTTGGTGAGGTGCGCGGTGATGTAGGCCGCGCCGGTGGTGGTGGCGATGGTGTTCAGCAGGGCCGTACCGATCGAACCGCCCACCTGCTGTGAGGTGTTGACGGTCGCGGAGGTAGCGCCGGAGTCCTGCGGGGCGACCCCGGCGGTGGCGGTGGCGAAGATCGGCATGAAGATCAGGCCCATGCCGAGGCCCATCAGGATCAGACCGGGCAGCAGCCGGCCCGCGTAGTCGGCGTTGACCGTGATGTGGGTGAAGAACAGCATCCCGGAGGCCGCGAGGAGCGCTCCGGGGACCATCAGCACGCGCGGTGCCACCCGGCGCAGCAGCCGCGCCGAGATCTGCGTCGTACAGATGACGATCGCGGCCGTCATGGGCAGGAAGGCCAGGCCCGTCCACACGGGCGAGTATCCGAGGACGACCTGCAAGTAGTAGGTCATGAACAGGAAAATGCCGAACATGCCGATGACGGCGAGGGCCATCGTCAGGAAACAGCCCGCGCGCGTGCGGTCCTTGATGATGTGGAGGGGCAGCAGCGGGCTCGGGGCCCTCGTCTGCCAGTACACGAACGCGGTCAGCAGCACGATTCCGCCCGCGAGGAGGGCCAGCACCAGCGGGTCCGTCCAGCCGCGCGCCTCCGCCTCGCTGACTCCGTAGACGATCGTGACCAGTCCGCCGCAGCCGAGCAGCACACCGGGGATGTCGAGCCGGGCGCGGGCGTTGCCCGGGGGGTCGGGCAGCAGCGCGAACGCGCCGAAGACCCCGACGACGGCTATGGGGATGTTGACGTACAGGCACCAGCGCCAGTTCAGGTACTCGGTCAGCAGCCCGCCCATGATGAGCCCGATCGCCGAGCCGCTGCCCGCGAGGGCGCTGTAGACGCCGAAGGCCTTTCCGCGCTCCTTCGGGTGGGTGAAGGTGGTGGTCAGCAGGCTGAGCGCGGAGGGGGCCAGGACGGCGGCGAAGGCGCCTTGGAGGGCGCGGGCGCCGTAGAGCATGGCGGAGTTGTCGGCCGCGCCGCCGATCGCGGAGGCGGCCGCGAAGCCGATGAGGCCGCAGACGAAGGTGCGTCTGCGGCCGACGAGATCCGCGATCCGCCCGCCGAGCAGCAGGAGACCGCCGAAGGCCAACGTGTACGCGGTGATGACCCACTGCCGGTTGCCGTCGGACATGCCCAGAGCGCGCTGCGCGGAGGGAAGCGCGATGTTCACTATGGTCGCGTCGAGGACGACCATCAGTTGCGCGAGGGCGATGATCACCAGGCCCCACCAGCGGCGGGAGTCGGCGCCTTGGGAGGCTCCAGGGGCTCCGCGTTCACCTGATCGGGGGGCGCTCACTTGCCCAGAAGACCATGAATTGGTATGTATCGCATCTTTCCGGACAGTGATCCCGGTTCATGGCTCCAGAACCACCTTTCCGAGGGTGGCGCGGGTCTCCAGGGCTCGGTGGGCGGCGGCCGCGGCGGCCAGCGGGAAACGGGTCACGGCCGGGGTGAGGCGGCCCGCGGCGGCTTCGGCGAGAGCCCTCAGCTCCAGGGTGCGGACAGGGTCGGGACCGCCCGCCCCGCGCAGCATCACGGGCCCGAGGACCTGCTCGGACACGCCCTCCACGAGCAGCGGGCCGCCGCTCCGGATGCCTTCGCCCGACCAGCCGAAGACGAGGTGTCTCCCGCCGGGGCCGAGGAGGCCGACGGCGGCGCGGGCGACGTCACCGCCGACACCGTCGAAGACGACCGTGACCGGCTTCCCTCCCAGATGGGCGCGGACCCGGTCCGGCCAGTCGGCGTCCTTGTAGTCGACGGCCAGGTCGGCGCCGTTCTCGTGGACGCGGGCCACCTTCTCCGGGCCGCCCGCGAGACCGATCACGGTGGCACCCGTGTGCCGGGCGTACTGCACGAGCAGGGTGCCGATACCGCCCGCGGCGGCGGGGATCAGGGCCACGGAGCCGGGGCCCAGCTCGGCGAACCGGAGGATCCCCATCGTCGTACGGCCCGTGCCGATCATGGCGACGGCCTGGGCGAAGTCCAGGTTCCCCGGGATCTCGTGCAGGCGGTCGACGTCGGTGACGGCCAGCTCGGCGTAGCCCCCGGGGGCGAATCCGAGGTGGGCGACGACGGGCCTGCCGAGCCAGTGGCCCTCGACGCCCGCGCCGAGGGACTCGACGGTGCCGGCGACCTCACGGCCGGGGATCGTGGGCAGCGGCGTGGGGGCGGGCGCCGGGCCCCGGGCGCCCGCGCGCAGGGCGGCGTCCAGGAGGTGGACACCGGCCGCGGCCACGGCGATACGCACCTGGCCCGGGCCCGGCTCGGGATCCTCGGTCTTCTCGTAGGTGAGGTTCTCGGCCGGGCCGAAGCTGTGCAGGCGGATGGCGTGCATGACGGTCTCCCTCGCTGACGTGCTCAGGCGTGCTCGACTGCTCGGTGGTGGTGCGGCTCAGCGTTCAGCCTCAAGCGCGCTTGAGGTCAAGGCGCGGGTGCGGGGCGTGGTCACGGGCGCGGGTCGGGGGTGTTGTCAGTGGCGGAGTGCAGGATGGGGGCATGGTGCGAAAAGCGGCGGGCGGGGCGAGCGGGCGGGGCCAGGGGGCGCGGCGGCCGGAGGTGCGGCTGCCGCCGCTGGAACCCCATGACGGCTCCGAGCTGGAGCCGGACGGGGACTATGACGGGCTGGAGTTCCGGGAGGCGGACTTCGTCGGGCAGGACGGCGCGGGAGCGACCTTCATGGACTGCGCCCTGACGGGGTGCGCGCTGGACGAGACGCGACTGCACCACGCGCGGCTGCTGGACTCGGTCCTGACGGGCATACGGGGCGTGGGCACCGATCTCGCCGAGTCGACCTTGCGCGACGTCGAGTTGGTGGACGCCCGGCTGGGCGGGGTGCAGCTGCACGGGGCGGTGCTGGAGCGGGTTCTGATCCGCGGCGGCAAGATCGACTACCTGAACCTGCGCAAGGCCCGGCTCAAGGACGTCGTCTTCGAGGGATGCGTGCTGGTCGAGCCGGATTTCGGGGGCGCCCGGCTGGAGCGCGTGGAGTTCGTGGACTGCGTCCTGAAGGGGGCGGACCTCACCGCGGCCACCCTGACGGACGTGGACCTGCGCCACGCGGCGGAGCTGGACATCGCTCGGGGCGTGGACCGGCTGGCGGGGGCGGTGATCAGTCCGAGCCAGTTGCTCGACCTGGCGCCCGTGTTCGCCGCGGCACTGGGGGTGCGGGTGGACGGGGGACCGGGACCGGGAGCGTAAGGAGTCGGGGCCGAGTGGGGGGGTACGGGGGTCTCAGCCCACTCGGGGGAAGCGGGCCTGAAGGGTCCAGATCGCCGGGTTCTCGGCGAGGTCGTCGTGCAGGTCCGTGAGGTCGGCGATCAGGTCGTGCAGGAAGTCGCGGGCCTCGCGGCGGAGTGCGGAGTGGGAGAAGGTCAGCGGCTCCTCTTCGCCCGGCATCCAGTCGGCCTCGATGTCCACCCAGCCGAAGCGCCGCTCGAAGAGCATGCGGTCCGTCGACTCGGTGAAGTCGAGCTCCGCGTGCTGGGGGCGCGAGGCACGGCTGCCGCGCGGGTCCCGGTCGAGCTGCTCCACGATGTCGCACAGGGCCCACGCGAAGTCGAGCACCGGCACCCATCCCCAGGCTGTGGACAGCTCCCGGTCCGCCTTGGTGTCGGCGAGATAGACGTCACCGCAGAACAGGTCGTGCCGCAGCGCGTGGACGTCCGCGCGGCGGTAGTCGGTCTGCGGGGGGTCGGGGAAGCGGTTGGAGAGGGCGTAGCCGATGTCGAGCACGTAGGTGATGGTGTCATGGGCCTGGGGGAGGGGGTACGGCTCCGGGGACGGGGCCCCGCTCCGCAAGACGCGCGCGGCCTGGAGTGGGGTTGTCAGGGCCTCGTAGGATCGCTGGTGTGCCCCGATCTTCCATCGCCGTCCGCTTTGCCCCGGCCCCGGCCCTCGCTCTCGCGCTCACCCTCACCGCGTGCGGCGGCGGTGGTGTGCACGGCAAGCCCGGTGCCACCGGGGTCCGGGATCCGTACTTCACGAAGATGGGCAACGGTGGCTACGACGTCACGCACTACGCCCTGACCCTCTCCTACGACCCCAAGGCGCGCCATCTCGACGGCACCGCCGAGATCACCGCCCGGGCCACCCAGAACCTCAGCGCCTTCGACCTGGACCTGAAGGGCATGGACGTCGCCGCCGTCACCGTCGAGGGCAAGGAGGCCCGCTGGAACCGGGCGGGCCAGGAGCTGACCGTGCGCCCGCACAGCGACCTCGACAGGGGCGAGACGTTCCGCGCGACGGTCCGCTACTCCGGCACCCCCGAGACGCTCACCGACCCGGACGGCTCGCAGGAGGGCTGGCTGCGCACGGCCGACGGCGCCCTCGCCCTCGGTGAACCCACCGGCTCGATGGCCTGGTTCCCCGGCAACCACCACCCCTCCGACAAGGCGACGTACGACATCGCCGTCACCGTCCCGAAGGGCCTGCAGGCGGTCTCCAACGGCGAGTTGAAGAGCGAGACGACGGCGGCCGACGGCCGCAAGACCTTCACCTGGCACACCGCCGAACCCATGGCCAGCTATGTCGCCACGGTCGCGATCGGCCGGTACGTCATCACGCGCTCGACGACGAAGAACGGCCTGCCCGTGTATGTCGCGGTGGACCCGACGCAGACCGCGGCCGCGAAGAAGGTGCTGTCCGAGATCCCCGAGATCATGGACTGGGAGGCGTACAACTTCGGCCCGTACCCCTTCTCTTCGACGGGCGCGATCGTGGACCGAGGCGACGACGCGGGTTACGCCCTGGAGACCCAGACCCGCCCCGTCTTCCCCGGCGCCCCGGACACCGGCACCCTCGTCCACGAACTGGCCCACCAGTGGTACGGCGACTCCGTCACGCCCAAGTCGTGGCAGGACATGTGGCTCAACGAGGGCTTCGCCACATACGCGGAGTGGCTGTATCAGGAGGACCACGACGGCGAGAGCGCCGACGAGATCTTCAACTCCCTCTACCGGGGCGACTACTACGACACCCCCGAGAAGAACAAGGCGGTCTGGGCCTTTCCGCCCGCCAGGCCCTCCAGCGCGGCCCACATCTCCGACCCGCCCGTCTACGACCGCGGCGCGATGGTCCTGCACAAGATCCGCCGGACCGTCGGCGACGACACGTTCTACGACATCATCCAGGGCTGGGCCGCCACCCACCGCCACGCCAACGCGTCCACGGCCGACTTCACGGCGTACGTCGAGAAGAAGGCCCCGGACAAGGACTTCAGTGGCATCTGGAAGGACTGGCTGTACGGAGAGGGCAAGCCGTCCCGGGCGTGACTCAGGTCCTCCCGTTCAGCGCTTTGCGCAGCACCGCGCAGGGGCGGCCCAGTTGGCGGTCCTCGCGGTGCCCGATGGTCTCGTAGCCGAGGGCGGTCCAGAAGGCGAGGCCCCGGGGGTTGTTGTCGAGGACGGCGAGGCGGGCGGCTTCTCGGCCCGCGCGGCGGAACCGTTCCTCGACGAGCGCCACGAGCTCACGCCCGTAGCCCTTCCGCCGCTCCCTCGCGTCCACGATCAGCAGTCCGATCCACGGATCCGGATCGGTGGGGTCAGGGTGGTGCGCGAGGGTGATCGCGACCCCGACGAGCAGTTCCGCACTCCGCGCGAGCAGCACCTCGACACCCGGATGTGCCATCTCCTCGGTGAGCGCCGCCGCGACCTGCTCCGGCCGGATGTCGTGGGCGTCGGGGAAGTCCCCGCTCAGGGAGAAGAACTCGTGCTGGGAGGCGTAGAGGGAAGTGAGTTCGGTGAGGAGGGCGACGGGGATGTCGTGGCCGGGTGCGAGGGCTTCGAGAATCACGCGGTGCAGGCTAGTGCCGCGACAGGCAACGTTCGCCCCGGCGGGCAGACCTTGCCTGCCGCTGCACTGGTCACTCGGTCCCGTGCCCGGTGGTGGCCGGGCACGGGTGAGGAGGAGCGGGGGACGGTCAGGTCTTGTCAGGGGTGGACGGGGGGCGGGGGCCGCCGAAGCCGTGTTCGGAGAGGTCGAACCAGTTGCCCTCCGGGTCCATGGCCCGGTATTCGGCGAAGGGGCGGTCGGTGAAGCGTTCGGCGGGCTTGTCCGCGCCCGCTTCGACCAGGGCCGCCGAGGTGGCTTCCGTGTCGGAGATGTGGAAACCGAAGTGGTTCATGCCGAGCGGGGTGTCGCCGTCGAGGCGGTGCTTGATGAGGGCCAGGGAGAGGTGGCCGTCGGAGAGGAAGCAACTGCCGTCGGGGTCCCGGTGGAAGAGTTCCATCGAGAAGATCGACGTGTAGAAGGCGGCCAATTTCTCCGGGTCCTTGGCGACGATCGCCAGGTGGCGGAGCTTGGGACGGGCCTGTTCGGACTCGGCGGGTTGCGGCACGGCGGCTGTCTCCTTCGGGATCGCCGGGATCATGTTGTGGAACGCGGTGAGGTGCCAGTCCCCGGTGGCGGTCCGTTCCGCTATCGCCAGGGCGTGTGTCTTCGCCAGGGGCGTGTCCGCGGCGGTGAGGACCGTCGACTCGGCCTCGACCGTCGCCAGGTCGGGGCGCAGGTGACGGACGGCGACGATCCTCACGTCCAGGCGCGTCGAGGCGTACCGGGTGCGGAACAGGCGGTCGTGGCCGGCCGCGATGCCCGCCCGGCCCGGCGGCTTGTCCCCCCGCACGGTGGTGAAGTCGCAGTCCGGGGAGAAGACGGAGGCGAAGAGCGCGGCGTCGGCCGATGCCCAGGCGCGGGCCATTGTTTCCCACAGGGCGTGGATCGAGTGCGTTTCGGCGGTCGTCATGACGTCAGACACCTACCGCGGTGCTCGTACGGACGCGCAGGGGGAGTTCGGTGCAGTCGCTGTCGAGATGTTCGGCCGGGGGCGGGGCCCAGGCCGCGAGCGCGTGGTAGAACGCGTCGGCCCGGCGCTCCAGGTAGCAGATGATGTTGATCGGCCAGGCCGTCTGCCCGAAGACGTGGCGGTCCATGGGAGTGGGGCGCTCGCTGAGGACGACGGCGCGTTCCTGCGGCGGCCCTATGCGGTGCCAGTCGGGGTGCATGTGGATGGAGCCCAGCAGTTCCAGGCCCAGGGCGTCCGCTTCCTTGGAGGCCTTGAGGAGGTCCCGGGAGTCGATCCACCAGGCGCGGTGCTCGTTCTCGTAGGCCGGTCCGAAGCGGGGCACGATCGTCTCGCTGAACTCGAGGCGGGCGGCCGGGTCCGAGGTGCGTGCGTTGCGGCCGAAGGCGACGCGTTCGATGTGGAGGGTGCCCCGGCCGGCGTTGCCCAGGAGGAGGGCGAAGCAGGGGAGGGGGGTTCGGGGGGTGATGAGCTGGTACTCGGTGACCGCGGCGGTGAGGAAG
This sequence comes from Streptomyces sp. NPDC090798, assembly GCF_044768965.1. Taxonomy (NCBI): domain Bacteria; kingdom Bacillati; phylum Actinomycetota; class Actinomycetes; order Kitasatosporales; family Streptomycetaceae; genus Streptomyces; species Streptomyces sp. NPDC090798. Next base: position 46,964 of record NZ_JBIVXA010000013.1, read on the forward strand.
TCGTCGAGTGCCTGGTTGTCCATCAGGACGGTGGGGGGAGCGCTGTCGTCCGTACAGTGCTCGTCCGATAAGTCGGACATGGAGTGGGACATGAGGTGGGGGCTCCGTTTCCCGTGGGGGGTGGGTGGGACGCCTGGGAGCCTAGAGGTGAATGCTTGAAGGTTTCAGTAACTTGTTCGGAACGTGGGGATATCCCTATGGGACAGGGAGCGAGGGTGGTGGGCTGTGGGCTGTGGGAACGCGAGGAGCCCCCGGCCCGGTGTCCCGGGTCAGGGGCTCCTTCAACCGCCTTGTACGGATCAGACGTTGACGCCGAAGTCCTGGGCGATGCCCACGAGGCCCGAGGCGTAACCCTGGCCGACCGCGCGGAACTTCCACTCCGCGCCGTTGCGGTAGAGCTCGCCGAAGACCATGGCCGTCTCGGTGGCGGCGTCCTCGCTCAGGTCGTAGCGGGCGATCTCGGTGCCGCCGGCCTGGTTGAGGATGCGGATGTAGGCGTTGCGGACCTGGCCGAAGTTCTGCGAGCGGTTCTCCGCGTCGTAGATGGAGACCGGGAAGACGATCTTGTCGACGTCGGCGGGGAGGCCCGCCAGGTTGACGTTGATCGCCTCGTCGTCGCCCGCGCCCTCGCCCGTGCGGTTGTCGCCGGTGTGGACGATGGTCTGGTCCGGGGTCTGCTTGTTGTTGAAGAAGACGAAGTGGGCGTCGGAGTAGACCTTGCCCTGGGTGTTGACCGCGATGGCCGAGGCGTCGAGGTCGAAGTCGGTGCCCGTGGTGGTGCGGACGTCCCAGCCGAGGCCCACGGTGACGGCGGTCAGGCCCGGAGCCTCCTTGGTGAGCGAGACGTTGCCACCCTTGGACAGGCTTACAGCCATTGTTGGGAGTCCCTTCCCTCGTTACGTACGTGCGCTGTGCCCGTACGTATGGGCTTCGTACGGGCACGAAGCTACAGCTACCCCTAAGAACGCCAAGAGGGGTGTCGAAGGTTCCTGCCCTCTTTACTTTCTTTACCCTCTTGGCGGACACGTGGCGGCGAAAACGGGGTGACGTGGACCGGACATCCACGCGACCATGGACCCATGTCCGGTCCTTACGTCATCCGCGGCTCCGTCTCCCTCCCCGAGGCCGAGCTCCTGTGGCGTTTTTCCCGCTCCGGCGGGCCCGGCGGACAGCACGTCAACACCAGTGACTCGCAGGTCGAGCTGAGGTTCGACCTCGCGAAGACCGAGGCGCTGCCCCCGGTCTGGAAGGAGCGCGCCCTCGTCAAGCTCGCCGGGCGGCTCGTCGACGGCGTCATCAGCGTCCGCGCGTCCGAACACCGGTCGCAGTGGCGCAACCGGGAGACCGCGGCCGTACGGCTCGCCTCCCTGCTCGCCGAGGCCACCGCGCCACCGCCCAAGCCCCGCCGGGCCACCCGCATCCCCCGGGGGATCAACGAGCGGCGGCTGCGCGAGAAGAAGCAACGCTCCGACACCAAGCGGGGCCGCTCCGGACGCGACTGGGGTTAGGCCCGAGAGTCTTCAGCGGGCGTGTCGGCCACTGCCATAGGCATGAGACGCCATGAGGCGACAGGCCTTTGTGGCGAGTTGTCGCTAATCTCATGGAATGGACGGATACGAGGACAGGGCGCACCTGGAGTGGTGGGCCAATCGATCGACCTGCCTGGCGCGGATCCCCGTCCGGCTGCGGCAGGCCGCCGTGCCCGACGCCCGTGCGTGGGACGCCGTCGTCTCCGCGCCGCTGGACAGCGGCGCGCGGGAGGACATGCAGTTCCTGATCGAGGCCAGTCCGTACTTCACCCTCCGCTTCGCGGACGATTCCGTGAACGAGGTCGAAGTGGAGCGCTCCGGGGACGGCAGCCGGCTGCGGCTGAGCGCCGTCCCCGAGACGTGACGTCACATCAGCAGGCCGCGGTCCGTCAATGCCATGACGGGCAAGTCCGTGCCGGACCGCGGCGGCGACCAGGAGATGTGACGTATGAGCGACAGCGAATTTCCCGGAGAGAACGGGAATGACGACAAGAATGCGAAGAACGCGAACGCGAAGAAGGCCGAGAACGCGAAGGACGGCGCGAACGCGAACGAATTTCTCGCCGCGCGATTCGAATCCCACCGCGCTCACCTCCGCGCCGTCGCCTATCGCATGCTCGGCTCGCTCGCGGAGGCCGACGACGCCGTCCAGGAGGCCTGGCTCAAGCTCAGCCGCGTCGACGCCGACCGGGTCGACAACCTCGGCGGCTGGCTGACGACCGTCGTCGGCCGGGTCTGTCTCGACATGCTGCGCTCCCGCCGAAGTCGTGGTGAGGAGCCGCTCGGCCCCCTGGCGGAAGGGCCCGGCGTCCGGATGCCGGAGCCGGTGCTCAGCCCCGTCTCGGGCATCGACCCCGAACAGGAGGCGCTGCTCGCCGACTCGGTGGGCCTCGCCCTGTTGGTCGTACTGGAGACGCTGACGCCCGCCGAACGGCTCGCCTTCGTGCTGCACGACCTGTTCGCGGTGCCCTTCGAGGAGATCGCGCCCCTCGTGGGCCGTACGTCGGCGGCGTCCCGTCAGCTCGCCAGCCGGGCCCGGCGCAGGGTCCAGGGCGGGGCGCCCGCGCCCGATCCCGACCTGGCGCGACAGCGGGCGGTCGTGGACGCGTTCCTCGCGGCGGCGCGGGAGGGTGACTTCGACGCGCTCGTCGCCGTGCTCGACCCGGACGTGGTGGCGCGGAGCGCGGCCGGCGTGACGGCCGGTGCGATCGCCGTGGCCTCGGGGGCGAGCGGGTACGCGCACCTGGCCCGGATCGCGCGGCCCGCCCTCGTCAACGGCGCCGCGGGTGTGGTCGTGGTCGCGGAGGGACGCCCCGTCGGTGTCCTCGCCTTCACGGTCGTGCACGACAGGATCGCCGTCATCGACATCCTCAACGACCCGGGGCGGCTGGCCGGGCTGGACGTCACCGTCCTCGACCGGTAGCCCCCGGCCCCCGGGCCCCGAAGAAAGGGCGTCAGCCCAACTGCCGGTAGCGCCCCTTGAAGTACAGCAGCGGTCCGCCGTCCCCGCTCGGTACCGAGGCGGCCAGCACCCGCCCGATGACGAGGGTGTGGTCACCGGCGGCGACCCGCTGCTCGGTGCGGCACTCCAGGGTCGCCAGGGCGCCGCCCACCAGGAGTGCCCCGGACGTCTCGCCACGGACGTACGGGATGTCCTCGAAGAGCAGGCGGTCGCTGATGCGGCCCTTCATGGCGAAGCGGCCCGCGATGTGGCGCTGGCTCTCGGAGAGTACGGAGACGGCCCACAGGGGCTGTTCGTCCAGCAGGTCGTCCATGCGGGAGCCCTCGCGCAGGCTGACCATGACGAGTGGCGGGTCCAGGGAGACGGACAGGAAGGCCGTCGCCGTCATGCCGACGTCCTCGCCGCCGGGGCCGTCCGGGTCCAGCGCGGGCTCGTGCGCGGTCACCAGGACCACACCCGCGGCCAGCCGGGACATGGCGGCACGGAACTCGTCGTTGCTCACCCCCTCAGCATGCACGGAGGGGGTGAGTGGAGCGGCAGAGGGAGTGTTCAGCACGCCGAAACGCTAGTCTCCGACCCCGGGGTGCCACATCGGGCCTCGGTCCGAGCCGGGTCCTAAGCCTGGCCCTGAGCCGGTCCTAGGTCTCGGGACGGACACAACTGCTCACAGTGTCTACACAGCGTCCAAATAAGCGTTCAGTAAACACACGGGGGAAATGCAGAAACCCCACTCAATTGCTCATCTTCTGCTGTGACTTGAGTCACAGGAGCCATATTTTGTTGACCCTGTGTACCGAGTGGGCAGCGCGCTGTGATTCAGTGGCGGGGAAGCTATGCACGAAGCTACCAAGTAGTACGCGAGAGAACCGTAAGAGAACCAGGTACGCCGAAGACAACCCTGGAGTTGCTGCGAGGTCTCGAGGGGAGGGCGAATGGAGACCGAGTCGGAGCCCTATGTCCGTCTTGCGACCCTGCGGCAGCTGCATCAGGTGATGGCGGACATGAACACCGCGCGGAGCCTGGCGGACACGCTGCAGACCGTCGCCGACGGCGTGGTCACGGGCCTCGGCTACGAGCTGGCGTGTGTCAATCTCGTACGCCCCGACGGCGACCTCGTGGTGGCCGCGCTCGCCGGCAACTCCGCCGCCGAAGCACTGATCACCGGCCGGGTCGGCTCCCGCACCTCCTGGGACCGCCGGCTGAACATGGGCGAGGCCTGGGGTGATCTGCGCTTCATTCCGCACACCGAGGGCTGGGTCCTCGACGACGACGACGTACCGCAGTGGTACACCGACGGGCCCGCGCCCCGCTTCGAGGACGAGTGGCACCCCTCCGACCGCCTCTTCGCGCCCATGTACACCCCGGGGATCTCCGGGGGCAGCACCGGTGAGCTGATCGGCGTCCTGTCCGTGGACCGGCCGCGCAACGGACGGCGCCCCGGCGCGTGGGGGCGTGAGGCGCTCCAGATGTACGCCTTCCAGGCCGCCATCGCCATTAGCAACGCGCGTCTACGAGCCAATATGCAGCGCGCCCTGGTCCGGCTCGAGCGCGAGCAGCAGGCCCTGCGCGCCAGCGAGGAGAGCTTCCGGCAGGCCTTCGAGTACGCCCCCTCCGGCATGGCCATCGCCGAGATGGGCGGCGACCAGCACGGCCGCATCCTGCGCACCAACGACGCCCTGTGCCGCCTCCTCGGCCGCCCCGCCTCCGCGATGCGCCGCTACTCCTTCTCCGACCTCGTGCACCCCGAGGACATCGGCACCCTGCTCCGGACGTCCGCCGAGGGCGGGCGCGCCGAGCTCAGACTCGGCCGCCGCGACGGCACCTACGTCTGGGTCTCACTGCGCAACTCCGTGGTCGCGGACGCCGCCGACGGCCCCCGCTTCCTGCTCACGCACGTCGAGGACATAGAGGAGCGCAAGCGCCGCGAGCTTCAGCTCGCCCACCGCGCCTCGCACGACTCGCTCACCGGCCTGCCGAACTCGGCCGAGCTGCGCTCCCGCCTGGGCTCCCGCCTCTGCCGGCGCCCCGGAGCCCTTCAGCCGGGCACGGTCGAGTCCCTGGACGCCGCGTACGGGCACGGCCCGTTCGCGGACCAGGCGGCCGAGCACAACGCCAACGCCTACGACGGCCACCTCGGCGGCGACGCGGGCACCGCGGGCAACGGGAGCGGGCACGGGTTCGACCTCGCGCCGGGCTTCGACGCGTACGACGCCTTCGACCACCATGTGCACACCATCGCGCCCGAGGGTGAGACGGACGACGGCACCAAGGGGCTCGCGGTGCTCTTCTGCGACCTCGACGGCTTCAAGTCGATCAACGACCGCTTCGGGCACAACGCGGGCGACGCGGTGCTCATCGAGGTCGCCAGACGCCTGACCAACGGTGTCCGGGACGGCGACACGGTGGCCAGGCTCGGCGGCGACGAGTTCGTGGTGCTCGCCGACGGGCTCGGCCGCGCGGACGCCGCTGACCTCGCCGTACGACTGCGGAACGCGATCATCCCGCCGATCCGTGTGGACGGCCGGGCCGTCCGGGTGGGCGCCAGTTTCGGCATCGGCTGGGCACACTGTGGCATGACGGCGGACGAGGTCTTGAAATCCGCTGACGAACGGATGTACGTCGAGAAACGGTCTCGTCCCAAACAGCATCGGCGTGCCGGATAAGTCGCCGGATAAGTCGCAGGTCACTGGGTTGATGCGAGGAAGCCCACCCGTTTGGTCCTCTGGGAGCGGGTAGGCTCGGCATTTACGCCCTTCCTTTCGTGAACCGCATCTGTACCGCACCTGTTGAGGAGTACGTAGGGATGACGCCCGGCAACAACGGCGCGAGCACGCCCGAGGACGACGACCCGTTCGGCTATCTGTACGCCGACGGTCAGGCCAACGGCGCCACTCCGCCCAGCGGAGGCGGCGGCTACGGCTACCCCGGCTCGGTCAACCGGGTGCGGGCGGTCGGCGAGCGCCAGTACGGACAGCAGCAGTCCGGTTACGGCCAGCAGGCCCCGACCGCGCAGTACGGCCAGCAGGCCGCCCCGACCGCACCGTACGGCCAGGTGCCGCAGCAGGGCGCCTACGGCCAGCCGAACGCGCACTACTCGGCACCCGAGACGGTCCCCGGCGGTGCCCCGACCGGCCGGCAGTCGTCGGGGGGCGGCGGTGGCCGTGGCCGCGGACCGAACACCAAGGGCCTGCTGATCGGCGCCATCGCGGTCGTCGCCGCGGTCGTCATCGGCATCGGCGTCGCGATGATGAACGGCAACTCGAACGACAAGAGCAAGGACACGGCGGGTTCCACCCCGTCGCAGTCCCAGAGCGCCCAGCCGAGCCAGTCGGCCAGCAGCAGCGCGAGCACGGGGGACCTGCCGAAGAGCGACGCGAAGGCCCTGCGGCTGGACGGGGGAACCGCCACCGCGTCAGACGTCAAGGGCGCCAAGGCGGACGGCGGCGTCTACGTGACCGGCTTCAACCAGGTCGGCGCCTCCGTCACCTGGACCGTCAACGGCATCCCTAAGTCCGGCAAGTACAGCGTGTACGTCGGTTACAGCGTCCCCGGCAAGGACGGCACCGCCACCCTCACGGTTAATGGCACGGCTTCCAAGACGCCTGTCGGCCTGAAGAACTGGACGGGCGCCGCCGCGGGCGCCTACGAGAAGGGTTGGACGAAGACCTACAACTGGATCCAGCTCGACAAGGGCACGAACACCATCAAGCTCTCGTGCGAGCAGGGCAACCAGTGCGACGCCCTCATCGACCAGATGTGGCTGGTCAACGGCTGGGTCAATTCCGGCGGCTGAGTCCCTGGGGGGATCCCAACCTCGGTGGCCGTCGGAGGTGTGGGCTTCCGACGGCCGCCGAGGTGACGCCAGGAACGGTCACCAGCATGGCTCAGATGCGTCCGCCTTCGACGCAGAGGACGGCTACCCAACCCGTCGTTCCGTCCCACTTCACCGATCGGCCGACGCCGTCGCACTCATGGAGACGGCCACAGTTGGTCGGTTTCAGGCCGCGCTGATCTCCCCGGTCAGCGACACCCGTTCCACCAGCTCCTCGTACGCACCCCGGTCGAACTCCCCCGCCACCGGCGCCAGCACCGTCGCCGCCGACAGGGCGACCGCGCGGGCCAGCCGGTCCGGCCAGGACAGCCGCTCCACCAACCCCGACAGCAGGCCCGCGACCGCCGAGTCGCCCGCGCCGGTCGGGTTGCCGTGGACGCGGCGCGGTGGGGTGGCGCGCCAGAGGCCGTCCGGGGTGTGGGCGAGCAGGCCCTGGGCCCCCAGTGAGGCCACGACGGCGTGCGCGCCGCGCCTGCGGGCGTCCCTGGTCGCCTGCAACGGCTCGTGGGAGCCGGTGAGTTCGGCCAGTTCGTCGGCGTTCGGCTTGACGATGTCGGGACGGGCGGCGACGCCCCGGCGCAGAGGTTCGCCGCTGGTGTCCAGGAGGACCGGGACGGCCGCCGCGCGGGCCGCGCGTATCAGCCCCGCGTACGCGCCCACCGGAACCCCCGGCGGCAGGCTGCCGCACAGGGCCACCGCTGAGGCGGAGCGCAGCAGCACCTCGTACGCCTCCTGGAAGGCTGCCCACTCGGCAGGGGTGATCTCCGGTCCTGGTTCGTTGAGTTGAGTGGTGTCACCCGTCGTCGTGTCGACCACGGCTATCGTGCGGCGCGTCGGCCCCTCGACCGGGATCAGCGCGTCCACCACCCCGGGCGTGTCCGTGAGTTGGTCCCGCAGGGTGCGGCCCGTCACGCCGCCCGTGAAGCCCGTGACAATCACCTCGTGGCCGAGGGCGGCGAGCACCCGGGCCACGTTCAGGCCCTTGCCGCCGGGGCGTTCGGTCACCTCGGTCACCCGGTGCGCGGTGTGCGGGCGCAGGGACCGTACGCGATAGGTGATGTCGAGAGCGGTGTTCAGTGTGACCGTGAGGATCACCCGGACCGACCTCCCCCGATGAATGCGCTGGCCGACAGTTTCGAGTTCCGGAGAATCCGGAGGCTCGATCATGCCAAAGACAATGGCGGTCGGCCCAGTCCCAGGACGACCGCCGTACGTCACATCGCGTTCCAATCGGAGGGCGAATCAGCCCAGTTGTGGGTCAACCACCCATTCGCCCCGGCGCATCACGCCCTTGAGGGTGAACTCCGCGTCCAGGACCACCAGGTCGGCGTCCTTGCCCGGTTCCAGCGAGCCCACCGTGTCGTACAGGCCGAGCAGGCGGGCCGGGTTGGCGGACAGGGCCGCGACGATGTCCTCGACCGGCAGCCGGTCGACGGTCACCGCCCGCTGGAAGGCGCGGTCGAGGGTGAGCGTGGAGCCCGCGATCGAGCCGCCCTCCACCAGCCGGGCGACCCCTTCGCTGACCTCGACCTCCAGCGGGCCGAGCCGGTAGCGGCCGTCGCCGAAGCCCGCCGCGTCCATGGCGTCCGTGATGAACGCCACCCGGTCCGCGCCCGCGTGATGGAACGCCAGCTGGAGCGCGGCGGGGTGGAGGTGGGTGCCGTCGTTGATCAGCTCGACGGTGATCCGCTCGTCCTCGAGGAGGGCGGTGATCGGGCCGGGCGTGCGGTGTCCGAGCGCGGGCATGGCGTTGAACAGGTGCGTGGCCACGGTCGCGCCCGCGTCGATGGCCTCCACCGTCTGCTCGTACGTCGCGTCCGTGTGCCCGATCGCCGCGATCACCCCGTGCTCGGCCAGCAGGCGTACGGAGTCGATGCCGCCCGGCAGCTCGGTGGCGAGGGTGACCATGCTGGCCCGGCCGCGCGCCGCGTCGATCAGCTTGCGGACCTCGGCCGGATCCGGGTCGCGCAGCAGTTCCTCGGAGTGCGCGCCCTTGCGGCACGGCGAGATGAACGGGCCCTCGAAGTGGATGCCCGCGATGTCGCCCTGCTCGGCCAGCTCGGAGAGCAGCCCGGCGCGCTGGGCGAGGCCGTCCATGTCACCGGTCACGGTCGAGGCGACGAGGGTGGTGGTGCCGTGCAGCCGGTGGGTGTGGACGCCCTGCAGGACCTCCTCGACGGTCCCGGAGGTGAAGGAGGCACCGCCGCCGCCGTGGTTGTGGAGGTCCACGAAGCCGGGGACGAGCCAGTGGCCCGACAGGTCCAGTGTCCGCGCCGACGAGGGCGCGCTGCCGGCGATGCGTGTGCCGTCGACGATCACACGACCGTCGTCGACGACTCCGGTGGGCAGTACCACCCTGGCACCGGCGAGAACCGTTCTAGGGGCCATCAGGTGGTTACCTCCGAAGTCGATGGGGAAGTGGTCGGCTGATTCAGCAGGTCCCAGGCCAGCAGGCCCGCGCCCAGGCAGCCGGCCGTGTCCCCGAGGGCCGCGGGGACGAGGGACGGCAGTTTCTGGAAGGTGACGCGCCGCTCGACGGCGGCCCGTAGCGGTGTGAACAAGGTTTCCCCGGCCTCGGCGAGTCCGCCACCGATGATCAGAGTGCGCGGGTCCAGCAGGGTGAGCGCGGTGACGAGCCCGTCGGCGAGCGCGTCGATGGCGTCCTGCCAGACCTCCCGCGCCCGCGCGTCCCCGGACTCGACGGCCTTCGCGCAGTCGGCGGCGTCCGCCGCCGGGTCCCCGCAGGCCTCGGCCCAGGCCAGGCTGACGGCGGCGGCGGACGCGTACCGCTCCAGACAGCCGTGCTGCCCGCACGGACACGGGGTCCCGCCGGGGCGTACGACGACATGCCCGATCTCGCCCGCGAAACCGTGCGCGCCCGCCTCGACGCCACCGTCGATGCCGATCGCGCCCGCGATGCCGGTGCCGAGAGGGACGAACAGGAAACGGTCGGCCCCCTGCCCCGCGCCGATCCGGCCCTCCGCGAGCCCGCCGGTGCGCACGTCGTGTCCGAGCGCCACCGGCACCCCGCCCAGCCGGTCGCCGAGCAGCCGGCGCATCGGGACGTCGCGCCAGCCCAGGTTGGCCGAGTACACCGCCACGCCCCGGCCGGCGTCGACGATGCCGGGGACGGCGACTCCGGCGGCCGCCGCGGACTCGCCGAGGTGGTGCTCGCCGTAGGTGCGCAGCTCGGCGGCGAAGTCGAGGATCGCGTCGACCACGGCGTCCGGACCGCGCTCGCGGCCGGTGGCGCGGCGGGCCTGGTGGAGGAGCTCGCCCTCCGGCCCGACCAGGGCGGCCTTCATCCCGGTGCCGCCCACATCGAGGGCGATGACATGTCTCACGGGGGACAGTGTCGCCCCTTACCCCAGGAGAGGTCTAGTCCACTCGCGTGGTGTAGACCTTGTATCCGCATTCCGAGACGGATGCAACGGACGCAGAAGCAAAGACGGACAGCCTCTGGACAGGGGCGGCCGGGGGTTGGGAGTAGCGCGGTGCAGCGGCGTAGGACAGGACGTAGAACGGTACTGATCGCGGCGGCGTCCGCGTTGGGCATGACGGCGACCCTCGCGGGCTGCGGCAGCTCGGCCGGTTCGGGGGATGTGACCCTCAGACTCGTGGCCGCCGACTACGGGGACTCCAAGGCCAACAGCTCCCAGAAGTACTGGGACAAGCTCGTCAAGGCGTACGAGGCCGACCACCCCGGGACCAAGGTCGAGGTCAGCGTCTACCCGTGGACGGACGTCGACCGCAAGGTCAAGGAGATGGTGGACCGGGGCGACGCCCCCGACATGGCGCAGATCGGCGCGTACGCCGACTACGCCGACAAGGGCGAGCTGTACAAGGCCGAAGAAGTGCTCTCCATACCCGTCCAGGCCGACTTCGTCGCGCAGCTCACCGATGCGGGGAAGATGAACCGGGTGCAGTACGGCATGCCGTTCGCCGCCTCCACCCGGCTGCTCTTCTACAACAAGAAGCTGTTCTCCGCCGCGGGTATCAGCGCGCCGACGACCTGGAGCGAGCTGGCCGCCGACGCGCAGGCGCTGAAGGCCCGGGGCGTGAAGATCCCGTACGCGCTGCCCCTCGGTCCCGAGGAGGCGCAGGCCGAGACCATGCAGTGGCTGCTGAGCGGCGGCGACGGCTACACCGACGACGTCGGCACCTACAGCCTCGACTCCGCCCAGAACGTCGCCACCCTCACCTGGCTCAAGGACGACCTGGTCGGCAAGGGGCTGACCGGACCGGTCGCGCCCGCGAAGCTCAATCGCGCAGACGCCTTCGCGGCGTTCGCGCGCGGCGAGGTCGGGATGCTCAACGGGCACCCCACGCTGATGAAGATGGCCGCCGACAAGGGCGTGAAGTTCGGAATGGTGCCGATGCCCGGCGTCAGCGGGAAGACCCGGGCCACGATGGGTGTCGCCGACTGGATGATGGCCTTCAAGAAGAACGGCCACCAGGATCAGATCGGTACGTTCCTCGACTACGTCTACAGCGAGAAGAACGTGCTCGCCTTCTCGCACGAGTACGACCTGCTGCCGGTCACGACGTCCGCGTCCGAGGCGATGGCGGCGGACAGCGACGACGCGGACCTCACCCCGTTCCTGGACGAGCTCCCCTCCTCCCAGCTCTATCCGGTCGGCAAGACGTCCTGGGCCTCCGTCAGCGCCGACATCAAGAAGCAGATCGGCAGGGCGGTCTCCCCGGACGGCAGCCCGGCCGGGATCCTCGGCTCGCTCCAGCAGACGGCGACCACGACGGACTCCGCGGGGTAGTTCCGTTGTCGGTGGCGGGAGCTACGGTGCGGTCATGGACGAACTGAGCGGGAGGGAGCGGGGGATCCTCGCCATGGAGCGCCGTTCCTTCGCGGGGCCCGGCGCGAAGGAGCGAGCGATACGTGAGCAGCTCGGCCTCGCCCCCGTCCGCTACTACCAACTCCTCAACGCCCTCCTCGACGACCCCCGCGCCCTCGCCCACGACCCGATCACGGTGAACCGCCTCCGCCGCATCCGGGACACTCGCCGCGCGGAACGCTGACACCGCCCGGTGTGACTCGGTGAGCCGTGGGTGCGCCCGGGGGTGCGCGGATAGGGTCGGGGCATGGGCAGCCACTCGGAAACCCCGCAATCCCCGGACGTCACGGAACCCTTGCCGACACCCGTGACCCCCGCCGGACGCGACGGCCTCGACGCCATCCTCACCCGGCCCGGCCGGGCCGTCATCGCGCTCGACTTCGACGGAACACTCGCCCCCATCGTCGCCGACCCGGAGCAGGCCCGCGCCCACCCCGACGCGGTCCCCGCCCTCGCGGCCCTCGCCCCGAAGGTCGCCTCCGTCGCCGTCGTCACCGGCCGCCCGGCCGGCGTGGCGGTCCGCCACGGCGGCTTCGCGGGCGTCCCGGGCCTCGACCACCTCGTCGTCCTCGGCCACTACGGCGCCGAACGCTGGGACGCCCGCACCGGCACCGTCACCGCCCCCGCCCCGCACCCCGGCGTCGCCGCCGTCCGCGCCGAGCTGCCCGGGGTCCTCGACAGCATCGGTGCCTGGCACGGCACCTGGATCGAGGAGAAGGGCCGCGCGGTCGCCGTCCACACCCGCCGCGCGGAGGATCCCCAGGCCGCGTTCGAGGCACTGCGCGAACCCCTCACCGACCTCGCCACCCGCCACGGCCTGATCGTCGAACCCGGTCGGATGGTCCTCGAACTCCGTCCCCCGGGCATGGACAAGGGCGTCGCCCTCCTGGAGTACGTCCGCGAGGTCCACGCCGAAGCCGTCATGTACGCCGGCGACGACCTGGGCGACCTCCCCGCCTTCGCCGCCGTCGACAAACTCCGCTCGGACGGCGTCCCGGGCCTGCTGGTGTGCAGCGGCAGCGCGGAAGTCACCGAACTGACCGAACGAGCGGATCTTGTGGTCGACGGCCCCGCGGGAGTGGTACGCCTGCTGAAGGCATTGGCGAGTCGCCTGGACCGTTGATCCCCGGCCGACTACAGCGCCCCGTCAGGGGCGCGAGGCTGTGACATAGCGGCTCCGCCGCGTGGGCGCGACCAGCCACACGCGACCCGCACCGACAGACGACCGACCCCGCTATCCCTCCAACTCCCGCAACTGCTCCAAGAACCACTGCGCCGGAGGCAACGCGGTCCCGGCGGCAGCCAACCGCTTCGTACGTTCCGCCCGCTCACCCACCGGCATGGTCAGCGCCGCGTTCAGCGCCCGCGCGGTGCCGACCACGTCGTACGGGTTCACCACCACCGCGTCCTCGCCCAGCTCCTCGTACGCCCCCGCCTCCCGTGAGAGCACCAGCACGCACCCCTCGTCGGAGACGACCGGAACCTCCTTGGCGACGAGGTTCATGCCGTCGCGGATGGGGTTGACGAGGGCGACGTCGGCGAGCCGGTACGCGGCCAGGGAGCGGGCGAAGTCGTCCTTGACGTGGAGGACGACCGGGGTCCAGCCCGGTGTGCCGTAGCGGGCGTTGATCTCGGTCGCCACGCGCTGCACCTCGGCCGTGTAGTCGCGGTAGACGGCCAGGTCCTGGCGGGAGGGGTAGGCGAAGGCCACGTGGACGACGCGCTCGCGCCACTCGGGGTGGTCCTCCAGCAGCTGCCGGTACGCCAGCAGACCCCGCACGATGTTCTTCGACAGCTCGGTCCGGTCGACCCGCACGATCGTCCTGCGGCCCTCGCCGACCTGCTCGCGCAGCGCGGCCATACGGTCCGCGACGTCCGCCTCGTGCGAGCGCCTGCGCAGGAAGTCGGCGTCCGCGCCGAGCCCGTGCACGCCGATCCGGGTGTCGCCGAGCCCGCCGACGAGCGCGTCGCAGCAGGCGGTGAACGCGTCCGCCCAGCGCCGGGTGAGGAAGCCGAGCCGGTCCGCGCCGAGCATGCCGCGCAGCACCTGCTCGGCGATGTCGTCGGGCAGTATCCGGAAGTAGTCGACCGGCGCCCAGGGGGTGTGCGAGAAGTGGCCGATCCGCAGGTCGGGGCGGAGCTCGCGCAGCATCCCGGGGACGAGGGTCAGGTGGTAGTCCTGGACGATCGCCACCGCGCCCTGCGCCGCCTCCGCGGCCAGCGCTTCGGCGAACGCGCGGTTGTATGCCTCGTACGACGCCCACTGGCGCCGGAACTCCGCGTCGAAGACCGGCTCCAGCGGGGTCTGGTACAGCATGTGGTGGACGAACCACAGCACGGAGTTCGCGATGCCGTTGTACGCGTCCGCGTGCACGTCGGCGTCGATGTCCAGCATCCGTACGCCCTCCTCGGCGACCCCGCGCCGGACCGCCTCGCGGTCGCCGTCGCCGAGCGCCGAGCACACCCACAGGGCCCCCGCGTCCGGCCCGATCGCGGAGAGGCCCGAGACCAGCCCGCCGCCACCGCGCTTGGCGCGCAGCGAGCCGTCCTCCTGGACCTCGTAGGTGACCGGGCCGCGGTTGGACGCGACGAGGATGTGGTGGGCGCCTTGCGTTGAAACCATGCCTCGAAACTTAGCCCCGCATGGAAACGCTCAAACGTTCCCGTTGGCCATATGAGGGGTCGTATGTGATCTTCCGGCCGGTGGGGGCTGAGCGCGCAGTTCCCCGCGCCCCTTGCGGGGGCGCTGCTACGCCGCCCTTCGTTTCTGGTACTCGGCGATTTCGACCATCGGGGGACGTTCCTCCGTGTCCACCGAGTACGTGCGCGGCTCGAAACCGTCCCCGCCCCGTTCGAACTGGGTGAGGGCCGGGCGGATCAGGTGGCCGCGGGCCAGCCGGAGCTGGGCCGTGCGGTAGATCGCGGCGGACATCCGGCCCAGTGCCTGCCCGTCCTGGTGGCGGTGCTTGCGCACGCCCACGTCGACCTGGGCGAGCGCGTCCAGGCCCACCAGGTGCAGGGCGTCGACCAGCATGCCCAGCTCGATCCCGTACCCGACGGGGAAGGGGAGCTGTTCGAGCAGCGAGCGGCGGGCCGCGTACTCCCCGCCGAGCGGCTGCACGAAGCCGGCCAGCTGCGGCCAGTGCATGTTGAGGAGGGGGCGGGCCATGAGTTCGGTGACCCGGCCGCCCTGGCCCGCCGCACCGCCGAGCGGACGGTCGTACATCGCCTTGACGAGGTCCACACCGGGCTCGGTGAGCAGCGGTCCCACGATCCCGGCGACGAAGTCCGAGGAGAACTCCTTCAGGTCCGCGTCGATGAAACAGATGATGTCCCCGCTCGTCACGAGGAGGGAACGCCACAGCACCTCGCCCTTGCCGGGCACGGTCGGGATGCGCGGCAGGATCTCGTCCCGGTGCACCACGCGCGCGCCCGCCGCGGCGGCCACCTCCGAGGTGCGGTCGGTCGAGCCCGAGTCGATGACGACGATCTCGTCGACGAGGGGCACCTGCTGCATCAGGTCGTGGCGGATGATGGCGACGATCTCGCCGACCGTCTCCTCCTCGTTCAGCGCCGGCAGGACGACGCTCACCGAGGAGCCCGTGGCCCGTTTGGCGGACATGAGTTGGTGGAGCGGGCGATCGGTCACGGACCAGGAGCGATTGCTCAGCCAGCGCTCAGTTTCCTTCAGCACAGTCTGCGGCTCCTCACTGTCTGATCACCCGGTGTCTCACGGTGTGATCCATCTCGCGGTTCGGACGACTATCTCAACTGTCCTGGCCTTCGGTTACAGTCTTGAACAACGCGGATGACCATCGCATGTCGTAGATCATTTGCGGACCACCGCACCACCGCACGACACAACCGAATACCGCTCATCCAGAGGGGCAGAGGGATACGGCCCGATGAAGCCCCGGCAACCCTCCAGCTGGTTCCTGTCACATTGATGTGGCGAGGCTCCCGGCTAGGGAAGGTGCCAAATCCGTCTCACGGCGAAGTGCGTCGTGAGGAAGATGAGGAGAAAGGGCCTCGCCTCCATGGCTGCGCAGACTGTTGCAAGTTCGACCGTTGCAAGCACCACGAACCCTGTCGCGGGCGACACCACCACCGTAGTCGGTGTGGATCTCGGACCCGCCGCCGCGCTTTCCTGCCGCGAGTGCGGGCACCGCGTGCCGCTCGGCCCGGTCTTCGCCTGCGAGGAGTGTTTCGGCCCGCTGGAGATCGCGTACGACTTCTCGGCCTACGAAACCGAAGAGCTCCGGGCGCGCATCGAAGCGGGCCCCGCGAACATCTGGCGCTACGCGCCGCTGCTGCCCGTCCCGGCCGACGTCGCCGACAAGCCGAACATCAACCCCGGCTGGACCAAGCTCGTCAAGGCCGACAACCTCGCCCGCGAGCTGGGCGTCGAGGCCGGCAAGCTCTTCGTCAAGGACGACTCCGGCAACCCGACGCACTCCTTCAAGGACCGCGTCGTCGCCCAGGCCATCGAGGCCGCCCGCGCGTTCGACTTCACCACCCTCTCCTGCTCCTCCACCGGCAACCTCGCCGGCGCCGTGGGTGCCGCCGCCGCCCGCGCCGGCTTCCGCTCCTGCGTGTTCATCCCGCACGACCTGGAGCAGGGCAAGGTCGTCATGGCCGCGATCTACGGCGGCGAGCTCGTCGGCATCGAGGGCAACTACGACGACGTGAACCGCTTCTGCTCCGAGCTGATCGGCGACCCGGCCGGCGAGGGCTGGGGCTTCGTCAACGTCAACCTGCGGCCGTACTACGCGGAGGGCTCCAAGACCCTCGCGTACGAGATCTGCGAGCAGCTGGGGTGGAAGCTCCCCGACCAGCTGGTGATCCCCATCGCCTCCGGCTCCCAGCTCACGAAGATCGACAAGGGTCTTCAGGAGCTGATCAAGCTCGGACTGGTCGAGGACAAGCCGTACAAGATCTTCGGCGCCCAGGCCGAGGGCTGCTCGCCGGTGTCCGTCGCCTACAAGGCGGGCCACGACGTCGTACGGCCCCAGAAGCCGAACACCATCGCCAAGTCGCTCGCCATCGGCAACCCGGCCGACGGGCCGTACGTGCTGGACATCGCGCGGCGCACGGGTGGGGCCGTGGAGGACGTGAACGACGAGCAGGTCGTCGACGCGATCAAGTTGCTCGCGCGTACCGAGGGGATCTTCGCGGAGACGGCGGGCGGGGTGACCGTGGGTGTCACCAAGAAGCTGATCGAGAACGGGCTGCTCGACCCGAGTCTGACGACCGTGGTCCTGAACACCGGTGATGGTCTGAAGACGCTGGACGCGGTGGCCGGTACGGGTCTGACGGCGACCATTCGTCCGAGCCTGGACTCCTTCCGGGAAGCTGGGCTTGCGTAAGCGCTTCGTTGGAAGGGCTGTCTTTCGGCTGCGGGCTGGTGGGGGCTGGTCGCGCAGTTCCCCGCGCCCCTGACGGGGCGCTCCCCATCCGTACGCCAAAATCCGACCGGGAGGTCACCGCATGAGCGTCAACGTCCGCATCCCCACCATCCTGCGCACCTACACCGGTGGTCAGGCCGAGGTGACGGCCGAGGGTGGGACCCTCGGTGAGGTCATCGCGGACCTGGAGAAGAACCACACGGGTATCGCCGCGCGCGTCCTGGACGACCAGGGCAAGCTGCGCCGGTTCGTCAACGTCTACGTGAACGACGACGACGTCCGTTTCGAGCAGGGCCTGGAGACGGCGACGCCGGACGGCGCGGGCGTCTCGATCATCCCCGCCGTCGCCGGTGGCTGACCGCCTCGCGGGCCGTTACCCAGGGTGAGATTGTTACCCTTGGTAATGCCAATTACCGAGAGTTCATCGAATTGCCCCCTCCGTGAGAGAAGCGGAGGGGGCAATTCTGCATGGTTGAGCGCGGTACAGTTGGGGAACCCGCTCCACTTCGCATGCCGGGCGCATATGAGTTCGCGCCCGAAGTCCGGCAAGAAGTAGCCAAAGTGTCCCGCGTTTTTGAGCCTTATATGGCTTTTATGGGGCCCGACTTGCCCTGAATATTCGCAAATTCTCCCCATATTCCCGATCAGTCGTGCCCGGAATTCTCGTCCGATTGACCTGTTGCAGACGGCAGTTGGACAGATACATTCAGCCGCGGTCGACGCGTTCCGGCGCACACCCCCAACCGTTGGGGGGTGAGGTCTGACCCGGGTCCGCGAAGTGCGGTCCTGTGCAAGGGCCAGTAATAGGGGAGTTAGGCATGGCTCAGGGCACCGTCAAGTGGTTCAACGCGGAGAAGGGGTACGGCTTCATCGCGGTCGACGGTGGTGCGGATGTATTCGTCCACTACAGCGCGATTCAGATGGACGGCTACCGCACCCTGGAAGAGGGTCAGCGGGTCGATTTCGAGATCTCGCAGGGCCAGAAAGGGCCGCAGGCGGACATGGTCCGACTCGCGACCAGCTGAAGCACGCGCCGACTGACTGTTCGACGTGACGAAGGGCTCGTATCCCATGGGGTGCGAGCCCTTCGGTCTGTCCGTCCGGCGGCGCGGCTGTCCGGACCGTCGGCGCGGGCCCGCTCGCGCCCCGGCGCGACGCGCGGGTTGCGCGCCCCTTCTCACCTGCGGATCAAGGTGAGGCGCTTGCACTCGGCAGGGGCGAGTGCTAATCATTGGCGTTAGCACTCTGAAGGTGAGAGTGATAACGAAGGACCGGGTCGGTGAGGCCCGCAGGCCAGGTGGTGCAAGGAACCACGGGGCAGGCAGGCCGTCCGTCGCGGGCGCCAGCGCGGTCCGGAGCAATCCACCCCAGTCCGGGAGGACCACTTCACATGGCCAAGATCATCGCGTTCGACGAGGAGGCACGGCGCGGTCTCGAGCGCGGGATGAACCAGCTCGCCGACGCCGTCAAGGTCACCCTTGGCCCCAAGGGCCGCAACGTCGTCCTCGAGAAGAAGTGGGGCGCCCCCACGATCACCAACGATGGTGTTTCCATCGCCAAGGAGATCGAGCTCGAGGACCCGTACGAGAAGATCGGCGCCGAGCTGGTCAAGGAAGTCGCCAAGAAGACGGACGACGTCGCCGGTGACGGTACGACCACCGCGACCGTCCTCGCCCAGGCGCTCGTCCGCGAGGGCCTGCGCAACGTAGCCGCCGGCGCCAACCCGATGGCTCTCAAGCGCGGTATCGAGAAGGCCGTCGAGGCCGTCTCCGGTGCCCTGCTCGAGCAGGCCAAGGATGTCGAGACCAAGGAGCAGATCGCTTCCACGGCCTCCATCTCCGCCGCCGACACCCAGATCGGCGAGCTCATCGCCGAGGCGATGGACAAGGTCGGCAAGGAAGGCGTCATCACCGTCGAGGAGTCCCAGACCTTCGGTCTGGAGCTCGAGCTCACCGAGGGTATGCGCTTCGACAAGGGCTACATCTCGGCGTACTTCGCCACCGACATGGAGCGTATGGAGGCCGTCCTCGACGACCCGTACATCCTGATCGCCAACTCGAAGATCAGCAACGTCAAGGACCTGCTGCCGCTTCTCGAGAAGGTCATGCAGTCCGGCAAGCCGCTGCTGATCATCGCCGAGGACGTCGAGGGCGAGGCCCTGTCGACCCTGGTCGTCAACAAGATCCGTGGCACCTTCAAGTCCGTCGCCGTCAAGGCTCCGGGCTTCGGTGACCGCCGCAAGGCCATGCTCGGCGACATCGCCATCCTCACGGGCGGCGAGGTCATCTCCGAGGAGGTCGGCCTCAAGCTGGAGAACGCGGGTCTGGACCTGCTGGGCCGTGCCCGCAAGGTCGTCATCACCAAGGACGAGACCACGATCGTGGACGGCGCCGGCTCCGCCGACCAGGTCCAGGGCCGGGTCAACCAGATCCGTGCCGAGATCGAGAACTCCGACTCGGACTACGACCGCGAGAAGCTCCAGGAGCGCCTGGCGAAGCTGGCCGGCGGCGTGGCCGTCATCAAGGCCGGTGCCGCCACCGAGGTCGAGCTCAAGGAGCGCAAGCACCGCATCGAGGACGCCGTTCGCAACGCGAAGGCGGCCGTCGAGGAGGGCATCGTCGCCGGTGGTGGCGTGGCCCTCATCCAGGCCTCCTCGGTCTTCGAGAAGCTGGAGCTGACGGGTGACGAGGCGACCGGCGCCAACGCCGTGCGGCTCGCCCTGGAGGCCCCGCTCAAGCAGATCGCCGTCAACGGCGGTCTCGAGGGTGGCGTCATCGTCGAGAAGGTGCGCAACCTGCCCGTCGGCCACGGCCTGAACGCCGCGACCGGTGAGTACGTCGACATGATCGCCGAAGGCATCATCGACCCGGCGAAGGTGACCCGCTCTGCTCTGCAGAACGCCGCCTCCATCGCCGCGCTGTTCCTGACCACCGAGGCCGTCATCGCCGACAAGCCGGAGAAGGCCGCCGCGGCCGCTCCGGGCGGCATGCCGGGCGGTGACATGGACTTCTGATCCTTCCGAGGATCGGGTTTCCTGCCGAGGGCGGTACTCCCTGGAAACAGGGGGTACCGCCCTCGGGCGTGTCCGGGGTCACAGAGCGAGGTGCCGGGCGGCCGGAATGACATGACCGGCCGGGGAGTTGTCGTTGAAGCATGATCGATGCATACGCACATACCATCCGGTACCCGAGGAGCCCCCACACGTGTCTACGACTGCCCCCGCCTCCCGCGCGGCCGAGATCCTGTCCCGCCCCGTCTCGCTGAACGGCCTGACCGTCCCGAACCGGATCGCGATGGCACCGATGACCCGGCAGTTCTCCCCGGGCGGCGTCCCCGGTGAGGACGTGGCCGGGTACTACGCCCGCCGCGCCGCCGCGGGCGTGGGCCTCATCGTCACCGAGGGCACGTATGTCGGCCACGACTCGGCGGGCGAGAGCGACCGCGTCCCGCGCTTCCACGGCACGGAGCAGCTCGCGGGCTGGACGAAGGTCGCCGACGCGGTGCACGCGGCGGGCGGCACGATCGTTCCGCAGCTGTGGCACATCGGCATGGTGCGCAAGGCGGGGAAGCCGCCGTACGCCGACGCCCCCGCGGTCGGCCCCTCCGGCATCCGTCTCGACGGTACCGAGGGCACCGGCAAGGCCATGACCCAGGCCGACCTGGACGAGGTCATCGCCGCGTTCGCCGAGGCCGCCGCCACCGCCGAGCGCATCGGCTTCGACGGCGTCGAACTGCACGGCGCTCACGGCTACCTGCTCGACCAGTTCCTGTGGGCGGGCACCAACCGGCGTACGGACGCGTACGGCGGCGACCCCGTCGCCCGTACGAGGTTCGCGGCGGAGATCGTCGCCGCGGTCCGTGACTCGGTCTCGGCCGACTTCCCCGTCCTCTTCCGCTACTCGCAGTGGAAGTCGGACAACTACGACGCCCGGCTCGCCGAGACCCCGGAGGAGCTGGAGGCCATCCTGACGCCGCTCGCCGCCGCCGGCGTCGACGCCTTCCACGCCTCCACCCGCCGCTACTGGCTCCCCGAGTTCGACGGGTCCGACCTGAACCTCGCGGGCTGGACCAAGAAGCTCACGGGCAAGCCCACCATCACCGTCGGTTCGGTCGGCCTCGACGGCGACTTCATCAAGGCCTTCATGGGCGAGGGCTCCGCGGTGGCCTCCCTCGACAACCTCCTCGACCGCCTGGAGCGCGACGAGTTCGACCTCGTCGCCGTGGGCCGCGCCCTCCTCCAGGACCCGGAGTGGGCGGCGAAGGTACTGGACGGACGGATCGAGGAGCTGGGGTCGTACGACCCGAAGGCGCTGAGCACACTCAGCTGAACCTCGGGCCGGCCCGGTCTGTCCGAAACCGCATCCAGGCGATCACCTCCCCATGCCCGGGGGGTGATCGCCTGACTGTTTCGTAGCACGCTGTTCCCTCAAGGACCCGTTCCGTTCCACCCGTACCCAGGGAGCCGTCGTGACGTCAGCGGAAGCGAGCGTGGTGCGTACCCACGCCGGTGCGGTGCGTAGCCGCCGGGAGGACGGGCTGGCGGTCTTCCGGGGCATTCCGTTCGCCGAACCGCCGGTGGGGGACGCGCGGTTCGCCGCCCCGCGTCCGGTGACCGCCTGGGACGGCACCCGGGACGCGTTCGCCTTCGGGCCGCCGCCCCCGCAGGAGTCGGGATTCCAGGGCCGTACCGGGGTGATCGACGCCCCCATGGGCGACGACTGGCTGACCGTGAACGTCTGGACGCCCGATCCGGACCCGGCCGCCCGCCGTCCGGTGATGGTCTGGATCTACGGCGGTGCCTACAAGCTCGGCCACTCCGGCAGCCCCGGATACGACGCGCGCCGCATCGCCCGCGACGGCGACCTGGTCGTCGTCACCCTCAACTACCGCCTCGGCGTGGAGGGTTTCGCCCGGATCGACGGAGCCCCCGCCAACCGGGGACTGCTCGACCAGGTCGCCGCCCTGGAATGGGTACGGGAGAACATCGCGGCCTTCGGCGGCGACCCCGGCCGGGTCACCGTCTTCGGCGAGTCCGCGGGCGCCGGGTCCGTCGCCTCGCTGCTGGCCATGCCGAGCGCGGCCGGGCTGTTCGGCCGGGCGATCGCGCAGAGCGTGCCCGGCCCCTTCTTCTCCGACGACCTCGCCCGCGACATCGCCGCCGCCATCGCCGCCGAGGC
This sequence comes from Streptomyces sp. NPDC090798, assembly GCF_044768965.1. Lineage (NCBI taxonomy): Bacteria > Bacillati > Actinomycetota > Actinomycetes > Kitasatosporales > Streptomycetaceae > Streptomyces > Streptomyces sp. NPDC090798. Next base: position 69,219 of record NZ_JBIVXA010000013.1, read on the forward strand.
GGGCCTGCGCCCGACGGCCGCCGACCTGTCCTCGGTGGATCCGCGCCGACTGCCCGCCGTGGGCGAGGCGTTGGGGCCCAAGATGCGGGAGTTCGAGGACAGGTGGGGCATGGTCGCCCACACGCGGACCGCCTTCTCGCCCGTCGTCGACGGAGAGGTACTGCCGACCGCCCCCTGGCAGGCGCTGGCGGCCGGCTCGGCACGGGACGTGGAGCTGATCGTCGGGCACACCCGGGACGAGTACCGGCTGTTCGCCGCGCTGGGCGGCCAACTCGGGACGATCACCGACGAGCAGGCGACGGCGGCACTGCGCGTCTTCGGACCGGGAGCGGGGCTGGGGTCGGGAGCGGGAGTGGGGCTGGGGTCGGATCCGGGCTCCGGGGCTGACGGTGAGCGGGCCTACCGCGCCGCCTTCCCCGACGCCTCGCCCGAGGAGCTGTACGAGTGGGTGCACTCCGACGCGGTGTTCCGTATGCCCTCGTTGCGCCTGGCCGAGGCGCAGATCGGGGGCGGTGGCCGTGCGCACGTCTACGAGCTGGCCTGGGCCGCCCCCGCCTACGGAGGCGCGCTGGGCGCCTGCCACGGCCTCGACATACCGCTGTTGTTCGGAACCTTCGCCGCCGACCTCGGCCTGATGCTGTTCGCGGGGGTCGGGGCGTCCCCGGAGGCCGAGGCCCTGTCGTCCCGCTTCCGCGCGGTCTGGACGGTGTTCGCCACGACCGGAGACCCGGGCTGGCCCGCGTACGACACCGAGCGGCGGCCGACCCAGGTCTTCGACACGGACTCCGCGGTCACCCCGTACCCGCACGAGACCTCGCGCCGCCTCTGGGAGCACCATGCCTTCGGGGCGCTGCCGTTGATCGGTCAGTCGGCGTAGTCCTTGAGCTTCTCGGCTTCCAGGGTGATGTGCACGGGCGCCGGGAGTTCGAGGAGGGGCGGCTGCCGTGAGGTGGTTGCCGAAGAGAGAAAGACTGCGGCGCCTGTAAGGAAATGCCGGGCTCATGACATCTACAGGGTGTGGAGAACATGAAGACCGCGACCGACCGTGAACGCGCCGCACGGTTCACGGCCTTGTATGTCCGCGACCACCCGCGTGTGTCCGCCTTCGTGCACCGGCGGGTGGGCGACCGCGATGCGGCGGAGGAGCTCACGGCCGAGGTCTTCCGGATCGCTTGGGAACGCGCGCTCGGGGGCACGGAGGCGACCACCGGCTGGCTGTTCATCACCGCGCGCAATCTGCTGAGCAATCACCACCGCGCCGCGACCCGGCTGACCGAGCTGCACCGGCGCATCACCGACGAACTGGACCGTGCGCCGGCGTCCACGGAGGACTCCGTGGTGCTCGAAACCCTCGAACGGCTTCCCGAACGACACCGGGACGTCCTGCTGTTGCGCTATTGGGACGGCCTCAGCACGGCCGAGACCGCCGAGGTCCTCGGGTGCAGTGGCCCAGCGGTCTGGGTCCGGCTGCACCGCGCCCGCGAAGCCTTCCGCGACGGTTACTCCTCACCCGCGTCCCTCCCATCCGAGGAGTCGGCATGATCAATGTGAAATCCCTTGTCCAGCACGTCAATCCGGTGCCGGATGCGCCCACGGACGGCATGTCGGCGCGCGCGCGGGGCGAACTCGCCGCCCTCATCGGGTCCGACTTGATCGGGTCCGACCTGGTCGGGGCCGTCGAGACGAAGCGGCGGGGACCGGCCCGGAGGCCGTCCCGCCGGGGGGTCCTCGTGGCCGCCGTCGCCTGTACGGCCGCCGCGGTGGTCGCGGGAGTCGCCGTCTTCGCCCTGAACGACCCGAAGGAGCCCGGCGGGGGCGGCGGGGACCCGCTGGCGGACGAGCCGTACTTCAAGACGACCGCAGAGCTGGAGTCCGCTTCGGTCCTGATCGTCCGCGCGCGGCTGGGTGCCGGGCACGAGGAGACGTCCGACGGCCTCACCGAGACCGTCGCCACGGCTCAGGTGCTGGCAACGGCCAAGGGCACGTCCCCGACGGGCGGCAGGATCGAGCTGGCCTACACGACACCCGGGTCCGGGCCCGAGACGGCGGACCTCGCCGCCGGGAAGGAGTACGTCCTGCTGCTCGACGAGCTGGACGGCGGGCGCTTCACCCCGGTCAACACCACCCAGGGCGTGTACGGGGTCGATGGCGGGCACGCGGTCGCCGGCGCCGACAACGACGTCACCCTGAGCGCGGGAGTGCTCAAGGCCCTGAAGCTGACGCCCTGACGGAGCCGAGGGCGGCCGCCGCGAGCGACGGCCGCCCCCAGCGGAACCAGCGGAACCAGTGGAACCAGTGGAACCAGTGGAACCAGTGGGATCAGCGAAGCTACTTCGCTTCGTCGATCGCCGCGGCCTTGGCGGCGAGTTCGTCCACCTTGCCGATGCCGTCGAACCCGCCGTCGACCACGGGTGTGACCTGGTCGTCGGAACCGACGGTGTAGAGAGCCTGCTCGGGGTTGAGCAGGTCGTAGGGGTTCTTGTCGCCCTGGTCGGCGAGCATGAGGACGTACTGGGTGTCGTCCTCGGCCAGGGTGGTGGTCTGCTTCTCCTGGAACGTGACCCCGTCCAGCGTGCCGCCGAGCTGGGACACCTCGACCGTGTCCCCGACCTTCACGTCGCCGGCGCCGGAGAGCACCTGGGCGACCTTGACCGTGGAGACGGTGACGACCACCGGGTCGGACTCGGCGGCCTCCTCGGGCGAAAGCCCCGCCTGAGGGTTGGCCACCGGGTCGTCGCCGGTGGGCGCCTCCGGGCTCAGTTCCCGTACCTGGGAGCCGACGACGGTGCCCCGGACGATGACGTCCGACTGCTTCACCAGTGCGTCGACCGAGTCGTACGACGGGTAGTCGGCCTCGTACGGGACGACGTCCGCCGCCGCGGCACCGGTCTTGTTCCCGGCCTTCTCCTTGGCCGGACCATCGGCGGAGCAGCCGACGAGGACGACGGCGGCGAGCAGCGCCGAACCGGCCACGAGGACGTTCCTGACCGCGGTCATGAGTAGATCCCCTTCACCTCGGAGACGTCGTACGGCTGCGGCTTCTGCACGGTCGTGCGGTTGCGGCTGTGCTTCATGAGCGACGCCCTCGACGTGTTCGGGTTGTCGTCGAGGCTGAGCCCGTGCCCGAGTTCGTGCGTGGCCGTGCTGCGGCACCACTCGGTCATGTGGGAGCCGGAGTCGCGCTCCAGGGTGCGTGCGTTGACCTTGATTTTGAAGACGCGGTTGATGTGGCGGAAGCCGGACGGTGAGTAAAGCCCGTACCAACTCTGGGAATAGCGTCCCGCCGTGAATTCGGCCTTGGCACCGGACGTCCGTCCGATGCTCGCTCCGGCGCCCGCGTTGTTCCAGTTCTTCCGTCCCGTGTCGAGGAATCCGACCCAGGTGTCATTGATGCCGACCGCCTTGACGTTCCAGCTGCGCGACGGCATGCCGCCGTCGTAGTAGTCGGCATGGGCGACCGTCGCTCCGCCGATGGCGATCGCCGTGGTCAGGGCGGTTCCGGCGGCCAGTCTGGCTGCGGTTCGGGCGTATTTGATCGTCAAAGAGACTTCCCCGTGTCTGTGTTCGCGGGCGGCAGCGCCCCGCGCATGGTCGTGTGTTCGCGGCCGGAGCATGGGTGATCAGTCCATGTCCCCCGGAAACGGAGACCGTGGGAGAAGTGGCGGATGCGGATTCCGGTTCTGCATCAAAGAAAGGGCCGAGCTTCCCCCGTGTCTCGGCAGGCCACGTAAACGGATCGTATGTGCGAATTAAAGGGTGGTCAATGGGGTTCGTGGGCCCAATTGGCTATTGCGGTAAGGGAGTTGACAGGGCGGCTGCTCGAGTTCGTGATACGCCCTGGACGCGCGGCACTTCGTGGTCGGTGCACCGAGGGGGCCTCGGCCGGGCGTCAGATCGCGCCAAAATTGCTGACAATTTTGCGGGCGATTGGTTCGGTTTGCAGACCGACAAAGCAGGGTGAGCGTGGTTGCGGCTGGTCAGGGCGGTGGCCGGTTCCGGTGCTGTCACTGGAGACACAAAGGAGGGCCTAAGGAACGGCTGTTGTCCTGGGGCCTCGTTGTTCGAACGAGCCGCGAAGACAGGAGACGGTAGTGAAGTCAGTGAAGCGCAGGACAGTGGTCATGGGGCTCACCGTGGGTGCCGCGGTGCCCGCGGTCGGGTTCGCCTCCGGTGCGCAGGCGGCGAGCCGAACGTCCGCGGCGTCGTCCGCGGCGTCCACGGACTCCTCCCTGGTCTTCGATCCGAGCGGCTACACGGAGTTGACCACCACCATCACGGACACCGCCGGCACCGCCCACGAGGTCGTCTACCACTTCTACAAAGTGGCCTCGTACGTGGCCAACCCGGTGAACGCCACCTACCAGTCCCTCAACGTCAGCGTTCCGGTGCAGATCGACGGGAGCGCCGTGGACGCGTCCGGCGCTCCCATCCTCTTCGCCAACCAGATCGGCGGCTACATGCCGTCGTCCGTCGCGAACGCCACCGGAATCGGCGGAGCCATGGGTCCCGGCGGCCCGGGCGGCCCCGCTCCCGCCGCCGACTCCGCCGCGAGCCGCCAGCAGCTGGCGCTCGCCGCCGGGTACGTCGTCGTGGAGCCGGGCGCGCGCGGGCGGTCGCTGGTCGACTCCGGCGGGACGTACTACGGCACCGCGCCCGCCGCCATCGTCGACCTCAAGGCCGCGGTGCGGTACGTGAAGTTCAACAGGGGGCGCATCCCGGGCAACGTGGACCGGATCGTCTCCGCGGGAGTCAGCGCCGGCGGCGCGCTGTCCTCGCTGCTCGGTGCGTCCGGCGACAGTCCGGTCTACGACTCCTACCTGGAGGAGCTGGGCGCGGCCGACGCGAGCGACGCCATCTTCGCCACCGGTGCCTGGTGCCCGATCACCGACCTCGAACACGCCGACATGGCGTACGAGTGGAACTGGGGCGCCAACGCGCTGAGCAGCGGCTCGACCGTCGACCAGACCGTCTCCAAGGCGCTGACCACCGCGTACGGCGACTACCTCGCCTCCCTGAGGCTGACGGCGAAGGGCTTCGGCACCCTAACGGCGCGCAACCTCGACGCGTACCTGGTGAAGACCCACCTGGAGCCGTCGGCCACCAAGTACCTCGCGGCGCTGTCGGACGCGGACCGCTCGACCTACCTGGCCGCGAACTCGTTCATCACGTGGTCCGACGGCAGGGCGGCCTTCTCCTGGGCCGACTTCCTCACCCACGTGGGCGCCCGCAAGAAGGACACCCCCGCGTTCGACGCCTTCGACCTGTCCGCCGGTGAGAACAACGAGTTCGGTACGGGGACCACCGCCAACCGGCACTTCACCCTCTACAGCCTGCGCCACGAAGCGGGTGCCAGTGCGCGCCTCGACAGTGACATCCCCGCGAAGCTCCACCTGATGAACCCGATGTACCACCTCGTGGACAAGGTCAACGGGAACCGGTCGAAGCACTGGTGGATCCGCCTCGGCACCAAGGACAGCGACACCGCGCTCACCGTCGCGAGCAACCTCGCCGCCCGCCTGAAGAACCTCGGCGACGACGTCGACACCTCGTACTACTGGGACGCCGGCCACGGCGCGGACAACGACCCGGGCGACTTCATCAAGTGGATCGCCACGGTGTCGGGCTACAGGGGCTACAAGGGCTACAAGGGCTAGAACGCCGAGCGTCCCGCACCCCGGGAACGGACGGCAAGGGGCCCCGGGCGGGCCCCTTGCCGTCCGGCGGCGATACCCGCCGAACCGGCCTAGCCTGGAGGAATGGGCGGTGACCTCGTCACGCTGTTCCTGGCCGGCGATGTGATGCTCGGCCGCGGCGTCGACCAGATCCTTCCGCACCCCGGCGATCCGAAGCTGCGGGAGTCGTACATCAAGGATGCCCGCGCCTATGTGGAGCTGGCCGAGGCGGCGAACGGCACGATTCCCCGACCGGCCGCCTTCTCCTGGCCCTGGGGCGACGCGCTGGACGTGCTCGCGGCGGCGGCACCCGACGCCCGGATCCTCAACCTGGAGACCGCCGTCACGCGGAACGACGAGGCCGCGCCCGGCAAAGAGGTCCACTACCGGATGCACCCGGCCAACCTGCCCTGCCTCACCGCCGCCCGTCCGCACGCCTGCGCCCTGGCCAACAACCATGTGCTGGACTACGGCCGCCGCGGTCTGGAGGAGACCCTCGACGCCCTGGCGGACGCGGGACTTCGCGCGCCAGGAGCGGGACGCGACGCCGACGAGGCCCGGCGTCCCGCGATCGTCCCCCTCACAGGCGGCCGGCGCGTCCTGGTCTTCTCCGTGGGGTTGGCCTCCAGCGGCATACCCAGCAGCTGGGCCGCCACGGCAGCGCGCAGCGGGGTCGACTTCGTCGCCGAGCCGTCGGAAGCCGCCGCGGCCGGGATCGCAACCCGGCTGCGCCCGGCCAGGCGGCCGGGCGACATCGTGGTCGTCTCGGTCCACTGGGGCTCCAACTGGGGCTACCTCGTCCCGCGTGACCAGGTCCGCTTTCGGCCACGCGCTCGTCGACGGCGGCGCGGACGTCGTGCACGGGCACTCCTCGCACCATCCGCGGCCGTTGGAGTCGTACCGGGGAAAGCTCATCACCCACGGCTGCGGCGACCTGATCAACGACTACGAGGGCATCGACGGCTACAAGGAGTACCGCGACGATCTCCGGTTGCTGTACTTCGTCACCGTGGACCCGGACGACGGCAGGTTCCACGACGTGCGCATCGTCCCGACGCGATCCCGGCGGATGCGGCTGGAGCGCGCGACGGTCGAGGACTCGCGATGGATGCGGGACGTTCTGAGCCGGATCAGCCGGCCCTACGGCGCACGCGTCGAACTCGACCCGGACGGCACCCTCACCGTCCGGCCGGCCCTGGGAGGCGACCATGATTTTCGCTGATCGAACCGACGCGGGCCGACGGCTCGCCGCCCGGCTGCACCACCTCAAGGGCCAGGACCTCGTGGTCGTGGGACTTCCCCGCGGCGGCGTCCCGGTCGCCGCGCAGGTCGCCGAGGTCCTCGGCGCCCCGCTCGACGTCTGCCTCGTGCGCAAGCTGGGGGTGCCCTTCCAGCCGGAGCTGGCCATGGGCGCCATCGGCGAGGAAGGCGTCCGCGTCATCAACGAAGAGGTGCTGCGTGCGACGGGTGTGACGGACCGTGATCTGGCGGCGGTGGAGGAACACGAACGCGGCGTCCTGAAGGAGCGGGCCCGTCAGTACCGGGGCGAGCGGCAGCCGGCCCGGTACGAGGGCCGGACGGTCCTGGTGGTGGACGACGGGCTGGCGACCGGCTCCACGGCACTCGCGGCCTGCCGGATCGCGCGCGCCCGCGGCGCCTCGCGGATCGTGCTGGCGGTTCCCGTGGCGCCGCACGACTGGTCGGCCCGCCTCGGAAGCGCGGCAGACGAAGGCGTCTGTCTGCACACCCCCCGGCTGTTCTACGCGATCGGTCAGTTCTACACGGACTTCGGGCAGACGAGCGACGAGGAGGTCATCGCCTGTCTGGAGCACAACCGCGCGGCGCACGCCACGTCCGACGCACCGCCGGCCGCGGGCAGCGCCTCCCCGGAGCACGCTCCCGCGCCCTATGAGGGGGAGGTCCGGATACCGGCCACGGGCGCCGCGCTCGACGGGCGGCTGACGGTACCCCGCGACGCCCCCGGGATCGTCCTCTTCGCCCACGGCAGCGGCAGCAGCAGGAAGAGCCCACGCAACCGCTTCGTCGCCACCGGGCTGAACCGCGCCGGTCTCGGCACCCTTCTGTTCGATCTGCTCACCGAGTCCGAGGCGGTGAACCGGGACAACGTGTTCGACACGGCGCTGCTCGCCCGCCGTCTGATCCGGGCGACCGAATGGCTGCGTGAGCAGCCCGGCACCGAGGGCATGGAGTTCGGCTACTTCGGTGCCAGCACAGGCGCCGCCGCCGCGCTGTGGGCCGCGGCGGAGCCCGCGGCGGACGTCGCGGCAGTCGTCTCCCGCGGGGGCAGGCCGGACCTGGCCGGCGCCAGGCTGCCGGAGGTGAAGGCTCCGACGCTGCTCGTCGTCGGGGGCCGTGACCATGTCGTACTGGACCTCAACCGGCAGGCCGCGGCGCGCCTGAGCTGTGAGCATCAGCTGGCCGTCGTCCCCGGTGCCACCCATCTCTTCGAGGAACCCGGCACCCTGGAATCGGCCGCCGAGCTGGCCACGGACTGGTTCAGCAGGCATCTCGCCTCTGCCGTCCCGAGCGCGGGAGCCCGCAGGCGACCCGGGCGCCTGTGATCAACACTGTGATCAACGCGTCTGGACCGGCTACAGGTTGCCCATCGGTTCGATGTCCACCTTCACCGGGGTGCCCCAGATGCGCAGCACCTCGTAGTCCGTGAACTCGTGGACCAGGCGGTAGGCCATGCCGGGACGCGGGGTGCGGCGCTCCGCGGCGAGATACCGCTCCGCCTCGACGCGGTCGCGGCGCGGGGTCCCGCACAGCTGCCACGCCTGCCCGGTCCATACCTCCGGCAGCCAGCGCTGCTGGGGCTGGGGGCGGTCGGCCCGCACGCCGTACCGGGACATCGTGCGCTCGGGTGCCTCGTCGGCGCCGCTGGGGCGGCCCTGCGGGAAGGCGTCGTTGACCTCGGTGCGGCGGGCGGTGCGCCGCCGGGTCTCGCAGAGCAGACAGAGGTCGACGGCGCCCTCGTCCACCGGGCCATTGGGGTGCTCGGCGCAGCGCGTCGTGGGCACCGCCGTCGTCACCGTCTCCTCCAGCAGGTCAAGCGCCCGCTTCAGGTCGGCCTTCACCTCGTGCAGCTTCGCGTCGGGCGTGTCGGCGTTCAGCGCGTCGCCGTGCTCGCCGAGCACGCGCAGGGCGCGGCCGAGAGCGGTCAGCTGTGCGTGGTTCACGGTGGTGGATTCCCTCCCGGTTCGGTGTCCTGCCCCTCCTTCGAAGAATCGCACACGCCACTGACAGCGCCCCCGCCTCCGACAGCCCCCACACCCCCGACCGTCCTCCCGAGGCCGAAGAAGTACGTCGCCGCGAACCCCACCACATACCCCGTCAGCAGGCCGCCCGCGTAGATCGCCGCCGTCAGGGCCAGTCCGCCCGTGCCCTTGAGCAGGGGGAACAGCGCCCAGCCCGAGGGGCCGATCGCCGTGGAGCCGATCTTGTCGCCGAGCATCGAGAAGAAGCCGACGAAGGCGCCGCCCGCCGCCCCGCCCGCGCAGGCGGTGACGAAGGGGCGGCCGAGGGGGAGCGAGACGCCGTAGATCAGGGGTTCGCCGACGCCCAAAAGGCCCGCGGGCAGCGCCGACCTGATCGTCGTACGGAGGGACTGGTCGTGGTGGAGGCGGACGTAGACCGCGAGGGCCGCGCCGACCTGCCCGGCGCCCGCCATCGCCAGGACGGGGAGCAGGACCGTGTAGCCCTGCTGCTGGATGAGGGTGGTGTGGAGCGGGATCAGGGCCTGGTGAAGGCCCAGCATCACCAGGGGGAGGAACAGGCCGCCCAGGACCAGGCCCGCGAAGACGCCCGTGTGGTCGAGGAGCCAGTTCGCGCCCGTCCCGATGGCCGTGGCCAGCTCGCCTGCCGTGTACATCAGGGCGTAGAGCGTCACCAGGCCCGTGAACAGGACGGTGAGGGTGGGGGTGACGAGGACGTCGAGGGCTTCGGGGACCCGGCGGTGGCACCACTTCTCTACGTACGTTCCCAGGAGCGCGGCGGCCAGTGCGCCGAGTACCCCGCCCTGGCCCGGCGCCAGGGTCATGCCGAAGACCGTCACCTTCGCGACCCCCGCGTACACGACGATCGCCGCCACCGCCCCGCCCAGGACCGGGGTGCCGCCGAACTCCTTCGCCGTGTTGTGGCCGACGAAGACCGCGATCAGGGCCATGAAGCCGGAGGCGATCGCGGCGAGGGCGGGGGTGAGGGAGGGGAGCCACCCCAGATTGACCAGCAGGCCGCCCAGGCCCGCGATGACTCCGCAGCCGATCAGGGCGGGGATCAGGGGGACGAAGATGTTCGCGATCCGGCGGAGGAGGAGTTTGAGGGGGGTGGCGTTGCGCTCTTGCCGGGCCGCCTTCCACTCGGCGCCCCGTGCGGCCAGCGCGTCGGCCGTGCCGGTGACCGGCGCACCGGCCGTGCCGGCGACGAGTGCCTCGAACTCGGGGGTCACCCGCGCGACCGCGCCCGGTCCCAGGACGATCTGGTAGCTGTCGTCGTCCGCGACCACGCCGAGTACGGCGGGCAGGGACCTGAGAGCGTCCTCGCGTACGAGCGTCCCATCCCGCAGGCCCAGGCGCAGGCGGGTCATGCAGTGGGCGACGGAGGCGACGTTCGCGGCGCCGCCGACCAGGGGGAGGATCGCGGCGGCCGTGGCGGCATGGGGGGTGAGGTCGTTCGTTGTGCGCACTCCACGAGGGTGCTGGTCAGCCCGTCGATGCCGCGAGTGCCGCGCGCAGATGGCCGTCGCTCTCCTCCAGAAGGCGGGCCGCGGTGGGCCCGTCCACCCCACCGAGGATGGTGAGGATGGCGTTCTTCACCTCGCCGTCGGTGGCCGCGAGGGCGCGTTCGATCTCCTCGTCCGAGGCGCCGGTCGCGAGGGCGACGATACGGCGGGAGCGGGCCCGCAGCTTCTCGTTCGAGGCGCGGACGTCGACCATCAGGTTCCCGTACGTCTTGCCGAGACGGATCATCGTGATCGTCGAGAGCATGTTCAGGACGAGCTTCTGCGCCGTGCCCGCCTTGAGGCGGGTCGAGCCGGTCAGCAGCTCGGGCCCGACGACGATCTCGATGCCGTGCTCGGCCGCGGCGGCCAGCGCGCTGTGCGCGTTGCAGGACAGGCCGATCGTCAACGCGCCGCGCGCGCGGGCGTGTTCGACCGCGCCGACGGCGTACGGGGTGCGGCCGGAGGCGGAGACGCCGACCACCGTGTCGTCGGGGGTCAGGGAGAGCTCCTTCAGGTCGGCCTCGGCGAGCTCCTTGGAGTCCTCGGCGCCCTCGACCGAGGTGACCATGGCGCCCGGGCCGCCCGCGATCAGGCCCACGACCTCGGAGGGGTCGGTGTTGAAGGTGGGCGGGCACTCGGAGGCGTCCAGCACCCCGAGGCGGCCCGCGGTGCCCGCGCCCGCGTAGATCAGCCGGCCGCCGCGGGACATGCGCTCGGCGACGGCGTCGATCGCGGCGGCGATACGGGGCAGCTGGGTCGCGACGGCCGTCGGCACGGTCGCGTCCTCGGCGTTCATGATCTTCGCGATCTCCAGCGTCGACAGCCGGTCGATCTGGGACAGCTCAGGACGGAACGCCTCAGTGGTCAACGTCTCCAACTCGGCCCGCAGGGAGTGGTGGTTGGAGGAGGCGTCGGCGGTGGAAAAGGTCATGACGAACGGCTCTTTCCAGTGCTGGGTGGTGAAGGCGCGCCCCTTGGGGGGCGCGGGGCTGCGAACATATGCGGCTCCGCCGCGTGGGCGCGACCAGCCACAACGGGCCCGCAGAGTGACGACGGCATCCAGTTCTCACAGGCTCCCAGCGGAGCGTTACCGCATACGTCCCCGAGGACTGTGGCGGTGCGCCAGCGCCTCGTACGACGCGGACAACGCCGGCGCCGCCGTCTCGTACGTCCACTGGGCGACCCCCACGAACAGACAGTCCACCACCAGCAACTGGCTGGTGCGCGACGACATCGCCGCAGGCCGCAGCTCGCTCTCGCGGGCCGTGGACGTGGTGAGTATGTGGTCGGCGTACTGCGTGACGGGCCCGTCTGGGCGGCCGGTGATCGCGACCGTCGTCGCCCCGCGTTCGAAGGCGACCCGCAGCGGCTCGATGACGTCGCCCGTCGAGCCGGAGTGGGTGATCGCTATCGCCACGTCCTTGGCCCGCAGCTGCACCGCGTTGGTGACGGCGAGGTGCGGATCGCTGTGCGGGTGGGCTATGAGTCCGATGCGCAGCAGCTTCTGGGCCAGGTCCTGGGCGACAAGCCCGGACGCGCCGACGCCGTAGATGTCGATCCGGCGGGCGGCGGCGAGCGCGGTGACGGCCGCGCCCAGCTGGACCGTGTCGAGCCCCGCCGCGGTGTCGGCGAGGGTCTGCTGCTCGTCGTACGCGAGTTTCGCGACGACGTCCGCGATGGGGTCGTCGACCGCGATGTCCGCGGTGACGGCCGGGGCGCGGCCCGACTGCTGCTGGGCGGCGAGGCCGGCGAGCGCGAGGCGCAGGTCCCGATAGCCGGGGTAGCCCAGCAGGCGGGCGGTGCGCACGACCGTGGCCTCGCTGGTGCCGGTGAGTTCGGCGAGGCCGGTGACCGTGAGGGCCGCGCAGCCGGCCGGGTCGCCGGCGACGGCCTCGGCGACCCGTTGCATGGAACGGGTCATCGACGGGGCGAGCGTGCGGACCTTGGCCGCGAGGGCGGCGGGAGCGGGCGGAGCCTCACCGGCGAAAATTTCCTTCACGTCTGGGGTCACTTGTGAAAGATATTTTCTGCTGGGGTATGCGGTCAAGGGTGCGCACAATGGGTGCATGGACCCCACCAGCCATCCCGTTAGCCCCTTGGAGCAGGCGTTGCACGCGGCCCGCGCCCTCGTTCTCGCCGATCTCGTCGCGGGTGAGGTCGCCGAGGCGGATGTCGTCTCGCTCGTCGAGGACTCGGTGGTGCAGCGCCGATGGTGGGTCGAACAGTGGCCGGAGGGCGTCGGCTATGTGGCCGGGCTCGTCGCCCAGGACGTCCAGGACGCGCTGCTGGAGCGGTACGGGCGGTGGCCGCTGTGCCCGGTCTGCGGCTCGGGCGACCCGCACGCCCTCGACGTCGAGCCGGAGCTCGGGCCCGACCCGCACTGGGTCTGCCACAAGGCGGGCGTGAAGGTCGCGTCCGTGGGGTGCCTGGGGTCGGCGACCGGCGAGACGCCGTCCTCGTGACCGTCTACATCGACCCGCCCACCTGGCCGGGGCACGGGCGGCTCTGGTCCCACCTGGTCAGCGACGTCTCGTACGAGGAACTGCACCTGTTCGCCACGGACTTGGGCGTACCTCCGCGCGCCTTCGAGCGCGATCACTACGACCTTCCCTCCCACCGGTACGCGGACGCCGTGCGCGCCGGGGCGGTGGAGGTCAGCAGCCGCGAGGTGGTGCGGCTGCTGTACGGAGCGGGGCTGCGCCGGCGCAAGTACGTCAACCGGTAGCAGGGCCGGTCGGCCCGCCCCGCTGGGCAGAGGTCAGTCCGTACGGGCGTACACCCGCAGCGACGGATCCAGCGCGCGCAGCTCGTACGCGTACTTCTCCTCGTCCTCGCTCACCCGAGTGAACCCGGCGCGCGCGATGACCCGCTGGGAGGGAGCGTTGGTCCGCTCTATGGCCGCGAAGAGGATGTCGAGCTCGTCGCCGGCGAGGGCCCAGGCGGCCAGGGCGCGCAGGGCCTCGGTCGCGTAGCCGTGGCCGCGGGCGTTCTCGGCGAGGTCGTAGCCGACTTCCGCGCGGCCGTCCTCGTCGGGGGCGCCGTGGAAGCCCATCGCGCCGACCGCCCGGCCGTCCTCGCTCCGTACGAGCACGAACATGCCCCACTCCGGGCGGTGCACCCCGCTCTCGTACGCCTTCATGACCATGCCGGCGGCGTCCCGCGTGCCGTCGAACGGGCCGCCCTCGATCCACTCGAAGCCACCGGTGCCACCCGCGCGCAGATCGGCGGCGGCCGCCGGGCTGACTCCTTGGAGCGTGAGCCGTTCGGCCTCGATCACCAGGTTGTTGCTCCAGCGCCACTCGGTGAGCGGGGCGCGGCCGGGCAGGTCGCCGCGGCCGGTCGCCCACAGGAGGGTGGGCCATGGGTCGGACCCCGGCCTGACGTGCGGAAAGATCCGGGAGAGTACGTCCGCGCAGAGCTCGGTCGGCGGCTCGTAGGCGATCCCAAGGCCCTGCGCGATGTCATGCGTGTGCAGCAGCACCTCGGTGACACCCATCGCGGCGAAGCCCTCGCGGTTCGCGCTGAGGAACGGGTACGGGTGGAAGGCGCGCACCTCGCGCGGCGCGGTGCGCACGGCGGCTGCGAGCAGGGCGCCGGTCGTCTCGATCACGTCGACGACGCCCGCGTTGTCGGTGCCGTCGTCCAGGGTGATCCCGAAGGGCACGTACGCCGTGCTGGCCCGCCCCGCCAACTGCCCCGCGTACGCGAGGAGATCGTCCGCGATGTGCTCGGCGGTCCTGCGGCAACTCCACTCGAGACGGCCCGCCCCGACCCCGTCCCAGTCCCGCCCTGCCACCGCCCGCAGCAGCGCGACGGCGCCGGCGACGGCTTCCTCCACCTGGTCCCCACCCATGGATCGCATGCGGCTGAGGATAGGCGCGGTCAGACGTCGTTACGTACTGGATTGTTGGTCCTGTCGGCGTTCTCGGCCTTCTTGTTCATGGACACCACCACACGGGAGGCCCGGGTACGGCGCTGGAGGCGCAGCGAGACCGCGGCCACCCCCAGGCCCGTCACCGTGATGGCAGCGCCCGCCCAGGCCGTCGCCGCGTAGCCGAGACCCGCGTCGATGACCGTGCCGCCGACCCAGGGGCCGCCGGTGTTGCCGAGGTTGAAGGCGGCCGTGGTGGTGGCACCGGCCAGGGTGGGGGCGGCCCCGGCGACGTCGAAGAGCCGGGCGTTGAGCGCCGGGGCGGTGAAGAAGCAGGTGACGCCGAGGAGGAAGGAAAGAGCCACGGCCGCGATCGCGTACTGCCCCAGGAGCGCGAGCGCCACGAGGACGGTGGTCGAGGCCGCGGTACCGGAGAGGAGCACCCCGAAGAGGTGCGCGTCGGCGACCCGCCCGCCGATCGTCGTACCGATCAGCGCCCCGACCCCGAAGAGCGCGAGCACGCTCGGCACCCAGCCGTCGTCGAGCCCGGCGACATCCGTGAGCAGCGGCGAGAGATAGCTGAACGTGCAGAAGACCCCGCCCGCGGCGAGCATCACGAGAGCGACGGTGAGCCAGACCTGCGCGTCACGGTAGATGGTGACCTCCCGCCTGAGCTGCGGCTTCTCGTCGGGGAGCGGGATACGGGGGATGAGGGTGACGACTCCGGCCAGGGCGATCGCGGAGGCCGTGCCGACGGCCCAGAACGCGGACCGCCAGCCGAGGTGCTCGCCGAGGAAGGCACCGGCCGGGACCCCGAGCACGTTCGCGATCGACAGCCCGCCGATCATCACCGCGAGCGCGCGGGCCCGGGACGTCACCGGGACCATCGCGACCGCCACCGCCGCGCCCACCGCCCAGAAGCCCGCACAGGCGAGGGCGCTGACGACCCGGGAGGCGAAGAGCACGGCGTACGTCGGCGCCAGCGCGCCGGCGATCTGGCCGAGGCCGAAGACGGCGATGAGTGAGACGAGGGTGGTACGGCGGGGGAGGCGGAGGGTGGCCACGGCGAGCAGTGGCGCGCCGACGACCATGCCTATGGCGAACGCCGATATGAGCAGACCCGCCTGCGGAATCGTGACACCCATGTCGTCGGCGATGGGCGGCAGGAGCCCCGACAGCATGAACTCGCTGGTCCCGAGGGCGAAGACGGAGAGGGCGAGGATGTAGACGGCGAGGGGCATGCGGGGGCCGGACGGCGGACTGGGGCGGGTCACTTGGCGGCCTTCCGGGGTGGGTTGGGTGAGTCCGGGGTGGGTCCGGTGAGGTGGGCGAGCTCGCGCCGGATGTTCTCCCGGGCCCGCTCCTCCCACTCCCGTGTTCCGTGTGGCGTTCTGAACAGCCTTGGCAGGTCGAGGAGTTGGCGCAGTACGGTGGCCCGGCCCGCCCGGAACGCCTCGTCCGGGACGAAGGCGTACTCCTCGCGGACGGCGGCGGTGTAGGCGGCGTAGGTGTCCGGGGGCGAGGCGAGGATCGCCAGGTCGGCGTCGCAGAGGACCTGGCCGTTGCGGTCGTCGTCGGTCGGAGCGTGGCTGACGGTGAGCCGGACGAGACGACCGACCTCGGTTGTTTCGTCTTTCCTCACCCCGGCCTCGGGGAGGGCGCGTTCGGCGAGGCGGGCGGAGCGTTCCTCGTTCTCGGAGCGGTCGGGGAGGTAGACGGCGTCGTGGAACCAGGCGGCGAGGCGGACGAGGGCGGGGTCGTCCGCGTACTCCTCCAGTACGTCGATGTGGTCGAGGACCGCGGTGAGGTGCGCGACGGTGTGGTAGCGGCGCTGTGGTTCCTGCCAGCGGGTGAGGAGGTTGTCCGCGTACGGGGCCGGGTCGGGGCCGCCGGGGGAGCGGGCGCCGTCGAGGGCGTGGGACCAGCGGGTGCGCAGCGCGTCGAGGTCGGGCATGCGTCGATTCTCCCGCTCGGGCTTCGCCGGCCCTAGCGTGGAGGGCATGACGACTTCTGCTGACGTGTACGAGGCGAGGGACCCCGGGCTGCCGGGGCGGCTGCTGACCGTGGAGCGAGACGTGCTGATACCGCTGCTGCGGGGCCGGCCGGGGGCGGACTTCGGGCTGCCGACCGCGTGTCCTGGGTGGACCGTGCGGGATGTGCTCGCGCACTGCGGGGCCGCGCTGACCCGGGTGGTGGAGAGCCGGTTCGAGGAGGGGGTGTTCTCGCCCGAGGCGAACGACCGTGACATCGCCGAGCGGGCCGGCTGGTCCGTGGGGGAGATCGTGGACGAGCTGGAGCGGGGGATGAATGAGGCGGGGGTGGTCATCGCCGAGGCGGGTGGGGTGCTGGATGGGGTCGCGCTCGGGGAGTGGGTGCATGCGGGGGATGTGCGTGAGGCGTTCGGGGAGCCGGGGGCGTATGCGGGGGCGGGGCTTCCCTATGCGTTGACCTTGCTCGCGCGCGTCAGCCGCGAGAGGGGGCATGTTCCTGTGCACGCCGACCTCGATGATCTGGACGAGCCGTTGCGGTTGGGGGGCGCGGCGGGGGACCGGCCGCCGGCCCGTTACATCGGCGACGCCCCGACGCTGATTCGGCTGTATGCCGGACGTCCTGTTTCCGGCACGGGGTACGAGTTGGCCGGGGCGGCCGAGCGAGACCTGAACATCTTCGGCTGACGTGTCGGGACGGCAGCCCCCCAGCCGTTCCTCGCCCCCGCCGCCCCTACCCGTCCCATCCCCAGGGGCTCCGCCCCTTCGACCCCGAACCCCGCGGGGCTCCGCCCCTGCACCCCACCGGGGGCTGCCGCCCCCCGGCCCCCCGCATCGCCCTGAACGACCTCGTCCTCAACCGCCGGACGGGCTGAGGGGGTGCGGCCGGGGTGGGTGGGGTTCGGCCCCCGGCCTGGTCCTCAGGCGTCGGACGGGCTGAAGGGTGCGGGCGGGGGTGGGTGGGGTGTGGCCCCCGGGATCAGGGGTCCCTCGGACGCCGGGCCGGGCGGATGTTTTCCGGGGCGCGGGGAACTGCGCGCCCAGCGCCCGCCGTCCCGCAGTCGAAGCACTCCGCGCGGACGGGGATCGGGGCGGAGCCCCGTCTGGGGGCGCGGGGAACTGCGCGCCCAGCCCCCACCGCGCCGCAGTCGAAGCACTCCGCGCGGACGGGGATCGGGGCGGAGCCCCGTCTGGGGGCGCGGGGAACTGCGCGTCCAGCCCCCACCGCGCCGCAGTCGAAGCACTCCGCGCGGACGGGGATCGGGGCGGAGCCCCGTCTGGGGGCGCGGGGAACTGCGCGTCCAGCGCCCGCCCACCCGCAGGTGAACGGATCCGAGTGGACGGGGCATCGGGGCGGAGCCCCGACTTTGTGCCCTCGGTAAAGGGCGAGGCCTTCTCGCGGTGGTCGGTGGGCCCGGCGTACGCTGGGATTGGACTAGACCTGTAGCCGCCCAGAGGAAGAGGTCCCATGAGCGAGCGCAAGCGTGCAGTTCTGGAGGTGATCGCCCTCGGCGTGGAGGACGCGGTCGCCGCCCAGGCCGGAGGCGCCGACCGGCTGGAGTTGGTCACCGACATGGCCGCCGACGGGCTCACCCCGGCGGTGGAGACCTTCGTCGGGATCCGCGCCGCCGTCGACATCTCGCTGCGCGTGATGCTGAGGCGCGCGGACGGCTTCGCGGCGGGCGGCGCCAAGGGCGTCGACGCGCTCGTACGGATCGCGGGGGAGATGCGGGCCGCCGGAGCGGACGAGTTCGTGCTCGGGTTCCTCGACGAGCACGGCGGCCCCGACCTGTCCGCCGTGGAGCGGATCGTCGCCGAACTGGACGGCTGCCCCTGGACGTTCCACCGCGCGATCGACCGCGCCGCCGACCGCGACTCCCTGCGCAAGCAGCTCGCGGACCTGCCGGGCCTGGACGCGTACCTCACGGCGGGTTCCCCGGACGGTGTGGACGACGGTTTCCCGACCCTCCTCGCCGAGGCCACCCGCCGCACCGAACCCGGTTACGAGCCCCGGATCATGGTGGGCGGCGGGCTGCGTCTCGATCATGTTCCCCGGCTGAGGGCCGCGGGGATCGACGCCTTCCACATCGGCGGGGCGGCCCGGCCCGGCGGGTGGCACGGCCCGGTGGCGGTGGCGGCCGTACGGGAGTGGCGGCAGGCCCTGGACGCGTAGCGGACGAGGCCGGGCGGCCGGGCCTTCCCGACTGTCACGGCAGCGCGCGCTTGAGCTGTGGTGGGCCTTGGTGCGCACCCTCGGAGGCCGCCCGTGGTGTCCGTGTCGTGATCGTCGCCACCGCCGTCGCCACGGTCATCAGCCCCGCCCCCACCAGCAGGAACCAGCGGTCCCCGAACAGCGTGATCGCCAGGCTGCCGGTGCCGCCCGCCGCCGCCACGCCCAGGTAGAGCGCGCTGCTGTTGAGGGAGACCAGGACCGGCGCGTTCGGCGGGTCGAGTGAGGCGAGGCGGGTGATCAGGGCCACCGCGATGGCCCAGCCGACGAGCGGGGTGAGCGCGGAGGCCGCGAGCGCCGTCGGCATGGTGCGCAGGGTCCAGGGTGAGGCGGCCGCGAGCACCACGTACGCCGCGCTGCCCCACACGATCACCGTCCGCGGGCCCCACTGGTCCACCAGCCGTCCGCCCGCCGACGAACATCTGCACAAGTCGACGGTCTCGCACCACATGCGGATCATGCGTGAGGCCGGGCTCACCTCGACGCGGGCCGTCGGCCGCAACCGTTTCGTACGGCTGCGCCGCGACGACCTCGACGCCCGGTTCCCCGGCCTCCTGGACGCGCTGCTGAAGTCCCTTCCTGACTAAGTCAGTTGCTCCGGCAGCGGCGCCGCGTGGGTGACGAGCAGGCCCGACACCGCTCGGGTCAGGGCCACGTACAGGCGCCGCAGGCCGGTGCGTTCGTCCGGTTCGCCGTCCACCACGGCTTGCGGCTCGTCCAAGACGACATAGTCGTACTCCAGCCCTTTCGCGAGTGAGGCCGGAACCAGGGTGAGGCGGGTCTGTGCCGTCGTCTCCTCGCCGGGGCCCAGGTATGTCAGGCCCGCCGCCGACAGTGCCTCGGCGAGCGCCGGGATCCGGGCGTCGGCGGCGATGAGACCGATCGAACCCTCATTGCGCAGCAACTCCTCGCAGGCGCTCACGACCTGCTCGTCGGCGGTCGTCGGCCGCACCTCGAAGAAGCCCGGGTTCTCACGGACCGACGCCACCGGGGTCAGGCCCGGCGCGATGTGCGGCAGCAGTCGGGAGGCATAGGCGATGACGTCGGTGGGGACGCGGAAACCGGCGGTCAGCTCCTCGATCACCGCCTCCCCCTTGCCGAGGTGGGCGAGCGCCTCGTCCCAACTCCGCGTCGCCCAGGGGGTCGTGCCCTGGGCGAGATCGCCGAGCACGGTCGCCGAACCCGTCGTGCAGCGCCGCCCCACCGCCCGGTACTGCATCGGCGACAGATCCTGCGCCTCGTCGAGGACGACATGGCCGAGTGAGTGGGTGCGCTGGACGAGATCGGTGGCCTCGTCGATCAGGACGGCGTCGGCGGCCGACCACTTGGCCGACTTCACCGACCGCACCGGCCTCGGCCAGAGGATCTCCTTCCGCTCGTCCTCGCCGAGGAGCCCCTCCGCGTGGACGGCGAGGAAGTCGGCGTCGGTGAGCAGCCGCAGGACCAGTTTGGCGGGGTCGACCGGCGGCCAGATCGCCTTGACGGCCGCCTTCACCGCGGTGTTGCGGGCCACGGCGTCCTGCACCCGGTCGTCCGGCGCCTCGCCCGAGCGCTCCATCTGGACCAGCACGGCGTGCGCGATCCGCTGCGGAAGGGCCTCGCGGGCGGCGCCGTACCGGATGTCGCGGTCCAGCAACTCCGCGACGATCGTCTCGAGTTCGTACGCCGGGACGCGCCAGCGCCGCGAGCCGCGCACGACCACGACGCCCTCGGTCGGGAGCGTCACATGCGAGCGGACGGCCCGGCGCAGCACCTCGGCCATCCGGGCGTCGCCCTTGACGACGGCGGCGGTCGCGTCGTCCGTTCCGCGTACCTCCACATGCGCGACGAGGTCGTCGACCGTCGCCTGCTTGACCTCGAGCTCGCCCAGCGCGGGCAGCACCTGCTCGATGTAGTGCAGGAAGGACTTGTTCGGCCCGATGACCAGGGTGCCGGTGCGGGCCAGCCGCTCCCGGTGGGCGTAGAGGAGGTAGGCGACGCGGTGCAGGCCGACGGCCGTCTTCCCGGTGCCGGGGCCGCCCTGCACACACACGGAGCCCGCGAGACCCGACCGTACGATCTCGTCCTGCTCCGGCTGGATGGTCGCCACGATGTCCCGCATCGGGCCGACGCGCGGGCGCTCGATCTCCTGCTGGAGCAGCTTGCTGGTCCCCGCGGCCTCGGAGGGGTCGGACAGGTGCTCGTCCTCGTACGCCGTGAGGTCGCCGGCGGTGTACCCGAAGCGGCGGCGCAGTCCGACGTCCATCGGGTCCTTCTTGGAGGCCCGGTAGAACGGCTGCGACACCGGCGCGCGCCAGTCGATGACCATCGGGTCGCCCTCGGCGTCGTGCACATGTCGGCGCCCGATGTAGAAACGCTCCCCCTCCGCGCCCTCCGCCTTGTCGGCGCCGGGCGCGTGCAGATAGTCGAGGCGGCCGAAGAACAGCGGGGTGTGGCTGAGGTCGGCGAGGGCCTTGATCCGCTCGTCGATCTGGTGCTGGAGGACCGCGGCGTTCACCCAGTTCGCGGTGACGTCCCGGATGTCGAGGTTCTCCACGTCCTCGCGCATCGCGCGCAGTGCCGCGCGGGACTCGCCGAGGTGGGCGCGCTCGCGGGAGAGGGGGTCGTGGGCGGGTGGGGTGGACAACGTGGTGCCTCCGGAAGACCTGCTGCGTGTGAGTGGGTACGGCGGTCGAGCCGTTGGATGCTGTCCGGTTTCCGGCCGGGCGGCGGCACTCCGTCGAGGGAGGCGGGCAAGAGCGGAGATTCTAGGTCAGGGGAGGAGGTCCGGGCCAACCCTTTTTCGCGGATCGCTCGCGGATCGCTCGCGGCGTCATGCGCGGCATCAGGGATGCGACCCCCATATCTCTAGGGGTCGCCGTCCGTCGTGAGGCGTACACGCAGAGGCCTGGAGGCGTACGAGGGGCCGCCGAGGTTCGGTCCATAGGCCGACGCCATAAGGGGTCGCGCATTTCATCATGGATACATGAGCGCAGCAACCTTCACCCCAGGCCCTTCCCAACGCGGTCCCGCCGCTCGTGGCGCGACCGCCTTCTCCGTCGGCCACCACCGCCACCGTGTCGGCGACGCCCTGCGCGCCGTCAAGGTCTTCGTGGGCGCGGCGTTCGGCGTGGTGCTCCTCGGTGAGTACGAGGAGGAGGCGGGCGTACGACGCCGGTGAGCCGTCCCCCGGGGTGAACCGCCCCGGCACTAGGGTCGCTCCGTGCTTCAGCGGAACGTGACCGATCGCTCACTCGACGAAGTTCTCCCGTTCTCCGTCCCCCGTTTCTCCGTCCTCCGCCTCTCCGCCTCCCGTTTCCCCCGCTCCCTTCCGCCCTTCCTTCTGCCCGTCCTTCTGCTTGCCGCTTCCCTCGCGGCGTTCGCCGCGCTGTGTCTCCTCCGGCGCACCCCGATGGCCGACGCGCTCGTCTACCGGGCCGAGGGTGCGGCCGTCGTCCACGGCACGGATCTCTACGGGTTCACCGTCACCGAGTGGCATCTGCCCGCCACGTACCCGCCCTTCGCGGCGGTTCTCTTCGTCCCGCTGGCCTGGCTCCCGCTGCCCCTTCTCAAGGCGGCCTTCGTCGCCGGGAACGTGGCCCTGCTGGCCGTGCTGGTCCGGCTCTCCTGCCGTCTCGCGGGCCTGCCGACGCGGCTGCCCGCGCTCTGCGCCGCCACCGCGCTCGCCCTGTGGCTCGAACCCGTCTTCCAGACCGTGCTCTTCGGCCAGATCAACCTCGCCGTCGCCTGCCTGATCCTCTGGGACCTGACACGGCCGCCCGGCGCCCCGGGCAAGGGCATCGCTCTCGGCATCGCGGCCGGGGTGAAACTGACCCCCGCCGTCTTCGTGGCGTATCTGCTGCTCAGGGGCCGGCGACGGGAAGCGGCCACCGCCCTGGCGGCCTTCGCCGGGACCGTACTCCTGGGAGCGCTCGCCCTTCCCGCCGCGAGCGTCGACTTCTGGACCCGGCGGCTCTACGAGACCGGCCGCGTCGGCAAGGTGTGGATCGTGGACAACCAGTCGCTCCAGGGGCTGATCGCCCGGCTGCTGGGGGATCCGGCGCCCGGTCCGCTGTGGGCGGCACCCGCGCTGGCCGTCGCGGCCGCGGGGCTGTGCCTGGCCCGCCGCGCGCGCACCGACCGCCAGGGCGTCCTCGTCACCGCCCTCACGGCCCTGCTGATCTCGCCCATCAGCTGGTCGCACCACTGGGTGTGGTGCGTCCCGCTGATCGCCGTGCTGTACGCCGAACACGGCCCGCGCCCGGCCGCCGCCACCGCCGCGGTGTTCGCGGCCCGCACCCTCTGGCTGGTCCCGCACCAGGGCGATCTGGACCTCCATCTACCCTGGTGGCAGCAGCCGTTTGCCTCGCCGTACCCCCTGCTGGGGTTGGTGCTGCTGGTTCAGTTGTCGGCCAGGAGCTCGTCAGCGTCGACGATCCGGTAGGCGTACCCCTGTTCCGCCAGGAACCGCTGCCGATGCGCGGCGAAGTCCTGGTCGATGGTGTCGCGGGCGACCACGGAGTAGAAGTGCGCCTGGTGGCCGTCGGCCTTCGGGCGCAGCACGCGGCCAAGCCGCTGGGCCTCCTCCTGGCGCGAGCCGAAGGTGCCCGACACCTGGATCGCGACAGTCGCCTCCGGCAGGTCGATGGAGAAGTTGGCGACCTTCGACACGACGAGCACGCTGATCTCGCCCTCCCGGAAGGCGCCGAACAGCTTCTCCCGCTGCGCGTTGCTGGTCTCGCCCTTGATGACGGGCGCGTTCAAGTGCTCGCCCAGCTCGTCGAGCTGGTCGATGTACTGGCCGATCACGAGGATCTGCTGCCCCGCGAACTTCCGCACCAGCGCCTCGGTCACCTTCCGCTTGGTCGCGGTCGTCGCGCAGAAGCGGTACTTCTCCTCGGTCTCGGCGGTCGCGTAGGCGAGCCGCTCGGAGTCGGTGAGGTTGACGCGGACCTCGACACAGTCGGCGGGCGCGATGTAGCCCTGCGCCTCGATCTCCTTCCAGGGCGCGTCGAACCGCTTGGGCCCGATGAGCGAGAAGACGTCCGACTCGCGTCCGTCCTCGCGGACCAGGGTCGCGGTCAGGCCCAGCCGCCGCCGCGCCTGGAGATCGGCCGTGAACTTGAAGACGGGCGCGGGCAGCAGGTGCACCTCGTCGTAGACGATGAGCCCCCAGTCCCGGGAGTCGAAGAGCTCCAGGTGGGGATAGACGCCCTTCCGCTTGGTCGTCAGCACCTGGTAGGTGGCGATGGTGACCGGGCGGATCTCCTTCCTCGTGCCGCTGTACTCGCCGATCTCGTCCTCGGTCAGCGAGGTCCGCTTCACCAGCTCGTGCTTCCACTGCCGGGCGGAGACGGTGTTGGTGACGAGGATGAGCGTGGTGGCCTTGGCCTGCGCCATGGACCCGGCCCCGACGAGCGTCTTGCCGGCTCCACAGGGCAGGACGACGACGCCCGACCCACCGTGCCAGAAGTTCTCCACGGCCTGCTTCTGGTACGGCCGCAGCGCCCAGCCGTCCTCGGCCAGCTCGATCGGGTGCGCCTCCCCGTCGACGTACCCGGCGAGGTCCTCGGCAGGCCAGCCCAGCTTCAGCAGCGTCTGCTTGATCTGCCCGCGCTCGGAGGGGTGCACGGCCACGGTGTCCGGGTCGAGCCGGGCGCCGACGAGCGGGATGATCCGCTTCGACCGGAGGATCTCCTCCAGGACGGGCCGGTCGGTGGTGGTCAGGACCAGCCCGTGGGCCGGGTGCTTGCTGAGGGTGAGACGACCGTAACGGTCCATCGTCTCGGCGATGTCGACGAGCAGCGCGTGCGGCACGGGGTAGCGGCTGAACTCGACGAGCGCGTCGACGACCTGCTCGGCGTCGTGGCCCGCGGCGCGCGCGTTCCACAGGCCGAGCGGTGTCACCCGGTAGGTGTGGATGTGCTCGGGCGCCCGCTCCAGCTCGGCGAACGGCGCGATGGCCCGACGGCAGGCGTCGGCCTGCTCGTGGTCGACTTCCAGGAGCAGGGTCTTGTCGCTCTGGACGATGAGGGGTCCGTTCACACCCGTCCCTTTCTGCGTGCCGTCACCCCGCGCGGATGACCGGCCAAACGTCCAGTGTGCCTCAAGGGGCGGTGATCACGGCTGGTCGTCGGCGAGCTCGGCGACCCCCGTCACGCGGTGCAACGGGTACGTGCGGACCTCGTCCGCGGTGTGGTCGTACGCCGTCACGAAGCCGCCCTCCACCCGGATCGGGGCGATCACGCGCTGGCTGGCGGCGCCCTCGGCGTTCACGTACCCGATCCACACCGCCTCGCCGGTCATGACGGCGGCCTGCATGGTGGCGAGGGTCTCGGCGGAGCTGGTGCGCGGCAGCTCGCCGTTGCCCGGCGCCGGTGTCTGCGTGTCCTTGCGCGGGGTCGTGGAGGCCAGGTCACCGGCGCGGATGGCGCGGACCGCGGCACCGAGGAGCGTGGCGTCGGGCACCGGCGGGCCCTCCGGGACCGGCACGGGGGCGGAGCGCGGCGGGGTGCGGTGGGCGTGGGCGCGGGTGATCAGCACATCACCCTCGGCGGACTCCGCCGCGGGCGCGAAGCCCATGGAGCGCAGGCCCTCCAGCAGGGCCGCCGGGTCGGCCTGGGCGGCGAGCACGGTGGGCGCGAGGCGGCGCAGCCGCAGTCCCTGCGAGCGCTTGTCGGCGAGGATCTCGCTCAGCAGCGCGTCGTCGTCGCAGCGGACGTACGCCGAGGCCGCCCCGATCCGCAGATGGCCGTGTCTGCGCGCCACGTCGTCGATCAGATAGGCGAGCGGCTGCGGGACGGGCGTGCGGGAGTGGGCCGCGAGGAACGCGTGCAGGTCCGAGGCCGACCGGCCCGCGTCCAGGGCCCGCCGTACCGACCCCGGGGTGAAGCGGTAGACCGTCGCCCCGCCCTTCGACTCGACGTCCGCGAGCACGCCGAGCGCGTCGGCGAGGGGACGTTCCAGCGGGCCGGGGGCGACGGCGGTCAGGTCCGCCTGGAGGAGGACGTGGTCCAGGGGTTCGGGCAGCAGCGGGGCGAGGAGCCGGGCGGCGTGGGCGGCGGCAGCGGCCTGCTCGGCGGGGGAGTGCGGGGTTACGGAGAGGGGGGCCTCGACGGCGGGGCGGTGGTGCTTGTGGGCGGGGAGCTTGTCGCCGGGACCGGACGGGGCGCGCGTCCCGGTCTCCCGCACGCTCGCCGCGGGCAGCCCCAGCAGCGCCCGCCCCTGTGCCGAGAGGGCGCCCCGGCCGGTGACTCCCAGCAGCTCCGACTCGGACAGCGTCCACCGGGCGAGCCGGACCCGCAGATCCTCGGCCGTGCCCCGGTCCCCTCGCAGGGGACGCTCCCACTGGAGGTGGGCGAGGACCGAGTCGGGGGTGGCGGCGGCGCCCTCGGGGAGGGTGGCGAGGAGGGTGAGGACGCGGTGGCGGACCTCGGGGGCGGCCGACCGGTCCAGCCCGGGGCCCAGCGCCGACAACGTACGGTCCTTCGTGTCCCGCCCGCCGATCAGGCCCGCCGTACGGGTCGCGGTCAGCCACGCCGAGGCGAGCGCGGCCCACCGCTCGGCGGCGGGCCTCTCCAGCCACTCGTCATAGCCCGGGGTGGCCGCGTACCGCTCGTCCGCCTCCCCGTCCGAGGCCAGCAGCCCCGCCGCGTAGGCGAGCTCGACCCAGAACGCGGCGATCGGCTCCGCGACGTCCAGCGCCACCGCCGTCCGCTTCAGGTCCCGCACGCTGAGCCCACCGGCGCGCAGTACGGCGGGCCCGCCCTCGTGCCAGTCCTTCAGCAGCTCCTCGACGGTGGCGAGCGCCGTGTACGCCTGGCCCGCCGCCGCACTGTCCACAACCTGTGGACGGTGCGTCCGCGCGGCCTCGACCGCCGGGGCGACCGGCTCCGTCGCCCGGTGCGCGCGTCCCGCCCGCAGATGCAGGGCGACCTCCCGGGGCAGTACGACCGTGCCGGGCGCCGTCGGCAGCAGCAGGCCGCGGTCGATCAGCCAGCGCAGATGACGTGCCGGGTCGGCGGTCACCTGGCCGTACGGCGGCCCCCACACCAGCCGGGACAGCACGTCCACCGCCTCGGCCGGGGCGGTGTCGAGGAGCGCCGACATCCGCGCCCGGTCGGTGAACAGTCCGGTGAGCGAGGCGACGGCGGAGACGGAGTCGTGGGTGGTCGGTAGTCCGGCCTCGGCCACGATCTCCTGGATACGCCCGGGGGACATCCCGGCCGTGGCCTCGGCGACGGTCGGTCCGAGGCCCGTGGGGGACGGGTGCTGGGGGGACGGTGTGAGCAGCTCGCGCGCCGTCCGTACGAGGCGCAGGCGGTCGTCGGGGCCCCACACCAGGGCCTGCTCGCGGAGCGTCCCCAGAGCGCGCGGGAACGCCGCCGTGACCGCCGGGTCGTTGTCGTCGCCCGCCAGCAGCGCGAGCAGTTCGTCGTGCGTCGCCGGGTCCGACGCGACGGCGAGGGCCTCCGCGGTCTGGAGTGCGAACCGGTCCAGGCGCTCCAGGGCGCGGACCACCGAGGCGCGGGTGCCGGCGCGGGTGGCGAGCTGGGTGAGGTCCGTGGGGACGGGGGTGATGAGGTCGGGGCGGGTGTGGAGGAGGGCCGACAGGGAGGCGTCGTCCCGGGCGCGGAGGGCTTCCGCGAGGGAGCGCGGAGCGGTGCCCTGCGGGGCGGGGTCCGGCGTGGGGTGCTCCTCTGTGCTCATCCGCTCAACGGTAGTGGTTTCTCGCCCCCGCCGCCCCTACCCACCCCATCCCCGGGGCTACGCCCCGGACCCCGGGTGTGTTGTCCGGCTGCGGGTGGGCGGGGCCGATCGCGCAGTTCCCCGCGCCCCGGAAGGGGGGCCGGGGCGTAGCCCCGTGCTCCAGGGGCGCGGGGAACCGCGCGACCAGCCCCCACCCAGCCGCGGTTGACGAACCCGCCCGGGGGTTTGGGGGCGGAGCCCCCGAGTGGGGATGGGTCGGGTAGGGGCGGCGGGGGCGAAGAACTCGGGGTGTACGCGGTACCGTCGTGGCCACGGGGTTTACAACGTGCGCGCCCCGGAGGGGACTTCGTGGGGATTGAGAGCGACCAGCTCGTATTCGACTATCTGAGCCGCGTCGGAGACCTGGCCCAGCAGCGCCAGCTGCCCTCGGCCACCCGCATGCGACTCGTCTCGGAGCTGCGCAACGAGATCGACCGACGCCGGGCGAAGGCCCCCGTCGACAGCCCGGCCGCCGTCCGCCGCATCCTCTCCCGCCTCGGCACCCCGGACGACATCGTCGCCGCCGCCCGCGAGGGCGCCCCCGAGGCCGGTACGGACACCTGGGCCGCCGTCCCCACCCAGCGCGCCGGTGAGGCCGACGACCGCCCCAAGGGCCTGCGCCGAGTCGTCCCGAGGCCGCGCCCGGCGGAACCGAAACCCACGCCCCGCCCCACCGCGGCCGAAGACGCCCCCTCCCCGCCCCACCTCGCGAGCACGCACGAACTGGGCGACAGCTCCGCGGATCCGGACTGGTGGCGCAAGGACACCAGCCCGTTCGGGCTGGGGGACAGCGTGCCGGGATTCGTCGGCGGCGTGGAGATCCCCGAACTCCTCAAGCCGCCACCGAAGCACGAGGACGGGGACGCGACCGGGGACGAGGACGATACCGACTCCGCAGAGAAGGCGCCCAAGGCCGAGAAGGCCGCCCCCGTCGAAGAGGCCGACGTCGCCGTCGCGCCCCGTCGCCGGCTCCCCCGTCCAGGCAACTGGAGCAACCCCCTCCTCCTGCTCGCCGCCGTCCTCCTCGTCGTCGGCGCCGCCCTCGGCAACTGGTTCGCCCTCGGCCTCGGCTGGCTCATCGCCTGGGCCTCCCGCCGGCTGAGCCCCGTCGAGTCGAAGTGGGCCGTGCTCGGCATGCCGGGGCTGGCCGTGACGGCGGGCGTCGTCTGGCTGTGGGGCCGTACGGACGGCCGCTGGGGCGATCCCATCGTCAAGGGGCACATGAACGAGGCGGTCGCGCAGACCTGGCCGTGGGTGGTCAGGGGCGCGGCCGTGGCCTCGGCGCTGTACCTGGTGTGGCGCTCACAGCGACGCCGCTGACCCGCGCGACCGACCGCCACGGGCCACCACATGGGCACGTGAGCAGGTGGGCACAATGGTCCATATGCCTATCGCATCGACGACGCCCCGAACTCCCCGCCTGCTGACCGTCGGTTTCGACCTCGACATGACCCTGATCGACTCCCGCCCCGGCATCCACGCCTGCTACCAGGCACTTTCGGAGCGCACGGGGACGTACATCGACTGCGACCTGGCCGTCACGCGGCTCGGACCGCCGCTGGCGGAGGAGCTGATCAACTGGTTCCCGGCGGACCAGGTCCCCGCGATGGCCGACCTCTACCGCGAGATGTACCCCGAGCACGCCATCACCGGCACGCTCGCGATGCCCGGCGCCCGCGAGGCCGTCACGGCGGTCCGCGCGGCGGGCGGGCGCGCGGTCGTCGTCACCGCGAAGTGGGAGCCCAACGCCAAGCTGCATCTGGACCACCTGGGCATCGACGCCGACGCGGTCGTCGGCAACCTGTGGGCCGAGCAGAAGGCGCAGGCGCTGCGGGAGCACGGCGCGAGCGTGTACGTCGGCGACCACACCGGCGACGTCCGCGGCGCGCGCACCGCGGACGCGTACTCCGTCGCGGTCGCCACCGGCCCGTGCGACGCGGCGGAGCTGCGCGCGGCGGGCGCGGACGTGGTGCTGGCCGACCTGACGGAGTTCCCGGCGTGGTTGAGCGACTACCGCGGGGACTACCGGGAGGCCGTACGGGCCTGAACCGCGCGGGCCTGACGGCGCCCCGCGGCGACGGACCGCAGCACCCCCGCCGCGGCGATCAGGAACCCGACGCCCATGAGCATGCTCAGGCCGAACATGTACGTCGGAAAAGGCTTTGTATGGAGGAGTAGCGGGGCCACGGTGACGAGTGTGGCCACGGCTCCGGCGAAGAACACGATGGCACCGGCACGGATCAGCCGGTCACCGGGCTCGGCGGAATTCGGTTGGGTTTTGTCACGCACCGGACCAGGGTAGTTCCCAGCGCGAAGGAACAATCCGGCGACGTCTTGTCACCGGCCCCGGGACCATTAGCCTTGGTACCGGCGGGTCCGACGACCCGCTGTAGTGCTATCCGGGGCAGTTTCCGACCGTTGCCCGTGCAACGGCCCGAGTATGCGCCCGTGCAGTTTTCAGAGCAGTTTCCGACGAGTACGAGGACGAGGACAGACGTGCCTACCGGCAAGGTCAAGTGGTTCAACAGCGAGAAGGGCTTCGGCTTTCTCTCCCGCGACGACGGCGGCGACGTCTTCGTTCATTCCTCGGTCCTGCCCGCCGGAGTAGATGTGCTCAAGCCCGGCCAGCGCGTGGAGTTCGGCGTCGTCGCCGGCCAGCGCGGTGACCAGGCGCTTTCGGTGACCATCCTGGACCCGACCCCCTCCGTCGCGGCCGCCCAGCGCCGTAAGCCGGACGAACTGGCCTCCATCGTGCAGGATCTGACGACCCTTCTCGAGAACATCACGCCGATGCTGGAGAAGGGCCGCTACCCCGAGAAGGCCTCCGGCAAGAAGATCGCGGGCCTCCTGCGAGCGGTCGCCGACCAACTCGACGTATAGCCCCCGCGGACGGACGGAAGCGCCGGAAGCGTATGCGGGCCGAGGGGCGTGATCAGCCCCTCGGCCCCGTCCATGCCGTCGGCCGGGGATCAGGGGAATGACAGGGCGTGGGGTCCGAGCGCCGGGACCAGTCCTTCGGCGGCGGCGCGGGTGAGCAGGCCCCGGATCGCGGCGTAGCCGTCCTCTCCGAGGTCGGCGGTGAACTCGTTGACGTACAGGCCGATGTGCTGGTCGGCGACGGCCGGGTCCATCTCCTGCGCGTGTTCGAGGACGTAGGGGCGGGAGGCCTCCGGGTCGTCCCAGGCGGCGCGGACCGAGGCGCGGGCGGCGTCGGCGAGGCCCTTCAGACGCTCCTCGCCCAGCGACCGCTTGGCGATGATCGCGCCGAGGGGGATGGGCAGTGCGGTGGTGCGCTCCCAGTGCTCGCCCATGTCGGCGAGCTTGTGCAGCCCGTAGTTCTGGTAGGTGAAACGGGCCTCGTGGATGACGAGTCCGGCGTCGACCTTCCCGTCCCGTACCGCCGGCATGATCTCGTGGAAGGGCATGACGACGATCTCGCCGACCCCGCCGGGAACGGTGTCCGCGGCCCAGAGGCGGAAGAGCAGGTAGGCGGTCGACCGCTCGCTCGGCACGGCGACCGTGCGCCCGGTGAGGTCCGCGTCCGGTTCGCTGGTGAGGACCAGGGGCCCGCAGCCCCGGCCCAGCGCGCCCCCGCACGGCAGCAGCGCGTACTCGTCGAGGACGTACGGCAGGACGGCGTAGGACACCTTCAGCACGTCGAACTCGCCGCGCTCGGCCATGCCGTTGGTGATGTCGATGTCCGCGAAGGTCACGTCGAGCGCGGGCGCGCCCGGGACGCGGCCGTGGGCCCAGGCGTCGAAGACGAAGGTGTCGTTCGGGCAGGGCGAGTACGCGATCTGCAGCGTCTTGTCAGGGCTGGTGGTCTGGGTCATGTGGGTTCCAACTCTCCAGGACGGGCGCGAGCTTCCCGAACGCCTCGGTGAGGGCCGCGAGAGCCTCGCCGATGCGCCAGGCGGCGCGGTCGCGCGGGCCGACGGGGTTGGAGACCGCGCGCATCTCCAGGACGGGCACACCGTGCGCGGCGGCCGCCTCGGCCACCCCGAAGCCCTCCATGGCCTCGGCGAGGGCGCGCGGGTGGCGGGCCCGCAGCTCGGCGGCGCGCTCGGCGCTGCCGGTCACGGTGGACACGGTCAGTACGGTTCCGGCGCGTCCACCCGTGGCCGACACGACGTCTCGTACGAGTGATGGTGGCGGACGGTGGCTGACGGTCCCGAACCCGAGCTCGGTGACCGGCAGGAACCCGTCCGCGGTCTCGGCGCCCAGGTCCGCCACGGTGATCTCGTCGGCGACGACGAGGGATCCCACCGGGGCCTCAGGCTGAAAACCGCCCCCGATGCCGGTGGAGACGACGAGGTCGTAGGGGGCGCCGTCCAGGGCGGCCGCGGTGAGCGCGCCCGCGGTGGACGACGCGGCCGGAGCGGGCCCCACCCCGGCGGCCAGCAGATCGAGGGTCACGCGGGCTTCAGCGCTGTCGCGGGAGGCCGGGGACAGCCGCTCCAGGGTCGTCCCGGGCAGCCGCAGCGAACGGCCGGCGGCAGTGAACGCCCCGGCCACCGCGTCCCTCTCCACGGGAACGGCGGTGGCCACCAGCACCTTCAGCCCAGCGGCAGCGATCAGGCGTCCTTCTTGAGCTTG
Source organism: Streptomyces sp. NPDC090798 (assembly GCF_044768965.1). Taxonomy (NCBI): domain Bacteria; kingdom Bacillati; phylum Actinomycetota; class Actinomycetes; order Kitasatosporales; family Streptomycetaceae; genus Streptomyces; species Streptomyces sp. NPDC090798. The sequence goes on from NZ_JBIVXA010000013.1 coordinate 101,044, forward strand.
AAGGACCACAGCCCGGTCACGGTCTTGTCGCCCTCCTTGATGGAGACCAGCGTGGAGTTGCCGCTCGCGCCGTACTGCGCGTTGAAGAACACGCTGCCCGGGATCGTGCGGTACGTCTTCTTGCTGGAGTCGGTCAGCGGCTGACCGTTCATCAGGATCGTCCAGCCGTTGTCGGCGATCTTCGGGTCCACACCGAACCGGACGGTCTCGTCGGGGTCGACCTTGATGGACTTGATGTCCGTGCCCTTGAGGCACTTGGCCAGGTCCGCGGTCTTCACCGCCTTGCCGTCGTTGTAGCAGGCGGTCTCGGAGCTCACGGAGTTCTTGCCGACCGTGATGGTGGCCAGCGGCGTCGGCTTGTCACAGGCGGACAGGACGAGAAGTCCGGCGGAAACGGCGCCGAGAGCGGCAACGGCGCGACGGCGATGTCCATTGGCGGCTCTGCCGCGGGGCAGGGAGGTCATGGCCGAAGGCTATCGGGCACGTCCACCGCTCCCCCCACGTGGGGTACGGCGTGCCGCCCTCAGGCCACGCGTGACCGCACCGGGCCCTCGTGCCGCGCCGCGCCGAGCAGCCCCCGCACGGTGGTCAGCCATCCGACGGCGACGATCGCGGCGGCCACGGACAGGCCGAGCGTGCCGTTGAGGGGCAGCACGATGCCGATCGCGCCGCCGAACACCCAGGCCACCTGCAACAGCGTCTCCGAGCGCGCGAACGCCGACGTACGGACGAGTTCCGGCACGTCCCGCTGGATCAGCGCGTCCAGGGAGAGCTTGGCGAGCGCCTGAGAGAACCCCGCGACCGCCGTCAGACAGGCCACCAGGAAGGCCCCGAAGAATATGGCGGCGGTGATCGCGGCCCCCAGCACACCCGCGACGACCGTCACGATGATGATCTCCGGGGCGCGCGATTTCAGCCAGGCCCCGACCGCCGTGCCGAGCGCGTTGCCCGCGCCCGCCGAGACGCCCACTATCCCGAGCGAGACGGCCGCGCTCTCGCCGGTGAGCGGGTGCTCGCGGAGCAGGAAGGCGAGGAAGAAGATCAGGAAGCCGGAGAGACAGCGCAGGGCGGCGTTGGCGCCGAGGGCGTGGGTGACGGCCGTACCGACGGTGCGCAGGCCCGGCCGCCGCAGCTTGTCCCTGATGAGCTGCGGTCCGTGCAGATGCTCCTCGTCCGCGATGAGCAGCGCCCGGTCCTCGCCCTTGGCCGAGTCGACCTTGGGAGGCAGCGTGAACGACAGGAACGTGCCCGCGATGAAGATGACGAAGGCACCGTAGAGCGGATAGCGCGGGCCGAGGGCCTGCAACCCCGCCCCGATCGGCGCGGCGGCACCGGTGGCCAGGAGGCCGCCCAGGGTGACCCGGGAGTTCGCCTTCACCAGGGAGAACCGGGGTGGCAACAGCCGCGGCACCACGGCACTGCGTACGACCCCGTACGACCTGGACGCGACCAGCACGCCCAGCGCGGCGGGATACAGCTCCAGGCTGCCGGTCACGACCGCGCCCGACAGCAGCAGCGCGAGCAGGGCCCGCGCGAACATGGCGCCCGCCATCGCGGCCCGGCGGCCGTGCGGGAGACGGTCCAGGAGCGGGCCGATCACCGGGGCGAGGACGGTGAAGGGCGCCATGGTGATGGCGAGGTAGAGAGCGACGCGCCCGCGCGCCTCGTCGGTGGGCACCGAGAAGAAGACGGTGGAGGCGAGCGCGACGGTGATCATGACATCGCCGGCGCCGTTCACCGCGTGCAGCTCGATCAGTTTCCCGAGCCCGGATTCGCCCGCCCCGTGCGCGTGCGTCGCCTTGCGGATCCCGCGCGCCGTTCCGGTCACCGGGAAGTGCAGGGCACGGCCCACCGCGCGGACGGAACCGGTCATCCGGCCCGATCCGCCACTTCTGGTGCCGCCCTTGGCAGCGCCGACACCGGCGGCTCCCTGGGGCGACCTCGCGGCTGCCACCCCGCAATAGTGCCCCGAGAAGTGCGAACGTAGTGCGGTTACCACGCGTATAGCGGCCGAGTGGGCTGGTGACGGGCCGCACGCGGGTCGCGTGTCGGGGTGCCGAACCGGACCGGGGCGGGGGCGAGGAGCGTTTTCCGGCCGACCGCGACAGTTGTGCGAGGTTCTTTTCGATCCGTACGAGAGGGGGTGTGGGGTGGGAAAACACTGCCTCGGAGCGGTCCGGAAACCCGGCGCGGAGTGCGGAAGAGCCCCGCCGGTGTGGGCCCAGGGCTCAGGAGAAGGTAGCGTGCGTAGCGCGCCTGCGGCGGTTGTTCTCGGCCGCGCGCCTCTCGGTCATCCCGCAGAATGGATGACGTAGGTGCGCCCGAGTGCGATCGGGCGTGGACGTCGACGCGGCCCACCGGTCCGCTCCGTCCGCACTCCCGCCGAGGAATGGCGCACCCGTGAGACGGCGTAGGAGAGAAGCGATACCTGTGAGCGCAGCGACAACGCGAAGCCGCACCCCTGACCGCCTGTGCGCCGAGGCCGTCGACCTCGCGCGTACCGCCGCCGAGGAGGCCGCCGCCCCCGGCGTCGTCGGCGAGCACGTGGGACTGGTCTCCGAGGGGGACCGCGTTGTCACGCACTACTTCGAGTGCAAGGAGTTCGGGTACCGCGGCTGGCGCTGGGCCGTGACCGTCACCCGTGCCTCCCGCGCGAAGGTCGTCACCCTCGACGAGACGGTGCTGCTGCCCGGCCCCGACTCCCTGCTCGCCCCCGAGTGGGTGCCGTGGAGCGAGCGGCTGCGCCCCGGGGACATGGGCCCCGGCGACCTGCTGCCCACCGACGCCGAGGACCTCCGTCTTGAGCCCGGTTTCTCCGGGGAGGACGAGCCCGCGCCGAACTCCGCGGTCTCCCAGGACATGGCGGAACTGGTCGAGGCGGAGGACGCCGAGGTCACCGCCGGCACCCCCGCGCACCTGCCGGTCGCTCCGCGCCGCGGCTCGATCGCGGCCGTCGCGGAGGAACTCGGCCTGCGCCGGGCCCGTGTCCTCTCCCGGTACGGCCTGCATGTCGCGGCCGACCGCTGGGAGGAGTCGTACGGCCCCAAGACGGCGATGGCCCAGGCCGCCCCCGCGTCCTGCGTCAGCTGCGGCTTCCTGAATCCCATCGGGGGCTCGCTCGGGCAGGCGTTCGGCGTGTGCGCCAACGAGTTCTCTCCGGCGGACGGGCGTGTCGTCTCCCTCTCCTACGGCTGTGGCGGTCACTCCGAGGCCGCGGTCATGCCCAAAACTCCCCGGCCGGCCCCTCCGGTCATCGACGAGACCCAGGTCGACCCCTTCCCGCTCCGCCCCTCCCCGGACTCCGGTTCGGTCTCCCTCACCCCCGACGAAACCGCAGCGGAACTGGGCCACTCGTAGGTCCCCTCGCCCCCGCCGCCCCTACCCGTCCCATCCCAGGGGCTGCGCCCCTTCGACCCCGCCGGGGGCTGCCGCCCCCTGGACCCCCGCATCGCCTGACGGCCTCGTCCTCAAACGCCGGACGGGCTGAAGATGCGCGAGCGCCCCTTCAGGGGCGCGGGGAACTGCGCGACCAGCCCCCACCGGGCCCGCAGCCAAACGAATCGGGGGGGGGCGGAGGTGCGGGCCCTGGAAGGCCGGGTGCCTCGGGGTTTTCAGGGGCGCGGGGAACCGCGCGACCAGCCGTCACCGGCCCGTAGACAGGAGATCTGCGGGCGGGGATCCGGGGCGTAGCCCCGGTTCAGAGGCCCGCGGTGGCTCGCACGCACCGTGGGCCGGGCCGGAACCCCTTCCGCCGCGCGGTACCTTCGTGCGGCGGCCGAGCCCAGCGCTCGCGATCGCGTGAAGCGAGAGGGAGAGTGAACCGTGAGCAAGTTCGTGCGGCCGGCAGCCGAGGGCGCGGACCCGTTCGGCACGGCCCGCCTGCGCCGCGGCGTGCAGGACGCCTGGGCCACCAGCCCGGCCCGGTTCCGCGAGGACGCCAACGCCGAAGAGGACCTCGTCCTCGGCGGCTACCGGGACCGGCTCGTCGTCGAGCTCGCCCAGAACGCCGCCGACGCGGCAGCCCGCGCCGGCGTCCCCGGCCGTCTCCGCCTCACCCTCCGCGACGGAGTACTCCTCGCGGCCAACACCGGCGCCCCCCTCGACGCGGCCGGCGTCGAATCGCTCGCCACCCTCCGCGCCTCCGCGAAGCGGGACGCGCACGACACCGCCGTCGGCCGCTTCGGCGTCGGCTTCGCGGCCGTCCTCGCGGTGACCGACGAGCCCGCCGTGGTCGGCCGGCACGGCGGCGTGCGCTGGTCCCTCGCCGAGGCCCGCGAACTGGCGGCGGACACCGCCCGCCACAGCCCGGGGCTGGGCGATGAGATCCGTCGGCGCGACGGCCATGTGCCGCTGCTCCGGCTGCCGTTCGCGGCCGAGGGCACCGCCCCCGACCCGTACGACACCGTCGTGATCCTCCCGCTGCGCGACCCCGCCGCCGAGGGCCTCGCCGAGCGCCTCCTGCAGAACGTCGACGACGCCCTCCTGCTCGCCCTCCCGGGCCTGGAGGAAGTGATCGTCGAGCTCGGGGAGGGCGGCGAGGACGTACGCACGCTGCGGCGCCGCGGCGACGAGCACGGCGTCACCATCGAGGACTCCCGCCACGGCACCACGCCCTACCGCACCGTCTCCCACCACGGTCCCCTCGACCCCGCCCTCCTCGCCGACCGCCCGGTGGAGGAGCGCCTGCGCCCGCACTGGTCCGTGACCTGGGCCGTCCCGGTGGGCGCGGACGGCACGCCCGCCCGGCCCCGTACCAGCCCCGTCGTGCACGCGCCCACGCCCAGCGACGAACCCCTCGGCGTGCCGGCCCTCCTCATCGCCTCCCTCCCGCTCGACACCACCCGGCGCCACGCCGCGCCGGGCCCGCTCACCGAGTTCCTGGTGGAGCGCGCCGCGGACGCCTACGCCGAACTCCTCGCCGCCTGGCGCCCGGTGGACGCCGGGATCATCGACCTCGTGCCCGGCCCGCTCGGCAAGGGCGAGCTGGACGGCACCCTGCGCCAGGCGATCCTGGACCGGCTGCCGCGTACCGCCTTCCTGCCGCCCGCCGTCCCGCGGGCCAAGGACCAGGACACTCCGGCGGACTGGCCCGAGAGCGACGGCGGGACCGGGGCCGGGATCGGTCTCGCGGAGATCGTGGAGAACCCGGACGCCCTCCGGCCGCGCGACGCGGAGGTCGTCGAGGGCGCCGGTGCCGACACCGTCCGCGTCCTCGCCGAGGTGATCCCCAGCCTGCTGCCCGCCGGGCTGGAACGCCGGGTGGAGCTGCGGACGCTGGGGGTCGCCCGCGTCCCGCTCACCGAGGCCGTGGACCGGCTGGCCGGCCTGGAGAAGGACCCGGGCTGGTGGTGGCGGCTCTACGACAGCCTCGCCGGCGTCGACCCGGACCGGCTCTCCGGCCTGCCCGTACCGCTTGCCGACGGCCGTACGACCATCGGCCCCCGCCAGGTCCTGCTGCCCGACCCCGACGGCGGCGCCCAGCACGCCGCCCCCGACACGCTGGCCCGCCTCGGCCTCAAGGTCGCCCACCCGGACGCCGCCCACCCCCTCCTGGAGAAGCTGGGCGCCCTCCCGGCCACCCCCCGCGCCGTCCTCACCACCCCGCAGGTGCGTGCCGCCGTCGCCGCCTCCCTCGATGACGAGGGGGCGGCCTGGGACCAGGAGACCCCGGACACCGAGGAGTTGGCGGACCTCGTCCTCGCCCTCGTCCGCGACGCCGCCCTCGAACCCGGCGACGAACCCTGGCTCGGCGCCCTCGCCCTGCCCGACGAGGAGGGCGAACTCCTCCCCGCGGGCGAGCTCGTACTGCCCGGCAGCCCCTTCGCGCAGGTCATGCGCGAGGACGAACTCGCCTTCGTCGACGGCGAGCTGGCCGACCGCTGGGGCGAACAGCCGCTCGCGGCCTGTGGTGTGCTCGCCAACTTCACCCTCGTGCGCACCACCGACGTCGTCCTCGACCCGGACGAACTGGAGCCCCGCGACTCGGACTTCGCCGAACCCGACGACGCGGGTCTGCTGGACGCCGTCGACGTGTGGTGCGAGGACGTCCTCGACCGGCTGCCCGACACGCCGGTGCCGCCGGTCGCCACGGAGATCGTCGCCGTACGGGACCTGGACCTGGTCGACGACGACCGCTGGCCGCAGGCACTCGCCCTGCTCTCCCGGCCGCCCCTGCGGGACGCGCTCACCCAGCCGGTGCGGATCCTCCTCCCGGACGGCACGCACGAGATCGTCCGGCCGTACACGGCCTGGTGGCTGCGCGACCACCCCGTCCTCGACGGCCGTCGCCCGGCCGGTCTGCGGGCGGAGGGCGGCGACCCCCTCCTGCACGGCCTGTACGACGCCGCCGACGCCACCGGTTTCGACGACGAGCAGGTCCTGCGAGCCCTGGGCGTACGCACGTCCGTGGCCGCCCTCCTGGGCGAGCCCGGCGGCGCCGCCGAACTCCTCGACCGGCTGGCCGACCCCGCCCGCGAGGTCTCCGGGTCACAACTCCACGCCCTCTACGGGGCCTTGGCCGACCTCGAACCCGAACAGGTGACCCTGCCGGACGAGTTGCGGGCCGTGGTGGACGGCGAGGTGGTCGTCGTGGACGCCGCCGACGCCGTGGTCGTCGACTCGCCCGACCTGCTGCCCTTCACCGGCGGTATGCCGCTGCTCCCCGTACGGCCCACGCGCGCCGCCGATCTCGCCGAGCTCTTCCAGGTGCGGCGGCTCAGCGAGTCGGTGACCGGCGAGGTGACCTCGGAGGGCACCGAGCACGACGTACCGGAGTCCGTACGGGTCCTGCTGGGTCCCTCGACCCCCACCTCGTACGTCGAACACGAGGAACTCGTCGTCGACGGCACCGAACTGGACTGGCGCCGCACGCGGGACGGGGTGCTGCACGCCGCCACCGTGGAGGGCGTGGCGGCCGGCCTCGCCTGGGCGGCCGGACAGTGGCCGCGCCGCTTCGAGGTCGCGGCCCTGCTGGAGGACCCGTCCCGCACGGAGGAACTGGCCCGGGACCGCTGGTTCGACTGAGCCCGGGGTACGGGCCCGTCGGAGGGGAGCTGGCTGCGGGCCCGTCGAGGGCGCTGGGTGCGAGCCCGTCGGAGGGCGTGCGCGGTCGTCCGACTCCCCTCCGGCGGGCCCGTGTTGTGACCTTCGTCATACCCGCACGAAGTTTCCATCACCCGTACAACCATTCGCTCTCGTCGCGGATCTGATCACCCGAGTCAACAGACTCCATGATCATTTGGGCCCCGTACGTGACCGCGAGCTGTGGAACGAGGAGCGTCGGGGCCCCTTCTCGACCTGGGGAACACATGCGCATGCGTGCCACCCTCGGCGTTGTCACCGGCGCCCTGGCCCTCTCCGCTTTCGCCGTGCCTGCCGCGCAGGCCGACGAGGTCCACGGAGACACCGCGATCTCGAACGTCGTGGTGAACGGCGGCAAGCCGGTCGTCGTCGGCGCGACCGCGAAGAAGACCATCACCGTCAGCTTCACCGTCAAGGACGCCTCGGGCGTCGACTGGGCGCAGGCGATCCTGTACCACGGCGCGAACATCGACGCGGCCGACAGCGGTGCCGTCGCCAACAGCAGCGACGGCCGTGCCACCTGCACCAAGGTCAACGCCACGACGTCGACCTGCAAGTCGACCTTCGACATGAAGCCGGCCTATAACCTGATCAACTCCGTGGCCGGCGGCTGGAAGGTCTGGGCGGTCGCCACGGGCAAGGACGCCGACTACGTCCAGAAGGACAACGCCAAGGGCTTCCAGGTGCAGCGCCTGTCGAAGCTGACGGTCAACGCCGCGCCGGAGCCGGTGAAGAAGGGCAAGACCATCACGGTTACGGGTGCCCTGACCCGTGCCAACTGGGACGCCGCCAAGTACTCCGGTTATGGCACTCAGTCGGTGAAGCTGCAGTTCAAGAAGAAGGGCGCGACCGCCTACACCACGGTCAAGACGATCAAGACGTCCACCACCGGTGCGCTGAAGACGACGGTCACGGCGTCCGTCGACGGCACCTTCCGTTACTCCTTCGTGGGCACCTCGACCACCCCGGCGGTCAACGCCACGGGTGACTACGTCGACGTGCAGTAAGACGGTCCATCACCGTCCCGCGGCGCAGTCGGGAGGACCCGGCGCGCCGCGGGACGTGGTCTCTGGCCATGTGGGCACAAATTTTTCATCACTCGTACAACCATTCGCTCCTGTCACGGATCTGATCATCCGAGTCAAGAGACTCCACATCACTTGGGCCCCGAGTGACGACGAGCCGTGAGGAACGACCACCGGCGGGGCCCCTTTCTCCACTTGGGGATCGCATGCGCATTCGAGCCACTGTGGCTGCCGTTTCCGGCGCCCTGGCCCTCTCCGCGTTCGTCGTGCCGGCCGCGCACGCCGCCGACTCCGCCTCCTCTTACCGCGCGGACGTCGCCAAGGTCCTGGAAGCCGCGCACTCTGCGTCCGGCAGGACCGCGTTCAGTGCCACCACCGCCGCTGACGCCGAGCCCTACGCCCTCGACGTCACCTTCTCCAACCTCAAGGTGAACAGCGGCAAGGCCATCGCGGTCGGTACCACCAACCATGTCGCCGTTCCGGTCACGTACACCCTGACCCACGGCGCCGACGTCGACATCACGGCCGCCGACTTCCAGACCGGCCCCTACATCTACAAGGGCGCCTTCAGCGACCCGGACAACATGCTCTTCGGCGTCGACGCCGCGAAGTGCACCGTCACCTCGTCGACCGCCGCTTCCTGCAAGGGCAACATCGACATCTACCCGGCCGAGGGCGACCTCATCAACTCGGACGCCGGTGCCTGGAAGGCCGCCGGCCTGGCCATCGCGCTCAACGGTCAGGACCCGAGCAGCTCCAGCTTCGACATCACCAAGGTCGGAGTCGCCGAGAAGGGCGGCTTCACCTCCCCGAACGTGCAGCGCTACTCCAAGTTGACGGTCAACGCCTCCCCGGAGCCCGTGAAGAAGGGCAAGACCATCACGGTCACGGGCAAGCTGACCCGCGCCAACTGGGAGACGAACAAGTACGCGGGCTACACCGGCCAGTCCGTGAAGCTGCAGTTCCGCAAGAAGGGCGGCACCACCTACACCACGATCAAGACGATCAAGACGGATGGCTACGGCAACCTGAAGACGACCACCACGGCGTCCGTCGACGGTTACTACCGCTACAGCTTCGCGGGCACCTCGACCACCCCGGCCGTCAGCGCCGCGGGTGACTACATCGACGTGCGCTGACGCGCGCGAGCCGCGACACGAAGGCCGGGTGCCGCCCCGTTGACGGGCGGCACCCGGCCTTTGCTCTTCCCGGTGTGCGTCGACCCTCAGTCGGCCAGGACCTCAAGAAAATACTCGTAGTGGTCGAGGTCGAGGCCGACTCCCGTAAGGCGCCGCAATTCACTCCCGTGGGGCTTCTCCAAGGGATAAACGTCGGTGAGTTCGGCGGCCGGAACTCCCAGCATCGCCGACACGGCGTTCACGTCGACGGTGGACAGCTCCGTGACCGAATCCGGAGAGTCCGCGTCTTTCTTGTAGCGGGCGACAACGAACCGCATGGCATCACTTTCCGCGTGGTGGGACGGACGGCAAGGTTACGCCGGGAACCGGCGGTCCACCCATCTCCACAGGAACTCCAGAGTGGCCGCCGCCGCCACCGAGATGCCCACCGCGATCCACGGCATCTGCACGCCCACCAGCTTCAGAGCGAAGAAGTGCTGGAGCCACGGCACGATCAGTACGACGAGGAACGCCAGGCCCATCGAGGCCACCAGGGCGATGCGCCACCAGGTGTACGGGCGGGCGATGATCGCCAGCACCCACATCGAGATCAGGAACAGCGTCAGCGTGGCGGCGCTGGTCTCCGCGTCCAACTCGCCGGGCCCGGTGTAGTGGTGACGGGCCACCAGGTAAGTGATGAAGGTGGCGACGGCAGCGACGACGCCCCCGGGGATCGCGTACCGCATGACCCGCTGGACGAAGTGCGGTCTCGCCCGCTCCGTGTTGGGGGCGAGCGCGAGGAAGAACGCCGGGATGCCGATGGTCAGGGTGGACAGCAGGGTCAGGTGCCGGGGCAGGAAGGGGTATTCGACCCGCCAGCACACCACCAGGATGGCCAGCAGCACCGAGTAGACCGTCTTCACCAGGAAGAGGGTCGCGACGCGGGTGATGTTGCCGATGACCCGGCGGCCCTCCGCGACCACCGAGGGCAGCGTCGAGAAGCTGTTGTTGAGCAGCACGATCTGGGCCACCGCCCGGGTCGCCTCCGAGCCCGAGCCCATGGACACGCCGATGTCGGCGTCCTTCAGGGCGAGCACGTCGTTCACGCCGTCGCCCGTCATCGCGACCGTGTGACCGCGCGACTGGAGCGCGCCCACCATGTCCCGCTTCTGCTGCGGGGTGACCCGTCCGAACACCGTGCCCTTGTCCAGCGACTTAGCCATCTCCTCCTTCTCGTCGGGAAGGTGGCGCGCGTCCACGACATCGCCGCTCAGGCCGAGCTTCCCGGCCACCGCGCCCACCGAGACCGCGTTGTCGCCGGAGATGACCTTCGCCTTGACGTCCTGTTCGGCGAAGTAGCGCAGGGTGTCCGCCGCGTCCGGGCGCAGCCGCTGCTCCAGGACCACCAGGGCGGTGGGCCGGGCGCCCTCCGTCACCTTGGGGTCGTCGAGGTCCTTCGAGGCCTTGGCGAGCAGCAGCACCCGCAGCCCGTCCTCGTTCAGCCGCCCGGTCTCGGCGAGCGCCGGGTCCCCGTCGGGCAGCAGCACGTCGGGGGCGCCGAGCAGCCACGTACTCGACTCTCCGTTGCCCTCGCTGAAGGACGCCCCGCTGTACTTGCGGGCCGAGGAGAACGGCAGCGACTCGGTGCAGCGCCAGTCCTCGCTGTCCGGGTAGGAGTTGATGATCGCCTGGAGGGAGGCGTTGGGGCGCGGGTCGGACTCGCCGAGCGCCCCGAGGGCCTTGCGTATGTACGTCTCGTCGGCGCCCTGGATCGGCCGCAGCTCGGTGACGTCCATGCCGCCCTCGGTGAGGGTGCCGGTCTTGTCGAGGCAGACGGTGTCGATGCGGGCGAGGCCCTCGATGGCGGGAAGTTCCTGCACGAGGCACTGTTTCCGGCCAAGCCGGATGACGCCGATCGCGAAGGCCACGGAGGTGAGCAGGACCAGGCCCTCGGGGACCATCGGGACGATCCCGCCGACCGTACGGGCGATGGAGTCCTTGAAGCCGTGCTGCTTGACCACGAGCTGGCTGATGACCAGACCGATCGCGGTCGGGATCATCATCCACGTCACGTACTTGAGGATCGTGGAGATACCGCTGCGCAGCTCGGAGTGGACCAGCGTGAAGCGGGACGCCTCCTCGGCGAGCTGTGCCGCGTACGCCTCCCGCCCCACCTTCGTCGCGGTGAACGCGCCGCCGCCCGCGACCACGAAGCTGCCCGACATCACCGCGTCGCCGGGGTGCTTGACCACCGGGTCCGCCTCACCGGTGAGCAGTGACTCGTCGATCTCCAGACCGTCGGCCTCGACGCACGAGCCGTCCACGACGATCTTGTCCCCGGGCCCGATCTCGATCATGTCGCCCAGCACGATCTCCGACGTGCTGACCTCGCCCGCGACCCCGTCCCTGCGGACCGTCGGCTTCGCCTCGCCGATCACCGCGAGGGAGTCCAGGGTCTTCTTGGCCCGCCACTCCTGGATGATGCCGATCCCGGTGTTGGCGATGATCACGTACCCGAACAGGCTGTCCTGGAACGGCGCCACGAACAGCATGATCAGCCAGAGCACACCGATGATCGCGTTGAACCGGGTGAAGACGTTGGCGCGGACGATCTCGCCCATGGAGCGGCTGCTGCGCACGGGGACGTCGTTCACCTCGCCGCGGGCGACCCGTTCGGCCACTTCGGCGGCGGACAGCCCCGGGGCCCGTTTGGGGGCGGGCAGGGGCACGGGGTGAACAGGGTCGAGTTCGGCGCCCGCGTCGATGTGCGTCATGCATTCGACGGTACGTGCGGAAATACGGCTTCACCCGCCGAGTGCCCCAAAGATCCGACCAGCGGAGGACCGGAGCGGCGGTGAGTGATGCCGTGGTTGTAGGGGGAGCCGGCTGATCCGCGGCAGCGGAGGGTTGCTCCGCGGTACCGCAGGGGGGTTGCTCCGCAGTGCTGGAAGAGGGTTGTTCCGCGGTGGCGGAGGGCGGTTACTCCGTAGTGGCGGACGAGGACCGCTCCGCTTCCGCGGCGGCCCTCTTGAGGGCGGCGTCGCGCCCGCGGACGTACCAGATGCCGATCAGGCCGAGGCCCGCGCCGGCCAGGCAGGTCCACAGCCACCACAGGTGCCCGTGGTCGTCGAACCAGCCGTAGAACGGCAGCTGCGCCACGAAGAGGACGAACCAGAGGATCGTGCCGCCCGTGATGGTGGCGACGACGGGGCCCTCCAGGGGCTCCGGCGCCTCGTGCTTGGGGGTCCACTTCGCCATGGACACAGCTTACGAGGCCGTCCGTGCCGGCTCCGCCGGGCCCGTGAGCCCCTTGTATACCAACGGTCTACGCGCGGAGATAGCGATTTCGGACTCATATGTTCATACTGAAACGGTCTGAGTCTGGCTCCTTCTGTTCGTACGAAACACCAACAGAAACATCTGGGAAACCTGTTGGTGATCGCGCAGCGGCCAGACTCGATCATGTTTCCCCCAGCCCGGCGCCGTCCCCGCCCGGCGCCAGTCCTGGCCCGCAAGGCCCCGCACGTATGAGGTCACCCATGTCCACCTCGGCCACCACCAAGGCCCCCGCCCCGGACCAGCCGGGGCCCGGCCCCGCGCAGGGCGCGCTGGACCGCTACTTCAAGATCTCCGAGCGCGGCAGCTCCCTGCCCCGCGAGATCCGCGGCGGTCTGGCCACCTTCTTCGCGATGGCCTACATCATCGTGCTGAACCCGATCATCCTGGGCAGCGCGAAGGACATGTACGGGCACCACCTGGACAACGGCCAGCTGGTCACCGCGACCGCCCTGACCGCGGCCTTCACCACGCTGCTCATGGGCGTCATCGGCAACGTGCCGATCGCGCTGGCCGCGGGCCTCGGCGTGAACACGGTCGTCGCCCTCCAGCTCGCCCCGCGGATGTCCTGGCCGGACGCCATGGGCATGGTCGTGCTGGCCGGTTTCATCGTGATGCTCCTTGTCGCCACCGGTCTGCGTGAGCGCGTCATGAGCGCCGTGCCCCTGGGCCTGCGCAAGGGCATCGCGATCGGTATCGGCCTGTTCATCATGCTGATCGGCCTGGTCGACTCCGGCTTCGTCACGCGCATCCCGGACATCGCGCAGACGACCGTGCCGCTCCAGCTCGGCGCCGACGGCCACCTCAACGGCTGGCCCGTCCTGGTCTTCATCCTCGGCACGCTGTTCACCCTTGCGCTGATGGTGCGCAAGGTGCCCGGCGCGATCCTGATCTCGATCGTCACGATGACGGTCGTCGCGGTGATCATCAACGCCGTCGCCAAGATCCCGTCCTGGGGTCTGACCACCCCGAAGTGGCCGGGCAACCCGGTCGCCACCCCGGACTTCGGGCTCGTCGGCAAGGTCAGTCTCTTCGGTGGCTTCGACAAGGTCGGCGTGCTGACCGGCATCCTCTTCGTGTTCACCGTGCTGCTGTCGACCTTCTTCGACGCGATGGGCACGATCATGGGCATCAGCGACGAGGCCAAGCTGACCGACGCGCAGGGCAACATGCCCGGCATCAACAAGGTCCTCTTCGTCGACGGCATCGCGGTCGCCGCGGGCGGCGCGACCTCCTCCTCCGCCACCACCTGCTTCGTGGAGTCCACGGCGGGCGTCGGCGAGGGCGCCCGCACCGGCTTCGCGAACGTCGTCACCGGTGCGCTCTTCGCCGTGGCGCTGTTCCTCACCCCGGTCGCCACGATGGTCCCGTCCCAGGCCGCCACGCCCGCGCTCATCGCGGTCGGCTTCCTGATCATGTCCCACTCGGTCAAGGAGATCGACTGGGCGGACTACACGATCGCCATCCCGGCCTTCGTGACGATGATGATGATGCCGTTCACCTACTCGATCACGAACGGCATCGGCATGGGCTTCATCACCTTCGTGGTACTGCGCCTGGCCGCCGGCCGCGCCCGGGAGATCCCGGTCGCGATGTACGTCGTCTCGGCGGTGTTCGCCTTCTACTACCTGATGCCGGCCCTGGGGCTGACGTAGCCTCGGGTTTCACCGTATAGGCGTATCCGTCTGCTCGCTGGAGCAGGCGGATACGCCTATGGCGGATGCCTTGAACGGTCCCCTGCGCAGTGGTGACGTTGAAGCTGCCACTGGATCGGACAGCGACCCGGCCCGTATATGTTCCGGCTCGTTTGCCGGACGGAACGGTTGCCCGTACGAGGTCGCCGGTCTGGTAGCCGTAATGCCGTTTGATCCGGGTGAGATTCAAGCGCGGGAAGCCATATTTATCAGGTCGGGTGTGAGCATATGAGCCACGTCCGGTGGCTGTGACAACGAGTACCTGCGCAGAGATGCGCACGATGGCGTCGCCTTGTTCATGGTCCAGGTTTGGCGAGTTGCCTCTGAGTGGCGTTCATCGCGGCCGAGTCCCGCAGTGGTGCCCTGGCCTGTCCGAGAATTCTGGCCAGGCGCGCACGGCGGGGTGGGTCTTCTCACCCGTATGAAACGTAGTCATCCATGGCACCTCCATTCGCGGATGACTTGAGCTGGTCAACCTGGTCTCGCTCGACACCACGAGCGGACACCGGCCGCTTGGCCAGTGGGCGGTTGGACTCGCGATGACTTCGACGAGCCGGAACTCGGCGGTGCCCTACCCCACGCCGTAGAACTTCCTGGTCTCTTCGACAGCTGCCTTGAAACGTTCGTCGAAGTCGTCCCGGGCGAGCGTCTGGAGCACGTAGTCCTGAACGCTGATTCCACGTCGCGCGGCATGTATCCGGAGCCGGTCGAGCAGCTCCCCGTCTATCCGCAGGCTGAGCACGCTGGTCCCCATGCAGTCGAGGGTCGCGGGCGTCGGGTGGACGAGGGGTCACTTTCTGGAGGCGACTCACTCATATGGGTGATGTAAAGGTTCAGTGGCCCGTGTCACGGGCATCCTGTGGCTCTTTAGCGAGAGTAATGAGTTATCCTAAAGACATGGCTGACCTCACCCATGGCGACGACGCTGCCGCCGTGAACGCCCTGCGCTCCGCAGTAATGCGGCTGTCGCGTCGACTCAAGCACCAGCGGGTCGACGAGTCGCTGAGCCCGACCGAGATGTCGGTGCTCGGCACCCTCGCCCGCTGTGGCACCGCCACGCCCGGCGAGCTCGCCCGTAAGGAGCATGTGCAGCCGCCGTCGATGACCCGCATCGTCGCGCTGCTGGAAGCCAAGGGCCTGGTCAGACTGGAGCCGCACCCCGAGGACCGGCGCCAGAAGGTCGTCACCCAGACCGACAAGGCCGAGGCGATGCTCGAGGAGAGCCGCCGCAAGCGCAACGCGTTCCTTGCCGGACTGGTCGAGGCCCTCGACGAGGACGAGTGGGCGAAGGTCCGCGAGGCCGCGCCCGTCCTCGAAAAGCTCGCGCAACTGTGACAGGGGCGCACACCCGGCTGGGGCGCACCCGCGACAGGCGCGCCTTCGGCGCGGGCGCCGCGCGGCGGTCGCAGCCGCGTACGGCAGACCGCCGGATGTGCGCCGGCCACGGTGTCCCACGCACCGCCAGGGGCACGCCGTGACGGGCTGTGCGCACTGCCCCGCACGCTCCGCCGTGCCCGAACCTCACCGTGACAGACGCGGCCGCGCCCGCGTGCAACGACGTCCCACGCCAGGAGGCGAATCCCTTTGAGTACGGGATCCGGAATACCTTCCGCCCCCGGACCAGCCAGCCCCGACTCCCCGCCCGCCCCCGAGAGTTCCCCGCGTTCCCCCCGCTCTTCGATGTTCAGCTCGCTGAGGATCAGGAACTACCGGCTCTTCTTCCTCGGCCAGGTCGTCTCCAACACCGGCACCTGGATGCAGCGCATCGCCCAGGACTGGCTGGTCCTGAGTCTCACCGGCTCCTCCGCCGCGGTCGGCATCACCACCGCGCTGCAGTTCCTGCCGATGCTGCTCTTCGGGCTGTACGGCGGCGTCCTCGTCGACCGCCTCCCCAAGCGCCCCACCCTGCTGGCCACCCAGACCGCCATGGGCGTCACCGGCCTCGCGCTCGCCTTCCTGACCCTCTCCGGCCACGTCCAGGTCTGGCACGTCTACCTGGCGGCCTTCGCCGTCGGCCTCGCCACGGTCGTCGACAACCCGGCCCGCCAGTCCTTCGTCTCCGAGATGGTCGGCCCGGGCCAGCTGCAGAACGCGGTCAGCCTCAACTCCGCCAACTTCCAGTCCGCCCGCCTGGTCGGCCCCGCCGTCGCGGGCGTCCTGATCACCGGCGTGGGCACGGGCTGGGCGTTCCTCTTCAACGGCCTGTCCTTCGTGGCGCCCATCGTCGGCCTGCTCCTGATGCGCGGCCGCGACCTGCACCCGGTCGAGCGGGCGCCGCGCGGCAAGGGCCAGCTCCGCGAGGGCCTGCGCTATGTCGCCGGCCACCCCGAGCTGATCTGGCCGATCGTCCTCGTCGGCTTCATCGGCACGTTCGGCTTCAACTTCCCGGTCTGGCTCTCGGCGTACGCGGACGACATCTTCCACGCGGGCGCCGGCGGGTACAGCCTCTTCAACACGCTGATGGCGGTCGGCTCGGTGGCCGGCGCGCTGCTCGCCGCCCGCCGCGGCACGGCGAGACTGCGCATCCTGATCGCGGCGGCCCTGGCCTTCGGCGTCCTGGAAGTGGTGGCGGCCCTGGCCCCGTCCTTCTGGCTCTTCGCCCTGCTCATGGTCCCGATCGGGATCTTCGGCCTCACCGTCAACGTCACGGCGAACACCGCGGTCCAGATGGGCACCGACCCGGCCATGCGGGGCCGGGTGATGGCGCTGTTCATGATGGTCTTCATGGGCGGTACGCCCCTGGGGGCGCCCCTGGTCGGCTGGGTCACCGACGCCTACGGTCCGCGCGTCGGCTTCGCCCTGGGCGGCCTGGTCTCGGCGGTCGCCGCGACCACCGTCGGCCTGGTTCTGGCCCGCGTCGGCGGGCTGCGCCTGTCGGTGGGCTGGCATCGCGGCCACCCGCAGGTCAGCTTCGTGCCGAAGGAAGCCGGGGAGCAGCAGGAACAGCTGGCCACAGCGGTGTGACGACGGCCGTACGGATACCCGGGCGACGGCCGTACGGCTGTCCGGGCGCCCGCAGCCGGACCGGGGACGGCTCGGCTGCGGCGCGTGCGAATTCATCGTGGACGAAGGTGGCCCGGTGATCCGTTCCCTGGAAGGCTGCTGTGCATGAGACTCTTTGCCGCCGTGCTGCCACCGGAGGCCGCGGTGCGTGAACTCGGCACGGTGGTGGACGAGTTGCACCGCCTGCCGGGCGCGGACGGACTGCGCTGGACGGGCCGCCCCGGCTGGCACTTCACCCTCGCCTTCTACGGCGAGGTGGCGGAGGAACTCGTCGAGCCCCTGTCGGACCGCCTGGGCCGCGCGGCCCACCGCACCCACTCCTTCCCCCTCGCCCTCCACGGCGGCGGCCACTTCGGGGGCCGGGCGCTGTGGACCGGGGTGTCGGGAGACGTCCCCACGATGCGGCTGCTGGCCGACCGGGCGGAGGCGGCGGCGCGCAAGGCGGGCCTCGAGACGGGCGAGCACCGTCGTTACCGCCCGCACCTGACGCTGGCGCGCAGCCGGGACACCGCGGACTTCGCCCCGTACGTCGCCGTCCTGGACGCCTTCGCCGGGCGGGACTGGACGGCCCGGGAACTGTGTCTCGTACGCAGCAATCTGCCGAGGTCAGGAGTGACGGGGGAACAGCCGCGCTACGAGACGGTGGCGCGCTGGCCGCTGGACGGGGCGGGCGGCTGAAGGCCCCCGGGGGCGGCCGGTTAACCTCGATGGCGTGAACCCGAAGACCCGAAACCAAATCATGGCCGGTGTGCTCGTGCTGATGTTCGTCGTGGTGGCGCTGGCGGCGGCGGTCAAGTAGAGCCGACCGGACCGCTCCGCCGCTGGATCGGCCGGCGGAATACCGCGCCGTTCGTCCGCCTGCGGGCAGGTCGTGCCGCGGGCAGGTCGTGGCCGGTCGCGCAGTTCCTCGCACCCCTTGAGGGGGCGCCCTGGCGGGCGCCCCCTGGGGAGCGCTACCAGGCGAAGGCCTCCGGGGACGGGCCCGGGCCCGGGAAGATCTCGTCCAGGCCGGTCAGCAGCTCGTCCGACAGCTCGAGCTCGACCGCGCGCAGCGCCGAGTCGAGCTGTGCGGCGGTACGGGGGCCGACGATGGGGCCGGTGACGCCGGGTCGGGTCAGCAGCCAGGCCAGGGCGGCCTCGCCGGGCTCGATCCCGTGCTTGTCGAGCAGATCCTCGTACGACTGGACCTGCGCGCGGATGGTGGTGTTGGCGAGGGAGTCGGCGGCCCGGCCGCTCGCCCTGCGTCCGCCCTTGACCTCCTTCCTGATGACGCCGCCGAGCAGCCCGCCCTGCAGCGGCGACCAGGGGATGACCCCGAGGCCGTACTCCTGCGCGGCCGGGATGACCTCCATCTCCGCGCGCCGTTCGGCGAGGTTGTAGAGGCACTGCTCGCTGACGAGACCGATGGTGCCGTGGCGCCGGGCGGCGATCTCGTTGGCCTGGGCGATCTTGTAGCCGGGGAAGTTGCTGGACCCCACGTAGAGGATCTTGCCCTGCTGCACCAGTACGTCGACGGCCTGCCAGATCTCCTCGAAGGGAGTGCGGCGGTCGATGTGGTGGAACTGGTAGACGTCGATGTAGTCGGTCTGGAGCCGCTTGAGAGAGGCGTCCACGGCCCGTCGGATGTTGAGGGCCGACAGCTTGTCGTGGTTGGGCCAGGCGTCGCCGTCGGCGGCCATGTTCCCGTACACCTTGGTGGCGAGCACGACCTTGTCGCGCCGTTCGCCGCCCTTCGCGAACCAGTTCCCGATGATCTCTTCCGTACGGCCCTTGTTCTCGCCCCAGCCGTACACGTTCGCGGTGTCGAAGTAGTTGATCCCTGCGTCCAGCGCCGCGTCCATGATGGCGTGGCTGTCGGCTTCGTCGGTCTGCGGACCGAAGTTCATGGTGCCGAGGACGAGTCGGCTGACCTTGAGTCCCGTGCGTCCGAGCTGCGTGTACTTCATGAGTCCCTAGCCAACGACGTGGAGTGCGCTCTAGGCAAGGGAGGTGTGCGGGACGGGCCCTCAGTCGCGGGGAAACTCGTCTGTCTTGAGGGTGAGGCCGACGGGAGTGGCGGTCAGGTCGATGTCCACCCCGAAGGCGACGGACAACTCACTGACGTACTCGCCATCTTTGGGCTGGGTGAAGAGGTGGCACCTGCCCTGGTAGGGGTCGGCGACGAGGTAGACGGGGACCTCCGCGAGTGCGTACGCGGTCTTTTTGGGGCCGTAGTCGTTGGAACCCGTACTCTGCGAGATGACCTCGGCGACGAACTCGACGTTCTTGTAATGCCAGCGGCCCTCTTCGTCCTTCTCGGCGGAGTCGCTGAGTTTGGCCACGTCAGGGCAGAAGCCGTTCTCGTGGCCCGGGAAGTCGATGCGGACGTCCGAGAGGACTTTGACGTCCATCCCGAACCTGTCTTCGACGGACCGCACAATCCTGCGGATGATCTCCCAGTGGGTGTCACGCTGCGGCGTCATATGAACGGTGCCCCCGACGATCTCGACCCTGAATCCTTCGGGGACGGGCATACGCTCAAGCCGCTGGAACCATTCGTCCAAGCGCTTGGTGTTGGCGTCGGCCATCTCGATCCTGTCTTCAAGGACGGTCATCGTGGCGCTCCTCCCCGGCTGCCCCACGCACGAGTACAGCCGCGCGGTACAACGATACGCACGGTGACCGGGTTTCGTCGGGGCGTGCCTCACCTCGACCTCGTCAGGCCGAGTAGGACTCGCCCAGGTCCCAGGCCTGGTACATCGCCTCCGCGAAGGCCTCCGCGATCTTGTGCTCGCCGGCGGCGTTCGGATGCGTGCCGTCGTACGTGTCGTGGTGGAAGTCGTAGGCGGGGGGCGGGGAGGCGAGGAGGACGGGGGAGCGGGATTCGTCCAGGTCGGCCACGGCCTTCGCCAGGAGTTCGTTGAAGGCGGCGACCTCGGCTGCGAAGGGCGCGTCGGACTCGGCCCGGACGTTCGGTATGACCGGGAGGAGGACCAGGTGGACGCGCGGGTTCGCCGCACGCGCCTGAGCGACGAAGGCGCGGGCGTTCGCCGCAGTCTGTACGGCGTTCGTGTAGAAGCCCAGGTCGATCAGGCCGAGGGAGACCAGGAGCACGTCCGCCCGCTGGGTGCGGACCGCCTCACCGATCAGGGGCACCATGTGCTGCCAGCCCTCGCCCCAGCCCGCGAGGTGGCCGCGCGGGAAGTCCGGGTCCGCGTACTCGTGCGAGTCGGGGGACTCCGTCGCCTTGTCGTACAGCGTCTCGCGCGGGCCGACGATCCGGAACGGGCCCCCGTACGTCGCGCGCAGGTGCTGCCACATTCGGTAACGCCATGTGTGTTCGCCCGCGCTTCCGATCGTCATGGAGTCGCCGACGGGCATGAACCTGAGCATCCGCTCATCATGGAGGATCGGGCGGGCGATCAGTAAGCGCCGTGTGGGGTGTGAGGTGTGAGGATGGACACGCCGGGGGCGTCGGCTCCCCGCGGGCGCGCCCGCGTCCCCGCGGCGCCGGGATGGCAGGCTTGGGCCATGCGCCGATCGCCCTCGTTCCTCGCCGGAGCAGCCTCCGCCGCCGCCGTCCTCGTCCTTGCTCTGCCGGCGCCGGCCCTCGCCGCCGACGGGGACGGGGGGTTCACGATCAAGGATTCCCGGATCACCGAGTCGAGCGGGCTCGCCGCCTCGCACCTCCACCCCGGCATCTACTGGACCCACAACGACAGCGACGACGGTCCGTACCTCTACGCCGTCGACAGCAGGACCGGCGAGACCGTCGCCACCATCACCATGAAGGGGGTGGGTGCTCCGCGTGACGTCGAGGCCATCTCCCTCGGGCCCGACGGCGACCTCTACGTCGGCGACATCGGCGACAACCTCGGCGGCAAGTGGTCCTACGTGTGGATCTACAAGCTGCCCGAGCCGAAGGTGCTCAAGGACCAGACGATCCGGGCCACGCAGTACGTCGTGAAGTACGCGGACGGGCCCCGTAACGCCGAGGCGCTGATGGTCCATCCGAAGACCGGACGGGTCTACATCGCCGACAAGAACGAGGACGGCGGCCACCTGTACGAGGGTCCCGCCCGGCTCTCCACGTCGGGCACCAACATTTTCCGGCCCGTCGCCACCATCGACCTCTGGGTCACCGACGGCGCCTTCTCGCCCGACGGTCAACAGCTCGTCGTACGCGGTTACTTCGGCGGGATCGCGTACGACTGGAACGACGGGAAGCTCAAGCGGCAGGGGCGGTTGAACGTACCGCTCCAGCGGCAGGGGGAGTCGGTCACGTACACCCCCGACGGTTCCAAGCTCATGTACGGCAGCGAGGGCAAGGACAGTCCGGTCCAGCCCGGTTCGGTGCCCGGGGGCGGGTCCGGCTCCAAGTCCCCTTCGGAGGGCGGGGGGTCGGCGTCGGCCGGTGGGGGTGGCGGCATGAGCTCCGGCGCCAAGGGGGCGCTCGCCGTCGCCGCGGTGCTGGCGGCGGGGTTCGGGCTGCGGAGGTTGTTGCGCAAGTCGTAGTCGCCCCATGGCGTGAACGCCGCGCACAGCGGTCACGTGCGCGGTCGTATGAGAAAAGGGCGCCCGGTGCTCGTCCGAGCACCGGGCGCCCTTCCTCGCCGTAGCTGTTACAGCTTTTCGATCACGTAGTCGATGCACTTCGTCAACGCCTCGACGTCCGCCGGGGCGATCGCCGGGAACATCGCGACACGGAGCTGGTTGCGGCCGAGCTTGCGGTAGGGCTCGGTGTCGACGATGCCGTTGGCACGCAGGACCTTGGCGACGGCGGCGGCGTCGATCTCGTCGGCGAAGTCGACCGTGCCGATGACCTGCGAGCGCTTGGCGGGGTCGGCGACGAACGGGGTCGCGTACTTGCTCTCCTCGGCCCAGGTGTAGAGGCGGGTCGAGGAGTCCTTCGTACGGCCCGTGGACCACTCCAGACCGCCCTGGCCGTTGATCCACTCCAGCTGCTCGTTGAGCAGGAACAGGGTGGCGAGGGCCGGGGTGTTGTACGTCTGGTTCTTGCGGGAGTTGTCGATCGCCGTCGGGAGGCTGAAGAACTCCGGGACGTGGCGGCCGGACGCGTGGATGCGTTCGGCGCGCTCGATGGCGGCGGGGGAGAAGACGCCGATCCACAGGCCGCCGTCGGAGGCGAAGGACTTCTGCGGGGCGAAGTAGTAGACGTCCGTCTCGGTGATGTCGACCGGGAGGCCGCCGGCGCCGGAGGTGGCGTCCACCAGAACGAGGGAACCCTCGTCGGCGCCGTTGACGCGCTTGAGGGGGGCGGCGACGCCGGTGGAGGTCTCGTTGTGGGTGTAGGCGTAGACGTCCACGCCCGCCTCGGCCGTCGGCTCGGGGTGCGTGCCCGGGTCGGAGGAGATGACGGTGGGCTCGGCGAGCCACGGGGCGAGCTTGGCGGCCTTCGCGAACTTGGAGCTGAACTCGCCGAAGGTGAGGTGCTGGGACTTGTTGTCGATCAGGCCATGGGTCGCGACGTCCCAGAAGGCGGTGGAGCCGCCGTTGCCGAGGACGACCTCGTAGCCGTCGGGGAGCGAGAACAGGTCGCGCACGCCCTCGCGGACCTTGCCGACCAGGTTCTTGACCGGGGCCTGGCGGTGGGAGGTGCCGAGCAGGGAGGTACCGGTCGCGGCCAGCGCGTCCAGCGCCTCCGTGCGTACCTTGGAGGGGCCCGCGCCGAAACGTCCGTCGGCGGGCTTGATGTCAGCGGGGATCTGGATATCAGCCACGGTGGGAGCGTATCCGTTGTGCGAAACGTGGTGGAAACGTCGTCCGGCGGGTGAGACGGGGCGGAGACCACGTTTCCTCGCCCCCGCCGCCCCTGCCCGACCCATCCCCAGGGCTCCGCCCCGGACCCCGTAAGCCGTCCTTTCGACCGCGGGCCGGTGGGGGCCGACCGCGCAGTTCCCCGCGCCCCTGGGGCCGGGGCTTCGCCCCGCATCCCCCGCGGCCCAGGTTTTTAGGGGCGCGGGGAACTGCGCGACCGGCCCCCACCCACCCGCAGCCGAAGAACCCATCCGGGGGCGGCGGGGCGAGGGAGTGGTTAGGGGGTCGGAGTTAGGTGTACGGGGAGTTCGTGCAGGTCGTTCTGGGTTACTACCGGCTTGTTGCGGAGTTCCGAGGTGGGGATCGCCAGGTCCAGGGCCGGGAAGCGGGCGTACAGGGCCGGGAGGGCGACCGCCGCCTCCAGACGGGAGAGCGCGGCGCCGGGGCAGACGTGCGGGCCGTGGCCGAAGGAGATGTGACGGTTCTCGACGGTGCGGGCGATGTCGAAGTCGCCCGCGGTCGGACCGTGGGCCTTCTCGTCACGGCCGATCGCGCCGTACGAGACGATCAGGGCGTCGCCCGCGGGGATCACCTTGTCCCCGACGGGTACGTCCTCCGTCGCGAAGCGGATCAGGACGTGCGAGGTCGGAGTCGAGTAGCGGAGGGTCTCCTCCACGACCGCCGACCAGTCCGCCTCGCCGGAGAGGACGAGGGCGCGCTGCTCGGGGTGGGCGGAGAGGTTGACCACCGCGTTGACGATCAGGGAGATCGTCGTCTCGTGGCCCGCCGCGACCATCAGCTGGAGGGTGGAGACGATCTCCTCGTCGGTGAGGTGGTCGCCGTCCTCGGAGGCCAGGATCAGGGCGGAGGTCAGATCGTCGCCGGGCTCCGCCCGTTTCGCGGCGACCGTCGCCGCCATGATCCCGGCCAGCTCCGTCAGCGTGGCGATGACCTCCGCGGGCGGGGTCTGCGTCGAGAAGAACTTCTCGAAGAGTTCCTTGAGACGGGGGAGCCGGGACTCCTCGATGCCCATGAGGTCGGCGACGACGAACATGGGGAGGGGGTAGGCGAAGTCGGCCTTCAGGTCGACGACCCCGTCCGGGCCCGGCGCCAGGGAGTCCAGCAGACCCTCCGTCAGTTTCGTGATGCGCTCCCGCATCTGCTCCACCCGGCGCGGCGTGAGCGCCTGCGCGACCAGCGTGCGCATCCGTCGGTGGTCCGCGCCGTCCACCGTGAGCATGGAGCGGCCGGGGTTGGCGAGCCCGATCAGCGGCCAGTCGGGGGCTATCTCGCCGCGCTGCCAGGCACCCCAGACGTTGATGTCCTTGACCAGCCGCGGGTCGGTGAGCAGGGCGCGCGCCTCGGCGTGGTGGGTGACGGCCCAGACCGGGACGCCGCCGGGCAGTTCGACGGCGGCGAGCGGTCCCGCCTCCCTGAGCCGAGCGCTCTCGCCGTCCAGGTCGGACACGAACGGGTCCAGGGCGATACGACTGGTCATGCGGGGGTGCCTCCCAGGGCCGGGGTCGGGGTGAAGCGCACGGGCAGTTCGGTCAGGCCCCGCAGCCACGGTGAGGGGCGCCGGGTCAGGGTGTCGGCCGGGACCGCGAGGTCGATGTCCGGCAGGCGGTCCAGTACGACCTCGATCCCCGTCCGCGCGATGACCTCCGCGACCTCCTGCGCCGGGAACGGGCAGCGGTGCTCCCCATGGCCGAAGGAGAAGTGGGCGTTGTTGCCGCCGGTGAGGGCGGAGCCGTCGGTGCGGACCTGCGGGTCGGAGTTGGCGCCCTGGAGCCCGAGAAGCAGGAGATCGCCCGCGCGGACGCGGTGACCGCCGAGCTGGGCGTCGCGGGAGGCCCAGCGGCCGGCCACGTTCTGGGTGGGGGTGTCCTCCCAGAGGACCTCGTTCATGGCCTCGGCGACGCTGTTGCGGCCGCCGAAGAGCGAGGCGGCGAAGCGTTCGTCGGTCAGCATCAGGCGCAGCGAGTTGCCGATCCAGTCCGCGGTCGGCTGGTGGCCGGCGGCCATCATGACCATCAGGTCCTGGATGATCTCCTCGTCCGTGAAGCCGGCCGTGTTCGCGAGCATGCGGGACACGACGTCGCTTGCGGGCGCGGCCTTCCGGTCGGCGATCAGCTGGGCCATGGAGCCGGCCAGGTGCTGCTGTCCGGCCAGCGCGTTCTCACGGCCGTTGATCATGTCGTTGAGTGCGGTGACGAGGCCGGGTCCCTGTTCCTCGGCGAAGCCGTAGAGCATGGCGAGGACGCGGACGGGCAGCAGGGCGGCGTAGTCCCCGATGAGGTCCGTCTCGCCCTTGGCGCACGCCGCGTCGATGAGTTCGTCGGCGAACTTCTCGGCCTGGGCGCGCAGTTCGAAGGGGTCGACGGCTTCGAGGGCGTCGCTGATCATCGCGGCGCGCTCGCGGTGGCGTTCACCGACGGTGTAGAGGATCGAGGGCTGCTTGCGGCCGATCATCGGCAGCAGCGGCCAGTCGTCGGGGATGCGGTCCCATTGGTTCCACAGCTCGGAGTCGCGGCTGAACAGCACGGGGTCGCCGGTGACCTGGTGCAGTTCGCGGTAGCCGAGCACCAGCCACGCCGGGATGTCGCCGTCCAGGACGACGGGTGTCACGGCACCGTGGTCGCGCCGCATCTCCCGGTACAGCTCGGCGGGTTCGGTCTGGAACCGGGGCCCGCTGAGGGGCACGGGGGCGGGGGTCACAGGGCCAACTCCGGTGATTTGGGGGCGCTTTCGGCGGCGTAAAAGGTCTTGAGGTGCTCCACCAGCGTGATCAGCACCCGTTTGCTGGACTCCCGCGACCGCGCGTCGCAGTCGAGCAGCGGGACCTGCGGATCGAGGTCGAGGGCCTCGCGGATCTGGGCGGGGGTGTGCGCGGAGCCGCCGAAGTCGTTGCAGGCGACGATGAACGGCGTGCCGTGGTGTTCGAGGCGGTCGATCGCGTACCAGGAGTCGTCGATGCGCCGGGTGTCCACGAGGACGACGGCGCCGAGCGTGCCCGAGAACAGCCGGTCCCACAGGAACCAGAAACGCTCCTGGCCCGGCGCGCCGAACAGGTACAGCACATTGCGGGCGTCCAGCGTGATGCGCCCGAAGTCGAAGGCGACCGTGGTCGCGGACTTGCCGCGCACCTCGCTGATGTCGTCGACCGCCGCGCCGGCCTGCGTCATCGTCTCCTCGGTGTTGAGGGGACGTATCTCGCTCACGGAGCGGACCAGGGTGGTCTTGCCGACGCCGAAGCCGCCCACGATGACGATCTTCAGACCGTTGTCGGCCTGTGCCCCCAGGGGCGTACGGGCGTCGGCCCCCTGGGACGTACGGGCATCAGAGGTTACGGAGTCCAACGAGCACCTGCTCCAGGATGTCGGGATCGGGAAGAGCGGCCTTCTGGGGGTGACGGGCGCTGACGCGGCCCGCGGCGAGGAGGTCGGAGAGCAGGATGCGGGTGATGGACACCGGCAGCTTCAGCACGGCGGCGATCTCCACGACCGCCGTCGGCCGCTCGCACAACCGCAGGATCGCCGTGTGCTCCGACTGCATGCCCACCACCGGATCGCACTCGGCGACCACGAGTGTCACCAGGTCGAACGGGGTGTCGGGCGCGGACCGGCTGCGCCCTCCGGTGAGGGTGTAGAGCCGGTCGGGCGCGTCGTCCCTGCCCGGACGGCTCATGACGTCCGGGGCTGCGCGCTCAGGTGTTCGCCGAGTTGTTCCACGAGCTCGCTCATGTTGTGCCCGACCAGACCGGCGTCCGCGTCCTCGGCGGTGACCACGGCGAGGTGGGCGCCGTCGCCCGCCTCCACGATGAACAGGACCCCGCCGTAGAACTCGGTCATCGCCGAGCGCACGCCCCCGGTGCCGTCGCCGAACTCCACGGACGCCCCGTGGGACAGCGACTGGATGCCGGCGGCGATCGCGGCGAGCTGGTCGGCGCGGTCGACGGTGAGCTCCGGCGTGCGGCACAGCTTCAGGCCGTCCCGGGAGAGCACGAGCGCGTGCCGGGCGCCCGGGGTGCGCTCGAGGAGGCCCTCGATGAGCCAGGAGAGCTTCTCGTCGGCGGTGGTGGTGCCGGTCATGAAGTGGTGTCGCCTTCCGAATGCGAGGGGGTGTGTGAGGAGGTGTGCGAGGGATGCGCGGGGGCGGACTCCCGTACGGCTTCTTCGCCGCGTACGGCTTTCCCGGATGCGTCCTGTGCAGATGCGTCCTGTACAGATGCGTCCTGTACGGATTCGGCCCGTACGGGTTCGCCCTGCGGGAATTCGTCCCGTACGGCGTCGACCTCGGGCACCGTTCCCTGGACCGCCGCCTGGTCCGGCGCGGTGCCGCGGACGGCCTGGCGGAAGCTGCTGAAGCGGGCGGCGGTGGCCTTGGAGTCGGCCGTACGGGGCTCGGGGCCGGCCTGGTTCGCGAGGTGGGCGCGGCTGCGCTCGGCGTGCGCGAGGGTCCGGCCGCGGCGGCGCTTGGGGAGGCCGCCGGTCGCGGGGGTGCCGTTCGGCGGGGTGTCGGTGTCGCGCCGGGGCGACTCGTGGGTGGGGACCGGGTCCGGGTCGAGGTCCTCGGGGGCGCGGGCGGCGGCGTACGACGCCCGGTGGCGCGGCTCAGCGAGGGAGCGGTCCTCGGCGGGCGGGGTCGCCGTGGCGGGCTTGACCTGGGGTTCCGTCGCCGCCGGGGCGGCCGGGGCCGATATCGCGGGCAGGCTCAGGATGTCCTGGGGGATGAGCACCAGGACGCCCGTGCCGCCGCGCGCGGAAGGCCGGAAGGACACCTTCAGGCCGTGCTTGCGGGCGAGCCGGCCGACCACCGCGAGGCCGAGCCGGGTGCCGGTGAGGCCGCCGAGGTCGGCGGCGTTCTCGGCGTCCGCGGAGACGGCGCGTTCGGCGCGGCGCAGCTGGACGTCGCCCATGACGAGGCCGCTGTCCTCGACGGAGACGATGACGCCGGCCGGGACCTCCTCGACGTAGACGTGGACCTCGGCGGTCGGCGGCGAGAAGTTCGCGGCGTTGTCGAGGAGTTCGGCGAGCGCGTGCATCACGCCCTCGGCGGCGTGCCCGGCGACGGCGGCGTCGCTCGCGGAGTGGACGCGCACCCGCTGGTAGCCGCCGATGCGGCCCATGGCGCCGCGCAGGATCGACTCCATGACGATGGGGCGCGCCCAGCGGCGGCCGGAGCGGGCGCCCGTGAGGACGGCGACGGAGTCGGCGAGGCGGCCCGCCTGCGCGGTGCGGTGGTCGAGGTGGAGGAGGTCGGCGAGGACCTCCTCGTCGGAGTGCTTCTCCTCCATGGCGCGCAGGTCGGCGAGCATGCCGGTGGACAGTGCCTGCATCCGCCCGGCCGCGTTGGCGGTGGCCGAGATCGCGGCGGCCCGGTCACTGGCCGCCCGCCGCACGCGCTCGGTCAGCCGGGCGTTCTCCTCGGAGAGCTCGGCGAACCGCCGCTGCTCCTCGGCGATCTCGGTGGCGAGGCGGCGCCGCTCCTCCTCGAACCCCTGCCTGAGCAGGGCGCGTTCGCGGGCGTCGGCGTCGGCCAGGCGCGCGCGGTCGCGGGCGGACTCCTCCGCGAGCCGGGACCGCTCCTGGTTGAACTCCTCGGCCATGCGGGCCCGTTCCTGCAGGAGCCGCCCGGCGTCCTGGGCCACGGCGTCGAGGCGGCGGCGCGCTAGTTTCGCGGTCTGCAGGGCGTGCGTGGCGACCGCGACGGCGACGCACAGCAGCGCGGCGGCGGCGCCCGTACCCCAGGCGAGGGGGACGCGTGCCGAGTCGGGTGCCAGGGAGACGGCGACGACGACCGCGACCGCCGCCGCGACGGCGGTGAGCAGGGGCGCGGGGGCGCTCGCGCGGAGGGCGGGTCGTTCGCCGGAGGGGATGGGCGCGGTCATGAATCGTGTCCTCGGTCGTGTCCTGGGCGAAGTTCCTGGGGCGAGGTTCCTGGGAGGAGGTTCCTGGGAGGAGGTTCCTGGGGCGAGAGCCGACACCGGTTGCTCAATTCGCCGTCACTATATGAGAGTTCGTGATCGCATTGGGAAGGTTCCCGATCCGAGCCCGGAATCCGCCGGTGATCGGCCGGTGACCGGTCGGTGATCGGTCTGTGATCGCGACGGCGATCGGAAGGAGATCGTCCGGCGATCGGAAGGTGATCGTCCGGCGATCGGCCGTGATCGATGCATCACGGTTACGGACCGTTGTCCGTGCGCGGGGTCATCCTGGAGACATGACGGATCTTGGCGCGAAGGACGGCACGAACGGCGCGGCGGACCCGCCCGACGTGGACGGGCTGCGGGCCGCCCTCGCGGCGGACATACGCGGCGAGGTCGCCTTCGACGTGACCGCGCGGGCGCTGACCACCATGGACGCGTCCAACTACCGCAGGGTCCCGCTCGGCGTGGTCCGCCCGCGCGACGCCGACGACGTGGCGGCCGCCCTGTCCGTGTGCCGGGCCCACGGAGTGCCGGTCGTGCCACGCGGCGGCGGCACGTCGATCGCGGGACAGGCGACCGGCACCGGGGTCGTCCTCGACCTCACCCGCCACATGAACCGGATCGTCGCGCTCGACCCCGAGGCGCGCACGGCCGTCGTCCAGCCCGGTGTCGTCCTCGACCGCCTCCAGGAGGCCGCGGCCCCGCACGGCCTGCGCTTCGGCCCCGACCCCTCCACCCACAGCCGCTGCACCCTCGGCGGAATGATCGGGAACAACTCGTGCGGCTCGCACTCGGTGGCCTGGGGCACGACGGCGGACAGCGTGAGCGAACTGTCGGTGGTCAAGGGCAGCGGCTCCGCCGTACGGCTGGGGCAGAACTGGCAGGGTGCCCCGGACGGCCTCCGGGCGCTGGTCGAGGGCGAGCTGGCCCGCCTGCGCACGGGCTTCCCTGAGCTGCCCCGCCGTATCTCCGGCTACGCGCTCGACGCGCTGCTCCCCGAGAAGGGCGCCGACGTCGCCCGCTCCTTCTGCGGCTCCGAGGGCACGCTCGGGGTGCTCACGGAGGCGGTCGTACGACTGGTCGAGGCGCCGCGCGCGCGGGCGCTGGCCGTGCTGGCGTACGCGGACGAGAGCGCGGCGGCCGAGGCGGCGGCCGGGCTGCTGCCGCTGGGGCCGCTCACCGTGGAAGGGATGGCCGCGGACCTCGTGCCGCCGGACGCGGGGCTGCCGCGCGGCGGCGCGTGGCTGTTCGTGGAGACGGGCGGCGCGGACCCGGTGGAGGCACGCGTGGGTGCGGACGCGATCGTCCGGGCCGCTGACGTCCTCGACGCCCTCGTGGTCACCGACCCGGCCGGACAGCGCGCCCTGTGGCGGCTGCGCGAGGACGCGAGCGGCACGGCGACCCGGATGCCGGACGGGAGCGAGGCATGGCCGGGCTGGGAGGACTGCGCGGTGCCGCCGGCCCGGCTCGGCGCGTATCTGCGCGACTTCCGGCACCTGCTGAGCGCCCACGACCTGCGCGGCACCCCGTACGGACACTTCGGCGACGGCTGCATCCACGTCCGCATCGACTTCGACCTGCTGACCAGTGCGGGCGTCGGCCGCTTCCGCCGGTTCTCCGAGGAACTGGCCGAACTGGTGGTCTCCCACGGGGGTTCCCTCTCGGGCGAGCACGGGGACGGCCAGGCACGGGCCGAACTGCTGCCCAGGATGTACGGCACCGAGCTGGTCGGCCTCTTCGAGCGGGCCAAGGACCTCTGGGACCCGGACGACCTGCTCAACCCCGGGATGCTGGTGCGCCCGCACCGGCTGGACGAGAACCTGCGGTTCGCGGTGCTGCCGCGCGAGCCGGTGGACGTGGCGTTCGGATATCCGGCTGACGGTGGGGACTTCTCGGCGGCGGTGCGCAGATGTGTGGGGGTCGCCAAGTGCCGTACGACGGCCGCCGACGCGGGCGTCATGTGCCCGTCGTTCCGGGCGACGGGCGAGGAGGAGCACTCCACGCGGGGGCGGGCCCGGCTGCTGCACGAGATGCTCGCGGGCGAGGTGGTCACCGACGGCTGGCGCTCGACCGAGGTCCGGGACGCGCTCGACCTGTGCCTGTCCTGCAAGGGCTGCCGGTCCGACTGCCCGGTGGGCGTCGACATGGCCACGTACAAGGCGGAGTTCCTGCACCACCACTACGAAGGCAGGAGGCGCCCCGCCGCGCACTACACGATGGGCCGGCTGCCGGTGTGGCTGCGCCTGGTCGACCGCACGAGAACGGCGCCGCTGCTCAACTCGCTCGCTTCCGTGAGGCCGGTCGCGGCGCTCGCCAAACGGCTCGGCGGGATCGCACCCGAGCGGGAGATCCCGCGCCTGGCGCCGGAGACGTTCAGCCGGTGGTGGGGGCGGCGGTTCAAGGAGCGGGTGCGGCGGATGGTGCGGGAGGGGGTGTACGGGGTGTACGGCCCTGAGGCGGAGCTCGACGGGTCCCCGAGGGAGGTGGCGTTCCTCTGGCCGGACACCTTCACCGAGCACCTGTCGCCCTCCGTGGGGCAGGCGGCCGTACGGGTGCTGGAGGCGGCCGGAGTGGACGTGATGCTCCCGCCGACGGTGGCGATGCGCAAGCGGACACCGCGGGCCGGGGAGAGCGTGTCGCTCTCGCACCACCCCTGGTCGGTGGGCGCCCGGGGCCACGTCTGCTGCGGACTGACGTACGTCTCCACGGGCCAACTCGACCGCGCCCGCGCGGTGATGGGCCGCACGCTCGACCTGATGGGCGTGTTCCTGGACCCGGACGTCCACCCGCGTCCGCCGGCCGTCGTCGTCCTGGAACCGAGCTGCGCCGCCGCCCTGCGCACGGACCTCCCGGAGCTCCTGCACGACGACCCGCGCGCGGCACGCCTCGCCTCGGCGGTGCTGACGTTCGCCGAGGCCCTGGAGCGCCTCGCCCCGGCCTGGTCACCCCCGCCCCTCGACCGTCCGGTGACCGGCCAGACCCACTGCCACCAGCACGCCGTCCTCGGCGACGCCGCCGACCGCCGGCTGCGCGAGGCGGCGGGCCTCACCGGCTCCCTCGCGGGCGGCTGCTGCGGACTCGCGGGCAACTTCGGCTTCGAGAAGGGCCATTACGAGGTGTCGAAGACCTGCGCGGAGGAACAGCTGCTCCCGGCCGTGCGGGCCGCCACGCCCGACACCCTTCTTCTCGCGGACGGTTTCTCCTGCCGCACACAGCTGGAACAACTGACGGGGCGCGAGGGGCGCCATCTGGCGGAGGCGCTGGCCGAGGCGCTGGACCAGGGGCTGGACTGAGGGCAAGGGGGCTGGACCGAGGGGGGCTACGCGAGAGGCGAACACCCGGGCGGGGCCGGTGACCATCGTCGATCGTGGACCGATGCCGAAAACTGACAAGGGCCCGATACGGAACACCGTCGACCGCGTGGCCGTCCTCTCCGACATCCACGGTGTGCTGCCCGCCCTGGAAGCCGTGCTGGCCGAACCGGAGGTGTCCGCCGCGGACGTCGTCGTCCTGACCGGCGACATCGCGGCCGGCCCGCAACCGGTCGAGGTCCTGGACCTGTTGGTGAAAAAGGGCGACGAACGCCCACTCGTCTGGATAGCCGGGAACGCCGACCGCGAGCTGGTGGAGTACCGCCGCGGCGAGCGCATGGCGATCCCCGACCCGATCGCCCCCTGGGCCGCCGACCAACTCCGTGACGACCAGATCGACTTCCTGGCCGGCCTCCCGAAGACGCGCACCCTCTCCGTCACCGGTCTCGGCGAGGTGCTGTTCTGCCACGCGACACCACGGGACGACGAGGAGATGGTCGTCGTCGACTCCCGCCCCGCCCGCTGGGCGGAGGTCTTCGCGGACCTCGACGACACCGTCCGCACCGTGGTCTGCGGCCACACCCACATGCCGTACGTCCGCCTCGCCCACGGCCGTCAGGTCGTCAACCCGGGCAGCGTCGGCATGCCGTACGGCCATCCGGGCGCCCACTGGTCCCTCCTCGGCCCCGGAATCACCCTGCGCACCACCACCTTCGACATCCCCTCGGCCACCGCCCGTCTCATCAGGGAGTGCGGCTACCCCGACATCGCCGAGTGGGCCGACTACTACCTCAACGCCAGGGCCACGGACACGGAGGCCCTGGCGGCCTTCGCGCCCAGGGACGGGCGGACGAACCCGCGGCACGGGCATGAGCACGGGCATGAGCACGGATAACCAATACCCAGGTTTTTTAGGCAACTCTCAGGTTTCATAAGGGGATTCACAGTCGTCATGTGCCGCATTTTGCTGTGCCTTGGCGTGTGGGGCGTGTAGGTTCCTTCATGTCGGGCGGCAGGGAATACCGAGGTGACGACCAGGAATTCCCGCCCGTTTCCGTAGAGAATTCTCGCACCATCGCACTATTGCGCTCGCTATTGCGTAGCCAGAAACCTCAAGGAGTTGGCATGAGCTTCAAGAAGCTTGCCCCCCTGCCCCCCAAGCCCAAGTCGAAGCAGCTCCCGCCCCCGCCGGCGCCGAAGCCGCGCAAGAAGGCGCACAAGCCGCTCCCCAAGCCGTTCCCCCACAGCGAGGGCTGATCGGGCGATAGCAGAGAGGCCGACGGTGCGCCGTCGGCCTCTCTCTTTTGAATTCCACGGCACGGCCTGCAATTCAAATGAGGAGGGCCATGACCCGGCAAAGGCAGAATCAGGGATACGAAGAACACGCCGAACGGTACGAGGGCGACGAGTACGAGGACGAGTGTGATTACGAGGACGAGCTCGACCACGACACGCCGACCATCCCCGCCCGTACCGCATTCCGGCGCTTCTGGCCGCTGACCAAGGGGCTGCGGAGCTGGCTGCTGGCCATCTGGCTGTGCACGGTCCTGGCCGCCCTCGCCGAGACCGCCGCCATTCTCCTCTTCAGCGATCTGACCGACCACGCCCTGCAACAGGGCTCACTGGCCGCGTTCTGGACCCCGGCCGCCGAATGGCTGGCCGTCGCCGTGCTCGGCGCCGCCGTCGCCTACGCGGGCAACTCCCTCGCCACCTGGGTCACCG
The DNA here is from genome assembly GCF_044768965.1 of Streptomyces sp. NPDC090798. Lineage (NCBI taxonomy): Bacteria > Bacillati > Actinomycetota > Actinomycetes > Kitasatosporales > Streptomycetaceae > Streptomyces > Streptomyces sp. NPDC090798. Next base: position 135,019 of record NZ_JBIVXA010000013.1, read on the forward strand.
AACGCTTTGTGATGCGGCTGCGCGAGCACGTCTTCGACCACGTGCAGCAGTTGCCGCCGCACTTCTTCCAACGCCACCGCCAGGGCGACCTGTTGTCCCGGCTGACCAGCGACGTCGAGTCGATCGAGACGATGGTCGTGTCCGGGCTCGTGGGCGCGGCGTCGGCGGCGTTCAGCGCGCTGTTCTACGCGGCGGCCGCCTTCTGGCTGCGCTGGGACCTGGCCGCGGCGACCTTCGTGCTCGCCCCCCTGTTCTGGCTGGCCGCCCGCCGCTTCTCCGGCTCCATCAAGTCCGTCTCGCGCGACGGCCGGGTCGCCGACGGCGCGATCACCTCCGTCGTCGAGGAGTCCCTCGGCAACATCGTCCTCACCCAGGCGTACGACCGCCGCGACGCCGAGCGGCGGCGGCTGAACCAGGAGGCGAACGCCTGGTTCAGGGCCTCCGTGCGCTCCGGGCGCCTCAACGAGCTGTACGAGCAGCTCGTCCAGGTCATCGAGACGATCTGCGTGCTCGCGGTCATCGGCCTCGGCGTGTGGGAGATCTCCGGCGGCCGGATGACCCTCGGCCAGCTGCTCGCCTTCGCCGCGTTCCTCGGCTACCTCTACCCGCCCGTCCGCGGCCTGGCCCAGCTCGGTCTCACCGTCGCCGCCGCCACCGCCGGTGCCGAACGGCTGATCGAGATTCTCGATGTGCGGCCCGCGGTCGCCGACCCGACGCGCTCGGCGGAGAGCCGGCTCGGCCGCCCCGACGGCGCCGTGGAGGTCCGCGACGCCACCTTCCGCTACCCCGGCACGGAGAGCGACGCCCTGCGCGGTCTGTCCTTCACGGTCGACCCCGGCGAGCTCGTGATCGTCACGGGCCCGAGCGGCGCGGGCAAGTCCACCGTGTCCAAGCTTCTCCTGCGCTTCTACGACCCGGACGCCGGCTCCGTGCTTCTCGACGGCGTCCCGGTGGGCGACTTCCCCCTGGCCCGGCTGCGCGAGTACGTCACGCTGCTGCCGCAGGAGACCCTCGTCCTGCACGACACCGTCCGCGCCAACATCGGCTGCGGACGCCCCGGCGCGAGCGACGAGGCGCTTGTGGAGGCCGCGCGCGCCGCCGACGCGCACGACTTCGTCATGAAGCTGCCGGACGGATACGACACCAGGATCGACCCCAACTCGGCCCGGCTCTCCGGCGGCCAGCTCCAACGGCTCGCCATCGCCCGCGCCATCCTGCGCGACGCCCCCGTCCTCGTCCTCGACGAGCCGACGACCGGCCTGGACGCGATGGCCGCACGCCGCGTGATCAAGCCGCTGCGGCGTCTGATGCAGGGCCGTACGACGATCATGATCACCCACGACCTCAACCTGGCTCCCGACGCCGACCGCATCCTCGTCGTCGACCGCGGCCGTGTGGTCGAAACCGGCCGCCACGACGAACTCCTGGCCCGCGGCGGCGCGTACGCCCGTCTGCACGGATCGCAGAACAACGCGCTGATGGACACCGGAGAGCTACGGCTGCCGCTGTTCACGGAGGCGGAGGTTGCGGGGGGCGGCGCGGTGCCGGTGGGGATGCCGACCGGGGTGCCTGCCGGGGTGCCGGTGGATTACGCGGGGGGCTTCGTGGCGGAAGCGGCTCCGCAGTACGCGTACTACGGGTCCGGGCAGTACGGGGCCGAGGGAGCCTGGTACCCCGGCGCGTTTCCCGACCCCCTCTCCGATCCCGATCCTCTGCGGGACCCCCTTGACGGCTATCCGCCCGACGGTCGGCCCCTCTTCCGCGACGAGACGCCCTGGACAGGCGCATAACGAGACGGCCTGGACAGGCGCATAAGGGGTTCACGTGCCTGACTCGGTCCATTACTGTGGACTGAGAAGTGCACCTTGATGCACGACTCCTGAGTCGAGCCCCTGGAAGGCCCCGTGAACACCCCCTGCGCCGCCGCGTCCTCCCCGGCGTCTCCGTCCTCCCCGTCCTCCCCGGCCTCGGTCGCCCCGGCGATGGCGCCCGCGCCCACTCCGGGTGAGGGCGCCCCGGGCCGGTGGAGCGCCCTCGGCCCCGTGGGACTGCTCCTGGCCGGAGGCGTCTCGGTGCAGTTCGGCGGCGCGCTGGCGGTCACCCTCATGCCGCGCACGGGCGCGCTCGGGGTCGTCGCCCTGCGCCTCCTGGTGGCCGCGATCGTGCTGATGGCCGTCTGCCGGCCCAAAGTGCGCGGGCACTCGCGGGCGGACTGGGGCACGGTCCTGATCTTCGGTCTCACCATGGCCGCGATGAACGGCCTCTTCTACCAGTCGGTCGCCCGGATCCCGCTGGGCCCCGCCGTCACCCTCGAGGTTCTCGGCCCGCTCGTCCTCTCGGTCCTCACCTCCCGCCGCGCCCTGAACCTCCTCTGGGCGGGCCTCGCCCTCGGTGGCGTCTTCCTGCTCGGCGGCGGAGGCTTCAGCTCCCTCGACCCGGTCGGCGTCGCCTTCGCCCTGTCCGCGGGCGCGATGTGGGCGGCGTACATCGTCTTCAGCGCGCGTACGGGGCGACGCTTCCCCCAGGCCGATGGGCTCGCGCTCGCCATGGTGGTCGCGGCGGTGGCGTTCCTGCCGCTGGGGATCGCCGAGTCCGGGACCCGGCTGATCAACCCGACGACCGTTGCCCTGGGCGGCGCGGTCGCCGTGATGTCCTCCGTGCTGCCGTACACCCTCGAACTGCTCGCGTTGCGGCGGCTGCCCGCCGCCACCTTCGCCATCCTGATGAGCCTGGAGCCCGCCGTCGCCGCGACCGCCGGCTTCCTCGTCCTGGACCAGGCCCTCTCCGCCACCGAGGCGCTGGCGATCGCCCTGGTCATCGCCGCGAGCATGGGGGCGGTACGGACACAGGTGGGGCGGGGCAGGGTGAAGAACGTCGGATCGGCCGGTGCCGTCCGTTCAGCCGACCCGGCCCGATCAGTCGACCCGGTCGAGGGGGCGTAGCAGCCGGAGGATCATCTCCACCGTCCGTTCGACGGGGCGGCCGCGTGCCGTGGCGCTGAACAGCAGCGTGCGAGTCAGGACGGCACCCAGCGGCATGTCGAACACGTCGTCGGGGTCCACGGTGGGGTCGACGGTCCGGTCCGGTCCGACGTCTGGTGGTGCGCGACCAGGCCGGCGGCGGCCTGCGGTTGATCGTAACGGAGCGAACCCTCCCTGACAGCGTCCGGATTGGCCGTCATATGGCCCTGCACGAAGTCCTCCGTGTAGACGATGTCCGGGTCGCCATCGAAGCGCAGGACGTTGAACGACCCCATCAGGCCCGGGTGTTGACCGACCTCGAACGGCAGGATCTGCACATGCAGCCACCGCCGGTCCCGCAGGGCCAACAGCTGGCCGAGTTGCTCCCGCATGACCTCCTTGCCGCCGATCTCCTGATGCAGCACGGCCTCGCTCAGCACAACCCACGTCACGGGCGGCTGCGCCCGCTCCAGGATGCGCTGCCGCTCCATCCGGGCGGCGAGCTTGGCTTCGAGGCCGTCCTCGGTCCGGTTGCCGAGGATCGCCCGTGCGTACCCCTCCGTCTGTAGCAACCCGTAGACCAACTGTGCCTGATACGTGGAGATATAGGCCGCCTTCGCCTCCATCTCCGCATACGGCTGAAACCAGTTCGGAAGCTGGCTCCGCAACACCAGCCCGACCAACCGCGAAAAGAACCCGTCCGTTCCCAGCGCCGCGTCCACCCGCTCACTGAAGTCCCTGGTGGGAACCTTCCGTGCCGTCTCGATCTGGCCGATCAGGGACCCGGTGCGGAACACGCACGCCCCCAACTCGCTCTGTTTGAGCCCCGCCGCCTCCCTCAGGCGGCGCAACTCCGCCCCGAAGTAGTCCAACGGCGAGGCGCTGGGGTCGAGTGCGCGGATATGGACCCTGGGACGGTCACCTCCCGGTGCGAACAGCGACGTTCTGTAGCCGAGCGTAGTCAGTTGCGTGCACTCAGGTAGCTGAATCAATTAATGCAAGCATGCTTGCTTGTTTCTCCTCCCGCTGCCATGCTCCAGAACGCATCGCGAAAGACCCCGCACACCGTCGTGCCCCGAGGGGAGCTCCATCGTGTCCGACCCGTCGTCAGTGATCGACGATCTGCATCGGGAGAGCGAAGAACTCGACCTGCTGGTAAGGGACTTGGCGGAGGTCCGCTGGTCACTGGCCACCCCCGCCGCCGGCTGGAGCGTCGCTCACCAGATCGCGCACCTGGCCTGGACGGACCGTTCCGCTCTGCTCGCCGTGACGGACGCCGAAGCATTCGCCGAGGAGGTCGAGAAGGCGATCGCCTCGCCCGGCGGATTCGTGGACGAGGGCGCGGAGGAGGGGGCGCTGTTGCCGCCCGCGACACTGCTCGCCGACTGGCGGTCGGGACGAAAGGCGCTGGAGGAGGCCCTTCGGGCGGCCCCCACGGGCACCCGTTTCCCCTGGTACGGGCCGCCCATGTCGGTCGCCTCCATGGCCACCGGCCGCCTGATGGAGACCTGGGCCCACGGCCAGGACGTGGCGGACGCGCTGGGCGTGACGCGCACTCCCACCGACCGCCTGCGCCACGTGGCCCGCATCGGCGTACGGGCCCGGGACTTCGCCTTCCACGTACGCGGGCTCACGCCGCCCGCCACCGAGTTCCGCGTCGAACTACGCGGTCCCAAGGGTGAGTTGTGGACGTACGGGCCCGAAGAGGCCGCCCAGCGAGTCACCGGCCCCGCCCTCGACTTCTGTCTCCTGGTCACCCAACGGGCCCACCGCGGCGACCTCGCCGTACGGGCGGACGGCCCCGACGCCGACCGCTGGCTGGACATCGCGCAGGCCTTCGCGGGGCCACCCGGACAGGGCCGCGCGTCCAAGGGAGACGCCAGGTGACCGTCGCGCCCCTCCGCATAGGCAACGCATCCGGCTTCTACGGCGACCGCTTCGACGCGATGCGCGAGATGCTCACCGGCGGCCCCCTGGACGTCCTCACCGGCGACTACCTCGCCGAACTCACCATGCTCATCCTCGGCCGCGACCGCCTCAAGAACCCCGCCGGCGGCTACGCCCGCACCTTCCTGGGCCAGTTGGAGGAATGCCTCGGCCTCGCGCACGAGCGGGGCGTGCGGATCGTGGCGAACGCGGGCGGCCTCAACCCCGCCGGACTCGCCGACGTCGTACGGCAGTTGGCCGACCGCCTCGGCATACCGGTGCGCGTCGCCCACGTCGAGGGCGACGACCTGACCGCCGGCCACCCCAGGAGTCTCGCCGCGCACGCCTACCTCGGCGGTGCCGGGATCGCCGCCTGTCTGCGCGAGGGCGCGGACATCGTGGTGACCGGGCGGGTCACGGACGCGGCGCTGGTCACCGGGCCCGCCGTCGCCCACTTCGGCTGGGCGCCGGACGCGTACGACCGTCTCGCCGGCGCCGTCGTCGCCGGTCACGTCCTGGAATGCGGCACCCAGGCGACCGGCGGCAATTACGCCTTCTTCACCGACCACGACCCGGCGCGCCTTCGCCACCCCGGTTTCCCGCTCGCCGAACTCCACGAGGACGGCACCAGCGTGATCACCAAGCACGACGGCACCGGCGGCCTCGTGGACATCGGCACGGTCACCGCGCAACTCCTGTACGAGACCTCCGGCGCCCGGTACGCGGGACCCGACGTCACCGCCCGCCTCGACTCGGTCCGCCTCACCCAGGAGGCCCCCGACCGCGTCCTCATCTCCGGTGTACGCGGCGAGGCCCCGCCCCCCACCCTCAAGGTCGGCCTCAACCGCCTCGGCGGCTACCGCAACGAAGTCGTCTTCGTCCTCACCGGCCTCGACGTCGAGGCGAAGGCCGCCCTCGTCCGGGACCAGATGGAGGCCGCCCTCGACGCCGCCAAGTCGCGCCCCACGGAGGTCCGCTGGGACCTCGCCCGCACCGACCACCCCGACGCCCCCACGGAGGAGACCGCGAGCGCCCTCCTGCGCCTCGTCGTACGCGACCCCGACCAGGACACGGTGGGCCGCACCCTCAGCGGCGCCGCCATCGAACTGGCCCTGGCCAGCTACCCCGGCTTCCACGTGATCGCGCCCCCGGGAAAGGGCTCCCCGTACGGGGTCTTCGAGGACGTGTACGTCCCCCAGGGCTCCGTGGAGCACGTGGCGGTCCTCCATGACGGGCGGCGGGTGCCGGTGGCTCCGGCCCTCGACACCCTCGTACTCGAACCCGCGCCCGCGCCCGCCCCGCCCGAACCGCTCCCTCCGGGGCCGACGAGACGCGCTCCTCTTGGCGTGGTCGCGGGTGCGCGCAGTGGGGACAAGGGGGGGAACGCGAATGTCGGGGTGTGGGTGCGATCGGATGACGCGTGGCGCTGGTTGGTTCATCAACTGACAGCTGACAGATTTCAGAATCTGATAACTGAAAGCTGTCATCTGAAAGTTGTCCGTCACACTCTGCCGAACCTCCGCGCCCTCAACTTCGTCGTCGAAGGAATCCTCGGCGAAGGCGTCGCCGCCCAGCACCGCTTCGACCCCCAGGCCAAGGCCCTGGGCGAATGGCTCCGCTCCCGCCACCTCGACATCCCGGAGGCCCTGCTGTGACGGTCTTGGCGTCCGCCCTGGACACCGCCGCCCCCGACTACTCCGCTCACCGCGAGGCCATGCTCGCCAAGCTCGCCGAGCTGGACGCGGAGCACGCCAAGGCGCTCGCGGGCGGCGGCGAGAAGTACGTGGCCCGGCACCGCAAGCGCGGCAAGCTGCTCGCCCGTGAACGCATCGAGCTGCTGCTCGACCCCGACACACCGTTCCTGGAGCTGTCGCCGCTCGCGGCCTGGGGGAGCGAGTACGCGGTCGGCGCGTCGCTGGTGACCGGGATCGGGGTCGTCGAGGGCGTGGAGTGCCTGATCACCGCGAACGACCCGACCGTACGGGGCGGCGCCAGCAACCCCTGGAGCCTGAAGAAGGCCCTGCGGGCCAACGACATCGCCCTCGCCAACCGGCTGCCCTGCATCAGCCTGGTGGAGTCGGGCGGCGCCGATCTGCCGTCGCAGAAGGAGATCTTCATCCCCGGGGGAGCGATCTTCCGCGACCTCACCAGGCTGTCGGCGGCGGGAATCCCGACCGTCGCCGTCGTCTTCGGGAACTCCACCGCCGGAGGCGCGTACATCCCCGGCATGTCCGACCACGTGATCATGGTCAAGGAGCGGGCGAAGGTCTTCCTGGGCGGGCCGCCGCTGGTGAAGATGGCGACCGGCGAGGAGAGCGACGACGAGTCCCTGGGCGGCGCCGAGATGCACGCGCGCGTGTCGGGTCTCGCGGACTACTTCGCCGTCGACGAACAGGACGCCCTCCGTCAGGCCAGGCGCGTCGTCGCCCGGCTCAACCACCGCAAGGCGTTCGGCGATCCCGGTCCGGCCGCGCCCCCCAAGTACGACGAGGACGAACTCCTGGGGATCGTCCCCGGCGACCTCCGACACCCCTTCGACCCGCGCGAGGTCATCGCCCGCGTTGTCGACGGCTCCGACTTCGACGAGTTCAAGCCCCTCTACGGAACGAGCCTCACGACCGGCTGGGCAACCCTCCACGGCTATCCCGTCGGCGTCCTGGCCAATGCCCAGGGAGTGCTGTTCAGCGCCGAGTCCCAGAAGGCCGCCCAGTTCATCCAGCTCGCCAACCAACGCGACATCCCCCTCCTCTTCCTGCACAACACCACCGGCTACATGGTCGGCAAGGAGTACGAGCAGGGCGGGATCATCAAGCACGGCGCGATGATGATCAACGCCGTCTCCAATTCGAAGGTCCCCCACCTGTCCGTCCTCATGGGGGCCTCCTACGGAGCCGGTCACTACGGCATGTGCGGGCGCGCCTACGACCCCCGCTTCCTGTTCGCCTGGCCCAGCGCCAAGTCCGCCGTCATGGGCCCCCAGCAGCTCGCGGGCGTCCTGTCGATCGTCGCCCGGCAGTCGGCCGCGGCGAAGGGGCAGCCCTACGACGAGGACGCCGACGCGGCCCTGCGCGCCATGGTGGAGCAGCAGATCGAGTCGGAGTCCCTGCCGATGTTCCTGTCCGGGCGGCTGTACGACGACGGGGTCATCGACCCCCGCGACACCCGCACCGTCCTCGGCCTGTGCCTGTCCGCGATCCACACGGCCCCCTACGAGGGTGCGCGCGGTGGCTTCGGCGTCTTCCGGATGTGAGGTCCCAGTGATTACTTCTGTCCTCGTGGCCAATCGGGGCGAGATCGCCTGCCGGGTCTTCCGCACCTGCGGTGAGTTGGGGATCCGGACCGTCGCCGTGTACTCGGACGCCGACGAGAACGCCCTCCACACACGTGTGGCCGACGAGGCGCTACGACTGCCGGGGGCGGCGCCCTCGGACACGTATCTGCGCGGCGACCTGATCGTGAAGGCGGCCCTGAACTCCGGCGCGGACGCCGTGCACCCCGGATACGGCTTCCTCTCCGAGAACGCCGACTTCGCGCGGGCTGTCCTCGACGCGGGCCTCGTCTGGATCGGGCCGCCGCCCGAGGCCATCGAGGCGATGGCCTCGAAGACGCGCGCCAAGAAGCTGATGGGGCTCGAACCGCTGGAGACGGTCACCGCCGCCGATCTCCCGGTGCTCGTCAAGGCGGCGGCGGGCGGCGGCGGACGCGGTATGCGCGTCGTACGCGAACTCGACGCCCTCGACGCCGAGCTGACCGCGGCCCGGGCCGAGGCCCTCAGCGCCTTCGGTGACGGCGAGGTCTTCGTCGAGCCCTATGTAGAGGGCGGTCGGCATGTGGAAGTGCAGATCCTCGCCGACGCGCACGGCACGGTCTGGGCGCTCGGCACCCGCGACTGCTCCCTCCAGCGCCGCCACCAGAAGGTCGTCGAGGAGGCCCCGGCCCCCGGTCTCGGAGACCTGACGGAAACCCTCTACGACCTGTCCGTGCGGGCCGCCCGAGCCGTCGACTACGTGGGCGCGGGAACGGTCGAGTTCCTGGTCGCCGACGGCAAGGCCCACTTCCTGGAGATGAACACCCGCCTCCAGGTCGAACACCCGGTGACGGAGGCGGTCTTCGGCGTCGATCTCGTCGCGCTCCAGATCCAGGTGGCGGAGGGCACGGCGCTCGCGAACGACCCGCCGCGCGCGCGTGGGCACGCGATCGAGGCCCGCCTGTACGCGGAGGACCCGGCACGGGCCTGGGCCCCGCAGACCGGCACCCTGCACCGCCTCGCCGTCCCGGCGGGCGTCCGCCTGGACACCGGCTACACCGACGGCGACCCGGTCGGCGTCCACTACGACCCGATGCTGGCGAAGGCGATCGCGTACGCGGCCACACGCGCGGAGGCCCTGCGCAAGCTGTCGGGTGCCCTGGAGCGTGCCGACATCCACGGCCCGGCGACCAACAGGGACCTGCTCGTACGCTCCTTGCGGCACCCGGAGTTCGCCGAGGCCCGCATGGACACCGGGTTCTACGAGCGCCACCTCGCCGCCCTCACGACGCCGGCCCCGGACCCGTACGCGCCCCTGGCGGCGGCCCTGGCGGACGCGCGGGGCCACTCCCGCTCCCGGTTCGGCGGCTGGCGCAACCTCCCCTCGCAGCCCCAGACCAAGCGCTACGACCTGGCCGGCACCGAGCACGAGGTGCGCTACCGGCACACCCGTGAGGGCCTCACGGCCGACGGGGTGCGCGTCGTGCACGCCGACGCCCGTCTCGTCGTACTCGAAGTGGACGGCGTACGGAGGAAGTTCGAGGTGACGCGGTACGGCGACCAGGTGTTCGTGAACGCCACCGCCCTCACCGCCCTGCCCCGCTTCCCCGACCCCACCGCCCAGCAGGCCCCCGGCTCCCTCCTGGCTCCCATGCCAGGAACCGTCGTCCGCGTCGCCCAGGGACTGGCCGCGGGAGCCGCCGTACGGGCCGGAGAGCCCCTCCTGTGGCTGGAGGCGATGAAGATGGAACACAAGATCTCCGCGCCGACAGCAGGCACGCTCACGGCCCTTCACGCCACCCCCGGCCAACAGGTGGAGGTCGGGACCCTGCTGGCAGTGGTGGAGACGACACCGGTGAGTGCGGCGCCCCATTAGGGGCGCGGGGAACTGCGCGACCAGCCACATACGACCCGCAGTGTTGAGACGACCTCAGGAGCCCCATGAGCCCCGTCATCGAATCCCAAGAGCACAAAGCCCTGCGTTCCGCCGTGGCCGCCCTGGGCAAACGCCACGGCCGCGACTACGACATCAACACCCTCTGGTCCGAGGCCGCCAAGCTCGGCTACCTCGGCGTCAACCTGCCGGAGGCATACGGTGGCGGGGGCGGCGGCATAGCCGAACTCTCCATCGTCCTGGAAGAACTCGGCGCCGCGGGCTGCCCCCTCCTGATGATGGTCGTGTCGCCCGCGATCTGCGGCACGGTGATCGCCCGCTTCGGCACGGAAGCCCAGAAACAGGAGTGGCTCCCGGCCCTGGCCGACGGCACCCGCACCATGGCCTTCGGCATCACCGAACCCGACGCGGGATCCAACTCGCACCGCATCACCACCACGGCCCGCCGGGACGGCGCCGACTGGCTGCTGAGCGGCCGCAAGGTGTTCATCTCCGGTGTCGACATCGCGGACGCCACCCTCATCGTGGGGCGCGCGGAGGACGCGCGGACGGGTCGCCTCAAGCCCTGCCTGTTCATCGTCCCGCGCGACGCCGACGGCTTCGGGCGGCGGCGGATCGACATGGAACTCCACAGCGCGGAGAAGCAGTTCGAGCTGACCCTCGACGACGTGCGGCTGCCCGCCGAGGCCCTCGTCGGCGACGAGGACGCGGGCCTGCTTCAGCTCTTCGCGGGACTCAACCCCGAGCGGGTGATGACGGCCGCGTTCGCGATCGGCATGGGCCGCTACGCGCTCTCCAGGGCCGTCGAGTACGCCCGCGAGCGCACCGTCTGGAAGGAGCCCATCGGCGCCCACCAGGCCGTCGCCCACCCCCTCGCACAGGCCCACATCGACCTCGAACTCGCCCGCCTGATGATGCAGAAGGCGGCGTACCTGTACGACTCCGGGGACGACGTCGCCGCAGGTGAGGCCGCCAACATGGCCAAGTACGCGGCGGGTGAGGCCTGTGTGAAGGCGGTCGACCAGTCCGTCCACACCCTCGGCGGCAACGGCCTCACCCGCGAATTCGGCCTCGCCTCGTTGATAACGGCCTCGCGCGTGGCTCGTATTGCTCCGGTGAGCCGGGAGATGATTCTCAACTACGTCTCCCACCAGACCCTGGGCCTGCCCAAGTCGTACTAGGCCGTTGCTCCACGAGCCGCTCTAGGAGGAACCGTGTTCCGCAGCGAGTACGCCGAAGTCCCGGCCGTAGAGGAACCCATTCACGAGGCGGTCCTGGGACGCGCCGCCGAGCGCGGCGACACGCCCGCGCTGATCGACGGAGTCGACGGCACCACGCTCACCTACGGGCAGCTGGACCGGTTCCACCGCAGGCTGGCAGCCGCGTTCGCCGACGCGGGCGTCCGCAAGGGCGACGTCCTCGCCCTGCACAGCCCGAACACCATCGCCTTCCCGACGGCGTTCTACGCCGCCACGCGCGCGGGGGCGTCGGTCACGACCGTGCACCCGCTCGCCACGCCCGAGGAGTTCGCCAAGCAGCTGCGGGACAGCGCCGCGAGCTGGATCGTGACCGTGTCGCCCCTCCTGGAGGCGGCGCGGCAGGCCGCCGAGCTCGCCGGTGGGGTGCGGGAGATCTTCGTCTGCGACAGCGCGCCGGGGCATCGCTCGCTGATCGACCTGCTCGGTTCGACCGCGCCCGAACCGGAGATCGACATCGACCCGGTGACGGACGTCGCGGCCCTGCCGTACTCCTCCGGGACGACCGGCATACCCAAGGGGGTGATGCTCACCCACCGGTCCATCGCCACCAATCTGGCGCAGCTGGTGCCCTTCTTGCCGATGGGCGAGGGCGAGCGCATCCTCGCGGTGCTGCCCTTCTTCCACATCTACGGGCTGACGGCCCTGATGAACGCGCCCCTCAGGCAGGGCGCCACCGTCGTCGTACTGCCCCGCTTCGACCTCGACACCTTCCTCGCGGCCATCGAGAAGCACCGCATCAGCGGCCTCTTCGTGGCGCCGCCGATCGTGCTGGCCCTGGCCAAGCACCCGGCCGTCGCGCGGTACGACCTGTCGTCCCTGAAGTACATCGTCTCCTCCGCCGCGCCCCTGGACGCCAAGCTCGCGCTGGCCTGCGCCGAGCGGCTCGGGCTGCCGCCCATCGGCCAGGGCTACGGGATGACGGAACTGTCTCCCTGCACGCACCTGGTCCCCCTGGACGCCGCCCAGGTCGCACCCCCGGGAACGGTCGGCAGGCTCGTCCCGGGCACCGAGATGCGCATCGTCTCCCTCGACGACCCCGACAAGGACCTGGGCGTCGGGGAGGCGGGCGAGATCGTCATCCGCGGTCCCCAGGTCATGAAGGGCTATCTGGGGCAGCCCGACGCCACCGCCGCGATGATCGACCCGGACGGCTGGCTGCACACCGGAGACGTCGGTCACGTGGACACCGAGGGCTGGCTTTTCGTGGTCGACCGCGTCAAGGAGCTCATCAAGTACAAGGGCTTCCAGGTCCCGCCCGCCGAACTGGAGGCCCTGCTCCTCACCCACCCCGGTATCGCGGACGCCGCGGTCATCGGGGTCTACAACGAGGACAACAACGAAGTCCCGCACGCCTTCGTGGTGCGCCAGCCGTCCGGGGCCGGTCCGGCCGGTCAGGCGTCGGACCTCTCCGACGACCCCGGCTTCTTTGGCCTCTCCGAAGGAGAGGTGATGATGTACGTCGCCGAGCGCGTCGCCCCCTACAAGAGGATCCGCGGAGTCACCTTCATCGACGCCGTCCCACGGGCGGCCTCCGGAAAGATCCTGCGCCGGGAACTGCGAGGCCTGTCATGACCGTTGAACCGGTTGTCCGCGTGGCGCACGACCGCGCCATCACCACCCTCACCCTCGACACGCCCGCCAACCGCAACGCCCTCTCCGCCGCCCTCGTGGGCGAGCTCGCGGACGGGCTCACCCGGTGCGGCAAGGACCGTGACGTCCGCGCGGTCATCCTCACCCACACGGGGAACACGTTCTGCGCGGGCGCCGACCTGCGCGACCCCCCGCCCCCCGACGCGCTCGTCGCCCTGCTGCGGCAGATCGTCGAGCTGGACAAGCCCGTGGTGGCCCGGGTGACGGGCCATGTGCGGGCCGGCGGACTGGGGCTCCTGGGAGCCTGCGATCTGGCGATCGCCTCCAAGGAGGCCACGTTCGCCTTCACGGAGGTACGCATCGGCGTCGCGCCCGCCGTGATCTCCCTTCCCCTGCTGCCCCGTACGGACCCCCGCGCCCTCGCCCGCTACTACCTCACGGGCGAACGTTTCGACGCGGCCGAGGCGGTACGGACGGGACTCCTGACGGCGACCGGCGACGACGTCGACGCCACCCTGGAACCCGTCCTGGACGGCCTGCGCCGCGCCTCCCCCCAAGGCCTGGCCGAGACGAAACGGCTGCTCACGGCTAGGGTGCTGGAGGCCTTCGACCGGGACGCGAGCGCCCTGACCGCGCTCTCGGCCGAACTGTTCTCCTCCGCGCAGGCCCGCGAGGGGATGACGGCCTTCCTCGAACGACGGGATCCCGCATGGGTGGTGTGAGCACGACGGAAGCCGCGGAGCGCGCGGAGCCCACGGAGCCCACGGAGCCGAACACGGACGCCACGGACGTGACGACGGACGCGACCACGGAAGCGACAGAGCCGGCCGAAAACGCCCCCCGTAGTCCCCGGCTTCCGCACGTTCCCAAGCAGGACCGCAGCCGCGCCACCCGGCAGCGGCTGCTCGCGGCCGCCGTGGCCGCTCTCGCCGAGCACGGCTGGGCGGGCTCCACGGTCTCCGTCGTCGCCGAGCGCGCGGGAGTGTCCCGCGGGGCCGCCCAGCACCACTTCCGCACCCGCGAGGACCTGTTCACCGCGGCGGTGGAGTACGTCGCCGAGGAGCGCTCCACCGCGCTGCGCGCCCTGTTCCCGGAGGGTGCCGCCGACCGTCGCGAGGTGGTCGCGGCCCTGGTCGACCTCTACACCGGACCCCTCTTCCGCGCCGCCCTCCACCTCTGGGTCGCCGCCTCCGACGAGGAACAGCTCCGCCCGAGGGTCACCGAGCTGGAGGCCCGCGTGGGCCGCGAGACCCACCGGATCGCCGTGGAACTCCTCGCCGCCGACGAATCCCGCCCGGGCGTACGCGAAACGGTCCAGGGCCTCCTGGACATGTCCCGCGGCCTCGGCCTCGCCAACCTCCTCACGAACGACGGGGGGCGCCGGGAGCGAGTGGTGGCGCAGTGGGGCGTACTGCTGGACGAGGCGCTGGGCTGAGCCCCGCCGGCGTCACGGACTGAGGCGCTCCGCCCGCCAGCTGCCGTCCGGCTCCGCCACGTACCGCAGCCGGTCGTGGAGGCGGTTCTCGCGGCCCTGCCAGAACTCGACCGTCCGGGGAGCGATGCGGAAGCCGCCCCAGTGCGGGGGCACGGGGACCTGCTCACCTTCCGGGTAGCGGGCGCTCAACTCCTCGTAGGCGGCGTCGAGCTCGTCCCGGGAGGAGATGACCGAGGACTGGGCGCTGGCCCAGGCGCCGAGCTGGGAGCCGTGCGGGCGGGTGCGGAAGTACGCGGCGGTCTCGTCGCGTCCGGTGCGCCGCGCCGTTCCGGTGACGATGACCTGGCGGGCCATCGGGTGCCAGGGGAAGAGCAGCGAGACGTACGGGTTCTCGGACAGCTCGCGGGCCTTGCGGGAGTCGTAGTTGGTGTAGAAGACGAAGCCCTGCTCGTCGTACTGCTTGAGCAGCACCGTGCGTGAGCTGGGCCGGCCGTCCGCGTCCGCCGTGGAGACGATCATCGCGTTCGGCTCGTACACCATGCCCTGCACGGAGGCCTGCGCGGCCTGCTTGAACCAGCGGGCGAACTGGTCCATGGGATGCGCGGCGAGATCCGCCTCGACGAGCCCCTCGGCGCGGTAGTGGGCGCGCATCGCGGCGGGGTCGGCGGCGAGTTCTTCGACGTCGCCCGTGGCCTCCGCGGCGGCGGCTGCCGCGGCGCGCAGGACGAGGGGCTCGTCGGCGGATTCATCCGGGAGGCGGTCGCGGTCGGTCACGCGGTCATCTTGCCGTATCCCGGTACGGCATTGAGTGTCAGTGGGTGGCACTGAGTGCCGCAGGGCCTCCCCAAAGGTGGCACTCGGGGATATGGTGCTGGCACCGTTGCGGTGGGATGACCGCCGGCCGTACGGGGCATCACCGGGAAGACGTACCGGACCGCGAGTCCACGAGCCGACCGTGGAACCGGACGTCGACCACCCATCACCGCCGCACGGTTTCCCTTTCCGACCGCAAGACGCGCCCCCACCATCACCCCCATGAATCCCCCGTCGTACACATCACGAGGAGCCGCCTGATGTCCGACTTCGTACCCGGACTCGAAGGAGTCGTCGCGTTCGAGACGGAGATCGCCGAACCGGACAAGGAGGGCGGCGCACTCCGGTACCGGGGCGTCGACATCGAGGATCTGGTCGGCCACGTCTCCTTCGGAAACGTGTGGGGCCTCCTCGTCGACGGCGCCTTCAACCCCGGCCTGCCGCCCGCCGAGCCGTTCCCGATCCCCGTCCACTCCGGCGACATCCGCGTCGACGTCCAGTCCGCGCTCGCCATGCTCGCCCCCGTCTGGGGCCTCAAACCCC
This sequence comes from Streptomyces sp. NPDC090798, assembly GCF_044768965.1. NCBI lineage: Bacteria > Bacillati > Actinomycetota > Actinomycetes > Kitasatosporales > Streptomycetaceae > Streptomyces > Streptomyces sp. NPDC090798. The sequence continues at coordinate 150,686 of NZ_JBIVXA010000013.1, forward strand.
TCCTCGACATCGACGAGGCCCAGGCCCGCGAGGACCTCGCCCGCGCCGCCGTCATGGCCCTCTCGTACGTCGCCCAGTCCGCCCGCGGCCAGGGCCGGCCCATGGTTCCGCAGAGCGAGATCGACAAGGCGCACTCCGTCGTCGAACGCTTCATGATCCGCTGGCGCGGCGAGCCCGACCCCAAGCACGTCGCGGCCGTGGACGCCTACTGGACGTCCGCCGCCGAGCACGGCATGAACGCGTCCACCTTCACCGCCCGCGTCATCGCGTCGACGGGCGCGGATGTCGCCGCCGCCCTCTCCGGCGCCGTCGGGGCCATGTCCGGGCCGCTGCACGGCGGCGCGCCCTCCCGCGTCCTCGGCATGATCGAGGAGATCGAGCGCACGGGCGACGCGGAGGCCTACGTCAAGAAGGCCCTCGACAAGGGCGAGCGCCTGATGGGCTTCGGCCACCGCGTCTACCGCGCCGAGGACCCGCGCGCCCGCGTCCTGCGCCGCACCGCCCGCGAGCTCGGCGCCCCCCGCTTCGAGATCGCCGAAGCGCTGGAGAAGGCGGCCCTGGAGGAGCTCCACGCGCGCCGCCCGGACCGCGTCCTGGCGACGAACGTCGAGTTCTGGGCCGCGATCATGCTCGACTTCGCCGAGGTCCCGGCGCACATGTTCACGTCGATGTTCACCTGCGCCCGTACGGCGGGCTGGTCGGCGCACATCCTGGAGCAGAAGCGCACGGGACGGCTCGTACGGCCGTCCGCGCTCTACGTGGGCCCCGGTTCGCGCAGCCCCCAGGAGATCAAGGGCTACGAGGACATCGCGCACTGAGCGAACTGAGTGCGCTGAATGCGCTGAGCGCACCGAGCGCACACCGAGCCCTCCGGGCCCACTCACCGGGTCTGCCGGTCATCACGCGGGGGTGAGCAGCCCCGCGTGATGACGGGTGGCGACCAGTGGGTGGGCCCGCAGCTTGCCCTTCAGCTCGTTGAAGCCGTACTCCGCGAACAGCGGGTTCGCCGGGTCGTCGGTGACGCCGGGCGCGGCGGAGGCGTGCGGGAAGGGCAGCGGCTCCACGCGCGCGTCCAGGCGCGGGTTGTAGAAGAAGGGCACGGAGAACCGCTCGGTGGCCCCGGGCGGACTGACGACCCGGTGGTTGGTGGCGACGAGGTACCCGTTGGTGGCCACTTCCAGCAGCTCGCCCAGGTTGACCACGAACGCCCCCGGCAGCGGCGGCACCTCGTGGAAGAGGCCGTCCTCGCGCTGCACCTGAAGGCCGCCGACCTGGTCCTGGAGCAGCAGCGTCAGGAATCCGTAGTCCTTGTGCGCGCCAACGCCCTGGTCGGCGCCGTCGCCCGCGCTGCCCGGATAGCGCACGAGCTTCAGATGCGGATGGGCCCGCTCGCCGAAGATCGGCTCGTAGAAGTCGGCGGGCGCCCCGATCGCGGTGAGCAGCTCGCGCAGCAGCCGGGCCGCGACCGAGCTGAGCCGGTCGATCCACGCCAGCGCGGCGGTCCGCAGCTCCGGCAGCGCGGCCGGCCACTGGTTGGGCCCCTCCAGCCACCAGTAGGCGGGCTCGCCCGGACCGGGCCTGCGCGCGGGCCGCTCGGCCCCTATGTCGAGCTGGTCCCGCCAGTCCCGGCTGCCGCCCGTGCGCTCGTCGCCGGTGCGCGTGTACCCGCGGAAGTGCGGCGAGTTGACGTTGTCGAGGGCGAGCCGCTCGGCCTCGGGCAGCGCGAAGAACCGGTGCATGGCGTCGAGCAGGGCGGCGGTCTCGCCCTCGGTCACCCCGTGCCCGACGAGCTGGAAGAAGCCCACGTCGTGCGCGGCGCTGTGCAACTGCGCGTGCAGCAGGGCACGGGCCTGGGGGCCGCGGTCGGCAGCGGAGAGATCGATGATCGGAAGCTGCTGGTACAGCCGGTGCTGCCGGCTCTGCTGGTACTGGGCAGAAGACGTGTTCGTCGTCATGAGGTGCGTCCGCAGGGTCTACGGGTGCCCGGGCGGCCGCCGGGGGTGGGGCGGGGGCCACGGGTGCCAAGGGGAAGAGAGGGGGCCGAGGTCAGGAAGAAGCCCGACAGCCCATGCTCGTGACGCGCACGAAGTCCACGTGCCGGCGTCGAACGAGCATCGGAAGCATGGCCTAAGGGTACTGCGGACCCTGCGAAACGCATGTGCCCCAGGTCACAAGCCCTGTGAAACGCAGACGACCCGCGAGCTCGGGTCCCTCCGCCTCACGGCGGAGGAGCCGGCCGGACGTACCGGCGAGCTCGCGGGTCGGGTGACTGCTTGGGATTGGGGCCGGCTGCGCGCTCACTTCACACGCTGGTCCGGCACCGCACTGGATGTGGTGACGGGCCGCTAGCCCGCAGCCACCTCACGCGTCCGGTTCTTGTACATCTGCCGAACCACCTCCCTTCTCGTGTAGACCACACCTTAGGAACCGATCGCCGACAGCTCAACCACTTTTTTTCGAGCCTGCGATTCCTGGGGCGATTCCTGGGGCTGACGGGGCGGAATCCCTGCGTACAACGATTTCGTCCAATCTTTGGGGAACACGATGTGGGCTGGGTCACGTTCGAGTTGAATGAGGGCGAGTGAGCGAACTGTCTCGCCGTACGTGCGGACGCAGCCTGCAGGGGGTCCAGGTGAGTGCTTCCCGGCGTAGTGGGACCACCGACGAGCTGGGGCCGGACGAGCCCGAGCCGGCTGGTTCCGATCTGCTTGCCGCGCTGCTGGACGGGATGGACGCGGCGCTGTGCGCGTTCGACGCGGATGGGGTCGTCACCCATTGGAACCGGGAGGCCGAGCGGATCCTCGGCTGGACCGCTGCCGAGGCCGTGGGGCGGCGCGGGTTCGCCGGGTGGGCGGTGCGGACCGCGGACGCCGAGGAGGTCGAGGCACGGCTGCTGTCCGCCATGGAGGCCCCCGGGCGCCAGGTGCACGAGTTCGCGCTGCTGACCAAGGACGGCGGGCGTGTGCTCGTACGGACCCAGTCCGCCGCCGTGCGCGGAGCCGACGGGAAGCCCGCCGGGGTCTACTGCGCCTTCAGCGAGGTGCACGCGCAGATCGATCTCGAGCGGTCCATCGCCCTGAGCGAGGCGTTGTTCGAGGACGCCAGCTGGGGTGTGGTGCTGGTTGACGCGGACCTGCGGCCCGCCGTCGTCAACGCGCACGCGGCCCGAGCCCTGGGGATCGGGCGTACGGCGGTGCTCGGACGGCCGCTGGGGGAGTTGCTCTCCCAAGGGGTCGAGGAGCTGGAGGGCGCGCTCACGCACGTGCTCGCCGAGGGCGCGCCGCCCGCGCCCGCCGAGATGTGGGTGAGCGTGCGGTCGGCCGAGGGCGAGAAGCGGCGGTGCTGGCGCAGCGGGTTCGTGCGGCTCGCCTCGCCGCTCGCGGAAGAACCGGTTCCGCTCGGGGTCGGGTGGCTCTTCCAGGACGTGACCGAGGCCAAGCACACCGAGCAGGAGGCGGCCCTGCTGCGGTTCAGGGCCAACCAGCTGCACCGGGCCGCACGGGCGGCGGCCGAGTGCGAGGACCCCGGGGAGGCCGCCACCGTCCACCTCGACTTCGCGCTCGCCGGGTTCGCCGACCACGCGCTGATCGACCGGGTCGCGAGCGGGTGGTCGGCGGGGGACGAGGACGAGCCCGTACGGCTGGTACGCGCCGCCACCACGCCCGCCGGGGCGCCCGGGCCGAGCCTGCTCACCGGGAAGGCCGGACTGCCCGTGCGGTACGCCGAGGGGCATCCCGCGCTCCAGTGCGTGGAGCGGGCCGGCTCCGTGCGGGCCAGCTCCGCTGAGACCACCCCCGAGCGGATGCGGGAGTGGGCCACGGCCCGCCAGTGGCCGCCGGACTCGGTGCACGCCCTGTGCGCGGTCCTGCGCAGCCGAGGGCGCACGCTGGGCGTCGTGACGTTTCTGCGGGGGGCGGGGCGCAGCCAGTTCGAGCGCACGGACGCGACGTACGCGGAGGACGTGGCGGTACGGATCGCCATGGCACTGGATCTGGAGGGCTTGGCGGGACGGACGTAGAACCGCCGCCCGCCCTCCCCACCCGATCGGCCCAGCGGGGGGCAGGATTCCAGGTCGGCCCAGCGCGGGTGGCGGATTCCCGGTCGGCTCAGCGGGGGTTGGAGGATCTGGGCCGGTCCAGCGGGGTTGGAGGATCTGGGCCGGTCCAGCGAGCGGAGAGTCTCGGTTGGCCCAGTGTCGGTCGATGAGGATCTCGGTCGGCTCAGCGGGGTGGAGATTCCTGGTCGGATCCAGCGACCGTGGAGAGGGCCGTTCGGCTCAGCGTCGGTCGAGGATCCGGGTCGGCTCAGCGGCGTGGGGGATCTCGGTGGGCCCAGCCGCGGTGGAAGGCCCTGGTCGGCCCAGTCAGGGTGAAGGGTCTCGGTCGGCTCAGCTGTGGTGAAAGGCCCTGGTCGGCCCGGTCACGGTGAAGGGTCTCGGTGGGCCCAGCCGCGGTGAAAGGCCCTGGTCGGTCCCGCCGGGCTGAAAGATCCCGGTCGGCCCAGCCGCGGTGAAAGATCCTCGTCGGCTCAGCGGCGGTAGAAGATTCGGTCGCCGTACTCCGTCATCACCCGGCCGTTCCACTCGTGGCCGCCGTCGACGTTGCCCGAGCGGAGCAGGGGCGGCTCGATGCCCCGGTCGGCCAGCGCGCCCGCGGCCGTGGCCATGACGGCCTGGAGGAGGGCGGTCGTGACCACCGTGGAGGCGGGAGCGAAGGGCGCCTCGATCGCCTCCAGGGTCAGTTCCGCGTCGCCGACCGCGATCTTCGAGTCGAGGACGATGTCGCAGTGGTCCTTCAGATACGTTCCCGAGACGTGCCGGGACTTCGTCTCCGAGGCGTAGGCGACCGAGGTGACGCCGATGACCTTCACCCCCAGGGCCCGCGCGTTCATGGCCATCTCGACCGGGAGCGCGTTGCGGCCGGACAGGGAGATGATCACGAGTACGTCGCCGGCGCGGACCGGGCTGGAGTCCAGGACCGCGCTCGCGAGGCCGTCGACCCGCTCCAGGGCCGAGCCCAGCGTCGCCGGCATGACGTCAACGCCGACCACGCCCGGCACGGCGAGCAGGTTCATCAGGGCCAGACCGCCCGCGCGGTAGACGACGTCCTGCGCGGCGAGCGAGGAGTGCCCGGCGCCGAAGGCGAAGAGCCGGCCGCCGTCCGCGACGGTGTCGGCGATCAGCGCGCCGGCCGCCTCGATGTCTCCCGCGTCCTCGTCCCGCACCTGTTGGAGCAGGCCGATCGCCGCGTCGAAGAACTGCCCGGCCAGCTTGCGGTCGCTCATCGGCGAAGCCCCTTAGAAGTCTCGTCGGCGTCGGGTGGGCGCTGGGTCACGCTTCGTGTCGCGGATCACGTTGCGGTCTGGACCAGCGCGCTGTCAATACGGTCTGCGGAGGTGGCCACGGGGGTTCCCGGCGGGGCGTCCGCAGGGGCACCCGTAACGCTGTGGTTTCAACGGCGAGGCACGCTTGTCAGTGGTATGCGTCAGAATTGAGTTCAGGGCCAGCGCACACGCCGGTGAGCCACCGAGCCTTCGGCAGAGCTAATCAAGGGGCACGTATGTCCGGACTGATCGACACCACGGAGATGTATCTCCGCACCATCCTCGAGCTGGAGGAGGAAGGCGTGGTCCCCATGCGCGCCCGGATCGCGGAGCGGCTCGACCAGAGCGGGCCGACGGTCAGCCAGACGGTGGCGCGCATGGAGCGCGACGGTCTGGTGGCGGTCGCCACCGACCGGCACCTGGAGCTCACCGAGGAGGGCCGTCGCCTCGCCACCCGGGTGATGCGCAAGCACCGCCTCGCCGAGTGCCTGCTCGTCGACGTCATCGGTCTGGAGTGGGAGCAGGTGCACGCCGAGGCGTGTCGCTGGGAGCACGTGATGAGCGAGGCGGTGGAGCGGCGCGTGCTGGAGCTGCTGCGCCACCCGACCGAGTCGCCGTACGGCAACCCGATCCCCGGGCTGGAGGAGCTCGGCGAGAAGGACGGCGCCGACCCGTTCCTGGACGAGAGCATGGTGTCGCTGGCCGAGCTCGACCCCGGCCTGGACGGCAAGACCGTCGTCGTACGCCGGATCGGCGAGCCCATCCAGACGGACGCGCAGCTGATGTACACGCTGCGGCGCGCGGGTGTGCAGCCCGGCTCCGTGGTGAGTGTGACGGAGTCGGCGGGCGGCGTGCTCGTCGGCAGCGGTGGTGAGGCGGCGGAGCTGGAGTCGGACGTCGCGTCCCACGTGTTCGTCGCCAAGCGCTGACATTCGGTGATCGTGGGAGGCCTCGCACCCCGGTGCGGGCTTCCCGGCCCTGAGCCCGCGAGGGGCAGCTCCCGGGGGTGGGCCACGGGGTCCGGCATCCGCCGAACCCCGGGTCGGCCTCCGGGCGCGCCGGGCGCGGGCGTGGGCGCCATGGCGCAGGTCGCTCGCCGTGGAGCGCGTCGTCCGCCTGCGGTGACCCAACGCTCCACCCCCCTCCCCGCACCTCCGCCGACGCACCTCGGTCATGTCAACTCCCGCGACCACAGGGGTAGTTGTGATGTTTTCGCTACATGACCGAAACCAAGATTCAGTGTGCGGAATCGCAGCGCCGCGACCGTTTGCGTGCGAGGCTGGCCCGTGAGGCATATGACCTGAGGGCTCTTGACCGTGTCCAAGAGGGATGTCGCACGGTTGGGGAGGGGCGGGGAGGATGTGCCGTAGATGTGGAGAGGGCCCCGGCACCTTACGGCGCCGGGGCCTGTCCTCCCCTGTGCTGACCCGGAGCCCCGAGCTCCCAGGGTCATCCCCTTCGGACCGATTTCCCCGAGCGGTCCGCCTCCCGCTGAAGATCTCCCCTCAGCGGCGGCGGTCAATCCCCGAGCGTGGTCACTCGAACGAGGGGTGTTGCCGCCGAGAGGAGTATTTTCGAATGCCCATTCGATAACCTGGCGGCGTATCACAGGCGCATCGGGTACACGTAGAGCAACACATCAGCGAACTCAGTGGCACGACAGTGGCAGGAAGCGGCAGGAAGCGGTTACGAGTGGACCGGCCGACTCGAGCGGGAGCGAGCGGTCCGAGCGAGCTAGGGGGGGTGCCAGACCTATGGTGCGGCGCATCGACGTGACGGGCGCGGGCGGTCTGCGCCTCGCCGCCTGGGAGTTCGCCGATCCTCCCAAGAGCGACCCTCCCAGGACCTCACCCGCCCCCGGCGTGCTGCTTCTGCACGGCCTCATGGGCCGCGCCTCCCACTGGGCGTCCACCGCCCGCTGGCTCTCCGAGCGGCACCGCGCCGTCGCCCTCGACCAGCGCGGCCACGGCCAGAGCGACAAGGCGCCGGAGGGGCAGTACACGCGGGAGGCGTACGTCGAGGACGCCGAGGCCGCTCTCGAGCAACTGGGTCTCGCCCCCACCGTCCTCATCGGCCACGCGATGGGTGCGCTGACCGGCTGGCAGCTCGCCGCCAAGCGCCCCGACCTCGTCCGCGGGCTGATCGTCTGCGACATGCGGGCCTCGGCGTTAGGGGCCGCGTCCCAGCGCGAGTGGGAGGACTGGTTCAAGGCCTGGCCCATGCCCTTCGCCACGCTCGCCGACGTACGGAAGTGGTTCGGCGAGGACGACCCCTGGGTGGAGCGGCCGAACCCGTCCCGCGGCGAGTTCTACGCAGAGGTGATGCACGAGTCCGCCGACGGCTGGCGCCCGGTCTTCGAACCCGAGCAGATGCTCAAGTCCCGCCAGACCTGGGTGTACGACGCCCACTGGGAGGAGCTCGCCCAGGTCCAGTGCCCCGCACTGGTCGTACGGGGCCTCGACGGCGAGCTCGGCCGGGCCGAGGCCCAGGAGATGGTCCGCGTCCTGCCGCGCGGCCAGTACGCGGAGGTGGCCGACGCCGGTCACCTCGTGCACTACGACCAGCCGGAGGCGTGGCGCGCCGCGATCGAGCCCTTCCTCGACGGCGTACTCACCGGCCAGGACCGCTAGGCCGACAGGACCTTGTCGTCTGGATCACGCCTGGGTCGCTCGCCCTCCCCGTCGGCTCAGCCCCTGCTGACCGCCGCCAGGATCTCCGGCAGCCGCCGGGCCGTCCGCGGCGCGGCCATCCGCAGTCCGGACACCGTGAGCAGCGCCCCGTATCCGGCCCCCAGCGGCAGCAGCAGCCAGCTCCACCGGTCCCCGTCCGCCGTCACGTTCAGCCAGATCGTGAGGGCGATGACGGGAGCGGTCAGCAGCGCCGCCGAGACCATTCCGCCGAAGATGGCGATCCAGGCGAGGCCCGCCTGCCCGGGGGCCACGTTCTTGTAGCCCTCCTGCGGGATCGAGTACGGGAAGCGGGCCGAGGACCAGGCGCCGGTGGCCAGCATCGCGCCGAGCAGCGCGAAGGACAGGCCGAGCACCTCGGGCAGCTTGGACCAGTCGCCGAGCATCGCCGTCGTCAGCACGGTCACGAGGGTCGCGTACGGCAGGGTGATCACCAGCAGCGCCAGCGCACGCCCGCGCAGTTCGACGTACGCGTCGTGCGGGGACGCGATGGTCATCGCGACCATCCAGAACGCGGAGGTGTCCTGACCGAACTGGTTGTACATCTGGATGCCGAGCATCCCGGCCGCGAAGCACGCGAAGTAGATCGAGCCGGTGCCCTGCAGGGCGTTGAACACGGGCACGATCAGCCCGATCGCCAGCGAGGTCACCCACGCGGCCTTGGTCTTCGGGTCGCGCCACACGTACCGCAGACTGCGCTCCATCACGGTCCCGGTGCGCCCCGAGGGCAGCAGTCGGCGCAGCCCGTCCGTCGGGACCCGCTCCCGCGCCGCGGTTTCGCCCGCCTGCAACGTCGACCCGTCCGGGGAGGTCATCAGCCGGGTCAGGTGCCTCGACCAGAGCGCCAGCAGCCCCGCCAGCGCCGCCACGCTCAGGACGAGTTGGGCGCCCCCCGCCCCGTACGAGCCTCTGCTCATCGAGTCCACCGCGCCGATCGCCGAACCGGGCGGCACCCAGCGCAGCACGTCCGCCGCCGGGTCGAGCCGGGACAGTCCGCCCGCCGAACCGAGTCGTTGCGCGCCGAAGTTGACGAGCTGCGCGCCGATCGCGATGACGAGGCCGCTGAGTACGGCCAGGTCGCGGCCCTTGCGGCTGGACAGCAGCCGGATGTTGGCGGCGGCGACGGCCCGCGCGAGGGCCACACAGACGAGCAGCGCCAACGGCACGGCCGCGACACCGGTGACGTACGCCGCCGTGCCGTGCGCCACGGAGATCACGGAACCGACCAGCAGACACAGGGTGAAAAGCGGTCCGATGCCGACCAGCGAGGCCACGAGCAGGGCCCGGACCAGCGGGTGCGGTCGCAACGGCAGCATGACGAGCCGGGTCGGGTCTAGGGTCTCGTCGCCGCTGGGGAAGAACAGCGGCATCACGGCCCAGCCGAGCGCCATGACCGCGATCAGCAGGACGGTGACGGACGCGGCGTGCGCGTTGCCGCGCAGGGCGATGAGGCCGAGCAGTTGGAGGGCGGCGAAGAGGAGGACGACGACGACCGAGGTGATGTACGCGGCCCGCCGCCCGGCCGACTGCCGCAGCCCGTTGCGCAGCAGCGACAGCTTCAGCCGTACGAAGACGGGGGTGATCGAGGCCTCGTAGGTACCCGTGCTCATCGCGTCGCCCCGCCGCCCAGCCAGTCCAGGTCGGACCCGCGGTCGCGGCCGTGTGCGCCGACCAGTTCCAGGAACGCCTGCTGGAGGGAGGGTGCGTCGCCGCGGACCTCCGCGAGCGGGCCGTGCGCGCGGATGCGCCCCGCGACCATGACGGCCACCCAGTCGCACAGCGATTCGACGAGTTCCATGACGTGGGAGGAGAAGACGACCGTGGCACCTGACGCCGTGTAGCGCTCCAGGACGCCGCGGATGGTCTGCGCGGAGACGGGGTCGACGCCCTCGAACGGCTCGTCGAGGAAGAGGACCTCGGGGTTGTGGAGGAGGGCGGCGGCGAGGCCGATCTTCTTGCGCATGCCCGTCGAGTAGTCGACGACGAGTTTGTGCTGGGCGCCCGCGAGGTCGAGGACGTCGAGGAGCTGGGTGGTGCGCTTGTCGACCTCGGCGCCGGGCAGGCCGCGCAGCCGGCCGGTGTAGGCGAGGAGCTCACGCCCGGAGAGCCGTTCGAAGAGCCGCAGGCCCTCGGGGAGTATGCCGATCCGGGCCTTCACCGCCGCCGGGTCGCGCCACACGTCATGGCCGACGACCTCGACGCCGCCCTGGTCGGGCCTGAGCAGCCCGGTCACCATCGAGAGGGTGGTCGTCTTGCCCGCGCCGTTGGGCCCTACGAGCCCGATGAACCGCCCGGCGGGCAACTCCAGATCGATCCCGGAGACGGCGACCTGCTCCCCGAACCGCTTCCAGAGCCCCTGCACACGTACGGCGGGCGCACTGCCCCCTGCTCCCTCGGCCATACGAGCACCCTAAGGGGAAGCGACCTGTTTTTGGGCTTTTAGGGGCGCGGGGAACTGCGCGACCAGCCACAACGCACCCGCAGAAGAAGACGACGCCATCCAGGGCTACCGATCCCGACCGCACGCATAGCCATCCAGGGCTACCGATCCCGACCGCACGCATAGGCGAGCGGCGAGATCAATTCCTCCGCATCCGGCAGCCACCGGTTCGCCGGCGTCGGCCGGCAGGCCCACTGCACCGCACCCCGCGAACCGAACCGGGTGGGCGGAGCCGCCACGTACGAGCCTTCGCCCAGGGTGACCAGATCGAGGGAGGCGGGCGGCCAGCCCAGTCGGCGTACCAGGTCGGGGACCTTTGTCGCCGCGCCGGGAAGGACGAAGAAGTGCATGCGCCGGTCGGGCGTGCACGTCACCGGCCCCAGTGTCAGCTCCATCCGCTCCATACGGGCGAGCGCGAGGAACCCGGCCGTCTCCGGCACGTCGATCGCGTCGAACGTACGCCCGGTGGGCAGCAGGATCGACGCGTTCGGCTGCTTCGACCACATCCGGCGCGCGACCGTCGCACTGCCCGTCGCCTGCGTCGCCCAGTCCTCGCGCGCCGCGTGTGCGCCCGGCGTGGGGCAGTTGGCCTCGCCGCAGGAGCAGCGTTGCATCCCGTCGACGGCCTCCAGCCACGTGCCCGGGAACACGTCCCAATGGCGCTCTTCGGCATATCGCACGGCGGTGTCAAGCAATGATTCGCCACGCTGCTTCGGGATTTGGACGGCCTCGGGCCCCGCGATGGTCTCTTCCACGATGAACACAACTCTAGTCGCCACAGGGGGTTACGGGGGTCCCGTGCGCGGGGGAGGGGCATCGTTCCCGCGTGTGGGGCGCATGGATGCACGGGTGGGGGCGCGCAGGGGGAACGGCAGCGGGCGGTGGGTAACCAGGGGTGGGGTCGGGGCAGCCGCCTTTACCCCGGCAATCCTCACATGTCTCGCATCTTCGGTATGTCGGCGGGGCATTGATCTTCATGGCCGACTTCCTTCGCTGTGGTTGGCCGATGAGGACACGTCAACTCGGTGCGTGGGCAGGCACCGCAGCCACAGGGGGTACGCCATGGCCGCAAGGCCTCTCGTCGCCAGGCAGCCGAACGAACGGCTGCAGGCGCTCATCCAGGAAGCGGGCTGTTCCAACGCCGGCCTGGCCCGCCGGGTCAACATGTGCGGCGCCGAGCACGGCCTCGATCTGCGCTACGACAAGACGTCGGTGGCGCGCTGGCTGCGCGGTCAGCAGCCGCGGGGACGCGCTCCCGCGATCATCGCCGAGGCGCTCGGCCGCAAGCTGGGCCGTACGGTCACGATCGACGAGATCGGCATGGCCAACGGCAAGAACCTCGCGTCGGGCGTGGGGTTGCAGTTCTCGCCGACCGTCCTCGGCGCCATCGAGCAGGTGTGTGAGCTGTGGCGCAGTGACGTCGGACGCAGGGACTTCCTGTCCGGCTCGTCCGTCGCCGCCTCCGCGCTCGTCGAGCCGAGCCGCGACTGGCTGATCTCCGCGCCGGACTCGCAGGTGGCGCGTGCGGCGGGCCCGCGGGTCGGGCTCTCGGACGTGGCGGCGGTCCGCGCGATGACCCAGGCGCTCACGGACCTGGACCACCAGTACGGCAGCGGGCATGTACGCCCGGTCGTCGTGCACTACCTCAACAGCGTGGTCTCCGGGCTGCTCGCGGGTTCGTACCGGGAGGGCGTCGGACGCGAACTCTTCTCGGCGGTCTCGCGGTTGACGGAACTCGCGGGCTACATGGCCATCGACACCGGTCAACCAGGCCTCGCCCAGCGGTACTACATCCAGGCGCTGCGGCTCGCCCAGGCGGCCGGGGACCGGGGATACGGCGGGTACGTGCTGGCCGCGTCCATGAGCCACCTGGCGGCGCAGCTCGGCAACCCGCGCGAGATCGCGCAGTTGGCGCGCGCGGCGCAGGAGGGGGCGCGGGGGCGGGTGACACCGCGCGCGGAGTCGATGTTCCACGCCGCGGAGGCGCGTGGGCACGCCCTGATGGGCGACGCGCGCGCCGCTCAGGTGGCGTCCGGGCGTGCGATCACCGCGCTGGAGGGCGCCGACGCGGCCTCGGCGGACGACCCGACGTGGATCGCGCACTTCGACGAGGCCTATCTCGCCGACGAGTTGGCGCACTGCCACCGTGACCTGGGTCAGGCGGAGGCCGCCGCGCGCTGCGCCGAGGAGTCCCTCGCCGGGCATCCGGAGTCGCGGGCCCGCCGCCGGGCCATCGGTTACGTCCTGCTGGCCACCGCGCAGGTCCAGCAGCGCGAGGTGGAACAGGCGTGCCACACGGGTCTGCGCGCCGTCGAACTCCTCGGCACGCTCCGCTCCAACCGCGGCGCCGAGTACCTGGACGACTTCCAGCAGCGCCTGGAGCCGTACCGGGACGAGGCGGTGGTACGGGAGTTCGGGGCGCGGCTGGAGTTGCAGGCGGCGGCGTGAGCGGATCGTGTGCGCGCCGGTGAACACGCGGTGTGCACGGGCGTGAACGCCGGGCGAACGAGGGCGCCTGGAGTGGGAGGAGACAGATACAGCGCACGGTGGGGCGTATTCGTTACCCCGGTCACAGGGGGCGGGGGTAACGCCCTGTGCTGCGTGGCACGGGCACGTGGGGACCCGGTAGCGTGAGCCGACGATTCCGAAGGTCCCCCATTAGTAGGAGTCCCGGTGACGCAGAGTGGACAGGGCGAGCAGCCCTCGGCGCGCACGGCGCGCGAAGGCATCGTGCTGCCCTCCGACGGCGGCGAGCCGCTGTTGCCGGGCATGACGGGTGACCAGGCCGTTCCGGCGGTCCCGGCGGGCGGTCAGACCTGGGACCAGCCGTGGGGACCGGACCCGTCGGCGGCACCGGCCCCGCAGCCGGCCGAGGGGTGGGGTCCGCCCATGAACGGCACCCAGACCTGGGGTGGCTCCGAGTCGTCCCCGTCCGGCGCCCCCGCCCCGGACTGGGGCGGTCACGACCCGTCCACCCAGACCTGGGCCGCGCCCGCGGAACCGGCGCAGGGCTGGGGCGCCGCCCCGGCCCAGCAGCAGGGCTTCCCGGCCCAGCAGGCTCCCGGCGCCGGCCCGCTGCCGGCCGAGGGCGCCCAGCAGTCGTCGTACGGGGAGCAGCGGCCCTACGGGAACCAGCAGCCGCCGTCGTACGGCGGTCAGGAGACCTCTTCCTACGGCGGCCAACAGGATCAGGCGTACGGCGGCCACCAGGGCGGTGCCGTACCCCAGCAGCAGCCGCAGGGCGCCCACGCCGCCGCGCTGCCGCCCGCCGTTCCCGGGGCGCTGCCGCCCGCCGTCGACGAGGGCGCCACGCAGTACATCCCGCCGGTTCCTGCCGAGGGCGCGACCCAGTTCCTGCCGCCCGTCCCCGCCACGCCCGACGAGGGGGCCACGCAGTACATCCCGCCGGTGGGCCCGGGTGCGCTGCCGCCCGAGGTGTCTTCGGGACCGCTGCCCCCGGCCGCGCACCCCGACGCCGAGGCCACGCAGTACATCGCCCCCGTGCCCGCGGAGCCGGGCGCGGCGCCGTACGGGATACGTCCGGGCGGCCCGGAGGACCGGCAGCCGCCCGCGGAGTTCGACAACCTGTTCCGCAGTGCGCCCGGTGCGCCGGGCGCGTCTGAGGGGCCCGCGTCCACGCAGCAGCTGCCGCGGTTCGAGGCCCCCGCTCCGCACGCCCCGTATGCCGCGCAGGCCCCGGGGATGCCCGGAGCGCCGGGCGGGCGGGCCGCCACCCGGCGCGGCGCGGCCGACGACGGCGGCGGTGGTGGCCGCGGTGGACAGAGCCGCTCGCGCGTCCCGCTGATCGCGGCCGTCGGCATCGGTATCGTCGTGCTCGGTGTCGGGGCCGGCGCGATGCTCAGCGGCGGCGGAGGCAGTGACAGCGGCAAGAACGGCAGCAGCAAGAACGTGTCGGCGACGGCCGAGGCCACGGACGGCTCGTCGTCGGCGGCCGACCCGGCCAAGGCGCAGGCCGTCGCGCTGGACAAGCTCCTCGCGGACAGCAACAACAGCCGCGACTCGGTGATCAACGCCGTGGAGAACGTGAAGGCGTGCAACAACCTGGACCAGGCGGCCAGTGACCTGCGCGACGCGGCCAAGCAGCGGTCCGGACTGGTGACCAGGCTCTCCGGCCTCTCGGTCGACAAGCTCCCGAACAACGCCCAGCTGACCGCCGCGCTGAACAGCGCCTGGCAGGCCTCCGCGTCGGCCGACAACCACTACGCGGCCTGGGCCGACCAGGTCAAGGGCAAGAAGGGCTGCAAGAAGGGCCACGCCCGCACCACCGGTCAGACCGCGGCGGCCAACCAGGCCAGTGGCACCGCGAGCGCGCAGAAGGCGAAGGCCGCCAGGCTGTGGAACTCGATCGCCTCGACGTACGGACTGACGCGGCGCACGACGACCCAGCTGTGACCACCCGGTCCGGTGACCGCCCGGTCCGAGCCCGGTCTCAGTTCGAGTCGGCGTTCTCCAGCGTCTTCGACACGTCGATGAACCCGTTGCGCTCCGAGGCCAGCTGACCCTTGTGTACGACCTGGAAGGTGACGTGGGCGTTGACCAGGCGCGGGAAGTCGACGGCCGCGATCAGGTCCTCGTAGCGCCAGCTGAGGGTCGGGGTGAGCCGGCCGGTGGTCACCTTGAGGCCGTTGTCGAGGGCGTGCCGGATCGCGAGCGAGGTCACCTTGCCGCCGCCGAGTGACTCGACGACCGACTTGAGCACGTTGTACGCGATCCAGGTGGTCTGCACGCCGGCGTCCGCGGGGTCGATCCGGTTGTCGCCGAAGGCCTGCTCCTTGATCACTCTGCGCATCGGGTCCCAGCGCGGGTCGCTCGCCACTGGGTACCAACCGGTGACGTGCGCGCCCTCGTACGGGCTCGACTGACCGCCGGTGGAATCGATCAGGGACTGGTCGAGGCTGCCCAGCACCGTGCCCGTACCCACCTTCGGATAGTCCTGGCGGTCACGCCGGAACGAGTCCATGAAGGTCTCCGTACGGTCCCCGAGCGCGGACACCACACAGCCCTGCTTCAGCGGGTCCGAGCTCGCGCGGTCGAGCGCGAGCTTCGTCTGCTCCGAGTACTCGGTCGCGTCCTCGGCGGCCCGCTGGTCGGTGGTGGGCGCGTGGCCCTCCGCCTTCAGACCGGCGTTGAGCAGCACCGGGAGCTGGTCGCCCGCGACGGTGTCGGGGCGGACGAGCGCCACCGGGCCGCACTTCTTGCCGAGCTGCTCCCCGAGGCCGGCCAGCAGGGCGGGCTCGCCGCCGTTGATCGGATAGGAGAGCGGGCTCGAGAACTCGTCGTCGGTGACGCCGTAGCCGCCGATGTACGGGATGCCGGCGGCCTCCAGCGGGGCCAGGAAGGAACGGCCGTGCTGGCTGTAGGAGCCGACGACCGCGACCACGTTCTCGTCGGCCGCGCGCCGGGCGCACTTCGCCGCGTACACGGTGTCGTTGTGGTCGTTGCAGGTCAGGACCTTGAGCTTGTGGCCGTTGATGCCGCCGTTCGCGTTGACCCAGCGCGCGTAGGCCTCGGCCATGGCGGGCATGCCGGGCTTGTTGGTCGCGGGGGTGTCCTGCGGCGCCCAGGTCATGACGGTGATGGGGTCGTCCCCGGAGCCCCCCGTGATCCCGGGGACGGCCCCGCACCCGACAGCGATCGACGCACACGCCACCACCGCGCCCGCGAACAGCACTCTGGTCCTGACCTTCGTCGAGACTCTGCTCCCGGCCCGCTGGGGGCGGACGGGTGGGGTGGTGCTGGTGCGTCGCCTACCGGTCATGGACACGCACGATTCCGTCACATCACTAACCTGTGTGTGACCGGCGGTCAACATGAGGTGACGTAGAGGTGAATTACGGGGGGCGATGATCGCATTTTCGCGGAGAACGTACGATCGTCGACTGTGCAAGGTTCGGAGAACTCTTCCCGTCGCGGCCGTCGCTCCTCCACCATGGGCGGCATGCCACTGAACGACATGCCCTGGTGGCGCTGGCGCAGCAATGTGCGTTCCGCGCTGCACATGCTCTCCGACCCCACCTTCCAACGTGATGTCTGGCTCGCCGGGATCGACGGGTACGGGGACGTCACCGACGCCGTGTACCGCCTGGTCGAGGACACCTGGCTGGACAACTGGTCCGCCGAGAAGTACGTCGGGACGATCTTCCGGGACTCCCAGGAGGCGGCCCTCGTCGACACCGCCGTGCTCCGCGTCCTGCGGATCATGCACCAGGTCGGGCCGGACGCACCCGTCTCCGCCTACCTCGACCACCAGGCATGGCCGGAGGCACTGCGGGCGGCGCGCGACGCGCACGTACGCCTCGCGGTGAGCGACGGCGAGGACCCGGACACTCCGCCGCGGACGCTGGAGATCCTGCGGATCCTGACACGGTCGGCCTAGCGGCCGGGACTCGAGGGCCGGGACTCGAGGGCCGGGACCCGAAGGCCGGGACCTGAAGGGTCCTGCCGCCTGGAAGGGCCCTGCGCCTGTACGCCGAGGCCGTCCGCGTGGCGGGACGGTTCGTCCCGCGCGGCGCCTCGTATGGGACCCTGTCCCGCATGAACGATCAGTCCACCCGCGCCGCCGCGCCCGCCGAACAGTACGTCCTGACCCTCTCCTGCCCGGACAAGCAGGGAATCGTGCACGCCGTGTCGAGCTACCTCTTCATGACCGGCTGCAACATCGAGGACAGCCAGCAGTTCGGCGACCACGACACGGGACTGTTCTTCATGCGCGTCCACTTCTCGGCGGAGGCGCCGGTGAGCGTGGACAAGCTGCGCGCGAGCTTCGCGGCGATCGGTGACTCCTTCCACATGGACTGGCAGCTCAACCGGGCCGAGGACAAGATGCGGATCGTGCTGATGGTCAGCAAGTTCGGCCACTGTCTGAACGACCTGCTCTTCCGTGCGCGGACCGGCGCGCTGCGCGTCGACATCGCGGCCGTGGTCTCCAACCACACGGACTTCGCCGAGCTCGTGGCCTCGTACGACGTCCCCTTCCACCACATTCCGGTGACAAGGGACACGAAGGCGCAGGCCGAGGCGCAGCTGCTCGAACTGGTCCGCTCCGAAGGCGTCGAACTGGTCGTGCTGGCCCGCTACATGCAGGTGCTCTCGGACGACCTGTGCAAGCAGCTCAGCGGCCGGATCATCAACATCCACCACTCCTTCCTGCCGAGCTTCAAGGGCGCGAAGCCGTACCACCAGGCGCATGCGCGCGGTGTGAAGCTGATCGGCGCGACGGCGCACTATGTCACCGCCGACCTCGACGAGGGGCCGATCATCGAGCAGGAGGTCGAGCGCGTCGGCCACGACGTGACGCCCGACGGGCTGGTCGCCATCGGGCGGGACGTGGAGTGCCAGGCGCTGGCGCGCGCGGTGAAGTGGCACGCCGAGCGCCGGATCCTCCTGAACGGCCGCCGCACGGTGGTATTCGCGTAGGACACGCGCAGGCTCCGCCCCCGGCCCCGGAGATCGTTTCGGCCGCGGGCGGACGGGGACGGCCTACATCCGGCTCAGGGACGCGGCGGCGAAGAGCACGTCCCTGATGGCCTCGCGGTCGCCCACCTGACCCGCCGCCGCTTCCTCCGGCGACACATGCCCCGCCGCCAGCCGGCAGAACTCCACCCCGTCCAGCGCGACATGCGCGACCTCGTGCTCGGCGGAGGCGACGCTTGCCGGGGAGTCGAGCGGGATCAGCCACTCGCCCCCACCGGAGCCCTCGATCTCCAGGCGCAGACTGCGTCCGGGCGACCCGGCGGCGACGAGCCGGCGGGGCGCCGGAGCCGACAGCCCCGTCCGCCGCCGCTCGGCGAGCGACACGGGCAGCATCCGCGCCGCCAGGTCGATCATCCGGTGCAGATGACGCGGCGCGGGCGGCTCGTACGGATAGTCCACGGCGTCCGCGATGTCCCCCGCGTGCACCCAGCACTCGAAGGCCCGGTCCAGCATCGAGTCGCTGAGCGGCAGTTCGAAACCGCCGTACGACACGGCGAGCCGCCCGGAGCCTCCGCCCGCGAACGACACCGTACGGACGAGGTTGTGGCTCTGCTCCCGCCAGGGCGCGCGCACGGCCCGGGTGGGCGGGAAGTGCGAGGCACGCCAGTACGCCTCGGTGCGCTGCGAAGGGGTCGGGGCGCCCGCAGCCGCCCCCCGCGCCTCGGTCTTCCCGGTCGTCGCTCCGCCGAGCGGGTCCTCCAGGCCCAGCGCGATCCCCACCAGCCCGTCCACGGAGAGCAGATGCGCGATGACCCCGGCCACGGTCGTACGCCGGCTCACGGGCCCGTCGCCCTCGAACCAGCGCAACCGCACCGGCGCGTGCCACTCCGAGTCTCCTATGTCCTGCAACAGCGCGTCGAGCCGCGCGGCCTCCGCGTCGTAGGGCGCCGCCCACTCGGGCACCGGGATACGCGCCGGACGCCGGTCCAGGCAGCCCTCCAGGACCCGGGTGCGCAGCGTCGGGTCGAGATCGAGGCTCTCCGGCGGGTGCAGCAGCCCGACCGCGCCGCGCAGCCGCAGCGCCTCGTCCGCGCACGAACCGCACTCCCCGAGGTGCTCCTCGACCGCCGCCGTCTCCTGCGCCGAGCAGGCGGCCAGGGCCCACGCGCCGAGCAGCGACTTCAGCACCCGGTGCTCCAGGACGAGCGGTGCGGGTTCCGGCAGCGGCAGTCCGGTGTCCTCGACGGAGGAACGCGGCAGGGGGATGCGCGGCGGCTGCCCCGACCCCGCGGGCCCGGCGGGACCGGTGGTCCCACCGCCGCCGCCACCGTCGTCACCCCCGCCTCCGGCAGGGACGTCACCGTGACCGCCGTCGGCGTCGCGGGGTCCGCCGGAACTCCGGTCGGCCGCCCCCTGCGCGCGCTCGCCTCCGTCCCCGCCGTCCCCCTCACCGCCCTGCTCCTTCGCCGCGTGCTCCTCGTGTTCGTCGAGAGGCTTGTCGAAAGGCTCGTCGAAGGGCTCGTCGAAGGGCTCGTCGAAGGGCTCGAACCGGTCCGCTCCTTCGCTCACCGCGCACCTCCGTATTGGGGCGGCGTGCCGGAGAGCCCGGCGTCGTGGGCGGTGGACAGCAGTTGCAGGCCGAGGCGGAGCCGGCGGCGGGCCTCGTCCTCGGTGACGCCGAGGTCGGCGGCGGCCTGGCGGTAGTCGCGGCGCTGGAAGTACGCCAGCTCCAGGGCGGCCCGTAGTGGGGTCGGCATGGACGTGACGATGTAGTCCGCGCGGGCGGCGACGGAGGCGCTGCGCACCTTGCGTTCCAACTCCTCGGTGGTGCCGCCGCCGTCCAGGGCGAGCGCGGCGGTCTCGGTGGCGCGCAGCCGCTGCACGGCGAGCCGGTGGGTCAGCGTGGCGATCCAGGAACGCAGGGGACCCTGCTTGGGGTCGTACGACTCGGGGCTCTGCCAGACGTGGGCGAACACCTCGCGGGTGATGTTGTCGGCGGCCCGCTCGTCGCCGAGTACGCGGTGCGCGAGGCCGTGCACGAGCGAGGCGAACCGGTCGTAGAGCTCACCGAGCGCGGCGGCCTCCCCGCGTGCGAGCCGCTGCTGCATCTTGCGGTCCCAGCGGGGCGGTGCGTCCTTCGCCGCCATACGGCCCCCTCACTCTGCTCCTGCCCGGCGCCTGTCCCTGCGTCCTGTCCGTACCTGTCCGTACCTGTCGGTGAACGGCGTCCCCGTCCAGCCTGTGTGCATCACTGTCTCGAATGTAGTCGGCACGTCCGACAGCGCACGCCCCTTTACGTCAATGTGCGCCCCTGGACGGGGTGCGGATGGTAGAAGCCCGTCGCTTCCCCCCTTGGATCCGATCGAACTAGACCGTACGTGACCACTAGACGACCGAAACGGTTCGGTCGTCCAGCATTTTCGACCGTAGACCGACGTTTCATCGATGCCGTACCGGTGTTTCATGGAACGACGGTGGGGCAGCCGCGCTGACAGGAAGCGTACGAAGTGCTTCCGTTTTCGGCGGGCGAGGCGAGCGGGAGGCGTTGCGGTGACGCTCAAGGTGACCGACGACGAGTGGGGCGAGTGGGGTGAGTGGGCCGTGCTCCGGGTGTCGGGCGAGATGGATCTCGTGACGTCTCCGGCGCTGCGCCGGCGGGTGCACGAGGCGGTGGCGGAGGGTCGCCGCAGTCTGGTCCTCGACCTCTCCGAGGTCTTCTTCTGCGACTCCAGCGGCGTCGGCGTCCTCATCGCGACCCGCCGCCTGGTCCGCTCCTGCCAGGGGCGCCTGCGGCTGATCCTGCCGGCGCAGGGCGCGTCCGACGGCTCGCACGTCAACCGCGTTCTCGGGGCCCTCGGCGTGCGCCGCCTTTTCGATGTGTATCCGGACATCGTCTCGGCCGCCGACGAGGAGTCGAGCCCGCTGTCGGCCTGAGCCCGCGCCACACAGTTGTCCGGGAATTCCCTCGGTCTTGGCACAACCGTCGTTTTCCCGCACCCCGGGTTGCCCGGGCGTCGTACGCTCCGTGCCAGATGAAACCGCAGTCCGGCTGAGAGTCCGGCTGAGTTGTAAGGCGGTCCGAGAAGACCATGGTCAGCACCGAGTACGAGCGCAGGATTGCCGCCCGCTTCGCCGGCTTCGACCAGGACGGCAACGGCTACATCGACCGGGAGGACTTCAACGCCGCGACGAAGGCGGTTCTCGCCGAGTTCGGTACGCCTGCACGGTCGGACAAGGGCCAGGCCCTGTACGTCGGCGCGGAGGCGTTCTGGCAGGGTATGGCGGGGATAGCGGATCGTGACGGCGATCAGCGCATCACCCGGGAAGAGTTCGTGAACGGCGCCGTGAAGCGGCTGCGTGACAATCCCGAACGCTTCGGGGAGATCGCCCGTCCCTTCCTGCACGCGGCCCTCGCCGTCGCGGACACGGACGGGGACGGCGCGGCCACGGTGGAGGAGGCCGTCCGCGTACTCAGGGCCCTGGGCGCGCCCGACGGCGTCGCCGCCGTGGCGGCCGCCGCGCTCGACACGGACGCCGACGGCCGGATCGGCGAAACGGAGGTCGTCACCTCGTTCGCCCGCTACTTCACAGTGCCGGAGTAGCCCCCTACGGCACCCGCAACTCCCCGTACCCCCCAAGCCCCCGGGGAGTCCCTGCGGCCTGCGGCCTGCGGAGGCTGAGTGGCCTGGGGGCCGGAGATCGTCCGGTCCCCGGGGTCGCGTGGCTCCTGGGGTTCGTGCAGTTCCCGGGGGTCGCGTGGCTCCTGGAGTTCGTGCAGTTCCCGGGGGCCGCGTGGCTCCTGGAGTTCGAGCAGTTCCCGGGGGCGCGGGCCCATCGAGCCCGCGTGGTCCCCGGCGCCCGCGCACCCCGCCGCCGGGGGCGCTTGGCTCCTGGAAGTCGTGCGCCCCCTGGGCGCCCCGCAGTCCCTGGAGGCCCGCGCGCCCCTGTGGCGCCACGCGGTCCCGGGGCGCAACGCAGGCCCCGGAGGCCGAGCGGCCCCGGGCCGCGTACGCCGCGCGGCCCCGCGCCCCGCCCTCACCCCACCCCCGAAAACCGCTCCCTGAGCTTGTACTTGAGTACCTTCCGGAGCGTTTCGTTGCGGGGGAGGGCGTCCACCACCTCCAACTGCTCGGGGAGTTTGTGGACGGAGAGTCCTTCCTCGCGCAGGTACGAGACCACGACGGCGAGTGTCAGTTCGTCGGCGCCCGGGGGCTGTTCGACCACGGCGCAGACCCGCTCGCCGCGATCGGCGTCCGGGAGGCCGATCACCGCGACGTCGCCGACGGCCGGGTGCCGGTGCAGCAGGTCCTCGATCTCCTTCGCGGAGATGTTCTCGCCCTTGCGGATGATGACGTCCTTCAGGCGCCCGGTGAGGACGAGGTGCCCGCTCTCCGTCAGACGACCCACATCGCCGGTGATCAGGAACCCGTCCTCGTCGAAGGCCTCGGCGTTCTGCGCCGGATCCAGATAGCCCTGACAGACGGCCTCCCCACGCAGCCGTACCTCGCCGTCCACGATCCGTATCTCCATGCCCGCCGGCGGCCTGCCCTCCGTCGTCGCGAGGTTCTCGGCCGTGTCGTCCGGCGCCCCCATCGTGATCATCGGGACCTCGGTCATCCCGTACCCGTGGGTGAGCTGCACGCCCATCTCCCGTACGACGGAGTGGTACACCTCGGGCGGCTTCGGCGCGCCCCCGCCCGCCAGCAGCCGCAGCGTGGGGACGACCGGCTCGGACGGCCGCTTGCGCTGCTCGGCGAGGAACATCGAGTAGAACGCCGTCGAACCGCCCGCCACCGTCACCCCGTGCCGCCGGTACTCCGCCAGCGCCGCCGGCAGCGCGAAGTGCTCGAACATCACCGCGGGGAAGCCGTACAGCAGCAGCATCACCGTGTAGTCGGGCCCGGCGATGTGCGCGTACGGGAAGGCCATCGAGCCCACGTCGGCGGCCGACAGCCGCAGCGCGTGGGCGAGACACGACCCGCCCGCGATCAGCGAACGGTCCGTGTGGAGGACCCCCTTGGGATCGGACGTCGTCCCCGAGGTCCAGTAGATCCAGCGGACCGAGGTGCCCTCGGCGGGCGGCGCGGGCAGCACGGCGGGATCACCGTCCGGCAGCACGTCGTACGCCTCGAAGACACCCTTCGCACCGAGCCGCCGCGCCATCGCCGTGTGGTCGAACCCGCGCCACTCGCCCGGTACGGCGAAGTACTCGGCCTTGGACTCCCGCAGCGCGAAGCCGACCTCGCGATCGCGGTAGAAGGGGATCACCGGGGACTGCACGGCGCCGAGGCGGGCCAGGGCGAAGGACAGCAGGGCGGTCTCGAGACGGGTGGGCAGCTGCCAGGCGACCACCGTGCCGGGGCGTACGCCCAGGTCGTACAGGCCCGCCGCCACCCGCTCGGCGCGGTCGCGCAGGGCGCCGAAGGTCAGGGAACGGTCGCCCTGGAGGAGGACCGGGCGGTCGGGGGTGAGGTCGGCCCGGCGGGCGACCAGTTCCCAGAGGGTGCGGGATGCGCTCAGTGCGTGGGCGGTGTCGTTCACGGCGGCGGCCCCCTGTGACCGTGATGCAGCTGACGGGCAGTCAGATCGTGGGCAGAGCGTAGGGCTCGGCGCCTTGTCGGTCCAGGGGTGCGGGACTAGCCTGCTGGGGAAATGGAAATCTGACGGCCCATCAGATAGGTACGCCAGGCGGAGGGGAACCATGACCGAACTGCCCCGCATCATCAGCGTCGACGACCATGTGATCGAGCCCGCGCACCTCTTCGAGACCTGGCTGCCGAAGAAGTACCAGGACCGGGGACCCAAGCCCCTCACGGCCGGAATCGGTGAACTCGCCTACGTCGGCGGCAAGTACCAGATCACCATGGACCCGGACGGCCCGCCCACCGACTGGTGGATCTACGAGGACCTCAAGTTCCCGTATAAGCGCAACATCGCCGCCGTCGGCTTCGACCGCGACGAGATGACCCTGGAGGGCATCACGCGCGCGGAGATGCGGCGCGGCTGCTGGGACCCCGTCGAGCGGCTCAAGGACATGGACCTCAACCATGTCGAGGGAAGCCTCTGCTTCCCGACCTTCCCCCGTTTCTGCGGGCAGACTTTCGCCGAGGCGCACGACAAGGAAGTGGCCCTGGCCTGCGTGCGCGCGTACAACGACTGGATGGTCGAGGAGTGGTGCGGCGACAGCGGCGGCCGGCTGATCCCGCTGTGCCTCATCCCGCTGTGGGACATCGAACTGGCGGTCGCGGAGATCCGGCGCAACGCCGCACGCGGAGTGAGGGCGGTGACCTTCTCCGAGATCCCCACCCACCTCGGCCTGCCCTCCATCCACTCCGGCTACTGGGACCCGTTCTTCGCGGTCTGCCAGGAGACGGGGACGGTCGTGAACATGCACATCGGTTCCTCGTCGCAGATGCCCGCCGCGTCCCCGGACGCACCGCCCGCCGTACAGGCCTCGCTGTCCTTCAACAACGCGATGGCCTCGATGATGGACTTCCTCTTCAGCGGGGTGCTGGTGAAGTTCCCACGCCTCAAACTCGCCTACTCCGAGGGGCAGATGGGCTGGATCCCGTACGCCCTCGAGCGCGCCGACGACGTCTGGCAGGAGCACCGCGCCTGGGGCGGCGTCCGGGACCTCATCCCCGAGCCGCCCTCGACGTACTACTACCGGCAGATCTTCTGCTGCTTCTTCCGCGACAAGCACGGCGTCGCCTCGCTGGACGTCGTGGGGCGGGACAACGCGACCTTCGAAACCGACTACCCGCACGTCGACTCGACCTTCCCGCACACCAAGGAGGTCGCCCTCGACCATGTGAAGGGCCTCGACGACGAGACGGTCCACAAGCTGATGCGCGGGAACGCCATCCGCATGCTCGACCTGGACCTCGACAAGTAGCGGGCCCATGGATCTCACCTACACCCCCGAGGAGGAGGAGTTCCGTGCCCGGCTGCGGGAGTGGCTCGCCGAGGTGCTCCCCTCGCTGCCCCCGAAACCGTCCCCGGACGACTGGCCCGGCCGGCGGGCGTACGACCTCGGGTGGCAGCGGATGCTGTACGACGCCGGGTACGCGGGGCTGCACTGGCCCGTCGACGCCGGGGGCCGGGGCGCCACGCCGACCCAGCACCTCATCTACCTGGAGGAGACGGAAAAGGCGGGCGCCCCCTACGTAGGGGCCAATTTCGTCGGACTGCTGCATGCCGGACCGACCATCGCCTCCGAAGGGACCCCCGCACAGCGGGCGCGCTGGCTGCCGCCGGTGCTGCGCGGCGAGGAGGTCTGGTGCCAGGGATTCAGCGAACCGGACGCCGGCTCGGACCTCGCGGCACTGCGTACACGCGCGTGGCGGGACGGCGACGACTACGTAGTGAGCGGGTCCAAGATCTGGACCTCCCACGCCGAGGTCGCCGACTGGTGCGAGCTGCTCGTCAGGACCGACCCGGCGGCCCCGAAACACCGCGGGATCTCGTGGCTCGCGATGCCCATGGACGCGCCCGGGATCACCGTCCGGCCCCTGCGCACCCTCGCGGGCTCGACCGAGTTCGCGGAGGTCTTCCTCGACGAGGTGCGGGTGCCCCTCACGCACCGGGTCGGCGCCGAGAACGACGGCTGGCGCGTGACCATGGTGACCCTGTCGTACGAGCGCGGTACCGCCTTCGTGGGCGAGGTCGTGGCCTGCCGACGGGTGCTGGGGGAGGTCGCGCGCGAGGCCCGGAAGAACGGCCGCTGGGACGATCCGGTGCTCCGGCGGCGGCTGGGCGGGCTCAACGCCGAGTTCCGCGCGCTGTGGCGGCTCACGCAGTGGAACGTGAGCGAGGCACAGAGGAACGGGGGAGTGCCGGGGGTCGGCGGTTCGGTTTTCAAACTGAGGTACTCACACGCGCGGCAGGAGCTGTACGACGCCGCCGCCGAGGTCCTCGGGCCCGAGGCGCTGGACCTGGGCAGGGAGTGGACCCTCGACCGGCTCAGCTCCCTGTCGTACACCATCGCGGCCGGCACCTCGCAGATCCAGCACAACATCGTGGCCGAACGGATCCTGGGCCTGCCGAAGGGACGGTGACTACTCCCCCGTGGACTTCCAACTCACGGATGATCAACGAGCCTTGAAGGCGGGCGTGCGCGAGCTCCTCGCGGCGCGGTTCGGCCGGGAACGGCTGCGCGCCGCCGTGGACGAGGGGCCGCGGCTCGACCGGGCCCTGTGGCGTGAGCTCGGCGAGGCGGGGTTCTTCGCGCTGCGCCTGCCCGAGGCGGACGGCGGCGTGGGGCTCGGCCTCCCGGAGGCGGTGCTCGCCTTCGAGGAGGCGGGGCGGGTCCTGCTGCCCGGTCCGCTGATCGCCACGCATCTCGCGGCGGGCGTGGTGGACGGGGCCGCCACCGGTGAGACCGTGGTGACGGCCGTCGACGGCGGCGGCCTGGTGGAGTGGCTGGCCGAGGCGGACGTCGTACGCGGGGACGCGACCGGCGCCGAGCCGCTGCGGCCGGTGGACCCCCTGACGCCGCTGCACCGGGTACCCGTATCCGGCGGGGCCGGCCTCACCGGCGTACGCCCCGTGGGTTCCACCGGCGCACTCCCCACGGCTCCCCTCACTTCCCTCTTCACGGCGGCCGAACAACTCGGCACCGCCGCCCGCGCCTGCGAGACGGCCGTGCAACACGCCCGGACCCGCGAGCAGTTCGGGCAGCCGATCGGAGCCTTCCAGGCGATCAAGCACCTGTGCGCGCAGATGCTGGTGCGGGTGGAACTGGCGCGCGCCGCGGTCTACGCCGCCGCCGTCACGGCCGACCCCGTGGACATCGCGGCGGCCCGGCTGCTCGCCGACGAGGCCGCCGTGCGCGGCGCCCGCGACTGCCTCCAGGTGCACGGCGGCATGGGCTTCACCTGGGAGTCCGACGTCCATCTGTATCTGAAGCGGGCTTGGACGCGGACCCAACGTACGGGAACGACTACGGAGGGTGAGGAGTTGTTGGCGGCCGACCTGGTGCCCGGAGTGGGCCGATAGGGCTCTGTACAGGCAAGGTCCGGAAAGGGGCGCGATGAATGTCGCGGATCGTGGCATACCGGAATTACGGAGCGTTGATATCGGGTTGTGTCCTACGCGTGACTTGTCACGGCCTGGAGTCGGCGGCGGGCTCGGGTACCTTGTGTGGGATGCGAGTGGTTCCGAGATCGAGCCATCCCGGTGTTGCCCCTGAGGCCGCGCCGGATCCGGCGATGCTCGCCGCTCGCAAGGCAGTGCGGACCCCCGCGACTGCCTGTTCGACTCCCCGTGGCGAGCGTCGCACAGTATGCCGCACGCGTACTCCTTCGCGCTGGAATATGCCCGAAGCGCTTGTTGGGGTGACTGTACGTCAACCATGCTGTCTCTCAAGGGAATCACGTTCCGTGATCCTGGTTCTGGTCATGCAGGTCATGGCCACGATCGTGGCCCTCGTGAGGCGCGAGGCGATGTGTCCGCCGGTTCGG
Source organism: Streptomyces sp. NPDC090798 (assembly GCF_044768965.1). NCBI lineage: Bacteria > Bacillati > Actinomycetota > Actinomycetes > Kitasatosporales > Streptomycetaceae > Streptomyces > Streptomyces sp. NPDC090798. The sequence goes on from NZ_JBIVXA010000013.1 coordinate 178,030, forward strand.
ATGGTGTGAGCGGTGCAGGTGCTTCAAGTGCAGCTGGAGATCCGGCCCGACCCCGCGGAGGTGGGGCGAGCTCGGAGGTGGGCCCGTTCGAGGCTCGCCGGATCCGGGATAGGGCTCGATGAGCCGCTCGCCGAGACGCTGATCCTGCTCGTCTCCGAACTCGTCACCAACGCCGTGGTGCACACCGGCTGTCCGGCCGTGCTGCGGCTGTCCCTGCCGGGCGTCCTCGGTGAGTCCATCGGCACCGTCCGCCTGGAGGTGGCCGACTCCAGCGCCCGCCCCCCGGTGCCCCGGCATGCCGAGGGGGACGAGACCAATGGCCGCGGTCTGGAGTTGGTCGACGGTCTGGCGGACCGCTGGGGCTGGAACCCCGAGGGTGCCGGCAAGAGCATCTGGTGCGAGGTCGACCGCTGTACGCAGGACGCCCGGGCGGGGGTCGCGTACGCGGCTTCCTCCTATGAGGGCTTCGCGTACGAGGCGTACGAGGCGGTCTAGTCCGCGTCCGCACCCGCTCCCGTACCTCCGGTGCGGGAGCACGGTTCGTGCATTTGTGCACGCGTTCCGTTCCCGCGGTCCGGGTCCGGGCCGAGTGCGCCGGGATGTGCTTCCGTGCGCGCGTTCACAAAGGGTGCGTAAGTGATAATTCCCCGAACGGGTGTTGACGTGGCGTGTCCGTTTGATCACGCTTGTGTTCAGCGATTCGCCGCGAGGGGACGGCGAGGGTTTCGGTGACGGGAGCCCTTGGCGAGTGCGGGTCGTGATTCGGCGTCGGCTCCTACAGGGCCAGAGGGAGCAGGGCGGGTACGCCGGAACCGGATGGCGGCGCGCGATGCCGTGCTCGGGGCGCGCAGTGGCGCGCCGCCAGCCGACCCTTTCCCCGGCCGTCGGTCGACCCTTTCCCGGGCCGCCGGTCGACCCCTGTCCAGGGGGCTCCAGGGGCTCATCTCAGAGGATGGCCACCGGTGCCACGGGGGTGCCCGTGCCGCCCACGAAGGGTTCTGGCATCGCGGACAGCAGGAAGGCGTAGCGATTCTCTTGTCCACAGGCTGTGGACAACTCTTCGAGATTCCAGTTCTGGCCCTGCAGCATCCCCATCTCGACCAGGTCGAGCGCGTGGACGGGCAGCCATAGGTCCTCGATTTCGGGAGGAAAGATCTCAAAAGTGAGAGTGTCGTTCGCGACGGCCGCGACATCGCGCGCGTGGAACCACTCGGGCGTACGGATCGACAGCCCGGCCGACGGATACCCGTACGCGTGCTTGTCGCCGGCCAGATAGACCTGGATCTGCCCGGTCCGTACGAGCACGATGTCCCCGGAGCGCACCCGCGTGCCCGCCAGCTCCTCCGCCGCGTCGAGGTCTTCGGGGGTCACGGCGTGCCCGCCGTCGAGGCGGTCGACGCCCCGCGCGCGCGGGACGTCGAGCAGGACGCCCCGCGAGACGAGGTGCCGGGGCTTGTCGATGCCGCTGAACTCGGCTCCGCCGTGCGGGGTGATCGTGCCGGCCGGGCGGCCGTTGTAGAGCTTCCCGGAGTGCGAGACATGGGTGAGCGCGTCCCAGTGGGTCGCCGCCTGGAGCCCCAGGGTCACGGCGTCGTCGCTGCACGCGACCGTTCCCGGCCCGAAGATCTCCTGGTTGATCTGCACCATGACGTGCAGCGGATTGATCCGCCCGGGGATCATCCCGGTCTGCACCCCGTCCTGCTGGAGAGGGAGCGCGAGCGGAACACGCCGCCCCGTGCGGACGCAGGCGGCGGCCTCTCGCACCACCTCGTCGGTGATCAGGTTCAGGGTCCCGATCTCGTCGTCGGCGCCCCAACGCCCCCAGTTGTTCACGCGCTTGGCGATGTCGTGGAACTCGACCGGAAGTGACATGAGTCCTCCGCGGGGCTTGTCTCCGGGTATCTGACGGGTCGTAGAATCCGAGGAGACCGAATCTAACGGACCGTCAGAAACTGCGGGAAGGGGCCGGACGTGGGGAACTTCTTGGCAGGAAAGGTCATCGCCGTGACGGGGGCGGGCCGCGGGATCGGCCGCGCCGTCGCGCTCGCCGCCGCGGCCGAGGGCGCACGGGTCGTCGTCAACGACTACGGGGTGTCCGTCGAGGGCGCCGAGCCGACGAGTTCGATCGCCGACGCCGTGGTCAAGGAGATCGAGGCGGCGGGCGGCGAAGCGGTCGCGGTGGCCGACGACATCTCCACGATGGCCGGCGGCGGGCGGGTCGTCGACGCGGCGCTGACCTCGTACGGGCGCATCGACGGAGTGGTGTGCGTGGCCGGCATCCTGCGTGAACGGATGCTCTTCAACATGTCCGAGGAGGAGTGGGACCCCGTCGTCGCCACCCACCTGAAGGGCACGTTCACGGTCTTCCGGGCGGCCTCGGCGGTCATGCGCAAACAGGGCGCGGGCACGCTGATCGGCTTCACCAGCGGCAACCACCAGGGCTCGGTCGCGCAGGCCAACTACAGCGCGGCGAAGGGCGGGATCATCTCGCTGGTCCGCAGCGCGGCACTGGGCCTGCACAAGTACGGGGTGACGGCGAACGCGGTGGCACCGGTCGCCCGTACCCGCATGTCGGCCAATGTCCCCATGGAGCTGAAGGAGATCGGCGAACCGGAGGACGTGGCCGCGCTGGTGGTCTACCTCCTCTCCGACCGCGCCCGCGAGGAACGCATCACCGGGCAGGTCTACACGATCGCCGGCCCGAAGATCGCGGTGTGGGCACAGCCGCGGGAGCTGCGCGCCGGGTACGCGGACGGCGGCCCCTGGACCCCCGAGCGGATCGCGGACTTCCTGCCGGGGACCGTGGGCGTGGACCCCATGCCCCTGCTGGAACAGGTGGAGGCGATGGCGCGGGCGGCGGCGCGCAAGGCGCGGCCGAACGCGTGAGGTGCCGTTGTTCTGTTGGGCCCGTGGGCGAGGGGGACACATGGAGTTCGGATTCGACGCCGGGGACGAGGCCTTCCGGCGTACGGCACGGGACTGGCTGACGGCCCATCCGGCCGGGGAGCCGGTCGTCCGGCAGGACTGGGAACGGGAACTGGGCCGGGGCGGCTGGATCGGCCTCGGCTGGGCGGAGGACGGATACGGCAACCGGCGGGTGAGCCTGACCCAACAGGTCGTCTGGGCCGAGGAGTACGCCCGCTCCAAGGCCCCGGCCCGCTCGGGCCACATCGGCGAGAAGCTCCTGGCCCCCACCCTCATCGCCCATGGGACCCCGCAGCAGAAGGCCCGCTTCCTGCCCCCGGTCGCCCGCGGCGAGGAACTCTGGTGCCAGGGATACAGCGAGCCGGGCGCGGGCTCGGACCTGGCGGGGATCCGTACGGCCGCGGCACGGGACGGCGACACGTACCGCGTCACCGGCCAGAAGATCTGGACCTCGCTCGCCCACGAGGCGGACTGGTGTTTCGTCCTCGCCCGTACGGAACCGGGGTCGACCCGCCACCACGGCCTGTCCTTCCTTCTCGTCCCGATGGATCAGCCGGGCCGCGTCGAGGTCCGCCCGATCCGCCAGCTCACCGGCACGAGCGAGTTCAACGAGGTCTTCTTCGACGGGGCGTTGGCGCGCGCCGAGCATGTGGTCGGCGGTGCGGGCAACGGCTGGCAGGTCGCCATGAGCCTCCTCGGTTTCGAACGAGGGGTCTCGACGCTGGCCCAGCAGATCGGTTTCGCCGAGGAGTTGGGCCGGGTGATCGAGACGGCCGTCGCCACGGGCGCGGCGGCCGACCCGGTCGTGCGGGACCGCCTCGTACGCCAGTGGGCGGAGCTGCGCACGATGCGCTGGAACGCCCTGCGGACGCTGGGCGGTTCGGGCGACGCGGGCGCGCCCAGCGTCGCCAAGCTGCTGTGGGGCCGCTGGCACCAGCGGCTCGGCGAACTGGCGGTACGGGTGCGGGGCGCGCAGGCCGCGAGCGGCCCCGAGGACTGGTCGGCCGAGGCGCCGTACGCACTCGACTCCTCCCAGCATCTGTTCCTGTTCAGCCGGGCCGACACCATCTACGGCGGTTCGGACGAGATCCAGCGCACGATCATCGCCGAGCGTGTGCTCGGCCTGCCGAGGGAACCCAAGGGCTGAGGGAGTCGCGATGCGAGGCGTGATCTTCGACGGCAAGCGGACCCAGGTCGTGGACGACCTGGAGATACGGGATCCGGGGCCCGGCGAGGTGCAGGTCGCGATCTCCGCGGCCGGGCTCTGCCACAGCGATCTGTCGGTCGTGGACGGGACGATCCCCTTCCCCGTCCCCGTGGTCCTGGGCCATGAGGGCGCGGGTGTCGTCGAGGCGGTGGGCGTGGGCGTCGGCCATGTCCGCCCCGGCGACCATGTCGCGCTCTCCACGCTCGCCAACTGCGGGGCGTGCGCGGAGTGCGACCGGGGGCGGCCGACGATGTGCCGCAAGGCGATCGGGATGCCGCGGCAGCCGTTCACGCGGGGCGGGCGGCCGCTGTACCAGTTCGCGTCCAACTCCGCGTTCGCGGCACGGACGGTGGTGAAGGCCGTCCAGGTCGTCCGCATCCCCAAGGACATCCCCCTCCCGTCCGCCGCTTTGATCGGCTGCGGGGTCCTGACGGGAGTGGGCGCGGTCCTGAACCGCGCGAAGGTGGACCGGGGGGACACCGTCCTCGTCATCGGCACCGGCGGCGTTGGACTCAACGTCCTCCAGGGTGCGCGGATCGCCGGCGCCCTGAAGATCGTCGCGGTCGACGCCAACCCGGCGAAGGAGGCCGTGGCCCGGCGCTTCGGCGCGACACACTTCCTGACGTCGACGGAGGCCGTGAAGGACATCCTCCCCACGGGTGCGGACCACGCCTTCGAGTGCGTCGGCCGCGTCGAACTCATCCGCCAGGCCATCGACCTGCTGGACCGCCACGGCCAGGCCGTCCTCCTCGGCGTACCCCCGGCCACGGCCGAGGCGTCCTTCCTCGTCTCGTCCATGTACCTCGACAAGTCCATCCTGGGCTGCCGCTACGGCTCCTCCCGCCCCCAGCGTGACATCGCCCTGTACGCCGACCTGTACCGAGAAGGCCGCCTCCTCCTGGACGAACTGGTCACACAGACCTACCCGGTGGAGGACTTCGACAAGGCGGCGCAGGACGCGGAAGGGGGGAGGGTGGCGCGGGCGGTGCTGACGTTCTAGGGGGTTCGGGGTTCGGTTCATTCGTCTGCGGCCGCACAGTCTGCCGCTCACGTTGGCGGGCGCGCTGGGCGAGCACGCCCGGACGAAGCCCCCTGGCCCCGCCCCCGTCACCGGACCGCGCTCAACGCGACGGTTGACGCACGGCCCCAAGACGGGCGACGTCACCCTCACCCAGCCCGTCTCCCAGCCCTCCACCGAGGCCATCGAATCCGGTGGCTCCGGTGGTCCCGGAGCTCCGGAAGGTGCGCCGATACGCGGTGGGGGTGACCCCGAGCACCGCCTGTAGGTGCTGCCGCATCGACTGGGCCGTGCCGAAGCCGGCGTCCCGCGCGACCTGGTCGATGGACAGGCCGCTGGTCTCCAGCAGGTGCCGGGCCCGTTCGATGCGCTGCTGGGTCAGCCAGTGCCCGGGGCTGACGCCGACCTCCTCGCGGAAGCGGCGCGTGAAGGTGCGTACGGACATGGCTTCCTGTTCGGCCATGTCGCGCAGCTGGATCGGCTCGTCGAGGCGGGCCAGCGCCCAGGCGCGGGCGGCGGTCGTGGTGGCCGCCTGCGGCTCGGGCACCGGCCGCTGGATGTACTGCGCCTGCCCGCCGTCGCGGTGCGGGGGTACGACGGTGCGGCGGGCCACGTCGTTGGCGACGGCGGTGCCGTGGTCACGGCGTACGAGATGGAGGCACAGGTCGATTCCCGCGGCGACGCCGGCGGAGGTGAGGACGTCGCCGTCGTCGACGAAGAGCACTTCGGCGTCGACCTTGATCTTCGGGAAGAGCCGCTGGAAGTGCTCGGCGTGCATCCAGTGGGTGGTGGCCGGGCGGCCGTCGAGGTAGCCCGCGGCGGCGAGGACGTAGCCGCCGGTGCAGATGGAGACGAGGCGGGTGCCGGGGCGGATGTGGGCGAGGGCGGCGGCCAGTTCGGGGGTGAGGACGCCTTCGGCGTGGACGGGGCCGAGTTCGTAGGAGGCGGGAATGACGACGGTGTCGGCGGTGGCGAGGACTTCGGGACCGTGCGCGACGAGGACGGCGAAGTCGGCGTCCGTCTCGACGGGGCCGGGTGGCCGTACCGAGCAGGTGACGATCTCGTACAGCGGGCGCTCGTCCGCGTCGCATGCCTTGCCGAAGATGCGCTGCGGGATGCCGAGCTCGAAGGGCAGCAGCCCGTCGAGCGCGAGGACGACGACGCGGTGGCGAGGATGTGCACCGTGAGAGGCCATGGCCCGATCCTAGCGAATGCTGTCCTTCGGGCCACTCGTTCGTGAGAACGGCAGGCCCGAAGCTCTATGTCGTGACCCAGACAACCGAAGCCGCCTCCCCGGGGGGCGCCGCAGCCGCGGAGGACCCCCGCCCCACCGAGCCGACCCGCCCCTCCACCCCTCGCGTCCGCATCCACCGCGCCTGGTTCGTCGCCGCCGTCACCTTCGTGACGATCATCGGCGCGGCGGCCTTCCGTTCACTGCCGGGTCTGCTGATCGACCCGCTGCACCAGGAGTTCCACTGGTCGCGCGGCACGATCGGCGCGGCGGTGTCCATCAACCTCGCGCTGTACGGCCTGACGGCGCCGTTCGCGGCGGCGCTGATGGACCGCTTCGGCATCCGGCGGGTGGTGGCGGTCGCCCTGATGGTGATCGCGCTCGGTTCCGGTCTGACCGTGTGGATGACGGCGGCCTGGCAGCTGCTGCTCTGCTGGGGCCTGTTGGTCGGCCTGGGGTCCGGCTCCATGGCACTGGCCTTCGCGGCGACGGTCACCAACCGCTGGTTCACGGCGCGCAAGGGCCTGGTCACGGGCATCCTGACGGCGGCCTCGGCGTCCGGCCAGCTGATCTTCCTGCCGCTCCTCTCCTGGATCGTCACGGAGCACGACTGGCGCCCGGCCGCGGTGACGGTGGCCCTCGCGGCGCTCGCGGTCGTCCCCTTCGTATGGCTGCTGCTGCGCGACCACCCGGCCGACGTGGGCGTGAAGCCGTACGGGTCGGCGGAGTTCGTGCCGAAACCCGCGCCCGTGCAGGGCGCCGCCCGGCGCGCGGTGACGGTCCTGCTCTCCGCGGTCCGCACCGGCCCGTTCTGGCTGCTGGCCGGCACCTTCGCGATCTGCGGCGCCTCCACGAACGGCCTGATCCAGACCCACTTCGTGCCCGCGGCTCACGACCACGGGATGCCCATCACGGCGGCAGCCTCGCTGCTCGCGGTCATCGGGGTCTTCGACGTGGTCGGAACGGTCGCCTCCGGCTGGTTCACCGACCGCTTCGAGCCCCGCCGCCTGCTCGCCGTCTACTACGCCCTGCGCGGCATCTCCCTCCTCTTCCTCCCCATGCTCCTGGCCCCCACCGTCCACCCCCCGATGCTCTTCTTCATCGTCTTCTACGGCCTCGACTGGGTCGCCACGGTCCCGCCGACCCTCGCCCTGTGCCGCGAGCAGTACGGCGAGGACAGCGCCATCGTCTTCGGCTGGGTCCTCGCCTCCCACCAGGTCGGCGCCGCCCTCGTCGCCTTCCTCGGCGGTGTGGCACGGGACGCGTTCGGCTCGTACGACATGGTCTGGTACGCCTCGGGCGCGCTGTGCGCGGCGGCGGCCCTGATGGCGCTGGTGATCCGACGGCGCCCCGCGACGGGCACACCCGCGCTTCCCGCGGCGGCCCACTGAGCTAAAGGAACCGCCCCTTGTGGAACAGCAGCGGCGCGACGTCGTCACCGTCGCTCGCGCCGAGCGCGTCCACCCGTCCCACCACGATCAGATGGTCCCCACCGGTGTGCACCGCGTGGATCGTGCAGTCGACCCACGCCGCGGCGCCCGCGAGACGCGGCGAACCGGACACGGGCGCCGCGTCGTACACGACCCCGGCGAACTTGTCCGCCCCGCTCACCGCGAACCCACGGCACAGCTCACCCTGGTGCGCCTCCAGCACGTTCACGCAGAACACGCCGGCGCGGGCGATCCGCGGCCAGCTCGCCGACGTACGCCCCACCATGAAGCAGACCAGGGGAGGGTCGAGCGAGAGCGACGCGAACGACTGACAGGCGAACCCGGCGGGGCCCCCGCCGCCCGCCACGCCCTCGACGCCCGGCGCGGTGATGACGGTGACACCCGTCGCGAAGTTCCCCAACACCCGCCGAAACGTGGCCTGATCGACCGGCGCCCGCTCGTCGTCCCCCACCGCGCGCAACTCCGGCCGCGGCAGCGCCTCGACGTGTCCCGCGACGGTGGAAGCCCCGGCCGACCTGAGATAACGGACGGCGGCGGCCGCCATCCCTGCGTGTCCCATCACACCACCCATTGAAGCTGACGATGTGTCAGATAGGAAGGGAAGGGGCTGACTCAGCGCCCCCGGTAGTGCGGGGTTCGGCGTTCTACGAAGCTTGTTACGCCCTCGGTCGCGTCCGTCGTGGTCATGTTGATCTCCTGGGCGGTGGCTTCGGCGGCGAAGGCGGTGGTGCGGTCGGTGTCGAGGGAGGCGTTGACCAGCTGTTTGGTGAGGGCGAGGGCGCGGGTCGGACCGGTGGCCAGGCGCTCGGCCCAGTCGCGGGCGGTCTTCTCCAGGTCGTCCGGTGGTACGACCCTGTTGACGAGCCCGAGCCGCGCCGCGTCCGCCGCCGTCAGCGCGTCGCCGAAGAACATCAGTTCCTTGGCGCGCTGGGGGCCGATGAGACGGGGCAGCAGATACGCGCCGCCGCCGTCGGGGACCAGGCCGCGGCGCACGAACACCTCGATGAACTTGGCGGACTCGGCGGCGAGTACGAGGTCGCAGGCGAGGGCGAGGTGGGCGCCGAGGCCGGCCGCGGTGCCGTTGACCGCCGCGATCACGGGTTTCTCGCAGTCGAGGACCGCGGCGATCAGGCGCTGGGCGCCGAGCCGGATCGTGCGGGCCACGTCCCCGGCCACCCGCTCCCCGGCCACCCGCTCCCCGGCCACCCGCTCCCCGGCCACCCGCTCCCCGGCCACCCGCTCCCCGGCCACCCGCTCCCCGGCCGGCGGCCCACCGCGCAGGTCCGCGCCCGCGCAGAAACCGCGTCCGGTCGCCGTGATCACGACGGCCCGCACGTCCGGGTCGGAGGAGGCGTGGGAGAGGTGCTGAATCAGGCGTTCGCGCTGGTCAGGGGTGATGGCGTTGAGGGTTTCGGGCCGGTTGAGGGTGATCCACGAGATGTGATTGTCAGTGGCGTGCAGTACCAATGAGTCAACGGGATCGGCGGGTCCGACCGGTTCAGCGGGTTCGACCGGTTCGACCGGTTCGGCGGAATTGACGGAGTCTTCGGGGGAGGGCGTCATGGGGATGCTCCGGTTTTTACGCGGGATGGTGCGGCGGGGGCGGGAGATGGCATGGGGGCTGGGGCGGGCACGGGGGCTGGGGCGCTGGGGCTCAGCGGCAGACGACCAGCGCGTCCAGCGCCACCGCTCCCTGCCCCCTGGGCAGCACCATCAGCGGGTTGATGTCGAGCTCGGCGATGTCGTCCCCGAGTTCCAGCGCCATCCGCTGTACGCGCATGACGACCTCGACCAGCGCGTCCACATCCACCGGCGGCCCCCCGCGCACGCCCTCCAGAAGGGCCCGTCCGCGCAGCTCGCCGAGCATGCCCCGCGCCTGGTCCTCGCCGAACGGCGGGACGCGGACGGCCGCGTCCCGCAGCACCTCGACGAGCACACCGCCCAGCCCGACGGTCACGGTCGGCCCGAAGAGCTGGTCGTGCGTGACGCCCACGACCATTTCCACGCCCCGCTCGACCATCTGGCACACCAGCACCCCGTCGAGCGAGATCCCCTCGTAGCGCGCGATGTCGGTGAGTTCGCGGTAGGCGTCCCTGACCTGGCTGGCGGAGGTCAGTCCGATCTTCACCAGACCCAGTTCGGTCTTGTGGGCGATCTGGGCGCCGGACGCCTTCATCACCACGGGGTAGCCGACGAGACTCGCCGCGCGCACTGCCGCCGCCGCGCTGGTCACCAACTGCTCGCGCGGCACCCGGATCCCATAGGCGCGCAGCAGTTGCTTCGCCGCGTGCTCGCTCAGCTGCTGTCCCGGCCGCATCAGCGCCTGCGTCTTGCGGAAGGACGGCGAGGGGGTGCGGGGAGCCTCGTCGAAGGGGGAGCGGTAGGCGGCGACGAACCGGTGGTGGTCCAGGTAGGCGCGCACGGCCGTGATGCAGTTGGCGAAGGTCCGGAAGGTGGCGACCTTCGACGAGCCGAGCAGCGTCCGGCGGTACGCGGCCTCGGTGCCGACCGGAGAGCCCCACACCACGCAGACCAGCTTGTCCGTCTGTTCCGCCGCGTCCACCAGGTCCTGCGCGAGCTTGTCGCTCATGGGAGGAAAGGGCCCGGTGATCGGACAGATCAGCACCCCGACCTCCGGGTCGGCGAGGATCGCGTCGATGATCTTCCGCCCGCGCCAGTCGCCGACCGGGTGCCCGCCGTTGTCGACGGGATTGGTCACGCTCAGGTACTCGGGTATCCACTGGTGCAGCTCGGCCTGCTTGGCGGCGGAGAGACCCGGCAGGGGCAGCCCCGCCGCCGTCGCCAGGTCGGCGAAGTGCGCCCCCGTGCCGCCCGAGATCGAATAGACGACGACACCCTCGGCCCGCGGGGCGCGGGCGCGGGCCAACAGGGCTGCGGTGTCCTGGAGTTCGTCGAGCCCGTCGACGCGGATCACGCCGTACTGCCGCATCGCCGCGTCCACCACCGTGTCGGCGCCGGTCAGCTTGCCGGTGTGTGAGGCGGCGGTGCGGGCGCCGGTCTCGGTGCGGCCGACCTTGACGGCGACGACGGGCACTTGGCGGCGGGCGGCGCGGTCGGCGGCGAGCAGAAAGGAGCGGCCGTCCTTCAGCCCCTCGACGTAGCAGGCGATCGCGCCGATCTCCGGCTGCTCGGAGAAGTAGGAGATGAAGTCGGCGGTCTCGAGATCGGCCTCGTTGCCGGTTGGCGCCCAGTGGGAGAGCCGTACGCCCAGCTCCTGCATCGCGAACACCGGCCGGCCCTGGTGTCCGGACTGGGTGATGAGGGCGATCGCGGGACCGTCGAGATCGTCGCGGAACTTCTCGAAGGCGTTGAGGTTGGTGTTGGGCCCGAGGAGCCGGAGGCCGGAGCGGCGGACGGCGGCGGCGAGCCGGGTCTGTGCGGCGGCGCCCTCGGCCCCGGTCTCGGCGAACCCGGAGGCGAAGGCGACGGCGAACTTCACCTTGGCCTCGGCCAGCTCCCCGATCACGGGGAGCGGGTCGCCGACGAGGAGCACGGCCAGATCGACCTGCTCGGGCAGGCCGGCGAGGGAAGGGGAGCAGGGGATGCCGAAGACGGACTGACGGGTGGGGTGCACGGGGTGCAGCCGGGCGCCGACCCGCTCGGCCCAGGCGATCAGCTGCCGGGTGATGCCGGTGTTCGGCCGGCCCTCGGCGTCCGAGGCGCCGACGACGGCCACGGACTCGGGACGGAAGAAGCGGTCCAGATCGGGTGCGTCGGCGTACAGCGGCCGGCCGCTGACGTCCAGGTCGTCGACCTCGGCCGGGCGGCCGTGCACGACGGGTGAGGGCTGCTCGCCGCAGGCGATGACGCGGGCCCGGCGGGAGTCGGTGGTGAGGGTGCCGTGGGTTGATCCAAGCATCGGTCCGCCCGCTCCTGTGTGACAGCCAATTAACTGACGCACTGTCAGATTACTTAACTGACGCCGCGTCAGGAACCGTCGTGCAAGCAAAAGGCTGGGCGGCGGGGACCTGGTTCGTACCCGCCGCACGCGGCGCCGCAACCCCTGGGGGCGCCGCGCAACCATCAACTCCCTTTGATCGTCTATGACATGACCCTGTCGGCTCACGCCGGCCGACCCGCCGCTTCTGTCCTTCTCCTCACCTTTCTTCTCACGCTTACGGACGCGACCTGCACGTTCGACCGGGTGCTGGCCCCCGGCGACTCCTTCGAGCTGCCCGCGCCGCTGGAGCTGGCGATCGCGCGGCACGCGCTGAACGACCGGCTGGACATCAGTGTCGACCCGGCCGACGGCGCGACCGACCTGGCGAGCCGGGACAACTACGCGGCCCTGCAGATCGGCACGGACAAAACCGCCGACTTCTCGGTGACCGGCGCCGCGGTCACCGGTACGGCGGGCCAGACGGTGACCGCCCCGCTCACCTTCAAGAACAACGGCCCGGCCTGGTTCGCGAACCTCGGCTCCGGTGACCCGGCCGCCAAGGTCAGGCTGATCGTCCCGACCGGTACGACGGTCACCGGCGTCCCCGCGGACTGCGTCCCGCACACCCTCACGGGCGGGTACTACGAGAAGCGGACGGGCGCCCCGCGTTACGACTGCGCTCTCCCGTACTGGGTGTCCGAGAGCGCCGAGCGCACGTACGCCTTCCAGCTGCGGATCGACGCGGCGGTGCCCGGCACGACCGGTGAGGTCAGCATCCACCCCGAGTTCGGCGACTTCGCCTTCGACCCGGACACCACGAACAACACGGCGGCGCTCGCGGTCAACTGACGAGGGCTCGGCAGTGGTGAACAGCGCTCGGTAATGCGGTGACTCAGTGCGCGGCGCGGGTGTCTCCCGTGTCGCGCACTCCCGTTTTCGCCCCGGTTTTCGTCGCCGCCTTCTCCGCCGCCTTCTTCGCTTTCCCCTCCGCCTTGGCCGTCGCCTTCTTCGCTTTCTCCTCCGCCCTGGCCGTCGCCTTTTCCGCCCTCTCCGCGGTCCTCGCGACCGTCTTCGCGATCTTCTCCGCGTCGAGGGCGAGTTCGCGGAACATGCCGCTGATGGGGTTGGTGAAGCCGGTGAAGTAGAGGCCGGGTGCCTTCTTCGGGGCGCGGGCGCCGTGCACGACGGGGCGGCCTCGCCCGTCGAGGACGTCGAGGTGGCCGACGATGCCCTCCAGGGCGCGTACGTACCCCGTCGCGGCGATCACGACGTCCGGGCCGATCCGCTTCCCGTCGGCGAGGACGACCTTGTCCTCCTCGAAACCCTCCACCGCGGCCACGACCTCGATCCGTCCCTTGCGGACGGCGTTGATGAGGCCGACGTCCTGGACGGGGATGGAGCCTTCGTTGACGCGGGAGTAGAGGCCGGTCTCGGGGCGGGGCAGCCCCTGCGCCGACAGGTCCGGCACGCTGACCTTGGCCATCGGCCCGGCGAGTGCGTCGACGAGGCGCACCGGCAGCCGTCGTACGAGGATCCCGGTGAACTGGGCGGCCCAGCCGGCCGTGGAGCGGCGCACGATGTGCGGCGCGGTACGCACGGCGAGCCGTACCCGGGAGGCGCCGCCCTCGACCAGGTCCACGGCGATCTCGGCGCCCGTGTTGCCGACGCCGACGACGAGGACGTCACGGCCGGCGTAGGGGGCGGGGTTGCGGTAGTCGCCGGCGTGCAGGAGTTCGCCGGTGTACGTGTCGCGGCCGGGCCAGTCGGGCAGGCGCGGGGTGTGGTTGTGGCCGGTGGCGACGACCACGGCGCTGCCGGTCAGCTCGCGGCCGCCGGTGGCGTGCAGCAGCCAGCCGTCGCCGCCCGGGGCGGGCTCGACGCGCGAGACCTCGACGCCCGTGACGATCTCCAGCTGGTGGTGCTCGGCGTACTTCTCCAGGTAGCGCACCACGTTGTCGCGGGAGACCCACCGCCCGAAGGAGCGCGGCATCGCGAGGCCGGGCAGGCCGGACAGCCGCCGGGTCGTGTGCAGGTGCAGCCGGTCGTAGTGGCGCCGCCAGGACGCTCCGACCTGGTCGGACTTCTCCAGTACGACGGCCCGTACGCCTTGGGCGCGCAGCGCGTACGCCGTCGCGAGCCCCCCGGGTCCGCCGCCTATCACGTACACGGGGCGGTCTTCGTGCGACGGCACCGGGCGGGATGTGGAGGAAGCAGTCGAGTCGGCCATGAGCGCGAGCGTAATCACGTCGTCACTTGATAGGTCTCGGTCAAGCCCGGAATCGGTTGCGAACTGATCACGGCTGTAGGAGGAGTGGGTGGGGCCGGTGGCGTAGGTCACTCGGTTGTGTTCGAAGAGGGGGGACGAGTGGAGGGGAGGGTGGCGTACGCCTCTTGCGCGGGCGCCCTCCGTGCGCTGAACTGACGTACCGTCAGATATCGAAGGGGGCGTGGACTGCCATGGACACGATCTGGCTCGGCGGGGCGGAGTGGCTGGCCGTGCTGCGGATCGGGCTCGGGCTGTGGTGGCTGGAGAGTTGGCGGCACAAGGACAAGAAGGGCTGGTTCGAGCGGGGGACCGGGATCGCGTGGGCGGCGGACGTCGCGGGCAAGCACCGGTGGAACGCGGTGCGCTCCGGCTTCGACATCGTGGTCGCGCCCCGGCCGCGGACGATGGCGTACGTCGTCGTGTACGCGGAGTTGGCCCTCGGGCTGGGGCTGGTGGCCGGGTTCCTGACGCCGGTCGCGCTGGTCGGCGGACTGCTCCTCAACGTCCTGTACTTCACCCTCATGATCCACGACTGGGCCGAGCAGGGGCAGAACGCGATGATGGCGCTGATCTCGGTCGTCGCCTTCTTCGGGATGGGATGGCAGACGTGGTCGCTGGACGGTGCGCTCGGGCTGTTCTCGTGAGGCGCGGGTCGGCCGAGGCCGGGGTGCGCTCGTGAGCGGGGAGCGTGCGTCGGGCGCAGTGCGTCCGTCGGGCGGGGTGCGGTTCGATCTGCCCGAAGTCGATGCCTTCACCCGGCCGTACTGGGACGCGGCGGCGGAGGGCCGGCTGCTGATCCGCCACTGCGCGGACTGCGACCGGGCCCACCACTACCCCCGGGAGTTCTGCCCGCACTGCTGGAGCGAGGACGTGCGCTGGCGGCCCGCGAGCGGCCACGCCACGCTCTACACCTGGTCCGTCGTGCACCGCAACGACCTCCCGCCGTTCGGCGAGCGGGTGCCGTATGTCGCCGCGGTCGTCGACCTCGCGGAGGGGCCGCGGATGATGACCGAGGTGGTGGAGTGCGCGGGCGACGCGCTGCGGATCGGGATGGGGCTGGAGGTCGCGTTCAGGGCGGGGGTGCCCGTGTTCCGGCCTCGGTCCGGCACTGCCCCGCCGCCTTCCTCCGCCGCTCCATCCCCTTCCTCCGCCGTCCCACCCCCCTCCTCCGTGTCGAAAACCAGTTCCTGAACCCCTTCGGGCCCCGTGAATAATGGCCGGATGTCCGACGTTCACGAGAAGTCACTTGCCCACCCCTTCCCCGTGCTCGACGGTCACGGCCTGCGGCTGCGCCCCTGGGACCCGGAATCCGAGGCCGATGTCGCGACTTGGCTGCGCGGGCTGTCCGACCCGGAGTTCCAGCGCTGGAACACCCCGGTCAAGATCGTCCGGGACCTGGACAGCGCCCGTGACTCGCTCCGCTCGCGCGCCCAGAGCGTCGCCGAGGGCAGCGCTGTCGCCTTCTGCGTCACGGACGCGGCCACCGGTAGGACCCTGGGTCACATAGGCGTCAACGACATCAACCACGTCATACGCGTCGGCATCGTCGGCTACTGGGTCCTTCCGGAGGCCCGCGGCCACCAGGTCGCCACCCGCGCCCTCGCCCTGGCCGCCCGCTACGCCTTCGGCGCCGTCCGTCTGCACCGCATCGAACTCGGCCACGCCCTCGGCCACGAGGCGTCCTGCCGGATCGCCGAACGGTGCGGGTTCCCGTACGAGGGGACGCTGCGGGAGGCGATGTTCGAGTCGGGGCGCCACGACGCGTTCCGTGACGTCCACCTGCACGCGCGGATCGCGACGGACCCGGAGCCGACGCTGCCGGCGACGGGCTCCGGGCCCCGGTAGGGCCCGGTCCCGGCTCCTTGACCTGTCGGTCTGCTCTTTGACCTGTCGGTCTGTCTCAATGGCAGGCGAACGACTTGTTGGTCTTGCTCGCACTCAGCGCGCAGGTCTTGCCCCGTACGGCACCGGCCGTGTCATGGAAGGTGAGGTTCCAAGTCCCGCCGTTGTCGTTGAGGACCGCGTATCCGAAGACCCCTGCCAGGTTTTGCGGCGGGTTCTGTTCCTGAGTGATCGACTGTGTGACGGCCTGCGGGGGCTGCGTGCCGATCAGCTGTCCGACGACCTTGGAGTCGTCCGGGCCGTTGTCGAGTGTTCCGCCCGAGGAGCCCACGGTCAGCTGGGGCGGGCGCGGGGAGTTGAAATCGAGCATCTGGTAGAGATGGATGTGCCCCGACAGCACCAGTCGCACGTTGTCCGCCAGCCGGTGCAGGGAGGTGTCGGCGACGGCCGCGTCGAGGACGCGAGTCAGCCATTCCGCCGAGTTGGGAGGGTTGCCGGACGCTTTCACCATCCACAGCGGCTTGTGCGTGACCACGAAGAAGTCGTTGGCGGGGGTCTGGAGCGCGGCCTGGTTCACGGCTTGGAACTGCCTTGCGTAGATGTTCCGCTGGGCAGTGCTTCCGTTGTCGCTCGGGTCGGCGAACGAGGAGTCCACGGACGCGAGGGTCAGGGTGCCGGCAGGGATCAGCGAGGGCGCCGGGTAAACGCTGCACGATCCGTTGGAGCGGAGATCGTCGGCGAGGTAGCGGAACCACGCGCCGCCCGCGCCGCCCTGATGCGCCGTGTTGCAGTCTTCGTGGTTGCCCCGGGTCAGCGCGATCGGCGCCGCGGCCAGCAGCGCTTCGGCGGGCCTGAAGAAGTCGGCGACGACACAGTCCCAACTGGCTCTGTCGGCGAACGTCGTGCAGCCCGGATTCGCCGCCTTGTCGTTCTCCCTGTCGGGGTTCTCCCGATAGAGGTAGTCCCCGGTGTGGATCACGAGATCCGGCTTCGTCACGGTGGCCGCGCTGTCCGCGATCCGCTGGAAGGGCCAGCCGGTCTGATGGTTCAGGCAGTTCTGCACGGGACCGCTCACCGGGACCTCGCAGCCCGTGTCGCCGATGACGGCGATCTTGCCGGGACGTGTGGTCGAGGTCCACCCCGGCAAGGGGAGCTCGCGGTTCGCGGGATGCACCCTGGCCGCCTGGATCGACGTCCTTTCAAGCACCGCCTTGGAGGCCGTGAGGGGCACCCTCAGCTCACAGACGGTGGTCGGGAACTGCGCCGACGTGGGAGTGCTGCTCAGCAGGTGCAGGGGGTGGGGGGCCCGGCCCGTTCCCGTGGTGTAGCGCACGGAGGGACACGTCTGGCTGGTGTCCGTGGACACGTACCGGATCTGGGTGCCGTTGCTGGTCAGTTGGGTCCATGCCCAGGCCTCGCCGTTCGGCGCCCCGGGCGGAGGGGTCGTTCCGGGGGGAGGCGTCGGCCCGGGGGGTTTCGGCCCCGCGCTGTCGGGTGCGATCCGTGGGGGAGTCGCGCCCGCCGGGACCGCCATGGCCAGCAAGCTCACCACGGCGAGGGCGACGATTCGATACCGCATGTCCAGTCCTTCGTTCGAGTGCCCCGGACATATCGATGCATTTCATCGCCTAGGGGCACACCTGGATGGTCATCGACGGTGTCGACCCGTGCACCACCACGGGGGCGAACGGCCTACAAGGTCACGCCGGAAAACCGGAGGCGGCGGGCAGGGGATGGGCGGGATCATGCCCGGCATGACTCGTGACGCGTACGGCTGGGTGTTCACCCACGATCTGGACGAATTCCTCACGAGCGCGGGGGACTTCCTGCGCTCGCGGCCCGCGGCGCACACCGTGGCGCTGTCCGTGACCGACGCGCTGCGCAGACGAGGGCCGGACGTGTACGGGGAGGAGGCGCCGTTCTTCGGCCGGTTCACCGACGCCGACGGGGATGCGGACGCGGACGGGGCCGGGGCCGGTGGGGTGTCGGCCGTGCTGTTCCACACTCCGCCGTACCAGCTCAACCTCACCGACCTCGCGGCGGAAGACGTCGACGCGCTGGCCGCGCGGTTCGCGGACGAGGGGTACTCGTTCCCGGGCGTCGGCGGTCCGGTGGACACGGCCGCCGAGTTCGCCGCCGCCTGGGAGCGCCACGCCGGCGCGCGGGCCCAACTCAGGAGAAGCGAACGGCTGTACCGGCTCGGTACGCTCACGCCGCCGACGCCCGTCCCGCCGGGCCGCGCCCGGGTGGCCGGCGAGGGCGACCACGCGCTCGTCGCGCGCTGGTACTCCGAGTTCGCCGGGATCTTCGGGCGGAACGAGAGGCAGGACCCGGACCGCTGGGCCGAGAGCCGACTCGCGTACGGCGGTGTCACCCTCTGGGAGACCCCGGACGGTACGCCGGTGGCCATGGCCGGAGCGACCCCTCTGATCGCCGGGCAGATCCGGGTGGCCCCCGTCTACACCCCGGCACCCCTGCGCGGACGCGGCTACGCGGGGGCCGCCACCGCCGAGGTCAGCAGGGCCGCGCTGGCCGCCGGAGCGGACGAGGTGCTCCTCTTCACCGACCTCGCCAATCCGACCAGCAACGGCCTCTACCAGCGCATCGGTTACCGCCCCGTCGCCGACTTCGCCGTCTACGACTTCGTGAAGTAACCGTCCACGGGAGGCAGTCGGCTACGACTTCGTGAAGTAGTGACCCTCTTCGAGGTCCTCGACGAGTCCGGGCCGCTCGGGGCGCCATCCCAACTGCTTCTGCGTGAGGGCGCTGGACGCCGGGACGTCCATCACGAAGAAGTGTCCGAGCCAGCCGAAGTGGTCGGCCGCCTCCTCGCGGGGGATGGCGGCCACCGGCAGCTTCAGGTACCGGCCGACGGCGTCGGCGATGTCGCGGACCGGTACGCCCTCGTCGCCGATCGCGTGCAGCCGCGCGCCGCCGGGCGCCTCCTCCAAGGCCAGCCGGTACAGGTGCGCGGCGTCGAGCCGGTGCCCGGCGGCCCAGCGGTTGGAGCCGTCGCCGGGGTAGGCGGAGACGCCCTTCGCGCGGGCGACGGCGATGATCTGCGGGACGAAACCGTGGTCCCCCTCGCCGTGCACCGACGGCGGCAGCCGCACCACCGAGGCCCGCACACCGCGCTCGGCGAACGACAGCGCCTCCGCCTCCACGCGGATCCGGGCCGCCGCGGGCGACGAGAGATCCTGCTCGTCGTCCTCGGTCGCGACACGGCCCGGCACGAGCGTGAGACCGGCGGTCCCGGAGGTCACGACAAAGGGCCGACCGGACCCCACGAGCGTCTCGCCGAGCGCCTGGACGGCACGGAGTTCCGTCCGGGCGGCGGCCTCGAAGTCGCAGGAGCCGTGCTGGAACGCCGTGTGGATCACTCCGTCCGCCGCGTCCGCGCCCGCCCGCAGGCTGTCGAGGTCGTCGAGGGCTCCGCGGTGCACCTCCGTCCCCGCGGCCGTCAGCGACGCGGCGGCCCGGTCCGAGCGGGCGAGGCCGAGAACCCGGTGTCCCGCGTCCAGCAGTTCGCGTACGACGGCGCTGCCGACGAACCCGGTGGCTCCGGTGACGAACACACGCATGGTGCACTCCAAAAAAAGGTGATGGGTCCGGCCCGGCGGTTCGCTGCCTGGTGGTTGTCTGCCTGGTGGTTGTCTGCCTGGTGGTTCCGGATCCACCGTGCGGTCACGTGGGGTTCCGCGTCCAAGTCCTGTTTCGCACAGGCACATGCGTTTCAGGCATCACCGCAGCTCAATGCCCGAAGCGTCCTGCCGTTCGATGGGTGCGAGGAATACCATGAAGGCATGACGTCCGACTCGTCGCCGCAGCAGCAGCCTTCGCCTCCGGTCGACCTCGATCTGCGCCTCGTGCGGTATTTCACGGTCGTCGCCGAGCACCGGCACTTCGGCCGGGCCGCCACCGCCCTGCGCATCGCCCAGCCGTCCCTGAGCCGGCAGATCCGCCGCCTCGAACAGCAGCTCGGCGCCCGGCTGCTGGACCGTACCCCGCAGGGCAGCCGGCTCACCGAGGCAGGCGAGGTCTTCCTGTCCCAGGCCAAGGCGCTGCTGCGGTCGGCCACTCAGGCCGCGGCGCGCACCCGGGCCGCCGCCCAGCCCAGCCGTGTCACCATCGGCTACACCTCCGGCCTCATCGTCACCCCGGCGGTGCGCGAGATGCGCCGGCTGCACCCGGACGCCGAGGTGGCCGCCCAGCACCTCGTCTGGAACGACGCCCACGCGGCTCTGACCGAGCACCGGGTGGACGTGGCGGTGACCCGCCTCCCGATGCGGACCGACCAGCTCCACGTCACGATCCTCCACGACGAGCCCCGCGTGCTCCTCATCCCCTTCGACCACCGCCTGGCCGGCAAGGAATCCGTGACCCTCGACGACATCGCCGACGAACCCCTGCCCCGGGTGTCCGACGCGGCCTGGAACGCGTTCTGGCGCATCGACCCGCGCCCCGACGGCAGCCGGGCGCCCGACGGTCCGCTCATCGAGGCCCTGGAGGACAAGTTCGAATTCATCGCCTCCGGGCAGGCCGTGGCCATCGTCCCGGCCGACCCGCGCGTCGACAGAATCCGCCCCGACCTCACCACGGTCCCCCTGCACGGCGTCGAACCGAGCCACGTCGTGCTCGCGACCCGCGCCGACGACCGCGGCCGCCTCGTGACGGCCTTCCGCAAGTGCGCCCAGGCCCACCTGACCGGTCCCGAGCCTCAGGGCCAGAGCAGCTCCTTGCGCCAGCCTCCGCCCTCCGATGAGGCTTCCGTACGGCGGTAGACGAGCCGTACGTGCCGACGCCTCGCGTCACCCTGGAAGAACTCCACCTCTTGCGGCCGGAGGCGGTAGAGGGTCCACGTCGGGGCCGGGGCGTCGGGCTCGCGCTGAGCGCGGTCCCAGGCCTCGTCCGAGACCCGCCCCAGCTCCGCTACGGAACCCAGCACTTCACTCTGTCCGCCCACGAGCGCGGCGGCCAGCGCCCCCGTCGAACGGGCGTGCAGATCCGCCTGCCCCTCCTCGGCCGGGGCGACCTCGACCGGCCCCCGCAGCCGGATCTGACGGCCCTGGGCGGCCCAGTAGAACCCCAGAGCCGCGTACGGGCGCGCGGCCAGCTGGCGGCCCTTGCGGCTGCTGACATGGCTCGCGAAGGCCCAGCCGTCCGCGTCCGCGCCGTGCAGCATCACGATCCGGACGTCGGGCAGCCCGTCCTCGTCCGCCGTCGCCAGCGACATCGTGTGCGGTTCGCTCTGCCCCGCCGCGACCGCGTCCGCGAACCACTCCGTGAACAGGGGGAGTGGTTCGGCGGGTGCGGATGCCGGGTCGAAGGAGGGCAGCTCTACGTCCCACACCCGCAGTGACCTGAGCAGCTCGTGAAGATCCGTTCCCATGCCCCGAGTATCACTCGCAGGCCCGGCAAAGCTGCGCCATGAGCACCCCGTGCAGCAGCTCCGCGTCCACGAACTCACCCACCTCCGGTGCGCCGTGCCCCCAGCTCAGCGGGTACGTGTTCCCCTCCGGCGCGGGTACGCCCACGTACTCGTCGTGCGCCGAGCGTGTGAACCGGCGGGCGCCGGGCGGCCAGTCGTGCTCCGTGCCCTCGCCGGGCGCCAGCAGGAAGTACGTCCAGCGGCAGCCGTTGGATTCCCTGACGACCGGTCCGGGGTGACCGTCGGTGAGCGCGACGAGGTGGTGCAGCACGGCTTCCCCGCGTACGCCGCACACCCGGATCGCATCGAAGTGGACCCCGGCGAGGCGTAGTTGAAGCCCGGACCTTGGGACCCAATTCGGGGTGAGTTTGTTCGTCATGACTATGAGCGTGACGGTGGTTGCGTAGCGTGACCAGGAGGACACGGTCCACATTGCTGGTTGTGGGGAGGATGGTGGTCGTTGTGGGGGCGAATGGTGGGGTGTCCATGGGGCGCAGGTTGGTGGGGGAGCTACTGCGTATCCAACGGGGCAGATTGGGGCTGACGCAGAAGGAGGCCGGGGAGTTGTTACTGGTCTCCGAAGGGTGCCTCGGGGCGTACGAGAGGGCGGAACGCATTCCGCCCATCCAGTTCCTCAAGGACGCGGACAACGGGCTGGATGCGAGAGGTGCGCTCGTCGCGTGCATCGAGATGATGGAGGAGGAGAAGTACGCGCCCCTGTTCGTCAACTGGGTGCGGCTCGAACGGCAGGCGCGGGTGATCAGCGCGTACGAGAACATGCTGATCCCAGGGTTGCTGCAGACCCCGGCGTACGCGCAGGCGCTGCATGAGGCGCGCCGACCGGCGTACACCGAGGAGGAGATCGAGGGGCGTGTCACGGCTCGGCTGGAGCGGCAGGAGGTGCTGACGCGCACTCCGCCGCCGTACGTCGGTTACGTGATCGAGGAGTCCGTACTGGAGCGGAGTCTCGGGGGCGAGGAGGTGCTGAAGGAGCAGTTGCTGCACATCCTGGAGTGCAGCCGTCGTCTGACGCAGCACCTCACGGTTCAGGTGATGCCGACCAAGCGGCACTTCCACTCCGGGCTGAACGGGCCGATGCAGCTGATGAGCACGGATGAGGGGCGAAATCTGGTGTACGTAGAGGCATATGGCGGCAGTAAGTTGATCCACAAGCCGGAAGAGACAATTGACCTGTTCGAACTCTTTGGCATCCTGCGGGCCCAAGCCCTCAACCCCTGGGAGTCCGCGGAGCTCATCCAGCAGAAGGTGGGAGAACTGTGAACACGACCGAACTTGCCTGGTTCAAGTCGAGCTACAGCAACGCTGAAGGCGAGGCCTGCCTCGAAATAGCCACCGCCCCCACCACCATCCACATCCGCGACTCGAAGAACCTCACCGGCCCCACCCTCACCATCACCCCCACCACCTGGACCGCCTTCCTCCGTACCGTCCGTTGAGGCGGTCGGCTCACCCCCGCCCCAGCACCACCGTCCCCGACGAGCAGAACCACCCGCCCGTCCCGGAGGCCACCGCCAGTTCGGGAAGGCGTCCGCCCGACTTCCTGACCTGGCGTTCCCCGGCCTCTCCGCGCAGTTGCCGTACGGCCTCCACCAGGAGGAACAGGCCCCGCATCCCCGGATGCTGGGCCGAGAGTCCGCCTCCGTCCGTGTTCACCGGCAGCTCTCCGCCCACCGTCAGGCGCCCCTTCTCCACGAACTGACCGCCCTCGCCCTTCGCACAGAAGCCCAGGTCCTCCAGGGTCACGAGGGTCATGTAGGTGAAGGCGTCGTAGAGCTCGGCCACGTCGATCTCGTCGGGCCGCACCCCCGCCCGCTCGAAGGCGAGGCGTCCGCTCACCGCAGCCGGGGAGACGGTGAAGTCCGGCCACTCGGACATCGTCGTGTGCGAGACGTGCTCGCCGGTGCCGAGGATCCACACCGGGGCCGTACGGCAGTCCCGTACGTACTCCTCGGCCGCCAGCAGCACCGCCGCGCCGCCGTCGGAGCGCAGGCAGCAGTGCAGCTTGGTGAAGGGGTCGGCGATCATCGGGCCGGACAGGACGTCGTCGGTGGTGATCGGGGTGCGGAACATCGCGTCCGGGTTCAGCGCCGCGTTCGCCCGCGCCTGCACGGCCACCGACGCGAGCTGTTCGAGTGTCGTGCCGTACGCGTGCATGTGGCGGCGCGCGGCCATCGCGTACTTGGCGATGAGCGTGTGGCCGTAGGGGACCTCGAACTGGAGAGGGCCCCGGGCGCCGAAGGAGAGGTTGCCGGTGCGGCGGCCCGCCTTGATGTCGGCGCGGGCGGTCGAGCCGTAGACGAGGAGGACGGCGCGGGCGTGGCCCGCCGCGATCGCGTCCGCCGCGTGCGCGGCCATGACCTCCCAGGTGGAGCCGCCGACGGCGGTGGAGTCGACCCAGGTGGGGCGCAGGCCCAGGTACTCGGCCACCTCGACCGGCGGCAGTGTGCCGAGGCCGGCCGAGGCGAATCCGTCGACCAGTGAGCGGTCCATCCCCGCGTCCGCCAGCGCACGCCTGGCGGCCTGGGCGTGCAGGGCGTAGGGCGTCGCGTCGTCCACGCGACCGCAGTCCGAGAGGGAGACACCCACGACGGCGACCTTGCGCTTCCCCGGAGTCATGAATCTGACGGTACATCAGATGCAGCGACGCGCGGGAGGCCGTCGTGGCTCTGGGCATCCGTACCGCACGGCGCTAATGTGACGGACCGTCAGATCGGGAGAAGGGGCCTGCCCATGGACGCCCGTTTCACCGCCGAACAGGACGAGATCCGCCGCACCCTGCGGGAACTCCTGCTCAAGCGCTGCGGTCCGGAGGAGGTGCGGTCGGCCGTGCGCACCGGGGCCGGATACGACACCGGGCTCTGGGAGGCGCTCGCACAGCAGCTCGGACTGGCGGGGCTCGCCCTGCCCACGGCGTACGGCGGGGTCGGCTGCTCGTTCGCCGACCTCGCCCTCGCCTGCGAGGAGTCGGGGCGGGCCCTCGCGCCCTCGCCGCTGCTCGCCACGGCCGCCCTCGCGGCCCCGCTGATCCTCGCCCTCGGCACCGACGCCCAGCGCGCCGGGCTGCTGCCCGGGATCGCGGCCGGTGAGCTGACCGCCGCCCTCGCGGTACCGGGCGCCGGGCTTCCCACCGCGCTCGGCCTGGTCGGCGACAACGCCGGGGACTGGGCGGGCGGCGGCCGGGCCGGGGGAGTGCAGGCCCGGCGGGACGAGGAGGGCGGCTGGCGCCTCTACGGGGAGGTGGAACAGGTCCTCGACGGGCACAGCGCGGGGCTTCTGCTCGTCGCCGCGCACACTGGGGGGTTCGCCCGGGCGCGGACCCGGATCTTCCTGGTGACGAAGGGGGCCCAGGGGCTCGTACGGATGCGGCAGACGTCGTTGGACGAGACACGGACGCAGGGCCGGGTGCAACTGCGCCAGGTACGAGCCGAGTTGCTGGGCGAGGAGGACGGCGACGTGCTCGGCGCGCTCGCTGCCGTCGGGGACAGCGCCGCCGCCCTGCTCGCCGTCGAAGCCGTCGGTGCCGCCGACCGGGCGCTGGAGCGGACCGTCGCCCATGTGCGGCAGCGGGAACAGTTCGGGCGGCCGATCGGGTCCTTCCAGGCGGTGAAGCACCGGCTCGCGGACGTGTACGTGCGGGTGCAGGCGGCGCGCTCCGCCGCGTACTACGCCGCCTGGGCGGCGGGGGCCGGGGGCGAGCGGGTCGGCGGGCTCGCGCTCGCCCAGGGCCTGGAGGCGCTGCGCACGGCCGCCGCCGAGGCGATCCAGCTGCACGGCGGCATCGGCTTCACCTGGGAGCACGAAGCCCAGCTCTACTTCAAGCGCGCGGCCGGCGACGAACTGCTCTTCGGGCCCGTGCACCGGCTGCGGGCGTACGCCGCCGACGCGGCGCGGCTCTTCGACGGAGCGGAGGTGGCGGTCTGATGGCGCCGGGGATCCGGTCGCGGGCGGTCGTACGGAGTGTGCAGAAGGTGTCCTCGACGCGGGCCTTCGCCCGGGTCGCCCCGCACCTCGTCCCGGCCCTCGACCGCGCGGTGCACCGGCTGACACGCGGCAAGGTGCTGCTCAGCGCGCAGCTGCTGCCGGGGATCGTGCTGACCGTGCGGGGCGCCCGCAGCGGGCTGGAGCGGCGTACGCCCCTGGCCTGTATGCCAGAGGGGACGGAGGGGCGAAAGGAGGCGGTCAGCTGGATTCTCGTCGGGTCCAACTTCGGGCGCACCGATCATCCGGCCTGGACCGCCAACCTCCTCGCCCATCCGGACGCCGTCATCAGCCGGCAGGGCGAGGACATCCCGGTGACGGCTCAGCTGCTGGTGGGGGAGGAGCGGGACGCGGTCTGGAAGGCGGTGCTGGCGTTCTGGCCGCCGTACGCCACGTACCAGGCGCGGATCGATCGTGAGATCAGGCTGTTTCGTATCGTGCGCGCGGCGCACAGCACAGCAGGCGGCAGTCCACGAAGTGAACTGCCGCCTGCATGACAGGATGTGGGCCGGGCGGGAGCCCCAGAAGATATGGTCGCGCTACTTGGTCGGCTTCTTCCCGGTCACCCCGAGGTGCACCAACAGCGCCAGGTTCGGCTTGAGTTCGGCCTGCTTGACCCCCCAGGTCTGGAAGCCCTTCTGGTGCGAGGCCACCGCGGCGAGCATCGCGACGAGCGAACCGGCGATCGCCCCGGGGTTCACGTCCTTGTCGACCTTGCCCTTGGACTGGAGCTCGGCGACCGAGTCCGAGAGGGAGTTGTTCACCGAGTTAAGGATCTTCATGCGGATCTTGTAGAAGCGTTTGTCGCCCTCGGCGGCGCCCAGGTCGACCACGCGCAGAATCGCCTCGTTCTTCCGCCAGAACTCCAGGAAACCGTCGACAAGTTCCTGCGCGGTCGCCCAGCCGGCCTTGCCGACCCAGGAGCGCCCTTCGAGGAGCTGGGTCAACCCGGCGCCCTCCGCGGCCATTTGCTCGGCGATCTCCAGAACGGCGCCTTCGACGTCCGGAAAGTACTGGTAGAAAGTCGCCGGCGACGTGCCCGCCTTCCGGGCGACATCAATGACTTTGACGTCCCGGTACGGCGACGAGCTGAGCATTTCACTGAGGCAGTCGAGCAGTTTCTGCCTGGTCGCCTGCCCTCGCCGTCCGGCCACGCGGCCGTCGACGGTACGCACTTGTCCTGTCATGCCGTCAGCTTACCGAGGGGTGATCG
Source organism: Streptomyces sp. NPDC090798 (assembly GCF_044768965.1). Lineage (NCBI taxonomy): Bacteria > Bacillati > Actinomycetota > Actinomycetes > Kitasatosporales > Streptomycetaceae > Streptomyces > Streptomyces sp. NPDC090798. Next base: position 204,511 of record NZ_JBIVXA010000013.1, read on the forward strand.
GAGCGCGATTCGGCCGACTGCAAATGGGGTGCGTGGGGGAGTGCGGGCGGCGAGTGGGGGCCCTGGGGGATGTCCGGGGGTGTCCGGGCCGTCGCGCGGAGTGGATGAAAGGCCGTTAACTTGGCCGCATGGCCGTATCCCGGGCATCCGACGCAACGCACGCCTACCCAGAGGGCGTCCCCTGCTGGGTCGACGCGCAGCTTCCCGACGTGGAGGCGGGCAGGCGTTTCTACGGTGAGCTGTTCGGCTGGACCTTCGGGGAGGGGTACGGACCGCACGCGGAGGGCGTGTGGGCGCGCCATCACGGGGAGCCCGTCGCCGCCCTCACCCCCAAGCGGGACGGTCGGATGCCCACCGTCTGGACGGTGTCCTTCGCGACCCCGGACGCCGCCGCGCTCGCGGCCCGGATCCAGGCGGCGGGCGGGCAGGTGATCACCGCGCCCACCCCGCTGGGCCCCTACGGTACGACCGCCCTGGCGACCGACCCCGAGGGCGGCGTCTTCGGCCTGTGGCAGGCGGGCACCCACCCCGGTTTCGGCAAGCGGCACGAGCCGGGCTCCTTCTGCTGGGCCGAGCTGTACGCGCGGGACCCGGAAACCGTCGACCGTTTCTACGGCTCCCTGTTCCACGAAGCCCTGTTCGGCCCCGACGCCTCGCCCGACTTCGGCCGCGCCCCGGTCTCCGGTGTCTTTCCGGCCGAGATGCCGCCGCACTTCCTCGTCCACTTCGGAGTGGAGGACGTCGACGCGGTTCTCGGTACGGTGAACCGGCTCGGCGGACGCGTCCAGACGCCCCCTTTCGACACCTCGTACGGAAGGGCGGCCGTCGTCACGGACAATCAAGGGGCGTCGTTCGCCGTACTCCAGGTACGGGGCCGGTGATTTTGTCCCGAGACACCCCGTTCCGCCCCCGGGTTCGCAACCTGTGGCCCGGACAGGAAGAATCGGGGTGCGTGCCGCCATGGCGGTGCGGTGGTGAGACGCTGCACGGGGCTGCGTTCATACGTGGATGACGTGGCTCGTACGGGGAGGTGGCAGGCAAGTGGTGGATCAGCTGACACAGCACGATCCGCGGCGGATCGGGCCGTTCGAGGTGCTGGGACGGCTGGGTGCCGGCGGCATGGGGCTGGTCTATCTCGCGCGCTCGGCTTCGGGCCGGCGCGTGGCGATCAAGACGGTCAGGACCGAGCTCGCCGAGGACCAGCTGTTCCGGGTCCGCTTCACTCGTGAGGTGGAGGCCGCGCGAGCGGTCTCCGGCTTCTACACGGCGGCCGTGGTCGACGCCGACCCGCGCGCGGCCGTGCCGTGGCTGGCCACCGCGTACGTTCCGGCGCCCTCCCTCGAGGAAATAGTGAACGAGTGCGGGCCGATGCCGGCCCAGGCGGTGCGCTGGCTGGCGGCGGGCGTCGCGGAGGCGCTGCAGTCGATCCATGGCGCCGGGCTCGTCCACCGCGACCTGAAGCCCTCGAACGTGCTGGTGGTGGAGGACGGGCCGCGGGTCATCGACTTCGGTATCGCCTCCGGCGTCTCGAACACCCGTTTGACGATGACGAACGTCGCCGTCGGCACCCCGGCCTACATGTCCCCCGAACAGGCGAAGGACTCGCGCAGCGTGACGGGCGCGAGCGATGTCTTCTCCCTCGGCTCGATGCTGGTGTTCGCCGCCACGGGGCACGCGCCCTTCCACGGCGCCAACCCGGTCGAGACCGTCTTCATGCTGCTGCGGGAGGGCCCCGACCTGGAGGGCCTCCCGGACGAGCTGCGCCCCCTCATCGAGTCCTGCATGCAGATGGAGGCGACCGGCCGCCCCAACCCCGCCGACCTCCAGGCCCAGTTGGCACCCCACCTCTTCGGCTCCGGCTCCGACGACAGCGGTACGGCGTCGGCGTGGCTGCCCGAGCGGGCGGTGGGCCTGATCGAGTCACGCCGTGGAGGCCGTCCGGCGCTGAAGCCCCCGTCCTCCGGCGGTCGCAGCGGTGGCGGACGCCCCGCCCTGCCTCCTCCCCCCTCGCACGCTCCCCTGCCCGTCGGGGCGCCCGACACCGGTCCCGTGCGGCTCGCGGGCGGCCAGGTACCCATCGGCCCCGGGCCGCGTGTCGCCGACGCCCGTGCCGCCGCCGTGAAGGCACCTCCTCCGGAGGCGGGCCTCGCCGCCTCCTGGTCGCGCCCGCGCGTTGGCGTCAACGGCGCCGACCCCGCGCCGACGGTCGCTCCGCCGGCCGCACCGGACTCCCCGTCCGGCTGGCGGCCCTGGCGCTTCCGTATGTCGAACGACGTCTGGGGTACGCCCTCGGTCGCGGGCGACCTCGTCTACGTCACCTCCTTCGAAGTCCACGCCCTGGACGTCGCGACCGGCCGCCGCCGCTTCAAGACGCGGGACGTGGCCTGGTCCATGGCCGTCGCGGACGGCCGCATCCACGCCTCCGACGGCCCCACCCTCTTCGCCCTGAACGCGCGGGAGGGCGCGGACCTGTGGCGTCTGTCCACGGACGCCTGGGTGTACTCCCTGAAGGCCGACCGCGGGACCGTCATCACCGGTACGCGCGGGGGCGGCGTGCAGGCATGGGAGGCCTCCAACGGCCAGAAACTCTGGGAGATCACCGGCGCCCAGACCGACTTCGAGTCCCCGGAGGCCGGGCCCGCCGTCCACGACGGCACGGTGTACGTCTGGAAGGACGCCCGGCTGCGCGCCCTGGAGGCCCGTACGGGTGAGGAGCGGTGGTCGTACCCGATCGGCGACGCGGCGTCCTGCGGGGGCGTACCCGTACGGATCACGTCCGCCCCCGACGGCTACGTCTACATCTCCGCGGGCACCCGTGTCCTCGCCGTCGACGTCGCGAGCGGGCACGTCCGCTGGCACTTCGAGGCTCCCGCGGTCTTCCTCTCCCCGCCGACCTTCGTGCCGGGGCCCGCGGTCACGGGAGGCGGCGTCTACCTCGCCGACTACCTCGGCACGGTGTACGCCCTCGACGCGACGGACGGTCGCGACCGCTGGCGCATCGCGACCGAGGCCCGCTCCTCGATCGATCCCGTCCTGGTCGCCGCCGGTCACGTCCACGTCGGCAGCGGCAAGGGGTTGTACACCCTCGACGCGGTCACCGGCACCCCGAAGTGGCGCTTCCAGGCCGGGGGCGACCTCGTGGGCGCGCCCGCGGTCGCCGAGGGCCGCATCCACTTCGGCTCGACGGACCATCTCCTCTACACCCTGAAGGCGGACGACGGCCGGCTCCGCTGGAAGCTGGCGACGGGCGGGGAGATCACCGGTGCGCCGGTGGTCAAGGACGGGGTGGTGTACGCGTGCAGCAAGGACCGGTGCGTGTACGCGCTGGACGCGGAGAAGGGCACGGGCACGGCCCGCACGACGTAGGGCCGACCGGGGCCCCCTGGGGTGCGGTGATTCGTCTGCGGGCCGGTGGGGGCTTGGCGCGCAGTTCCCCGCGCCCCTAAAAGCCTCCAGCCGACCGGCGCCCCACCGCCCCGCAGACTGATCACCGCACCCGGAACCCGTTGGGTCGGCGTGCGGAGAACAGTTCCGTCTGCCGGGCCGGGGGCAGGTTGCCCAGGGAGATGAGGTGCGGCGCCTGGGCGAAGGCGTGGGCGCGAGCTGCCTCGTGGGCCGTCCACAGGGCGCGGACGGTGCCCTGCACTCCTTCGGAGGGGTAGGAGGCGATCACCGTGGCGCAGCGGACGGCGGCCTCCAACGCGCCGCCGGGCGGGGTGAGTTCGGATACCCACCCGATGTCGTACGCCCGCCGCGCGGACATCCGTTCGGCGTTCCCCATGAGTGCCATCCGCGCCGCCTCCCCGTACGGCATCCGGTGCGCCGCGTACACGGACTCGTACGCGCTGACCATGCCGTACGTCGTGTGCGGGTCGAAGAAGGTGGCGCTCTCGTCGGCGACGACGAACTCCGCCTCCCCGAGGAGGTAGAAGGCCCCTCCGCACGCCATCCCCCGCACGGCCGCGACGACCGGCTTCCACAGGTCGTTGGCCTTCGGGCCGATGCGCAGGAGCGGGTCGTCCACCATGTAGGGGGAGGTGGGCTGGGGGGTTTCGGTGGTGCGGTCGAGGCCCGTGGAGAAGGCCCGTTCGCCCGCGCCCGTGAGGACGACGGCCCGTACCGAGTCGTCGAAGCGCAACGCCCGCCAGGCGGCGGAGAGTTCGGACGCCAGTGCCTCGTCGATGGCGTTCAGTTTATCCGGGCGGTCCAGGGTGAGGACCGCGACGCCCGTGTCCTTGTCGGCCGCGATCCGCAGCGCGCCGCCGTTCACGACCGGCCGTCCGCAACCCACTGCGGCAGCCCCTCCCCGCTGAACACCACCCGTACCCGCGCCCCGATCCGGATCCGGTCCGGGGAGAGGGAGTTGAGCGGGGCGCCCGGCGCCGTGACCAGGTTGCCGACCAGGCGGATGTGCGGGGCCTCGGCGAGCTCGACGACGATCACGTTGTACGGGGCCAGCGCCGCGTACGCCGGGAGCAGCGGCGGGTGCGGGACGACGTACGACCAGACGCGGCCCAGTCCGCTCATCCGTCGCCACTCGCTGCCGAAGGACTGGCAGCGGGGACAGCAGGGGCGGGGCGGGAAGCGCAGCTCGCCGCAGTCGGCGCACGCCTGGATCCGTAGCTCGCCCTGGGCGGCGTACCCCCAGAAGGGTGCGCCGTCGTCGTCGAGGACGGGGGTGAGAAGGGGCTCGGTCATCTCGGCTCCTCAGTTCCTCAGCAGGATCGCGGAGGTGGGGACGCCCTCCCCCGCCGTGACCAGGCAGGTGGCGGCGCCGGGGACCTGGGCGGTGCTCGTGCCCCGCAACTGCTTCACGCCCTCGTTGATGAGGTTGAAGCCGTGGACGTACGCCTCGCTGAGTCCGCCCCCGCCGGTGTTGAGGGGCAGCCGGCCCCCGATCTCCAGGGCGCCGCCCTCCGTGTAGGCCGCGCCCTCGCCGCGTCCGCAGAAGCCGTAGCCCTCCAGGGAGAGCGGGACGAGGGGGGTGAAGGCGTCGTAGATCTGGGCCACGTCGACGTCGTCCGGGGTGAAGTCGGCGTGTTTCCACAGGTGCCGGGCGGCGGTCCAGGCGGGGCCGGAGAGCGGGTCGTCGTTCCAGTAGTTGACCATGCCGTGGTGCTGGGCGGGCAGCCCCTGGGCGGCGGAGTGGACGTACACGGGGCGCTGCCGGCAGTCCCGGGCGCGCTCGGCGGACACGATCACGCACGCCAACGCGCCGTCCGTCTCCAGGCAGTTGTCGAAGAGGCAGAGGGGTTCGCTGATCCAGCGGGAGGTCATGTACATCTCGCGGGTCAGCGGGCGCTCGTACATCATCGCGGCGGGGTTCTGGTTGGCGCGGTTGCGGCAGGCGAGGGCGACGTTGAAGAGGTGGTCGCGGGTGGCGCCGTACTCGTGCATGTAGCGGCGGGCCAGCATGCCTATCTCGTCGGCCGGTCTGAGCAGCCCGAAGGGGCGGGTCCACTGGGCCGGAGTGGGGAGTTGGACGGCGGTGTTCTTCCACGGCCTGGGCCCGCTGCCGCGCTTGCGTGACCGCCAGGCCACGCCCACCGTCGCCTGGCCGGTGGCGACGGCGGCGGCGAGGTGCGCGACGGTGGCGCAGGAGCCGCCGCCGCCGTAGCCCACCTTGCTGAAGAAGGTGAGATCGCCGAGGCCGACCGCCTTCGCGACCTCCACCTCGTCGGTCTCCTCCATGGTGAAGGAGGCGAGCCCGTCGACTTCGGAGGGCGCGATTCCGGCGTCGTCGAGGGCGGCGAGGATCGCGCGGCAGGCCAAGGTCTTCTCGGACTCGGGGAGTTGCTTGGCGAAGGGGGTCTGGCCGATGCCGACGACGGCGGTGGCGTCCTTGATCCCCGGCATGGGTGCACCTCCACAGAAGGGCCCGACTGCTGACAGGCCGTCAGGCTACAGCTAATCTGACGGACAGTCAGCTAGCGGGTTCGTGCCTACGGGAGGCGAGAGATGCGCGGAGACCTGGAATGGGGCGGCATCCCGGGGCTGATGCGGTCGGCGGCGACGCGTTTCGCGGACCGCGAGGCCGTCGTCGAGGGCCGTACGCGGATCTCCTACGCCGAGTTGGGCGCCCGAATGGAGCGCGCGGCGGCGGCCTGCCTGGCGAACGGTGTACGGCTCGGCGACCGTGTCGCCATCTGGGCCCCGAACACCCTGGACTGGATCGTCTCCGCCCTCGGCGCGGTGTCGGCGGGCGCCGTGCTCGTCCCGCTGAACACCCGCTTCAAGGGCGCCGAGGCGGCGTACGTGCTGTCCCGGAGCCGCGCGCGGCTGCTGTTCGTGACGGGGACGTTCCTGGGGACGTCGTACGTGGCGTCGCTGCGACGGGCGGCGGGGGAGGGCGCCGGAAACGGCCCCCTCCCCGGGCTCCCGCACCTTGAGCAGGTCGTGGTGCTGGCGGACGACGCCCCCGCCGACTTCCGCACCTGGAAGGACTTCCTGGCGGACGGGGAGGGCGTCGGGGCGGCGGAGGTACGGGAACGGGCGGCCGCCGTACCCGGATCCGCCCCGTCGGACATCGTCTTCACCTCGGGCACGACGGGCCGGCCCAAGGGCGCCGTGATCACGCACGAGCAGAGCCTGCGGGCGTACGAGGTGTGGTGCGAGCTGGCCGGTCTGCGCCGGGAGGACCGCTACCTGATCGTGAACCCCTTCTTCCACACCTTCGGCTACAAGGCCGGGGTGCTCGCCTGTCTGATGCGGGGCGCGACGATGATCCCGCAGCCGGTGTTCGACGTGGACACGGTGCTGGCGAACATCGCGTCCGAGCGGGTCACGGTCCTGCCGGGCCCGCCGACCCTCCACCAGTCCCTCCTCGACCACGCGGCACGGGCGTCGCACGACCTGTCGACGCTGCGTCTGGTGGTCACGGGAGCGGCCGTGGTCCCGCTCCGCCTGGTGGAACGCCTGCGCACCGAACTGGGCGTGGAGACGGTCCTGACGGCGTACGGCCTCTCGGAGGCCAGCGGATTCGTGACGATGTGCCGCCGGGGCGACCCGTCGTCCGTGGTCGCGTCGACCTCGGGCCGGGCCATCCCGGGCGTGGAGGTACGCGTCGAGGCACCGGCGGGAACCCCGGGCGAGGTGCTGGTCCGCGGCTTCAACGTGATGCGGGGCTACTTCGAGGACGCCGAGGAGACCGCCCGCGTCCTGACCCCGGACGGCTGGCTGCGCACCGGCGACGTGGGCGTCCTGGACCCGGCCGGCAACCTCCGCATCACCGACCGCATCAAGGACATGTTCATCGTCGGCGGCTTCAACGCCTACCCCGCCGAGATAGAACAACTCCTCGGCCTCCACCCGGACATCGCGGACGTGGCGGTCATCGGCGTACCGGACGGCCGCCTGGGCGAGGTCGGCAAGGCGTACGTGGTCCGCCGCGCGGGATCCGTCCTCACCTCCGACGACCTCATCGCCTGGTCGCGGCGCGAGATGGCGAACTACAAGGTCCCGAGAGCGGTGGAATTCGTACGGGAACTGCCACGGAACGCGAGCGGGAAGGTGGTGAAGGGGGAGTTGCGGGGACGCTGAGACCCGGGCCGCCTGCCCAGCTGCGATACGACGGGGACGAGGGCCGCGCGGGTCATTCCCGGACGAGGGACTGCCGGGCGACGGCGTGGACGGCGTGGATCTCGTCCATGGCGGCACGCCAGACGGGGGCGTTGCGGTCGATGGTCCGAGCCGCGTGCTCGGCGGCGTGCAGGCGCGCTGCCAGCGCCGGGTCCCTGGCGATCTCCACCGCGACGGCCCACGTCTCGAGGAACTGGACGATCGGCCCGAGCCGGCCCGTGGCCGCGGCGAGCGCGATCGCCTCGTCCTTGTCACGTTCCATCTCGGCGAGCCGGTGGGGCGCGACCCGCGCCAGAGCGCACCGGAGGGCGGCCGGCGTCCGCTCGGGCCGTGCGACGCCGGGCCCGCCGGGCTGGGCGTGCTGTGCGGTCATCATGATCCTCCCCCGGTGAATCGGCCCTGGACACACATCGGCCGCGGCGGCTCCCCCTCCGCGCCGCCGCGGCCGATCCCCGTCGTGATTGGTCAGTTGGACGGTTCGGTTGTCGCGTGCTGGTCCAGCGGCTTGATTTCGCCGCCGGTGGCGTGCTGGTCCAGCGCGATGAGCTCTTCGCCGGTGGCGTGCTGGTCCAGTGCGACGAGCTCCTCACCGGTCGCGTGCTGGTCCTGCGGCTTGACGATGGGCTCGTTCTTCTTTTCGCTCATAGCGGTCAACTCCCCAGTTCTGTTCCAGGCAAGAGGCTTGGGAGCCCGCCCGGCAACTCCCCCGATGGACGCCGGACGGGCACCAATCGGCCGCTCAGATTAACCTCACGGCCTCACTACCGATCCGCCTGCCCCCCGACGCGACGGAACGACAGGAGTGAGCATGTCGGGCGGCGATAAACGTTCGATGAACGCCCCGGCATCCGGCTAGGCGGCGGCGGCCAGGGTCAGCAGGCTGCGCACCTCGTCCGCCTCGGGTGAGCCCAACTCCTCGTGGATCCCCAGGGCTTCTCGCCAGCAGACCTGGGCGCGACCGGTCTGTCCGATGCCGCTGAGGGCGCGACCGAGGACGGTGAGCACGAGCCCCCGTCGCCACTCCCCACCGATGCCCCGCAGCACGGTCAGAGCCATCTCCGCGTTGGAGGCGGCCTGCGCCGGCCGCCGGGCGGCGAGATCGACCTCGGCGAGCCGGAAGAGAGTCATCCCCTCCCAGAGTCGCTGGCGGCTGTCGCGGAAGGTCTCCAGGGCCTCCCCGAGGCTCTCGGCCGCCGAGCCGAGGTCCCCGTTGCGGGTGAGCGCCAAGCCCAGGGCATAGCGCCCGTTCGCGCCCCTGAGGGCGTTCCCCGTGGAGTCGTAGATGTCGATGCCTTGTTGAGCGAGAGTGACGGCGCTGTCGACACGTCCCGTGGCCAGGTGAATGCGGGACAGGTTGCACAGTGCGCTGGCCTCGCCCGGCCGGTTCTTGTTGCTGCGGAAATTCTCGATGGCCGTGGTCAGGTACTGCTCGCCCTCGGCGTGCCGACTCTGGTAGATGGCGATGATGCCGCGGGTGTTGGGGGCCCAGCAGCTGGCGACGGGGTCGTCCGCTTCCTGTGCCATGCGCATGGCTTCGACGGCGGCGGCGTCAGCCTGGTCGAAGCGTCCCGCGACCAGGTGGACGTCGGTGAGCGTGGTCAGCGCACGCCCGGCGGCACGCGCGTCGCCAATGGCACGAGCACGCTCGAGCGCCGCGTTCGCGGCGACCTCGTATTCGCGCGAATTGGCTCCCGACTCGGCAAGATCCTTGGCGGCCCAGAGCAGGTCGACAGCCCTGCGGAGCCGGCTGTCCGCCACGGACTGGCGCACACACGAGAGGAGGGCGTTCGCCTCGGCGTACAACCAGTCGTGCGCCGGATGCCGATCGTCGAACACCAGCCCTGGGTGCTCCGTCGGCTCCAGGTGGTCCACCAGTCGGTCCCCGGGCCGTTCGATCGCGTACACACCGGCAGCCGTGGACAAGTAGAAGTCCAGGAGGCGTGACATCGCCGCGTCGCGTTCGCTCGGGGGCTGTTCGTCGCGTTCCGCGCAGGCGCGGGCGTAGAGGCGTACGAGGTCGTGGTAGCGGTAGCGGCCGGGGGCGGCGGATTCCAGGAGGGAGGTGTCGACGAGGGATTCGAGGAGGTCCTCGGTGTCGTCGATCGGGAGGTCGAGAACGGCGGCCGCGGCGGCGAGGGAGATGTCGGGGCCGTCGGCCAGGCCCAGCAGGCGGAAGGCGCGGGCCTGGGCCGGCTCCAGCTGGCCGTAGCCGAGTTCGAAGGTGGCCTTGACCGCGAGGTCGCCGGCCTGGAGCTCGTCCAGGCGGCGGCGCTCGTCGCCGAGCTTCGCCGCCAGGACCGACACGGTCCAGGTGCGGCGGGCGGCCAGCCGGGAGGCCGCGATGCGGATGGCGAGGGGGAGGAAGCCGCAGGCCGCGACGACATCGAGGGCCGCCTCGCGCTCCGACGCCACCCGCTCCTCGCCGACGATCTTCGTGAAGAGCTGGAGGGCCTCCTCCGGGGACATCACGTCGAGGTCGACCAGGTGGGCGCCCGCCAGGTCCACCATCCGTACCCGGGACGTGACAAGGGCCGCGCAGCCCTCCGTGCCGGGCAGGAGCGGGCGGACCTGGGCCGCGTCGCGGGCGTTGTCCAGGAGGACCAGGACCCGGCGGCCGTCCAGGACCGAGCGGTAGAGCGCCGAGCGCTCCTCCAGGGAGTCGGGGATGGAGGAGTCCGCCGTGCCCAGGGCACGCAGGAACGCGCCGAGAACCGTCTCCGGCTCCGCCGCCCGCTGGCCCGCACCCTGCAGGTCGACGTACAGCTGCCCGTCGGGGAACGCCGTGCGCGCCTGGTGGGCCACGTGCACGGCGAGGGTCGTCTTGCCCACGCCGCCGATGCCCGCGAGCGCCGAGACGGCCATGACCTGGCCCTCGCCCTCGGCGGAGGAGGCGGAGGCCAGGACGTCGCTCAGCTCCTGGACGAAGGACGCGCGGCCCGTGAAGTCCGTGACGGTGGCGGGAAGCTGGGCGGGGCGGACCGGTGCCGCGGTGGGCTCGGCCGCCGGGGCCGAGGGTTCCGCGAGGCCCGGGTCGGCCTGGAGGATCCGCTGCTGGAGCTCCTTCAGGCCCGGGCGCGGGTCCACGCCGAGCTCGTCGGCGAGGAGGCGGCGCGTGTCGGCGTACACGGCGAGCGCCTCGGCCTGCCGCCCGCTGCGGTACAGGGCGAGCATCAGCAGTTCGCGCAGCCGCTCGCGCAGGGGGTGCGCCGCGGTCAGGGCGGTGAGTTCGGAGACCGCCTCCGCGTGGCAGCCCTGCTCCAGGTCCATGTCGAGGCGGGATTCGAGGAGTTGGAGCCGCCACTCCTCCAGGCGCGCCCGCTGTGTCTCCGCGTACGGCCCGGGCACGCTCGCCAGCGGCTCCCCGTCCCACAGGCCCAGCGCCCGGTTCAGCAGGTCGCGGGCGGAGCTCAGGTCTCCGGAGTGCTTGGCCTTCTCGGCGTCGGCGGCGAGTTCCTGGGCCTCGGCGAGGTCGAGGGAGCTGTCGCTCCCGGCCAGCCGGATCGCGTAGCCGCCGGACTCACTGATCAGGACGCCGGGGTCCAGGGCCTTGCGCAGCCGGGAGGCGTACGTCCGCACGGCGGCCAGTGCCTGGGGCGGGGACTCCTCGCCCCACAGGGCGTCGATCAGCTCGCCGGACGTGGCCGTCCGGCCCTCCCGCAGCAGCAGCGCGGCCAGCAGGGCGCGTTGCTGCGGGGACCCCGTGGGCAAGGAATCCTCGCCGCGCCAGGCGCGCACCGGGCCGAGCACGCTGAAGCGCAACGCCGCCGACTCCCCGGCACGTCGCTGCTCCGGCACTCGCGGTACACCGTCCATCGCCGTCCCCCTGCCGAACCGTCAGTGCTACGAGGCCAGTTTGCCTTGTTCATGGCGGATGCGTCAGCCGTGCGAGACAGCGATCACAGGCCCGCACACCGTACAGGCACGGGGAATCACAGGGCTCTCACAACCTCTGCGCACATCTCCGCACAGAGCCGCCCATTCCAGAGGCGCGCGGGGTTGTACGGCGGCGGCGCGGGCGGCGGACGGGGTGTCGATGGGCTGTCGACGGGTTGCCGAAGGGTTGTCGACGGGTGGCCCACGGATAGCTGACGGGTCGTCAGATCGGCGCTACCGTGAGCCGTATGGAGACCACGAGGACCACTGAGGCCGCCCAGGCGTCCACGACCCCGTTCCCGAAGATCATCTCCGTGGACGACCACACCGTGGAGCCACCCGGCGTCTGGCGCGACCGCCTCCCCGCGAAGTACCAGGACACCGGGCCCCGCATCGTCCGCGCGCCGCTGAAGGAGATGACCTTCCTCGGCGGCAGGTTCGCCCCGGTGATGGGCGGGCCCGGCGACGACGGACCCATCGGCGACTGGTGGGTCTACGAGGACCTGCACCGGCCCCTCACCCGCCTCGACACCGCCGTCGGCTACGACAGGGACGAGATACGGCTGGAGATCATCACGTACGAGCAGATGCGCCCCGGCTCGTACGACGTCCCCCAGCGCCTCGCCGACATGGACGTCAACCACGTCCAGTCCGCCCTGTGCTTCCCCACCTTCCCGCGCTTCTGCGGCCAGACCTTCACCGAGGCCAAGGACCGTGAGCTGGGCCTGCTCGGAGTGAAGGCCTACAACGACTGGATGGTGGAGGAGTGGTGCGGCCCGGCGGCCCGCGGCCGGCTCGTCCCGCTCACCCTCGTACCCCTCTGGGACCCGGAACTCGCCGCCGCGGAAGTGCGCCGCAACGCCGCCCGTGGTGTGCGCGCGGTCGCCTTCTCCGAGATCCCGCCCCACCTCGGGCTGCCCTCCGTCCACACCGACGACTGGGACCCCTTCCTCGCCGCCTGTGACGAGACCGGCACGGTCGTCGCCATGCACATCGGCTCCAGTAGCAGGATGCCGTCGACCTCGGCCGACGCGCCGCCCGCCGTCGGCTCCACCATCACCTTCGCCAACTGCTGCTTCTCGATGGTCGACTGGCTGATGAGCGGCAAGTTCGAACGCTTCCCGAACCTCAAGGTCATGTACGCGGAGGGCCAGATCGGCTGGATCCCCTACATCCTGGAGCGCGCCGACGTGGTCTGGGAGGAGAACCGCGGCTGGGGCGGCGTCGCCGACAAGGTCCACCGCCCGCCGTCCGAACTCTTCGCCGACCACGTCTACGGCTGCTTCTTCGACGACGCGTTCGGCCTGAAGAACCTCGACGCCATCGGGGTCCCGAACGTCCTCTACGAGACCGACTACCCCCACTCCGACTCCACCTGGCCCAAGTCCCGCGAGGTCGGCGAGGCCCAGATGGGGCACCTGGACGCGGACGTGGTGGAACGGATCGTCCGGGGCAACGCCATCGAGCTGCTGGGGCTGACGGAGGACGGCCTCTGGGCCGGGCCGGGAGGTCCCCGTTGAACCAGTCCCCGTCGAACCCGGCGCCCTCGGACCCCGCGCCCCTGCTCTACGGGATGCAGCTCCCGATCCAGTCCCAGAGCACGATCTACGCCGAACCCTGGGAGGCGGAGGCCGGCCCCGGCGAGCTCGTCGCCGTCGCCCGCGCCGCCGACCGCGCCGGCTTCGCCTACGTGGCGAGCTGCGACCACGTGGCCGTCCCGCGCCGTCTCGCGGACGCCATGAGCACGATCTGGTACGACCCCGTCGCCACCCTCGCCTACCTCGCGGGCGTGACCGAGCGCGTACGGCTGCTCAGTCATGTCGCGGTCGTCGGGCTGCGGCATCCGCTGGTCACGGCCAAGCAGTACGCGACCCTCGACCACCTCTCCGGCGGCCGGCTGATCCTCGGGGTCGGCGCCGGACATGTGGAGGAGGAGTTCGAGGCGGTGGGCGCCGACTTCGCACGGCGGGGGGCGGTGCTCGACGAGTCCATCGACGCGCTGCGGGCCGCCCTGGGGGCCGACGAGTTCCCCGTGCACCACGGGAAGCTGTACGACTTCGAAGGGCTCGGGCAGCGGCCCAGGCCCGCACAGGAGCGCGTGCCCGTCTGGGTGGGCGGCTCCTCGCCCGCCGCCGTGCGCCGGGCCGCGCTGCGGGGCGACGGCTGGCTGCCGCAGGGGGATCCGCGCGAGCGGCTGCCGGAGCAGATCGCCCGCCTGTACCGGATCAGGGAGGAGGCGGGGATCTCCGCGCCTCTCGTCGTCGGGGCCATCACCGAGCCCCTGTACGTCGGCACGCCCGGCTGGCAGGTCGGGCGGCGCACCGTGAGCGGGGCCCCGGAGGCGGTCGCCGAGTCGCTGCGGGCGTACCGGGCGATGGGGGTGCACCAGATCCAGGTGCGGTTCCGGGCGCGGGGGCTCGCCGAACTCGTCGACCAGATCGCGGCGTTCGGCGCCGACGTCGCGCCCCACCTCAACTAGATCGCGCCGCACCTCACCTAGGGAGTCAGGGCATGGGCAAGCTGGACGGACGCGTCGTCATCGTCACCGGGGCGGCGCGCGGGCAGGGCGAGCAGGAGGCGCGGCTGTTCGCCGCGGAGGGTGCCAGGGTCGTCGTCGCGGACGTGCTCGACGACCGGGGCGAGGACGTGGCCAAGGAGCTGGACGCGCTCTACGTCCACCTCGACGTGGGCCGGGAGGACGACTGGGCGGCGGCCGTCGCCGCGGTGAAGGGCGCGTACGGGCGGATCGACGGGCTGGTCAACAACGCGGGCATCCTGCGCTTCAACGCCCTCGTCGACACCCCGTTGGACGAGTTCCTCCAGGTCGTGCAGGTCAACCAGGTCGGCTGCTTCCTCGGGATCAAGACGGTCGCGGGGGAGATCGCCGCGGCCGGCGGGGGCACGATCGTCAACACCGCCTCGTACACCGCGATGACGGGGATGGCGGCCGTGGGCACGTACACGGCGACCAAGCACGCCATCCTCGGCCTCACCCGCGTCGCCGCCCTGGAGCTGGCGCACCAGCGGATACGGGTCAACGCCATCTGCCCGGGCGCCGTCGACACCCCCATGTCGAACCCGGCCCAGCTCGACCCGACGGCCGATCCCGAGGAGATGACCAGGGCCCTGGACGAGCTGTACAGCAAGCTCGTGCCGCTCGGGCGGGTGGGCAGGCCCGAGGAGGTCGCCCGGCTCGCCCTGTTCCTGACCTCGGAGGACTCCTCGTACATCACCGGGCAGCCGTTCGTGATCGACGGGGGGTGGCTGGCGGGGGTCAGCGTGATCTGACGGTGGTCCGCCGCATTGGCTGACGGTCCGTCAGGTATTGACGCTTCACGGGCACGGTGCGACAGTCGGCGGCAAGCAAATCTGACGGAACGTCAGATACGAATGTGGGGACGGTGAACCTCCTTGGAATTCGGGCTCTTTGTACAGGGATACGTGGGCAAGCGCGCCGAGACCGACCCGCTCGCGGAGCACAAGGCGCTGATGGAGGAGACCGAGTACGTCATCCAGGCGGACAAGTCCGGCTTCAAGTACGCCTGGGCGTCCGAGCACCACTTCCTGGAGGAGTACTCGCACCTCTCGGCGAACGACGTCTACCTCGGCTATCTCGCCCACGCCACGGACCGCATCCACCTCGGCTCGGGCATCTTCAACCCGCTCGCCCAGGTCAACCACCCGGTGAAGGTCGCCGAGAAGGTCGCCATGCTCGACCACCTCAGCGAGAACCGCTTCGAGTTCGGCAGCGGGCGCGGCGCGGGCAGTCACGAGATCCTCGGCTTCCTCCCCGGCATCACCGACATGAACTACACCAAGGAGATCTGGGAAGAGACCATCGCCGAGTTCCCGAAGATGTGGCTCCAGGAGGAGTACGTCGGGTTCCAGGGCAAGCACTGGCAGCTCCCGCCCCGCAAGGTGCTCCCCAAGCCGTACGGGAAGGCGCACCCCGCGATGTGGTACGCCGCCGGGTCGCCGCCCTCGTACGCCATGGCCGCCCGCAAGGGCCTGGGTGTACTCGGCTTCAGCGTGCAGAAGGTCTCCGACATGGAGTGGGTGCTCCAGCAGTACAAGACCGCCATCGTGGACGCCGAGCCCGTCGGGGCCTTCGTCAACGACAACGTGATGGTGACGACCACCGCCATCTGCGCGCCGACGCACGAGGAGGCGATACGGATCGCGGTCGCCGGCGAGCTGCACTACCTGCCCTCACTCGTCTTCCGCTACCACGACACCTTCCCGCGCCCCGAGGGCTTCCCCGTCTGGCCGGAGACGCTCCCCGAGTACAACGCCGAGTTCGTCGAACTCCTCATCGAGGAGGAGCTGTTGATCTGCGGCGACCCGGACGAGGTGCTCACCCAGTGCAAGCGCTGGGAGCAGGCGGGCGCCGACCAGCTCTCCTTCGGCCTGCCGGTCGGGGTCCCGAAGGAGGAGACCCTGCAGACGATCCGGCTGATCGGCGAGCACGTGATCCCGAAGATCGACACGGATCCGGTGCACCGGACGACCCGTTTCCGCCAAGCGGTCTGAGGAGGGTGCGGCCATGCTCGACCACGTCATCAAGGGCGCGACCGTCGTGGACGGCACGGGCGCGCCCGGCTACACCGCGGACGTCGCCGTCCGCGACGGCCGTATCGCCGCGATCGGCACGGTCACGGAGGCGTCCCGCACGAGCGAGGACGCCTCCGGTCTCGTCCTCGCCCCCGGATTCGTCGACCCGCACACGCACTACGACGCCCAGCTCTTCTGGGACCCCTACGCCACCCCGTCCCTGAACCACGGGGTGACGACGGTCGCGGGCGGCAACTGCGGCTTCACCCTCGCCCCGCTGAACCCGGCGCGGCCCGAGGACGCCGACTACACGCGCCGCATGATGTCCAAGGTCGAGGGGATGTCGCTGGTCGCCCTGGAGGAGGGGGCGCCCTGGAACTGGCACAGCTTCGGCGACTACCTCGACGCCCTGGAGGGGCGGATCGCCGTCAACGCGGGCTTCATGGTGGGCCACTGCGCGCTGCGGCGGTACGTCATGGGCGCGGACGCGGTGGGCGGGCAGCCGACCGGGGAGCAGCTGGAGCAGATGCTCGCCCTCTTCCACGAGGCGATGGACGCCGGCGCCTGGGGCCTGTCCACCACCCAGTCCTCCACCCACTCCGACGGCGACGGGAAACCGGTCGCCTCCCGGCACGCGAAGCCCGCGGAGTTGCTGGCTTTGAGCAGGGCCGTCGGCGAGCACGAGGGCACCCAGATCGAGGCGATCGTCGCCGGCTGCCTCGACCAGTTCAGCGATGACGAGATCGACCTCTTCGTCGAGATGAGCGCGGCGGCGGGCCGCCCGCTCAACTGGAACGTGCTGACCGTCGACGCCGCCGTCCCCGAGCGTGTACCGAGGCAACTGGTCGCGAGCGAACGGGCGCGGAAGGCGGGCGGCCGGGTGGTGGCCCTCACCATGCCGATCCTCACGCCCATGAACATGTCCCTGGGCACGTTCTGCGCGCTGAACCTGATCCCCGGGTGGGGCCCGATCCTCGCCCTGCCCGTCCCGGAGCGCATCGCACGGCTGCGGGACCCCTCCGTGCGGGCCGAGATGCTGGCCCGGGCGAACAGCAAGGAGGCGGGTGTCTTCCGCCGCCTCGCCAACTTCGGCCGGTACGTCATCGGGGACACCTACAGCCCGGCGAACGACGGCCTCACCGGGCAGGTCGTGAAGGACATCGCGGCCCGGCGCCACCAGGAGCCCTTCGAGTGCCTCGTCGAGATCTGCGCACACGACGACCTGCGGACGGTGCTGTGGCCCATGCCCACCGACAACGACTCCGACTCCTGGACGCTGCGCGCCGAGACCTGGCAGCACCCGGACGTCATGCTCGGCGGCTCGGACGCGGGCGCCCATCTGGACCGCATGTGCGGGGCCCCGTACACGACCCGGTTCCTCGGGGACTGTCTGCGCGGGCGGAGGCTGACCACGCTGGAGGCGGCCGTGAAGATGCTCACGGACGACCCGGCGCGGCTCTTCGGACTGAGGGAACGCGGGCGGATCGCGGAGGGCTTCCATGCGGACCTCGTGCTGTTCGACCCGGAGCGCATCGACGCCGGCAAGGCCACCCTGGTGCACGACCTGCCGGGAGACAGCCCGCGACTCGACTCCAAGGCGATCGGCATCACGGCGGTCTGGGTCAACGGGGTCGAGTCGATCCGGGGGGACGTGGTGACGGGCGCCGTCCCCGGGAAGGTGCTCCGCTCCGGGCGGGACACGCAGACGGTGAGCACGCGGTGACCGAGGTGCGGGGGGCGGGTGACGAGCAGCGGCTGTTCATCGGCGGCTCCTGGGTGGAGCCCGACGACGGGCACTACGCGGTGATCGACCCGGCGACGGAGGGTGTCGTCGGGATGGCGCCGGAGGCCTCGCGGGGGCAGGTGCACGCGGCCGCCGCCGCGGCCCGGGAGGCCTTCGGCCCGTGGTCGCGGACGCCTCCCGAGGAACGCGCGGCGCTCCTCGGCCGGGCGGCGGACGTCATCCGGCGCAACTTCCTCTCCTACGCCGATCTCGCCCAGGCCGAGAGCGGTGCCACGACCGGGACCGCGCGCGGGATGCAGGTGGGGGTGGGCGCGGCCCGTTTCCGGCGCTACGCGCGCGTGGAGCCCGTCGAGCAGCCGCTGCCGCCGCAGATCAACGAGGCCGGGCCGTTCGGGAAGGCGGCGGTCATGGGCGCCCTCGCCGTGCGCCAGCCGGTCGGCGTGGTCACCTGCGTCACTTCCTACAACAACCCCTGGGCCAACCCGGCCGGGAAGATCGCCCCCGCGCTGGCCATGGGCAACACGGTGGTCGTGAAGCCCGCCCCGCAGGACCCGCTCTCCGTGTACCGGATGGCTCAGGCCCTGGAGGCGGCGGGCGTACCGGCGGGTGTCGTGAACGTGGTGAGCGGTTCGCGCGCGGAGGTCGGCGAGGCGGCCGTGGACTGCGAGGACGTGGACATGGTCAGCTTCACCGGCTCGACGGCGGTGGGGCAGCGCATCGCCGAGGTGTGCGGGCGCGGGATGAAACGTCAGCTGATGGAGCTGGGCGGGAAGGGCGCGGCGGTCGTCTTCGACGACGCGGACGTCGAGTCGGCGGTGCTCGGCATCGGCACGACGTTCTCCTTCTACAGCGGCCAGATCTGCACGGCGCCGACGAGGGTGATCGCACAGCGGGGTGTCCACGACCGCCTGGTCGAGCAACTGGCCGCGTACGCCGAGCGGTTGACGGTCGGGGACCCGCGGGAGCCGGGGACGGTCGTCGGGCCGGTCATCTCGGCGGCCCACCGGGACCGGGTCGAGGCCTACGTCGAACTCGGCCGCAAGGAGGGCGCGCGGATCGTCACGGGCGGCACGCGCCCCCCGTACGACCGCGGCTTCTACGTCGCCCCGACTCTCCTCGCGGACTGCACCCCCGACATGCGGGTGGTCCGGGAGGAGATCTTCGGGCCCGTCGTCGTGGTCGTCCCCTTCGACGACGAGGAGGAGGGCATCGCTCTCGCCAACGACAGCGACTACGGCCTGATCGACTACGTCTGGTCGGGCGACGTCGCCCGCGCCTTCCGCGTCGCCCGCGCGCTGCGGGCGGGCGGGGTGGGCGTCAACACCGTCGGCCGCAACATGGAGGCACCGTTCGGCGGCTTCAAGAAGAGCGGGGTGGGGCGGGACGTGGGGTCGTACGCACTGCATGCGTACAGCGAGGTGCAGGCGATCGTGTGGCCGTCGGGGAGCTAGGCAGACAGGGCCCAGGGCCTGTCCGGGGGCCGGCAGGGCGTGTCATCCGGGCGGGGGTGTCGAACCGGTCCGGCATGGCGCCGGGGCCCGCGGCGCCGCGCGGCGGATGCAGTTGCCAGCGACGGTCGGCATGGACGCCCGGCATCGGCTCATCGTCATGTTGACCGTCATGTTGACCGTCATGAGGACATCATGCGGCGAATGTGATGGCGAGTATGGCGAACGCTGAGACGTCGGCCCCGATGGGACGCTCAGGCCTCGTCCCTGAGGCGGGTGCGCTGGATCTGGCGGGCGAGGGTGCGGCGTACGGAGGGGGATTCGGTGGGGGCGGGTGTCGAGGGGGCGGGGGTGTCGAGGGCGCGGCCGATCTCGTCGTAGGCGTGCCGGTGGCCGCCGGGCAGGGCGGCCCGGTGCAGCCGCAGGTCCTCCTCGACCAGGCGCCGGAGTTCGTCGACGTTCTGGGGTGTGAAGTGCTTCTTGCCCCGGGCGACGGCGTTGAGGTGGCCGGTGCAGTGGGCGGTGTCGTGGAGGGTCTCGGAGATCTCCTCGGCGAGGCCCCAGAGGCGTCCCTCGAGCCACGGGGTGTCGTGCTGGTCGAGGGAGAGGCGCGGTGGGGATGATGGATCCTCCCCCTTGTGCTTGGTGACCTGCTTGGACACGGCGGGCTGACTCATACCGGTGAGGCGGGCGATCCTGTCCTGGGTCCAGCCGAGGTCGGCGAAGAGCCTGATCATCTCGGCGCGCAGCAGGCGCATCTCCTCGCCCGCGCGGATGACGTCGTTCATGTCCGCGAAGATCCGCTCGGCCTGCGCCTCGGTCAGGGGCTCGGTCAGGGGTTCGGTCAGGGGTTCGAGGGTTCGAGGCGTGTCCTCTTCGGCTGTCATAGCTCGGTTATATACCGAGGTCGAGTCTCCCATCGTCGTCATAACTCGGTTGTATAACCCAGTTATGACTGCCAGGATCCACGTCATGCCCACCTTCACCGCACCTGACGGAACCCGCCTCGCCTACCGCCTGATGGGGGGCGGGAACGGAGACGGCGGCGGCGATCCGGTCCTCTGTGTCCCCGGCGGCCCCACGGACTCCCGCTACCTCTGTGACCTCGGAGGCCTCTCCGCCCACCGCAGGCTGGCCGTCCTGGACCTGCGCGGCACCGGCCGCTCCGCGTTCCCGCACGACACCTCCAGCTACCGCTGCGACCGCCTGGTCGACGACGTCGAGGCGCTGCGCGCGCACCTCGGGCCGGCCCGGCTCGACCTGCTCGGCCACTCAGCCGGAGCGAACGTCGCGACGCAGTACGCGGTCCGGTACCCGGAGCGCGTCGGCAGGCTCGCCCTGATCGGCCCCGGCACCCGGGCCGTCGGCATCGAGGTCGCGGGGGAGACGCGGCGCGCACTCGCGCGGCTCAGAGAGGGCGAGCCGTGGTACCCGGCGGCGTTCGGGGCCCTGGAGGCGATCGGTGCCGGAACGGGGGGCGACTGGGAGGCCATCGCCCCCTTCTTCTGGGGCCGTTGGGACGCCGCGGCACGCCGGCACCATGAGGCGGCCCGGCCGCGCAACGCGGAAGCCGTGACCCTCTTCGCGGCCGAGGGCGCCTTCGACCCGGCCGCCACCCGCGCCGCGCTCGCCGCCTTCCGGGCCCCCGTCCTGCTGCTCACCGGGGAGTTCGATCTGAACAGCCCGCCCGGGGCGACGGCAGAGTTCGCGGGGCTGTTCCCCGACGCGCGGCTTGTCGTGCAGCCGGGGGCCGGTCATTACCCCTGGCTCGACGACGCCGGGCGGTTCGTGGCGACCGTAGCGGCGTTTCTGGGCTGAGCGCGATTGGCGGTAGCGCCGCTACCGCATAGGTGTTAGCGTTGCTCTCATCAGGTGGTGAACGCCGCTACCCCGCCACATCGAGGAGCATCGTCATGACCGAGCACTCCAGCACGTCGGGAACGTCCCGCCGGGTGGCCGTCGTCACGGGCGGATCCCGCGGAATCGGCCGGGAGGCCGCCGAGCGCCTCGCGGCCGACGGTTACGCCGTCGTCGTGAACTACGCGGGCAACGAGGCCGAGGCCGACAAGACCGTCGCCGCGATCACCGAGGCGGGCGGAGAGGCGATCGCCGTCCGCGCCGACGTGGCCGACGAGACCGAGGTGGCCGCCCTCTTCGACGCCACCGAATCCGCGTTCGGCGGGGTGGACGTCGTCGTCCACGCGGCCGGTGTCATGGTTCTCGCGCCCCTGGTCGACCTCGACCTCGACGTCTTGGACCGCATGACCCGCACCAACATCCGCGGCACGTTCGTCGTCGACCAGCAGGCGGCACGACGGCTGCGCGCGGGCGGCGCGCTCATCAACTTCTCCAGCTCGGTGCTGGCGCTCGCGATCCCCGGGTACAGCGCGTACGCCGCCACCAAGGGCGCCGTCGAGGCCGTGACCCTGATCGTCGCGCGCGAGCTGCGCGGCCGGGACGTCACCGTCAACGCCGTGGCCCCCGGCCCGACCGCCACCGCCCTCTTCCTGGACGGCAAGGACGAGGAGACCATCGCGCGGATGGCGGCCCAGCCGCCGCTGGAGCGCCTCGGCACCCCCCGGGACATCGCCGACGTGGTGTCCTTCCTCGCCGGTCCCGCCGGCCGCTGGGTCAACGGCCAGGTGCTGCGGGCCAACGGCGGCATCGCGTAACTCGCCACGACTCAAGAGGAGTTCAGTCATGAAGTCGGACGTGGAGTCGGTCGTGGAGTCGGTCAGGGATGCTGTTTCGCGCAAGACGATCGTCATCACGGGGGCCGGATCCGGCTTCGGTGCGCTGTCCGCCCGCGCCCTCGCCCGCGCCGGGCACACGGTGTACGCCGCGATGCGGGACACCGGCGGGCGCAACGCGGCCCGGGTCGCGGAGGCCGGGGCGTACGCCGCCGAGCACGCGGTGGACCTCCGTACGGTCGAACTCGACGTCCTCTCCCAGGAGTCGGCGGACGCGGCGATCGCCACGGTGCTGGCGGGGGCCGGCCGGCTGGACGTCCTCGTCCACAACGCCGGGCACATGGTGACCGGCCCGACGGAGGCCTTCACGCCCGCCGAACTGGCTGCGGTCCACGACACGAACGTGCTGGGCACCCAGCGGGTCAACCGGGCGGCGCTGCCGCACCTGCGCGCCCAGGGCCACGGCCTGCTGCTGTGGGTCGGCTCCACCTCCACGCGCGGCGGCACCCCGCCGTACCTGGCGCCGTACTTCGCCGCCAAGGCCGCGATGGACGCGCTCGCCGTGTCGTACGCCGCCGAACTGGCCCGCTTCGGCATCGAGACGACGATCGTGGTGCCGGGCGCGTTCACCTCGGGCACGAACCACTTCGCGAGCGGCGGCCACCCCTCCGAACAGACCGTGCTGCCCGCCTACGAGGAGCGCTACGCGGGCCTGATGGACCAGGTCGCGGGACGCCTGGCGGCCCTCACGCCGCCCGACGCGGACGTGTCGCTCGTCGCCGACGCCATCGTCGACGTGGTGGACACCCCGTACGGGAAGCGTCCCTTCCGGGTGCACGTCGACCCGGCGGACGACGGTTCGCAGGAGGTCAGCCTGGTCGCGGACCGTGTCCGCGACGAGTTCCTGACCCGGATCGGCCTGGCGGACCTGTTGTCCCCCGTAGCGCGGAAGAGGACGGCGTGACCTCGGGCGACTCGGATAACGTCGCTACCGTGAGTACGTCGGTGAGCAGTACGAAAGCGCGCATCCTCGAAGTGGCGGCCGAGCTGGTGGCGAACTCCCCCGACGGGGACGTCTCCACCCGGGCGGTCTGCGAGGCGGCGGGGGTCGGCGCCCCGGCCCTCTACCGCCACTTCGGGGACAAGGAGGGCCTGCTGTCGGCCGTGGTCGACCACGGGTACGAGAAGTACCTGACGGCCAAGCGCAGCCGCAGGCCCGGCACGGACCCCATCCAGGACCTGCGCGACGGCTGGGACACCCACATCGAGTTCGCCCTGCGCAACCCGAACCTGTACCGCCTGATGAACTCCCCCGCGATGCGTACGCCACCGGCCGCCGCCCTGGAGTCCCACCGCATCCTCACCGCGGACCTCCGGCGCGCGGCGGAACAGGGCAAGCTGCGCCTGGCCCCCGAACTCGCCGCCCAGATGATCATGTCCGCCAATGTCGGCGTCTCCCTGATGCTGGTCTCCCGCCCGACGACCTTCACGGACGAGACGCTCTCCCGCCGGATACGGGACGCGGTGCACGCGGTGGTCCTCACCCCGGAGGCGATCGGGCCGGAGACCACCTCCGCCGACGAGGAAGCGACAGCGCAAGACGTACTCCCCGCCACCGCCACCCATCTCGCCGCCCTCCTGCGCCAGACCCCGAGGCCGGACTTCACCCCGGGGGAGTCCGCCCTCATGGGCGAGTGGCTGGACCGCCTCTCCAACACGACACCGGAGTAGTCCCATGGTGACGCTGCCGGCCCTCGGCCGGTGAGCGGCTCAGTGCGGCGACGGCAGGGCGGCCGGCCGGCTCACGTCCCCAGGAAAATCGGGTTCGTGAACGCCGCCAACGCCCCCGGTACCGGACCCGCCGCCGTCTCGTGGCGCAACTCCGCCCTTACGTAGGCCGCGTACTGCGCCGTCGTGTTCCACTCCACCGTGCCCGAGCCCGAGACCGGCAAGGGGGCGCTCGTGAAGAGGACGCCCTGGTCGGTGACGAGGCGGACCGTGCACCGGGGGGCGCCGGTGGCCTCCAGAGAAACGGTGACCGGGGCGTCGGGGGCGACCCGCAGGCGTTCGCCGATCCCGGCGTGCTCGCCCTTCGGACCGGTGGCGGAGAAGGAGAGCGACACGAGTTTCGACTCCGCCACGTAGGAGCGGCCCGCGCGCAGGCCCTCCTGGATGGCCTCGCGGGTCAGGTCGTCGGCGAGGACGACCGTCTGCGGGGTGCCGACCGGGTCGGGGTCGCGGTGGGCGTCGCTGTTGCCCATCGCCGGGAGCCAGGAGAGGGAGCCCGAACGAACGGCCGCCACCAGTGTGTTGTCCCAGTCCGCGAGGGTCACCTCGTCGTCGGGGGTGTACGGGCCGTTCCACACCTCCACCGCGTCCGCCTCCCCGAAGCCGAACTTCCAGCCACAGCCGACACAGGTGGCGTGCGGGTGGGCGGGGACGACGAGGCCGCCCGCGCGGCGGATCTGGCGGGCGAAACGGCCGAAACGGTTGTCGCGGGCCCGGTAGCGCCAGTCGACGAACGTGCCGGGGTCCGTGCCGAGGGCCACCACGTGACCATTGCGGGTCGTGATCTCCTCGCCCAGCATGATCAGCAGGTCGTCCCCCGCCTGGTCCGCCCAGTGGGCGTGCGAGCTGTGCGTGTTGTGGTCCGAGGTGTTGATGAAGTCCAGGCCCGCGGCGCGCGCCAGCGCGGCGACCTCCGCGGGCGTGCGGCGGCCGTCCGAGTACCAGGAGTGGAGGTGGCAGTCGCCCCGGTACCAGGCGCGGCCCCGGCCCTTCGCACGGGACGGCGGGTACGTCGGGACCGGGGTGGCGTCCTGCTCCCCGTACGTCAGCGTGATCGTGACCTCGTACGGCAGGCCCTGCGGCGCCACCGTGTAGGGGCCGAGCGCGATGTGCCAGGTGCCGGGGCGGATCCGGCCGGGGATGTAGCCCGGCGTCGCGTCGTCCGCGCGGACGGAGAACTCGGTGCGCGCGCCGCCCGACCAGCCGCGGAAGCCCTCGCCGCCCAGCGCCGTGCCGCGCTCGTCGAAGAGACCGATGTCGAGCGCGTTGCCCGCGGTGCCGGCCGGGACGGACGGCTTCTCGTAGGTGTACGCGACGTGGATCTCCCGCACCCCGCGCGGGATCTCCACCGGGAGGTACACGAAGTCCGGTGAACCGGTGGGCAGGGTGCCGGACACCGTACGGGTCTCGGTACGGCTCGTACCGCCCGCCGGTGTCCCGGAACCGTCGGCCGCCTCGGAGCCGCTCGCGAAGGTCACGCTTCCCAACGTAAGGGCGGCTGCCGCCCCCGTCACGAACAGCGCGCGTCTGCCGATGCCGTCGAAGCTCTCGATGCCGTGATCGTCCTCGCACATGCTGCTGCTCCCAGGGTGTCGTGAGAGTGACATGGGTGGTGCGCGTTGGCACGTACAACCCTGGTAGTCGGCTGTGAACTGCGGGGCAAGGGAAGGAAATCGACAGCTTTCGGGGAGGCGGCGCGCCCGCCGGGGTCCGACCCGCGCGGGGTGCCAGTGGCAACCTGTAACGAACTGCCGCCCCGGCGGAATACGGCCACGCCCTGTAATGCCTGATCACCGCGATCGTATGCTCGAAGGATGACGACTTCCGCGACCTCCGGAACCGGCCCGACCGAGAACTCCATGCGTCGCGCCCTCAAACGCGCCCGTGACGGTGTCGCCCTCGACGTGGCCGAGGCCGCGGTGCTGCTCCAGGCGCGCGGCGAGGCCCTGGACGACCTCGCCTCGTCCGCCGCCCGGGTGCGGGACGCGGGCCTGGAGGCGGCCGGCCGCCCCGGCGTGATCACGTACTCCAAGAGCGTCTTCATCCCCCTCACCCGCCTCTGCCGTGACAAGTGCCACTACTGCACCTTCGTCACCGTGCCGGGCAAGCTGCGCCGCGCCGGGCACGGGATGTTCATGTCGCCGGACGAGGTCCTCGACGTCGCCCGGCGCGGCGCGGAACTCGGCTGCAAGGAAGCCCTCATCACGCTCGGCGACAAGCCCGAGGACCGCTGGCCCGAGGCCCGGGAGTGGCTGGATGCGCACGGGTACGACGACACGATCGCGTACGTGCGTGCCATCTCCATCCGGATCCTGGAGGAGACGGGGCTGCTGCCTCACCTCAACCCGGGGGTGATGTCCTGGACCGACTTCCAGCGGCTCAAGCCCGTCGCGCCGAGCATGGGCATGATGCTGGAGACGACGGCGACGCGGCTGTGGAGCGAGCCCGGCGGTCCGCACTACGGCTCTCCGGACAAGGAGCCCGCCGTACGGCTGCGGGTCCTGGAGGACGCGGGGCGGTCGTCCGTTCCCTTCACCAGCGGGCTGCTGATCGGGATCGGGGAGACGTACGAGGAGCGCGCCGAGTCGCTGTTCGCGCTGCGGCGCGTGTCCCGGTCGTACCACGGCATCCAGGAACTGATCATCCAGAACTTCCGCGCCAAGCCGGACACGGCGATGCGCGGGATGCCGGACGCCGAACTGGACGAGCTGGTCGCCACGGTGGCCGTCGCGCGGCACATCATGGGACCGGCCGCCTGCCTCCAGGCCCCGCCGAACCTGGTGGACAGTGAGTACGGGCGGCTGATCGGCGCGGGGATCGACGACTGGGGCGGGGTCTCGCCGCTCACCATCGACCACGTCAACCCCGAGCGGCCCTGGCCGCAGATCGAGCAGCTGGCCGAGCAGTCGCGCGCCGTCGGCTTCGAACTGCGCGAGCGGCTGTGCGTGTACCCCGAGTTCGTGCAGCGCGGGGAGCCCTGGCTCGACCCGCGGCTGCTGCCGCACGTACGGGCGCTCGCGGACCCGGAGACGGGGCTCGCCCTCGAGGACGCCGTCGTCGAGGGGCACCCCTGGCAGGAGCCGGAGGAGGCCTTCACGGCGTCGGGGCGCACCGATCTGCACCGGACCATCGACACCGAGGGGCGCACCGGCGACCGCCGGGACGACTTCGACCTCGTGTACGGCGACTGGGAGGCGCTGCGGGAGGCGGCGGCGCCCGGGATGCTGCCCTCCCGCATCGACACCGACGTACGGGCGGCCCTCGCGACCGCGGCCGACGACCCGACGAAGCTCACCGACGACGAGGCGCTCGCCCTGCTGCACGCGGACGGTCCGGCGCTCGACGCCCTCTGCCGGATCGCGGACGACGTGCGCAGGTCCGCCGTCGGCGACGACGTCACGTACATCGTCACCCGGAACATCAACTTCACCAACGTCTGCTACACCGGCTGCCGCTTCTGCGCCTTCGCCCAGCGCCGCACGGACGCCGACGCGTACACGCTGTCGCTGGACCAGGTGGCCGACCGCGCCCAGCAGGCCTGGGAGCTCGGGGCCGTCGAGGTCTGCATGCAGGGCGGCATCCACCCGGACCTCCCCGGAACCGCCTACTTCGACATCGCGAAGGCGGTGAAGGAGCGCGTCCCCGGCATGCATGTGCACGCCTTCTCCCCGATGGAGGTCGTCAACGGCGCGACGCGTACGGGGATGTCCATCCGTGAGTGGCTGACCGCCGCGAAGGAGGCGGGCCTCGACACCATCCCCGGTACGGCGGCGGAGATCCTCGACGACGAGGTCCGCTGGGTCCTGACGAAGGGCAAGCTGCCCACGGCGACCTGGATCGAGGTCGTCACGACCGCGCACGAGCTCGGCATCCGCTCCTCGTCCACGATGATGTACGGGCATGTGGACCAGCCCCGCCACTGGCTCGGCCACTTCCGCACGCTCTCCCGCATCCAGCAGCAGACCGGCGGCTTCACCGAGTTCGTCACGCTCCCGTTCATCCACACCAACGCGCCGGTGTACCTGGCGGGCATCTCCCGCCCGGGCCCGACCACCCGCGACAACCGAGCCGTGGTGGCCATGGCCCGCCTCCTGCTCCACCCGCACATCCCCAACATCCAGACCAGCTGGGTGAAGCTGGGCGCCGAAGGCGCGGCGGAGATGCTCCGCTCGGGCGCCAACGACCTCGGCGGCACGCTGATGGAGGAGACCATCTCCCGGATGGCGGGCTCCTCGTACGGCTCGTACAAGTCCGTCAAGGACCTCATCGCCATCGCGGAGGCGGCCGGGCGTCCGGCGAAGCCGCGGACGACCCTGTACGGGGAGGTCTCCGAGGAGCGGCAGCGGGCGGCGGAGGCGTCCGACGGGCACCTGCCGGAGCTGCTGCCGGTCCTGGACTGACGGCCGAAGCGTGCGGTGGCCCCGGGCGCGTCGGAGTACGATGATCCGACCCTCGGTGGAGGGCCCAGAAGCCTTGTGAGCCTGAGGAGTTGCGTGTCCGTGCCTGCCCGACGGCTTCCCTCCTGGATCTGGGTCACCGGACTGACCGCGGCGGCGGTCGTGGGCGTCACGGCCCTCGCCGCGCAGGCCGACCAAGGAGCGCACCCGACCGCCGCCCACGCCGCCGGGGCGAAGCCGTCCGCGTCGAAGAGCCCGCGGCCCTCCGCCTCGCCCAAGAAGGCCGAGCCGGTCGCCGTGCCCGACGGCTCGGGCACCGGACGGCGGATCGTCTACTCGCTCGCCCAGCGGCGGGTGTGGCTCGTCGACACCGGCGAGGCCGTCCGCCGCACCTTCGCGGTGTGGCCGGGCACGGTGAGCCCGGCGCCGGGCCGGTACGCGGTGTCGACCACCGTCCCCTCCACCACGGGGACGGACGGCACGAAGGTCGAGAACATCGTCTACTTCACCGTCGCGTCCGGCGTGAACATCGCGTTCTCCAACGCCCAGGACGGCTCCTCGCCGCAACCCGCGGCGGGCGTGAGGACCGGCGGGATCCGTATGCACAGCGCGGACGGCGACGCCGTCTGGGCGTTCGGCAGCAAGGGTACGAAGGTCACCGTGGTGAAGTAACGGCCGGGGCGATGGAGGGGGCGGACGGATGGGGCGTGCGCGGCCGTCGATGCAGGAGTTGA
The DNA here is from genome assembly GCF_044768965.1 of Streptomyces sp. NPDC090798. Taxonomy (NCBI): domain Bacteria; kingdom Bacillati; phylum Actinomycetota; class Actinomycetes; order Kitasatosporales; family Streptomycetaceae; genus Streptomyces; species Streptomyces sp. NPDC090798. Next base: position 233,314 of record NZ_JBIVXA010000013.1, read on the forward strand.
TCGGGCAGCGCAGACGGCACGGGTTCGTCGGGCGGGCCGCCGAGCGCGCCGCGTTCCGGCAGAACCTCGACCTCCCTCCGGAGGACGAGCGACACCGTTTCCTCTTCCACGTGCACGGCAACGCGGGCGTCGGAAAGACCTTCCTCGTAAGGGAGCTGGAGCAGGTCGCCCGGGCCCGCGGGGCGCTGACGGCGTACGTCGACGACGGCGTCGGCAGCCTGCCCGAGACGATGGCGGCGATCAGCGCGCGGTTCGCCCGGCAGGGGCACCGGTTCAAGGACCTCGACCGTCTGCTGGCCACCCACCGGGAGCGCAGCCACGAGGCCGAGTCGGCGGCAGCGGCGGCGCCGGCGCCGGCGTCCGACCTCCAGCCGTCGGCGCCGTCCGCCGCGAGTCTGACCGCCGCCCGGGCGAGTCTGGTCGGGCTCGGCCTCGTGCCCGGTGTCGGCGCCTTCGCCGGTGCCGTCGACCCGGCCCAACTCGCCCACGGGGCCGACCGGTTGCGGGCCGGAATCGGGGCCCGCCTGCGCAGCCAGGAGGACGCGCAGCTCGTCCTGTCGCCCGAGCGGGTGCTCACCCCGGTGCTGCTCGACGAGCTGGCCGGGGTCGCCACGGAAGCCCCCTGGCTCGTCCTGGTCTTCGACACGTACGAGCGGACCGCGCCCTTCCTCGACGGCTGGCTGCACGACGTGATGACGACCGACCGGCACGGCGCCCTGCCCGCGAACGTGGTGGTCGTGACGGCGGGGCAGCGCCCCTTCGACACCGCCCGCTGGGGCGGCCTCGCCGACTTCGTGGCGGACGTACCGCTGGCGCCCTTCACGGCGGCCGAGACACGCGGCCTGCTCGCCGACAGGGGAGTCGTGGCCGAACCCGTCGTCGAGGAGGTGCTGCGGCTGACCGGCGGACTGCCCGTCCTCGTCTCCACCCTCGCCGAGTCCCGGCCAGGTGACCCGGACGACATCGGCGACCCGAGCGCCACGGCCGTCGAACGCTTCCTCAAATGGGAACAGGACCCCGTCCGCCGCGCCGCCGCCCTCGCCTGCGCCCTGCCCCGCCACCTCGACGCGGACGTCTTCCAAGCCGCCGTGGACTGCCCGCAGACCGAGGCCGACGCCCTCTTCGGCTGGCTCCGCGGGCTCCCCTTCGTCACCGACCGCGGAAACCGGATCCAGTACCACGACGTCGTACGGGCCCCGATGCTGCGCCTGCAGCGGCTGCGCTCCCCGCGCGGCTGGGCGGAGCGGCACACCCGGCTCGCGGAGACGTTCGGGCACTGGCGGACGGAGGCCGAAGCCGGCCTGGACGCGGCCGAGGTGTGGGCGGACGGCGGCTGTCGGGAACTGCGGCTCGCGCAGTCGTACCACCGGCTGTGCGCGAACGCCCGCACCGCGTTGCCACTCGTGCTGCGGGACTTCGTGGACGCCTGCGACAGCGCCGACGGCGGTGTCTTCGCCGAACGCTGGGCACGGGGCCTGGCGGAGGCGGGCGAGGACACGGACACGGAGCTCGTACGGACCTGGGGGCGCGACCTGCTGGCGGCGCTCGCGGACGGCGGAGTGGCCGCCGCGCTCGGGCTGCTGCTGAACCGGACCGGGTTCGACGAGCGGTGGCAGGCCCGGGCCCGGGTGGCCCGGGGACGGGCCCTGCGGCACGCCGGCGCGTACGCGCCCGCGCTCGCGGAGTTCGACCGGGCCATCGCGCTCGATCCGGAACTGGCGCGGGCGTACCGCGGCAGGGGCTTCAGCCACGGCGGCCTCGGCGACCACGAGGCGGGCCTCGCCGATCTGGACCGGGCCGACGCGCTCGCGCCGGACCACGCCCCGACCGTCTCCGTACGCGGCGAGTACCACCGCATTCTCGGCCACTACGACACGGCGCTCGAAGACCTGGACCGCGGGATCGCACTCGACCCCTCCCACCACTTCGCCTGGGCCTCCCGGGGCGCCGTCCGTCAGCTGCTGGGGCAACCGGACGAAGCCCTCGCGGACCTCAACCGCGCGCTGGAACTCAAACCGGAGTACCCCTGGGCGCTGATCCGCCGGGCCCGCGTGTGGCGGACCCGCGGCGAGCACGGGCGCCAACTGGCCGACCTCGACGAGGCGGTCCGCCTGTACCCCGACGGGATCTGGGGCCTGTGCGAACGCGGAGACGCCCTGCGCGTCGCCGGCCGCCCGGCGCAGGCCCTCGCCGACTACGACCGGGCTCTCGCCCTCGACGACGGCTACGCCTCGGCGTACGCGAGCCGAGGCGTCTGCCGCGGCGCGCTGGGCCGCCCCGAGGAGGCGCTCGCCGACCTCGACCAGGCCCTCGCCCTCCAGCCGGACTACCCCTGGGCACTGCGCCAACGGGCCGAGCTCCACCTCGAACGCGGGGCCCACGACCGCGCCCTGGCCGACCTCGACCGGGCGCGCGCCCTGCGCCCCGACGAGGCGCCGATCCTCGTCTGCCGGGTGCGGGCCCTGCTCGGGCTCGGGCGGTTCGAGGAGGCGCGCGCGGACCTGGACCGAGCCCTCGAACTGAGTTCCGACACCGAGCGGGCCCGTCTCGCCCCGCTCGAGGAGCGGATCGCCGCGGAAAACACGGCCGAACGCCGTTCATAAGCGAGCACTTGGTTCACTCGGGTCACACTTCGCATACCGATCCGTGTCCTGAACGGACCGTTCCCGGTCGATTACAGTGCTGAGCTGTCGGACGTACGGACGGTGCCTGGGGAGGTCTCGGTGGGTGCGACAGCCGGTGCCGTCTGGGGCCGTGCGGAGCAGCAGGACTTCCGTAGCCGGGTACGCGGGACCCTGCTGGGCGCGGCCGTCGGCGACGCCCTCGGGGCGCCGGTCGACGGGCTCACCCTGGAGCAGATCCGGGAGGCCCACGGCGCGGAGGGGCTTGTCGACCTCGCCTTCGGGCACGGGCGGCGCGGCGCCGTCACCCACCTCACCCAGCTGACCCTCTTCACCCTCGACGGTCTGATACGCGCCCAGGTACGCCGTGACACCGGCGCCTGGCATCCGCCCACCGACCTCCACCGGGCGTACCGCCGCTGGGCGGCCACCCAGAGCGACTGGGGCCCCGACGAGCGCCGCAAGGACGACGGCTGGCTGGCCCGCGAGGAGTGGCTGTACGCCCGCCGGGACCCGGCCCGCTCCTGCCTGATCGGCTTCGGCGACGACATCATGGGCACGCTGGACGCGCCCAAGAGCCCCGGCGAGCTCGGCCCCGAGGGCGCCGCCCGCTCCGCGCCCTTCGGGCTGCTCGTCGGCTGGGAGCCGCAGCTCGTGATGCAGCTCGCCGTCGAGTGCGCCGCGCAGACGCACGGGCACCCCACGGCGTACCTCGCGGCGGGCGCTTACGCCGTCGTCGTGCACGCGCTGGCCCGCGGCGAGAGCCTCGACGGGGCCGTGCAGCGGGCGCTCGCGATCCTCGCGGTGCGGCCGGGGCAGCAGCCTGTGGCGGACGCGCTCCAGCATGCGCTGGGGGCTGTGCGGCAGGGGATGCCGACGCCGGGGCGCGTCGAGGAACTGGCCGGGGACGGTACCGCGGAGGGGTTGCTCGCGGTCGCCGTGTACTGCGCGTTGGTGGGGGAGGACATCCGGCACGGCCTGTGCCTCGCGGTGAACCAGGGTGGGCCCTCCGGGGTGGCCGGCGCCCTCACCGGGGGGCTGCTCGGGGCCCTCCACGGCGAGACGGCCCTCCCGCCTGCCTGGCTGGCCGAGCTGGAGGGCCGTCCCACGATGCTGGCCCTGGCGGACGACTTCGCCATGGAGATGACCCAGGGCCCGGCCCTGCACGGCCCCGGCGGGTCCTCCCCGGGCTGGCTGGCCCGGTACCCCCGCGCATAAGCCGTGCCTCGCCCCCGCCGCCCCTACCCATCCCATCCCAACCCAGGGGCTGCGCCCCCGGACCCCCCAAAAACCGCACAGTTCCCCGCGCCCCTGAAGGGGCGCGGGGAACTGCGCGCCAAGCCCCCACCGGCCCGAGGCCATACGTGTCGGGTGGGCGGGGGACGCGGGGCGAAGCCCCGGCCTGGGGGCGCGGGGAACTGCGCGACCAGCCCCCGTGGGACCGCGGCCGAGCGACGGCCCTGCCTGACGTCCCCGTGGGCCCGCGGCCGAACGACTACGGGCGGGCGGCGATTCGGGGCGCAGCCCCGCCCCAGGGGCGCGGGGAACTGCGCGACCAGCCCCCGCGGGCCCGCGGCCGAGCGACGACCCCGCCTGACGCCCCCGCGGGCCCGCGGCCGAGCGACGACCCTGCCTGACGTCCCCGCGGGCCCGCGGCCGAGCGACGACCCTGCCTGACGTCCCCGCGGGCCCGCGGCCGAGCGGACGGCCCCGCCTGACGTCCCCGCCGGCCGGCAGTCGGACGACTGCCGGCCGGCGGGGGTGCTCAGACGCCGGACGGGCTGGCGGTGCCGGCCCCGTCCGCGGCTTCCGCCGGGGCCGGGATCGCCGCGGCAGCGGCCCCGTCCCCGTCGTCATCCGTGTTGATCTTCTCGATGATCGCGTCCCGCTCCGGCGTGTCCTCGGGCTTCAGGAAGCCGATGAGTATGTACAGGATGAGGGAGATGACCATCGGGACGGAGACCTGGTACTCCAGCTTCACATCGGTGCGCTGGGAGAAGTCCAGGTTGTAGTTGACGAAGAAGAACGCGAGCAGACCACAGGCCCAACTGACCAGCGCCGCCGTCGGGCCGGACTTACGGAACGGTCGCAGCAGGCCGAGGATGAACGGGATCGCGATCGGCCCCATGAGCCCCGCCACCCACTTGATGACGACCGTGATGATGTCCTTGAAGGTGGGGGAGTTGACCTGCGTCGCCACCGCCATCGAGAACCCGAGGAAGGCGACGGTCGTGATCCGCCCCGCGATGAGGCCGGTCCGGGTGTCCCAGGCGCGCGCGGCCTTGGAGAGAACCGGGGCCACGTCCCGGGTGAAGACCGCGGCGATCGCGTTCGCGTCCGACGAGCACATGGCCATCGTGTGCGAGAAGAAGCCGACGACGACCAGGCCCAGCAACCCGTGGGGGAGGAGCTGCTCGGTCATCAGACCGTACGCGTCCGAGCCGTCCGGCTTCTTCGCCGTGACGAGGAGCGGCGACAGCCACATCGGGATGAACAGGATCACCGGCCACACGAACCAGAGTCCGGCGGACAGGAAGGCCGACTTCGTGGCCTGCTTGGCGCTGCCCGTCGCCATGTAGCGCTGGGCCTGGTTCCACATCCCGCCGTTGTACTCGAACAGTTTGATGAACAGGTACGCGATGAAGAACACCGTCAGATACGGGCCCGCGAATCCGTTCGCGTGACCGTGCAGCTTCGGCGAGTCGAGAGCCTTGGACAGGCCACCCTGGTCGGAGATCTTGTTCAGCACGATGATCAGCATCGAGAGCCCCGCCAGCAACTGGATCACGAACTGACCCAGTTCCGTCAGCGCGTCCGCCCACAGACCGCCGATCGTGCAGTAGACGGCCGTGATGCCACCGGTGATGAGGATGCCCTGGGTGAGCGTGACCCCGGTGAAGACGCTCAGCAGGGTCGCGATCGCCGCCCACTTCGCACCGACATCCACGATCTTCAGCAGCATGCCCGACCAGGCGAGCGCCTGCTGCGTCGGCACGTTGTAGCGGTCCTTGAGGTATTCGAGCGGCGAGGCCACGTGCAGCCGGGACCGCAGCCGGTTGAGCCGGGGCGCGAACAGCTTCGCGCCGAGCAGCACGCCGATGGCGATGGGCAGTGCCCAGGTGACGTACGAGGTGATGCCGTACGTGTACGCGATACCGGCGTACCCGGTGAACATCACCGCGCTGTAGCCCGACATGTGATGCGAGATGCCGGACAGCCACCAGGGCATCTTGCCGCCCGCGGTGAAGAAGTCGCTGACATCGTCCACACGCTTGTGGGACCAGACACCGATCGCGGTCATGACGCCGAAGTACGCGACCAGGACGGCCCAGTCGAAGCCGTTCATGTGCCCCCTCCAGGGGTCCGCCTTGTGAACCTGCAGATACCGGACGGCACTTCGCCAGTACGCACATGGGCGGCGCCCCCGTGCGGGAGCGGGGACTTTGGGGGATTGAACCGCCGTTCGGAGGGGGCGGTCAAGACCTTCCCGGTCACGGATATGAACACAGATCAGAAAGCAGAACGATTTTGCCTCCACTTTACCCGTACGGCTGTTGTCGTGCTCGTGACGTGGACCACACCATGAGCGGGCACTTCGTCAGACCACACAGGCAGGTTCACACCGACAGTTCGACGGACGTACGGGATGCGGGTCCCGCACGGCCGGGAGAGGACGGCCGCGACTGGAATCCACCATCGGTTGCGCTAGCGCATGAGTTCGCCGGCGTTCACGAGCAGCGACTGCCCCGTGATCGCCCGCGCCCGGTCGGACGCCAGGAAGACCGCGGCGTCCGCCACATCCCCGTCCGTGGCCAGCTCGGGCAGCGCCATCCGCTCGGTAAGCCGCTTCAGCACGTCCGCCTCCGGTACGCCCTCGGTGTGCGCCGTGAACTGGACGTACGCCTCGACGGGTGGCCCCCACATCCACCCGGGCAGCACGGTGTTCACGCGGACGCGATGGGGGCCCAGCTCCCTCGCCAGCGAGTACATCGCGCTGGTCAGCGCGCCCTTGGACGCCGCGTACGCCGCCTGCCGCACCTGGCTGGGCGCGGCCACCGACGACTGCGTCCCGATGATGACGACCGAGCCGCCGCACACCTTCAACGCGGGCAGACAGGCCCGGGTCATCCGCAGGGTGCCGAGCAGATTCACGTCGATGACCGACTGCCAGGTGGTGAAATCCGCATCCTCCAGGCCGCCGAAGTAGCTGTCCCAGGCCGCCACGTGCACCACCGCGTCGATCCGCCCGAACCGCTCCGTCGCGAGCTCCGCGAGCGCCTCGCACTGCTTCTCGTCCGTGATGTCCGTGGCCCGGTACGCCGAGTGCGCGCCGTCCGGGTCGAGCTCGGCCGCGGACGAGGCGAGATTGGCCTCCGTGCGCGCCCCCAGCACCGCGTTGCCCCCGTCCCGTACGACGGCCGCCGCGACCTGATGGCCGAGCCCGGCGCCGACCCCCGAGACGATGACCGTCCTCCCCGCAAGCAGTGACATCCGAGGCCTCCCCTTTTTTGTGGCTCGGTTCGCCCTGACGTGGCTCTGGCGCATTGTCTGACGGACCGTCAGAGTATGGGCGTCCGGCGGAGGAAGGAAGAGCGAGGAAGGGGATCGTCATGTCGGAGGAGACCCGGAGCGAGGTGTACGCGGAACTGGCCGCCCTCGGCCCGTACGGCGTCCACCCGGGCCACGCCCTGATCACCATGGTCGAGCCGCACCCGGGCCACGAGTACGCGTACAACCGCTGGTACGAGGACGACCACTACTACGCCGGCGCGATGGCCATGCCCTGGATGTACGCGGGCCGCCGCTGGGTCGCCACCCGCGACCTCCAGCTCCTGCGGTACCCCGAGAAGTCGGCGGTCGCCCAGCCGGTCACCGCCGGCTGCTACCTCTCGACGTACTGGGTTACCGAGGGCCGCTACGACGACCACATGAGGTGGACCGTCGGCATCAACAAACGGCTCAATCGGGACGGCCGTGTGTACCAGGACCGGACACATGTCTTCACGGCCTTCCAGGACCACGAGGCCACCGTGTACCGCGACGGCGCCGCCGGTCCCCGCGACTTCCACGCCCTGGACCACCCCTACGCGGGCCTCGTCCTCCAGGTCGTCGACGCCGATTCCGCCGCCCGGCGTGCCGAACTGCTGGAGTGGCTGCGCGCCCGCCACCTCCCCCGGCGCCTGGCGGGTTCCCCGGCCGCGATGGTGACCCTCTTCCGCCCCACACCACTCCCCGGCGACCGCATGACGTACGTGAAGCAGGTCGAGGGCGTCGACACCCGGCTGACCCTCCTGTGGTTCCTGGAGACGGACCCGAGGGAGTGCTGGGAGGACCACTTCGGCGGACTGGAGGAGGCGGTGGCGGAAGGGGGCTTGGGGAAGGTGGAGCTGGTGGCCCCGTTCATTCCGACGGTGCCGGGGACGGACCGCTACGTGGACACCTTGCGCTGAACAGGCTTCTGCGCCTCGGAGGCGAACCGAGCCCAAAAAAGGGGTAGCCCCCTCGGCTAGGACGGCGGGCCAGTCGAGAGGGCTGTTTCGGTGGTGCGTATGCGGTTGGTCGGTGCAGTTGTGGTGGTGGATGCAGATGTCGACGCATCAGACGAGGTCGAAAGCCCCCCGGCTGACCTCGGCCATGAAGGCGTTCCACGAGTCCGCGGGGAACGCCAGCGTGGGGCCCGCGGGCACCTTGGAGTCCCGTACGGCCATCGCCGCGAGAACCGGGGACTTGACCTCGACACATGCGCCGTTGCCGGTGGAGTAGGAGGACTTGGTCCACGTGTCCGTGGCGCCTTGCTGGATTGCCATGTTCGCTCCGGATAGCCAGTTGTTGAGAGTTGCTGTCACCGCACTGCGAGTTCGCTACGGAACTCGCCGTGCGGTTTGCGCCAACGTTGTTGCTCGGTGGCGTGATCGACGCTACTCGCCAACATCGGCGGACGAAGTGACCGTTCACTCGTCCGGGTGGCATATTCCAGTGGAGTCTTCCGTCTCGGCGTGGTGAGGGTGTACTGTCCGGCACTTTCCCGACGGGGCCCGTTCTCAGGGGTGCGCGTCAGCGCGCGTACTCCTTGGCGATGTCCGCGATGAACTGCCGCGACTGCTCCACGTTCAGGGCCTGCGCCCGCAGATGCTCGTACATCACGCTGTATTTCTGGACGTCGTTCGCCTTCTCCAGATACAGGTCGCTGGTGACACCCTCGATGTAGACCACGCTGGAGTCGGCCGCGTCGGGGAACTCCAGGATCGCGTACTGCCCGTTGAGTCCCGGATGCGCGCCCATGTCGAAGGGGATCACCTGCACGGTGACGTGCGGGAGCTGGGACTGTTCGACGAGGTGTTCCAGCTGGTCGCGCATGAGGGAGCGGTTGCCGACGACGCGACGCAGGGCGGCCTCGTCGAGGACGGTCCACAGCCGGAGCGGGTTCTCCGGGGCGGAGATACGTTCCTGTCGACGCAGCCGCACCTGGACGCGCTTGTCGATGTCGCCGGAAGCGGTCTCCGGCAGCGCGCCCGCGATCAGGGCCTCGGCGTACGGCCGGGTCTGCAGGAGACCCGGGACGACCTGGGGATCGTAGACGCGAAGTGACGCGGCGTCGGTTTCCAGCCCGATGTAGACGCTGTACGGGATGTCGCCGAAGGAGTGCCACCAGCCCTGCTGGCGCGAGTCCTTGGCCATCTGCATCAGGGAGTCGACGATCCGGTGGTCCTCGACCTCGTAGACCCCGCACAGATCGCGGACGTCACGCTGGCTGATACTGCGCCGTCCGTTCTCCAGCCGGCTGATCTTCGACTGCGAGACCAGCAGACGCTCGGCGACCTCTTCGGCCGTCATGCCCTTGAGCTCGCGGAGCCGGCGCAGCTCCTGGCCCAGCCGGCGCCGCCGGACGGTGGGATTGACACTTGACGCCACGGGACGTGCACCTCCGGCTGCGGGCCTCTACTTTGCGTATCTGCTGTTGAGCAGACTGCCACCAAGGTGCGTTCTACCGCTGGAAAACACCGGATATGCGCTGGGTACACGCCAGTTCGGAGATCCGGCGTACATATCGCGCAGATCGCGTACGCGTACGTCGCCTTCACTCGTACCGCCGCACCGCCCGCAGATGCGCGACGCCCGCGAAATGCGGCCGCGCGGGGCGGTGGAGCCGTGTCGTCGTCCGGACGTACGGCCCCACCGCCCCGCGCGAGCCAGCGGCTCCCGAACCGGGTCTTGGGGACTGCGGTGCGGCGCTGGGGTCGTGCCTGCGGTGCGTGGCGGTGCTCATTGTGGTGCGTGGCGGTGCAGTTGTGCCTGGTGGTGCGTGCGGTGCCTGGTGGCGCCGTGGGACTGCGGCTCAGTGGACCACGGCGCGCGCCATGGAACCGTGGCGCGGTTGCATCGGAACACCGCGGGCGGGTTCCGGTGCGGACCTGACTCCGGCGGTGGCCGGGCGGCCTGCCGGTGCCGGGTTGCGGCGTGGCTGTGCACCCACACCGTTCTGAACGTCCATGACCGCGTGGGCCACGAGGCCGCCCATGGGGTCATGCCTGATCAGGTCCCGTAGCCGGGAGCGGGACGAGCGTCCCTCGTTGCCCGGATACAGGTGCTTGCCGAGACCGACCGCATGGGCCAGCGCGGCGAGCGCCGCGGTCCGCGGGTCCGGCGGTACGCCGGTGCGGATCGCGCTGTCCAGCCGGGACCTGATCTCCCGGCTGATCTCCGTGTCCGTCGCTTGGTAGCGAGTCGTCGGAAGCACCCCGCACATCTGGCCGGCCACGGCATGGACCATGCCGCACCTCTCCAGATGCGAGAGGTAGGTCTGGCGCAGCCCCAGTCGGGGTCCGCCAATCCAGTTGACCGCGCGTACGGGTGCTCCGCGTCGGCGAAGCAGTTCCAACGCACAGTCCAGTGTTGGATCTCCAGTCGGCCGTGGCTGCACCACGGCGATACGATCCCCGTCTGGGGCTATCCGTCCGGCCAGCGCCAGCTCTACTAGCTGTGCTCCGGCCAGACCGAGGTCGAGCGACTGCGGCTGTGCGGTGGTACCCGTGGTCGGGTCCAACGCCAGCAGCAGAAGCTCTTCCGGAAGAGTTCTGCGGCTCCTGCCCATCCATGCCTCCCCGCGTGGATGAATGACAGGGTGACCCCTCTCACATTGGTCTGTCGAGAGTGCCTGACCGGTTCGTGGTGGAACCAGCAGGTATGTCGTTCTCGTCTACCGCAGGGGTTAAGCCCGCACACAGGACACTGGTACATGGTTCGGACAGCGATGTCCGGGCGGCGGGTCAAGGGTTCACGGTTCGTTGGGCGCCCGGTGGGTGGCGCACGGAGGAGGCATCGGTGGCGGGCGAGTCCCCCGACAGGTCGAAGCAGCACGAGTCGTCGGCGTCGTCGGCAGAAGCGACGCCGGGGACCCCGGCCGCGGTTCCGGGCCCGATCCGGGCCGCCGCCGCAGCGGCGGCCGATCCCCGTCTGGCGGTGGCCCGCGAACGGGCCGCCACGGTACGGGTGGATCAGGCGACGGCGGTGTTCTCGACGCGGGCGTTGGCGGAAGGTTCCGCCGGGTCCGGAGGGAAGGGCCCCGCGGAGGACGCGCGACTGCGCGAGGCCGTGGCCGCCTGGGTCGCAGGGGCGGACGAGGAGGCCCCTGAGGGGGAGTCCGAGGTTCCGGAAGCCTCCAAGGGCCCGGAGGACCCCGACAAGGCCTCCAAGGGGGCGGAGAAGGCCGGTACGGCGGCGGAGGGGGACGGCGCCGGGTCCGAGGGTGAGGCCGGGACCGGGACCGGGGCTGAGGCGGAGGTTGAGGCTGAGACCGAGGCGGAGGCTGGGGCTGAGGAGGAGGCTGACGGGGAGTCGGCTTCGGGGTCCGACGCCAGTGCTGACATCGATGCCGATGCCGACGCTGATGCCGATTCCGACTCCGACGCGGACTCTGACGCCAAGTCCGACTCCGGCTCCGAGTCTGATGCCGAGTCTGATGCCGAGGCTGAAGTTGAGGCCGAGGGCACGGCTGCGGATGATGCCGACGCCGACGCCGACGCCGACGCCGAACCGAAGACGGACGCGAAGTCCACGTCGGACGCCGAGTCCGAGACCAAGCCCGAGACCGAAGACGCGAAGGCGGCGGAGGCGAAGGGCTCTACGGAGGACGCGTCCGAGACCTCGGCGAAGACCCCCGAGGACTCCAAGGACTCCGAGGACTCCAAGGACTCCGAAGGTCCCGAAGGTTCCGCGACCCCCGAGGCCTCCTCGGACGTCGAGGACGCCAAGGACACGCGGCCCGCCGACGATTCGACGTCCGCCGACGACTCGCCGTCCGCGAAGGAAGCCCGGGACACCCCGGAAACCTCGGACACCTCGGACACCGACGCCGCGCCCGAGCCCCCCGTCGATCAGCCCACCGCCATCTTCAAGGCGCCGAAGCGCCCGGCGGTGGACCAGCCCACCACCATGCTCAAGCTGGGCGGCGCCAAACCGGCCACCGACAAGCCCGCGGACCAGCCGAAGGCCGACCAGCCCAAGACGGACCAGTCCAAGACGGACCAGTCCAAGACGGACCAGCCCAAGACGGACCAGTCCAAGACGGACCGGCCGAAGCCCGAGACCCCGTCCGAGCGCACCAGCAAATTCGTCGCCCTCAAGCCCCTCGACGAACCCGTGTCGAGGCTGAAGCCGAAGACCACCGCGACCCCGTCCGTTCCCTCTGCTTCCTCCTCGCCCTCCGGTGTGGCCCCCGCCGACGCCACCGCCGCCCTCCCTCAGGTCGGCCCCGAGCGCACCACGCAGCAGCCGCTGCCGCCGAAGCCGCCGCTGGACCTGCTGGCCGAGCTGACGAACACGCCGCCGCCCCCGCAGACCCCGGTGCGGACGCTCGCGCGCCGGGTGAAGATCTGGACGCCGCTGGTCCTGCTGCTCGCGGTCATCTTTGCGGTCGCACAGTCGGTCCGGCCGCTGCCGACCCCCACGCTCGACCTCACCGCCGAATCCAGCTACACCTTCGGCGGCGGCGGCGCCTCCATCCCGTGGCCGTCCTCCGGTCAGGGCGCGCTCGACGTCCAGGGCATCGGTTCGTTCGGCACGTCCGGCGAGCAGAAGGCGGCGCCGATCGCGAGCGTCGCCAAGGTGATGACGGCGTACCTGATCCTGCGCGACCACCCGATCAAGTCCGGTGACGGCGCGAAGATCAAGGTGGACCAGAAGGCCGAGGACCAGTCGGACGCCGGCGACGAGTCGACCGTCAACGTGCACGCGGGCGACACCATCACGCAGAAGGAGGCCCTGGAGGGCGTCCTGATCGCGTCGGCGAACAACGTGGCCCGGCTGCTGGCCCGCTGGGACGCCGGTTCCGAGACGGCCTTCGTCGCCAAGATGAACGCCGCCGCCAAGGAACTCGGGATGACGAACACGACGTACACCGACCCGTCCGGCCTGACGAAGACGACCGTGAGCACGGCCGCGGACCAGGTGGAGCTGGCCAAGGCGGCGATGAAGGACGCTTCCTTCCGCGAGGTCGCCCGGATGATGGAGTACACCGACTACAAGGGCACCAGGCACAGCAACTGGAACCACCTCGTCGGCTCCAACAACGTCATCGGCATCAAGACGGGCACCACCACCGCGGCCGGCGGCAACCTCGTCTTCGCGGCGACCAAGGAGATCGGCGGCGAGGTGCGGACCATCGTCGGCGCGGTGATCAGCCAGGGCCCCGGCGGCAATGACAACACCATCCTCGGCGGCGCCCTGGCCGCGGGCGACAAGCTGATCCGCGCCGCGCAGACCTCGCTGAAGTCCGCGACGATCCTGAAGAAGGGCGATGTCGTCGGTTACGTCGACGACGGGCTCGGCGGCCGTACGCCGGTCGTGATCACCAAGGACGTCACGGCGGTCGGCTGGGCCGGGCTCAAGGTCAAGCTGTCCTTCGTCTCCTCGGAGCTGCCGCACTCCGCGAAGGCCGGCACCAAGGTGGGCTCGCTCACCGTGGGCGACGGCGGCAGCAGCAGCGCCGTGCAGGTTCCCGTCGAGCTCCAGAAGGACCTCGCCGAGCCGGGCTTCGGCGCCAAGCTGACCCGCGTGAGCTGAGCGGCCTGCGCAGCGAGCCGAGCGGACCTACGCGGGAGGGTACGGGCGTACGGGTACGGGTACGGGCGTACGAGTGGGGCGCGCTTCCGGCAGGGGGCGTATCCCCCGTACGCCGGAAGCGTCCCGAACGCCATGTGAACGTGCCGTGAGCCCGCCGTGAGCGCGGCACGAACGCACCGCACCCCGTCGGGGCGCCCCACTCGGGAGCTCCCCGGCGGGGTGCGTGCTAGCGTCGCGAGAATCGGGGGCAGGTCGCGGGCCGCGGGTCCCGGGCCGAACACGATAAAACGGGACACGGGAGCCTTGCAGTGGCGACAGCGGAGCCGACACACGCCGACGACGCCGATCCTGGCCCTGGCCCCGGACCAGGTCCTGAACCGGACCGCGGACCGGGCGCGCGAATACGGCTGCCCGCACACGCCACCGACGGCCCCAAGGACGACGAGCCGCGGGAGTCCGTGACGCCGGAGTCCGAGACGCAGGAGTCCGAGACGCCGGAGTCCGAGACGCAGGGCCGACGTACCCGCCTCAAGGCCTTCGCCCTGCGCCATCCCGTCGCCTTCGTCACCGTCGTGGCCGGCCTCCTGCACGTCGTCTGGTTCTTCACCTTCGCGAACAGCGGCGGAGACCTCGCGGCGCAGGACGCGTGGGCGGAGTTCGTCGGACGGCACCCGGACTCGGCGTACAACCTCGCCTGGTACGGCGGTATGCACCCGGTGTCGTACAGCGTGGTGTCGCCGTATCTGATGTCGGTCCTCGGCGTCCGTACGACGATGATGATCGCCGGGACGATCTCGGCGGGCCTGCTGACGATGATCCTCATCCGCAGCCGCGCGATACGGCAGCCGCTGGCCCCGGCCTTCGCGGGTGTCTTCGCGCTCATCTGCAACGCGATATCGGGGCGGGTGACGTACGGCCTCGGCATGGTCTTCGGGCTCGCCGCGGCGGCCGTGGTCTTCTGCTGGCCGTACCGCTGGCGCTACAAGCGCTGGGCGAAGGCCCTGTGCGCGGCGCCGCTCGCCGCGTTGGCGACCGCCGCGTCGCCGGTCGCCGGACTGTTCGTGGGCCTGGTCGCGGTGGCCCTCTTCCTCCAGAAGCGCCGCCCCGGAGCGTACGCGCTCGGCATCGCGCCGACCGTCGTCGTCGCGCTCTCGGCCTGGCTGTTCCCCTTCTCCGGCACCCAGCCCATGTCCTTCGGCTCGGCCTCGCTGCCGCTGATCTCCGCCGGGCTGGTCTTCGCGCTCGTTCCCAAGGAGTGGAAGACGGTCCGGATCACGGCGGCGGTGTACGGACTCGCCGTGCTCCTCGTGTGGCTGATCAGCTCGCAGATCGGCTCGAACATCACCCGGCTGGCGATGCTGCTCGAGGGCGTCGTGCTGCTCGCCGCGCTCCCCTTCACCGTGCCGAAGTCACGCAAGTGGTACGCGACCGTCCTCGCCTTCGCCGGATTCGTCGGGTGGATCGGCTTCAAGTCGGTCGACGACATCATCCATACGACACCGGCGGCGTCCTGGGCCCGCGAGCTCGCTCCGCTGGTGAACCAGCTCCAGGTGGTCGGTGCCGAGAAGGGCCGCGTGGAGGTGGTCCCCGCCCGCTCCCACCGCGAGGCGTCCGCGCTCGCGCCGTACGTGAACCTCGCCCGCGGCTGGAACCGCCAGGCCGACATGGAGCGCAACCCGCTCTTCTACGACGACACCCTCAACTCCGCGAACTACCACGAGTGGCTTCAGCGCTGGGCCGTCCACTACGTGGTGCTGCCCAAGGGCGAACCGGACGGGGACGGCGGCGAACGCGAGCGCCGGCTGGTCCAGCGCGGCATGCCCTATCTCCGGCAGATCTGGGGCGACGCGAACTGGCAGCTCTTCTCGGTCACGGATCCCACGCCGCTGGCCGATCCGCCGGCCGTCGTCGACCGGGCGGAGCAGGGCGAACTGACCATCGAGGTGAAGAAGGCGGGCCGCGTTCTCATTCGCATTCCGTACTCCCCGTGGCTCGGTCTCGTCGACGCCAAGGGCAAGAGCGTGAAGCCGCCGCAGGAGACGCAGAAGTCCAAGCACCGTGCGGAGGGTACGCCGAAGACGTACGACAACCTCAACGGCTGCCTCATGGAGACCCCGGAGAACGCGTCCGGCGACAAGTGGACGGAACTCCTGGCCCCGGCCCCCGGCACCTACCGTCTGGCGGCCCCGTACCAACTCCCCCGGGGAACCCCGTGCCCCCAGGAACTGCGCTGACCTGACGGGTGCGTCGGTCGGCACGACCCCCCAGGCCCCCCCACCCGCCCGAGGATCCCCGGCCGCGGCCCGGTGGGGGCTGGTCGCGCAGTTCCTCGCGCCCCTGGGACCGGGGCTACGCCCCACGTCCCCCGTCCGCCCGAAGTTCTTCGGCCGCGGCCCGGTGGGGGCTGGCCGGGCAGTTCCTCGCGCCCCTGGGACCGGGGCTACGCCCTACGTCCCCCGTCCGCCCGAAGTTCTTCGGCCGCGGCCCGGTGGGGGCTGGCCGCGCAGTTCCCCGCGCCCCTGGGACCGGGGCTACGCCCTACGTCCCCCGTCCGCCCGAAGTTCTTCGGCCGCGGCCCAGCGGGGGCTGGCCGGGCAGTTCCCCGCGCCCCTAGGACCGGGGCTACGCCCCACGTCCCCCGTCCGCCCGAAGTTCTTCGGCCGCGGCCCGGTGGGGGCTGGCCGGGCAGTTCCCCGCGCCCCTGGGGCCCGGGGCTACGCCCCGAAGCCCCAGCCCTTCAGGGGCGCGGGGAACTGCGCGATCGGCCCCCACTCGCCCGCAGCCGAAGAATCCACCCGGGGGTCCGGGGGCGGAGCCCCCGGGTGGGGATGGGACGGGTAGGGGCGGCGGGGGCGAGGAAACCCCCGGTGCCCGCCCCGTCCATGTCTCACTTCACCGGAAACGCCACGTCACACACCACGTCCTCCGGCCCCGCCGCATCCCAGTCCGCGAAGTACACCTCCCGGCAGGGACCGTCGTACGACAGCCCCCGCTCCCCGATCCACGCCTCAACCGCCTCGAACGCGGTGATGATCTGCGGATGAGCCACCTGCGCCTTGGTGATCCGCGCGTACGCGAGCCGCCGCGCCGGCTCCACCCGCACCCCGATCCCCGACGCCCGCCCCCGTTTCTCGGCCCACGCCCGCGCAGCCTCCTCGTCGGCGACCGGCACGCACGACTCGGCGGGCCCGTCACTCTCCATGCTGACCTCGGCGTAATAGACGACGAAGGGCGAGTCGGTCGTCCCGCCGCACTCCCGCGCCCCGTCCTCCAACCGCGCCAGCGAGGCCGGAATCCAGACCGGCAGCTCATCCGCCAGCGTGTGCCGCTTCTCCGTCAGCACCACCCGCTCCGGCACATCCACCGTCTCGACCACGAACTTTCCGTACATGTCGGTACTCCTCCCAGACAGCCGTCCACGGAGGTACTCGGCGAGCGTCCGCTGCGAAGCGAACCGGGCCTCGGTATCCGCCCAGTACGTGGCGAGGAGCGCGGCACCCTGCGCCGCCCCGGCCTCCACCACCTCGGCGATCCGCGCGAGCGGCATGTCGAGCTGCCGCAGCAGCGCGACCAGGCGGGCGCGCTCGACCTGGTCGGCGCGGTAGTAGCGGTATCCGCTGACCTCGTCGACGTGGGCCGGAGCGAGCAGTCCGAGCCGGTCGTACAGCCGAAGCGCCTTCGGCGAGAGCCGCGCGCGGGCGGCGAACGCGCCGATCGTGAGCAGTTCCTGTCGCACGAGCCCATCCTCCGTCACCGGGCGCCTTCCGCCCGGTGACAAAGGACGCTGCTCCCTGCCCCAGGGGCAAGGTCAACCAACGGCTCTCAAGAGCGGAACCCGGAGTTACGCGAGCGCCTTCTCCACCGCCGTCACGACCTCCGCCGACTCCGGCTCGGTCTGCGGCGAGAACCGCGCCACCACGTCCCCACCCGGCCCGATCAGGAACTTCTCGAAGTTCCAGCGGATGTCACCGCTGTGGCCCTCGCCGTCGGCGGTGTCCACAAGACGCTGGTACAGCTCGTGCCGCGCGTCCCCGTTGACCTCGACCTTCTCGGTCATCGGGAAGGTGACTCCGTAGGTCGCGGAGCAGAACTCGGCGATCTCCTCGGAGGTGCCGGGCTCCTGCCCCATGAACTGGTTGCAGGGCACGCCGAGCACGGTGAAGCCCTGCCCCGCGTACTGCTCGTGCAGCCTCTCCAGCCCGGCGTACTGCGGGGTCAGCCCGCACTTGGAGGCCACGTTCACGATGAGCACGGTCTTGCCGCGGTACTGGCCGAGGTCCGCGGAGCCGCCCTGGAGGGAGTCGATCTGGACGTCGAGCACGGAACTGCTTGAACTGTCAGTAGTCATAAACGGATGCTAACTCCGCTTGATGTCGCCCCGGCCGCCGGCCGCCGTCCGCCCCGCATCGGCTCAGCGCCCGCCCGGCCGGGTCCCCGTCCGCTCGGTAGGGTCGCGAACGTGACCACAGCGAACACGATCAAGGGCATCTACGAGGTACTCGACGACCGCTTCGTCACCGGCCGCTGCACGAACGGCGACGGCAGGCTGGAGGTCCTCCACGACGGCTCCCGCTGGGCCGAGGGCCCGCTGTACGTGCCCGCCTGGCGCCAGCTGATCTGGAGCGACATCCCCAACGACCGCATCCTGCGCTGGGACGAACCCACCGGCGCGGTCGGCGTCCTGCGCACCCCCGCGGGCAACAGCAACGGCAACACCCTGGACCGTGAGGGCCGCCTGATCAGCTGCGAGCAGGGCAACCGCCGGGTGACCCGGACGGAGCACGACGGCTCGGTCACCGTCCTCGCCGACCGTTACGACGGCAGGCGGCTCAACAGCCCGAACGACGCGGTCGTACGGTCGGACGGTTCGGTCTGGTTCTCCGACCCGGACTTCGGGATCCTGAGCGACTACGAGGGCCACCGGGCCGAGTCGGAGATCGGCGCGTGCCACGTCTACCGCCTCGACCCGGGGACCGGCGAGGTACGGCTCGCCGCGGACGGCTTCGACGGGCCGAACGGCGTCGTCTTCTCGCCCGACGAACGGCAGCTGTACGTCTCCGACTCCCGCGCCGCCCGCATCCGCGTCTTCGATGTCCGCGACGACGGCACCCTCGCGGACGGGAGGACCTTCGCGGAAGCAAAGAAGGGTGTCCACTTCGACAACATCCGCTTCGACGACGAGGGCAGGCTGTGGGCGGCCGCCCTGGACGACGGGGTGCACTGCTACGACCCCGACGGCACCCTCATCGGCCGGCTCCTGGTCCCCGAGAGGGTCTCCAACATCACCTTCGGCGGCCCCAAGAACAACCGCCTCTTCATCACGGCGTCCACATCCTTGTACTCGCTGATGATGTCGGCGACCGGCGCCCCCCGCATCTAGTAGTGCTTCGTTAGGTTGTGGGCTGTCTGCGGCTGCTCCGAGGGCTGGGCAGGGGGCGTCCGCAGGTGGTGCAGGTACCGGTCCAGCACCTCAGCAGGTCCTGAAGAACGTCGAGGACCTGGTAGAGGGTCAGGCCGGTGTGCGGACTTTTGGGTCGAGTCGCCTGAGGGTGAGGAATGCCTGAGCGGCGGTGACGAGGGTGACGTGGTGGTGCCAGCCGCGCCAGGTGCGGCCTTCGAAGTGGTCCAGCCCGAGGCCGTGCTTGAGCTCGCGGTAATCGTGCTCGATCCGCCAGCGCATCTTGGCCCACCGCACCAGGTCAGCGGCCGGTGTGGTGGCGGGCAGGTTCGATATCCAGTAGTCCGTCGGAGTGTCCTGGCCGTCCGGCCATTCGACGAGGAGTGTCTGGACGGGCAGGACGCCGTCCCAGCGGTTGCGGCCGCCGCCCGCCTCCTGAGCTGCGGCCAGGGACTGCTTGCCCGCGGGCCGCACTGTCAGCACCGCGAACCGTGAGGTCATCGTGCCTTTGCTGCCCTGCCTCCAGGTCACCTCGGTGAACGTCTGCGCACCCGCCTCCGCTGCGAGGACGGAGACGGCTCGCGGTGGGGTGCGGTAGCGGGGAAGGGTGGGCGGTCCGAGCCCGACATAAGCAGGCTGGTGCGGCTCGACATCCTCCGGGTGGGCGACTTC
>NZ_JBIVXA010000014.1:0-58440 GCF_044768965.1 Streptomyces sp. NPDC090798
GCCTCGAACAGCTCCGGCAACGTCACATCCGGAACCTCACGAGCCGTGTCGTTCCAGTCGACGAGCACCCGCTGCCGCTCCTCGGCACCGAGAACATCGATCTCACGAACCAACCGGTCGGGTGCAGCAACGACCGCCTCCAGCACCCGCACCAGACGCTCCGCAAGGCCACGAACAGTGCCCTCCGCGAACAGATCCGTCCGATAGTCCAGCTGCCCCTCCAGACCGGCAGGCTCCCCACCGCCACCATGGGTCTCCCCCAGGCTGAACGACAGGTCGAACTTCGCCACCGCACCCTGAACGGATTCCACGTCAGCCCGGACACCAGGGAGGTCGAGACCCGATCGGAGATTGTTCTGGAACACCAACATGACCTGGAAGAGGGGGTGCCTGGCCATGGAACGGGCCGGGTTGAGGACCTCCACCAGCCGCTCGAACGGCACATCCTGATGCGCGTACGCCGCCAGATCGGCCTCCCGCACCCGCTCCACCACCTGCCGGAACGTCGGGTCACCAGCGACATCCGTCCGCAGGACCAGCGTGTTCACGAAGAACCCGACCAGGTCGTCCAGCGCGTCATCGGTGCGTCCCGCGACCGGGGTCCCGATCGGGATGTCTTCGCCGGCGCCCATCTTCGACAGCAGCACCGCCAGCGCGGCCTGCACCGTCATGAAGACACTCACACCACACGAGCGCGACAGCTCCACCAGCCGGGCATGCACCTCCGCCGGCACACGGAGCCCGACCGAACCGCCCTCGTGCGAGGCAACCGCCGGACGCGGGAAATCGACCGGCAGCTCCAACTGCTCAGGAAGGTCAGCAAGAGCCTCCCGCCAGAAAGCCACCTGCCCCGCAATCACACTCTCCGGGTCGTCCTCGTCACCCAGAACCTCACGCTGCCACAGCGTGAAGTCCGCGTACTGCACCGGAAGCAACTGCCACGCGGGCCCACGCCCCTCACGGCGAGCCGCATACGCCTCCGACAGGTCCTTCGCCAAAGGCGCCATCGACCAGCCATCAGCCGCAATGTGATGGACCACCATCACCAGCACCCACTCATCGGCAGCGTCCGCCACCTCCAACAGCCGCACCCGCCACGGCAGATCCCGCTCCAGGTCGAAGCCGTTGCCGGCCAACCCGGTCACGGCGGATGCGACACCATCGGCAGGCACCGATTCCACGATGACGTCGGGGACACCCGCGGCGCCATGCCGAATCTCCTGCCGCGGCTCACCGTCCACCTGCGGAAACACCGTCCGCAAGCTCTCATGGCGGACCGCGACGTCCGCCAGCGCGGCCCGCAACGCCTCCACATCCAGCGCCCCGCTCAGCCGCAGCACAAGCGGGATGTTGTACGTGGCCGACACGCCTTCCAGCTGACCCAGGAACCACAGTCGGCGCTGCGCGTAAGACAGCGGTAGGACTTCGGGCCGCACCCGCACACCCAACCGCTCCCTAACCCGACCACCCTCATCAAGCCGGTCGACGAGCCCTGCCACCGTCGGAACGTCGAACAGCGACCGGATGCTCACCTCGGCGCCCAGCACCGACCGGATCCGACTCACCAGCCGGGTCGCAAGCAGCGAATGACCACCCAGCTCGAAGAAGCTGTCGTCGATCGACACCGAATCCACACCCAGAACCTCGGCGAACAGACCGCACAGGATCTCCTCCCGCGGCGACCGCGGCCCGCGGCCCAAGCCGTCCATGGCGTACTCCGGCGCCGGCAGCGCCCGCCGGTCCAGCTTCCCGTTCAGGGTCAACGGCAGACCGTCCAGCACCACGATCGCCGAAGGCACCATGTAGTCCGGCAGCCGATCCCCCACGTACGCGCGCAGTACCCCCGGGTGCACGCCGGCCGGGTCCGTGCCGGCAGGCGGGACCACGTAGGCCGTCAGCCTCTTGTCGCCTGGGGTGTCCTCGCGGAGGATCACTGCGGCCTGCGCCACCTGGTCGTGCCCGGCCAGGATCGTCTCGATCTCGCCCGGCTCGATGCGGAAGCCACGTACCTTCACCTGGTCGTCGACGCGGCCGATGAAGTCCATGGTGCCGTCGGCGAGCCAGCGGACCACGTCTCCCGTGCGGTACATCCGCTCGCCCGGCCCGCCGAAGGGGTTGGCGACGAAGCGGCTCGCGGTCAGTTCGGGGCGGTTGAGGTAGCCGCGCGCCAGGCCGTCGCCGGCGATGTAGAGCTCGCCACTGACACCGGGGGCGACCGGCCGCAGTGCGTCGTCCAGGACGTAGAGCTGGGTGTTCCAGAGGGGCCGCCCGATGGGGACCGCGTTGTCCGGTACGTGGCCCGGGTCGCGGAGCGGGTTGACGGCGGAGAAGACGGTGGTTTCGGTGGGCCCGTACTCGTTCGCGACGACCGTGCTGGGACAGGCCTCCAGGACGCTGCGGACGGCGGTGGCCGAGACCACGTCGCCGCCGGCCCAGATCTCTCGGACGCCCTGGAAGCAGGCAGGGTGTTCCTCGGCGAGGACCCGGAACAGACCTGCGCTGACGAACAGACCCGTCACGTCCTGGTCGGCGATCACCTTGGCCAGATCGGCAGCGTCCAGCAGCCCCGCCGGTGCCACTACGACGCATCCGCCAGTGAGCAGCGGCGTCCATATTTCGAAGGTCGACGCGTCGAAGGCGTAGGGAGAGTGCATGAGCACTCGCTCGTGCCGGCCCGAGCACCAGTACTTGTCGGCGGCCAGGTGGACGACGTTGCGGTGTGTGTTGGCCACGCCCTTGGGTACTCCGGTCGAGCCGGAGGTGTACATCACGTACACCAGCTGCTCGGAGTCGACCTTGGCCCTCGGGATGTCCGCAACGCTGTTCGCCGCCGCGCCGACATCGACCGTCGCGGCGTCGGCCCCGTCGGCCTCGGGTGCCGCCTCTCCCTGGTCCGTGATCCGGATGACGGGTACGTCCGCGGTGAACCCGATGTCGTCCGGAGCCCTGTCGGTCAGCAGCACCATGGCGGCGGTGTCCCGCAGGATGAACTCGGAGCGTGTGGCCGGCTGGTTCGGGTCGATGGGTACGTACACGCCGCCGGCCTTGAGTACCGCGAGGGACGAGACCACCACGCCCACAGAGCGTCCTTGGAGGACCGCGACCCGGGATTCGGTGGTCACGCCGGCGCGGAGGAGTCGACGGGCCAGGCGGTTTGCCCTGGCGTCCAGGTCCTCGTACGTCAGGACGGTGTCGCCGCTGGTCACGGCGTGGGCGTGGGGTGTCCGCGCCGCCTGGGACTCGAAGAGTTCGTGGACGGCGACGTCGTGCGGGTAGTCGACGGTGGTGTCGTTCCAGTGGACGAGCATCCGCTCGCGCTCGTCCGGTTCGACCATGTCGGCCTGGCGCAGGGGGGCGCCGGGGTCCGTGATGAGCTGGTCGAGCAGGTGCAGGAAGCGGGCCTGGTGGCGGGCGACCTCCTCGGGGGCGTAGAGGTCGCGGTTGCCGTCGAAGTCGATCGTCGGTCCCCGGCCCTCGTCGGGGTCGCGGACGACGATGCAGAGGTCCGGCACCGGACCGCTCGAGAGGTTGTGCGGGACACCGTGGAGGTCGCCCAGGGATATGCCGTCGTTGAACGAGATGAAGTTGGCGACGACGTTCCAGATCCGTTGGGCCTGGTTTCCCCCGCGGATCTCGCGGATCAGGTTCTCGGACCGGAAGCGCTGATGGCGCAGTGCCTGGTTGACCTCGATCGTGGCTCGGCCGAGGAGATCGCTGAAGGACTCCTCGCCGGAGACCTTCAGGCGGAGGGGCAGTACGTCCGAGACCGTGGTGAGGGTTTTCCGGGCATGCGGCGACTTGCGCCCCATGACCGGAAGGCCGAGCACGATGTCCTGTTCGCCGGTCATGCGGCTGAGATAGACGAAGACAGCCGCGATGAAGACCACCGAGCGTGTCGTTCTGCGGGTGTGGGCGAGTTCGCCCAGCGTGGCGCTGTCGGCATGGTCCAGTTGAGTCGTCACCCGGGTGAAGCGGCCGTTGACGCTGGGCTCGCGGGACGCGAGCGTCGTCGGATGCGGGCGGTCCGCGAACTTGTTGAGCCAGTACTCGCGGTCGGCGGCGAACTTCGGGGAGGTGAGGTACTTCTCGTTCTCCTCGCGGAGCGGGCCGAGGTTCCTCGTGGCTTCGTCCGCGACCGGGGCGGCAGTCCCTGACAGGAGGGCCGCGTAGATCTCCCCCACGCGCTGCTGGAACAGTGCGCCGCCGTAGCCGTCCATGAGGATGTGGTGGAACCGGGCGTACCAGAAGTACCGTCGGCTGGATATCTCGAAGAGGGCGAAGGTCCAGAGCTGATCGGTGAGGATGTCCACACGCCGAACGAGGTCGGCCTGCATCCAGTCCCGCGCCGCGGTCTCGGGGTCGGGTTCACCGGAGACATCGATGAGCCGGACGACCGGCACGAGGGAGGGGTCGACGGTCTGCCGCACTCCGTCCGCTCCCTCGCTGAACCGCAGGTGCAGGGCCTCGGATTCGCGGAAAGCCTGCCTGCAGGCCTCCTGGAACAGGACGACGTCGATCTCGCCCCGGAACTCGACGTACTCGGCGATGTTGTAGGCATGCCCCGAGGGGTCCAGCTGGTGGCCGAACCAAATACCCGCCTGAGCAGCGGACAACTCCCAGTGCGCGCTCTGCTCCTCGGACACCCTCATCACCTCAAACTCGAAGCCAAAAAACTGGTACGGACAGCACGACGGCACCTTCGTGTGCTGGGTGTCGCCCTCGGACCTTCGTCTCGCGCTCGGCGACCTGCCGGACAGTCGGTCGGTCGGCCAGTCGGTCAGCCGGTCAGTCGAGGACTCTGCGCGCCTCGATCACGCTGAAGAACGAGTCCGCGAGTGGAGTGACGTTCGAGATGTGCAGGCCCGCGAGCCGGAGCAGGGCGCGGTACTGGCCGAGGGTGCGTTCCCGGCCGCCGAGGACGACCATCATTCCCAGGTCGCTCCACCACGCCGGATGCGGTTCGTTCGACTCCGGCAGGAGCATTTCGCAGATGAAGAGGCGGCCGTCCGCTTGCAGCGCCTCCCGGCTTCTGCGCAGGATCTCGATGGCTTCGTCGTCCTCCCAGTCGTGCAGGACGCTGCACATCAGGTGTGCGTCCGCCCTGGTCGGCAGGGCTCGGAAGAAGTCGCCCGCCGCGGTCTCGCAGCGGTCTCGCAGCGGGGACAGCTCTCCGGACAGCTCTGCTCTCTCCACCACGCTGGGCCGGTCGAAGAGGATTCCCCTGATGCGCGGATTCGCCGTCAGGATCGCCGCGAGGACCGCGCCCTTGCCTCCTCCGATGTCGAGGACGCACCGCACGCCGTCCCAGGCGGGGAGTGCGGCCAGGCCTGCGTAGAGACGGCTTGCCCGCTCCCGCATGCGCTCGTCGAACGTGGCGCCCACCGCGGAGTCGTGGTCCTTGTGCGCGAAGAACCTGGCCCCGAACTCGCTGTCGAAGGCCGGCCGGCCGGTGGACATCGTGTCGGCCGCACCGAGCCAGGCACGGTACGAGTCGACGTTGCTGAGAGTGGCCCGCATCGAGACGGGAGAGTCGCTCTGCAGCAAGCGGCCCAGCTGGGTGAGAGAGAACCGCCCCTCGCTGTCCTCGGTGAAGAAGCCGCAGCTGGCGAGGGTCCTCAGGAGCCGCTCCAGGGCCCCGGGGGCCACGTTGAACACCCTGGCCAGGTCCTTCACGTTCTTCGCCGAGTCGGAGAGCTCGTCCGCGATCGCCAGGCGTGCCGCGACGGAGAGCACGTACGGCAGTACGGCGACGATGCTGTCGTCGGCCATGCGGAGGAATTCGCGAACAATCGGGTCAGTCGCGGTGGCGATGACACGCTCTCGGTCCGTACTCACCCAGCTGTGCCTTTCGGTCATGACGTCAGTTCAAGAGGTCGGTTCAGGAGTGGGTGTCGCCCATGGCGTCCACCAG
Source organism: Streptomyces sp. NPDC090798 (assembly GCF_044768965.1). NCBI lineage: Bacteria > Bacillati > Actinomycetota > Actinomycetes > Kitasatosporales > Streptomycetaceae > Streptomyces > Streptomyces sp. NPDC090798. The sequence continues at coordinate 5,912 of NZ_JBIVXA010000014.1, forward strand.
GCTCTTCGGGCGCATGTCCACCCACTTCTCGTTGATGTAGTCGAGGCAGGCCTGACGGTTGTCCTTGTCGTGGACGACGGTCCACCCTGCGGGCACTACGGCGAACGCGGGCCAGAGGGAGTGCTGCCCCTCGTCATTGACCAGAACTACGTAGGTGCCCTCGGGGTCCTCGAACGGGTTGGCCATGGTGAATTCCTTCCTTGCAGAACGGATTCCTCGGTGCCTGAACGAATCCAACGGATCTGTGCACCAGGTTCTCTATCGACCGACCGGCAGCAGGCGAAGTACCGCGCCGGCCACCGCTCCGTCGGGATCGACGGCGGTGACGACCGCGAGGTGGTCACGGTCGTCGCTGCGGCGCTGTGCAGTGCACAGCAGCGCCACGATTTGGAAGAGGGAGGCGGCGGCGGACGTGTCCCCGATCAGTGAGCCGATGTCGGGGCGGACGACCGCCTCCACGCCGAACACCTGTGTGAGGACCCGGGTCTCCGTCGACTCGGACGTGCCGCCGCAGCTGCTCGGCATGGCGGCCCGCACGTCCTGGGCGGACACCTCGGCGGCCTCGAGGGAAGCGGACACACAGCCATGGAGGGCCTCGGCGGGATCGCCGTTCACGTCGACGCGCGACGTGACCGACAACACCTCGGCCAGCACGGCGCGCCCTGCGGCCACCGCCTCCGCCTCCGATCGCTCCAGCAGCAGTACGGCCGATCCTTCACCCAGCTCCACCCGGTCCTCGGAGCCGGCTCGCCGGTGGTGTTCTAGCCAGGAGCGGGCTTGGGAGTACTCCTCGGTGGCGCCGACCACCACGGTGTCCGCGCGGTGCTGGATCAGCAGCCGCCGGCCGTACTCCAGGGCCATCAGGCCCGCCACCCGTCCGGCGGCGATGGTGCTGTTGGGCCCGCGGACGCCGTGGAAGATGGCACTGGCGGAGGCCGCCCTGTTCATCGCCATGTTCGGGATGGCCACGGGCGGTACGTCCTGGGGGCGGCGACCCTCGAAGGAAGCACGGGTCAAGTCCGCGTAGCCCTGCGCGCTGCCGGTCGTCGTGCCCAGCACCACGGCGGTGTTGAGGCCTCCGTCAAAGGCGATGTCGGGTACGTCCCGCAGCAGTTCCCGCACCGCGGTGATCACCAGTCCCGTGGCCCGGTCGAGACCCCTGGTTCCGGTTTTCCCCAGGACCTCCCGGACATGGAAGTCCGGCACCAGCCGGGCACCGGCGTCTGCCACGACCCCCCATTCGGCGGTGTCGGGGGGACGGGCGGTCTCGTGGCCGGCCGACAGTCCCCGCTCGAAGGCCTCGCGTCCGACACCGAACGGCGACACGGCCGACCAGGCGGTGATGACCGGACCGGTCGCCCGGTTCGTCTCGGTCCTTAACACGGCTGCTCCTTTGGTGGCTTCGGCGTCATCCCTGTTGTCTGCTTCCGCGCGCGCCGCTAGTCGTCGTGCCTGCCGAGGACCACCACCGCGTTGTTGCCGCCGAACGCCAGGGCGGTGTTCTGGACGATCCTGACGTCGGCTTCGACCGAGCGGTTGGGTACGCAGTCGACGGCGCATTCCGGGTCCGTCTCCCGGTGATTGGCCGTGGGCGGAATGAAGCCGTGGTGAATGGCGAGGGCGCCCGCCACCGCGCCGAGGGCACTCGCCGCACCCATGGTGTGTCCGATCATGGACTTGACCGCCGTCGTGCGCGGCATGCCGTCGCCGAAGACGTCGCGCATGGCCTGGACTTCGGTGATGTCGTTGGTCTTGGTTCCGGTGCCGTGCGCGGAGACGAGATCGACGTCCCCGGGCTTGATCCCGGCGTCGTCCAGGGCCAGCCGAATGCACCTCCCCACGCTCTCCCGTTCCGGGGCCACGGGGTGGTGGGCGTCGCAGTTCAGTCCGTAGCCCATGACTTCCGCGTAGACGCGTGCGCCCCGCGCCCGTGCGGATTCGGCGTCCTCCAGTACGAGCATGCCGGCGCCCTCGCCGAGCAGCAGGCCGTCGCGTTCGGCGTCGAACGGGCGGCACTCCGTCTCGGCGACCAGGCCGAGCCTGGTGAAGCCGGCCAGGTTCTTGCGGCACAGTGCGTCCGCTCCGCCCACCAGGGCGTACGCGCACTCTCCGGACCGCACGGCGTCCAGCCCGGCACCGATGGCGTAGTTTCCGGCGGCACAGGCGGTGGCGATGGATATCGCTTCCACGTCGCCGAGCCTCAACTCGCGCGCCACGTGCACGGAAAGCTGGGAAGCGGGCACCCGGCGGGCCAGCTCTGCCGGCATGTCTTCGAGGCTTCCGGGGAGGACCGCCTCGACCACGCCGTCCAGGTCCGGGATCCCGCCGTCCGTCGTTCCGACGGCGATGAAGCCGCGTCGTCGCTCCTGCAACTCGGCGGGGCTCAGACCGGCATCGGCCAAGGCCATGCGGGTTGCCGCGATGGCGAACCGGGCCGCCGGCCCGACTTCTTCGGGCGAGAGGTGAAGAATCCAGTCCTCCGGTGCGAACCCCGCCACCTGGTGTCCGCGTCGGTACGGAAAGCCTTCGGTGTCGAATCGCGTTATTTCCGTTGTGCCTACCCGGCCTGCCCGAAGTGCTCCGGCGAACTGCTCGACTCCGTTGCCGATGCTGGAAAGTACGCCCATGCCGGTGATGACCACACGTCGGCCCCTGCCGTCTGTCCTGTCCCCCGTGCCTGCCATTACCTGGCCTTGGCCGTATCGAGAAGCTCGAGCACCGTCTTCAGATCGACCATGCGCTTCAGATCCTCCCGGGCTATTTCGATGTCGAATTCGACCTCTATGTGGCTCTGTATCTCGACGGCGTTCATGGAGTCTGCGCCGTAGTCCTCCCGAAGCCGGCCGGTGAGGGTCAGCTCGTCTTCTTCCAATTCGAGAATGTCGCAGATGATTTCACGAACCCTGGCCTCGCGCTCGGCAGAGAGCACAGCCGCCCCTTCCCTTCAGTCCCGTGACAGCAAGAGAGTTACCGTTGACCAGAAATAGCCAAAATCATTTGGCCTGGAACGATCGCTCATAGGCGTCGCTGTGCAGGCCGTGCCGATAGGTTTCCACTCTGAGTACTTCTTCCAGGCGTACGTTGCCCAGCGCGACGTCGGCCCCGAAATGATCGAGCAGCGCAAACTGGCTCGGCTTGGTGGGCGCCTCGAAAATCAAGCGCTGCAACCCGAACTCGTCGGCCAGGGTGTCGGCCAGTTGGCCGTTCAGCCTGCCCCGGGAATCGAAGAGCCCCACGTCGGCGGCATTTTCCCGGCCCTCGACGACCAGGTGAGTGGCGCCCTCACTCAGCCACTGCGCGCCTTCCTCGATGAGTTCCTTCACCGTCACCTCGTCGAAGGAACCGGTGTGCTTTCCGCCTATCTCGTAGCTCACCGTGAGGCCGCGGGAGGCCGCCGCCTCCATCACGCGTCCGGGGTGGAGATCGGTGCGGGTGAATCCCTGGCCCGCTTCGATGGCCGTCAGGCCCAGCCGCCGGCACAGGTCGAGGTACTCCTCCAGGTGTCCGCGGTCCGCTGCTATCTCGAACATTCCGCCGCCGACCGTCACCGGCAGGTCGTGGTCCCGGGCGGCACGGATCTTCTGCTGCAGGCTGCTGTCCTCGATGAGCAGCCACGTCGCCATGGAGAGTTTGAGGCCCGCCATCAGCGCATGGCTCTGGCTGATGTGGCTCGCCACCGTCCCGACGTCGTAGCCCGGGTCGAAGGGGTACGTGCGGGGGGCTCGCCGGACGACGCCCAACGACTGGAGGAAAGCCCGTTGTGGGGAGGCCGCATCGTTCACTTCGGACACCATTGATCTTTCCTTCATTGAAAGGGGTCACCTTTCCAGACGAGTGCCCGCGCCGTTGTCGACCGCTCGTTTGTAGACCGCGGCGGCGCAGGCAATGTCTCCGATGGCTTGTCCGATGGGGTTGAAAAAGATGGTCTCTTCGGGTTTCTCCCGCCCCGGGCGCGAGCCCGTGACGAGGTCGGCGAGATCTGCGTGGCAGCGCTCGGGCCCGAAGGTGCCTTGCTGCGCCATGGTGTGCAGCAGCTTCCCGGGCCGCATCACCTGCTCGTAGCGGTCGACGACGATCTTGTCGCTCGTGAGGACCACGTCCGGCATCGGGTCGGCGAGCGAGATGTTCAGGAACAGGGAGCCGCGCGGTACCCATGCGGCGGGGATCCACGGCTCGGGCGCGGTGGTGACCACGAGGATGACATCGGCCCGGCGCAGGCACGTGGCGGCGTCGCCGTGGACCGTGACGGGGAGCTGGTGCTCATTCTGTGCCCAGCGGGCGAAGGCCTCCGCCTGCTGCGGGATGACGTCGTGGACGTCCACGGCGTCGGGCCTGCCCCACGTCTCGCAGAGGAGGGAGAGGTGCGTTCGCGCCAGGAGTCCGGTTCCCAGGACGGCGAGGCGCCTGCCCTCGGGCGCCAGGTGGCGGCAGGCCAGGGCGGAGACCGCCGCGGTCCGCCACGCGCTCACGACGGAGCCGTCCATGATCGCAACGGGGTAGGCGCTGTCGGCGTCGTTGAGCACGATGACGGCCGACGCCCGGGGGATCCCGCGGACTTTCTGGTTGTCGTGGGCGCTGCCGATCCACTTGATGCCGGAGAGGCGGACGTCGCCGCCCACGTATGCGGGCATGGCGATGATGCGGTCGGTCGGATGAGGGCGTTCAGGGCGCCGCAGGTAGGGCTTGAGCGGCTGCACCACGTCGTCCTCGGCCTGGGCGCGCAGAGCGGCTTCCATCGCCTCGACGAAGAGGGTGTACTCGCGGCCGACGGCGCGTTCGACCTCGGCGGCCGACAGGTACAGCAGCCCATCACGAGCGATGGGGTCCAACGCGTTCAAGATTCCCCCTGTATCCCGTTCCGTTCGCGGCCGGTTCGATCGCTCAGTTCTCGGCATTCGACCCGAGAGGTGAACGTTCCCCGCTTTCACCGGTGAGCCGGCGGATGGTGCGGTTCACCTCGTGCGCGAGTTCCCTCTCGTGCTCCACCAGATAGAAATGGCCACCGGGGAATCTGCGGGACGCGTAGAACCCTGTCGTAGCGTCCTCCCATCCCGCAACCTTATTCCAGGGAACGTCGGCATCGTCGATGCCGGCAAACGCGGTGACGGGCGTGGAGATCCTGCGCAGCGGCTGCGGAGAGTACTCCCGCACGAGACTGAAATCCGAACGAACGGCGGGCATGACCAGTTCGCGCAGTTCCGGCTGCAGCATCGGGGCGATGTCCGCACCACCGATCCTGCGCAGTTCGGCGATCAGCCCTTCGTCACTGTCGTCCGGCCATTCCCGCTCCGACGGCAGGTGGGGCGCCACCTGGCCGGAGACGATGAGTCCGAGCGGCCGGTGAGCAAAAAAGATCTCCAGGCGCCGCACCACCTCGAATGCGACCCAGGCGCCCATACTGTGACCGAAGAGGACAAGAGGGGGATCGTGAGCGAGGTGTGGTTGGAGAGCTTGGGCCACTTGGGCCGCGAGGTCGTCCATCCTGGATATGGGCGGCTCGGCGATGCGGTCCTGACGACCGGGATATTGAACGGTCAGCAGCTCGACTCCGGCGGGCAGCCACCGGGACCAGGAGTTGTAGAAACTGGCGGCGCCACCGGCATGCGGCAGGCACACGAGACGTAAGCGCGTGTCATGAGATCGTCCGACACGCCGGATCCACTCCGCTCCGGGAGTGAGGTGGTCAACAGGCATGCCCAACACGACATATATCTGGCGGAGTCCTGAGTTCACAGGGAACTTCCGCAATCGTTCCGGATGAACTCTCACCTAACGCCATACAGAGCGGCGAGCTGACGCTAGCACAGCGACGAACCATGCCATTCACCCCCGTGTGAGTCGGCACATGTGATGTTGCGGTTGTTAACCGGTGAAGATCATAGGCGAGTTGGGGCGACGAGGGCAACGATGTTCGACGCGCAACCACCGGTCACCTGTCGCGCCGATGACGCTCGGCGAACGGTCCCGACGCATGCCTGCCGTCAGAACGCCTTCCTCGTCCCGCCTTCGTGGATACGCTCCAGCACGCGCACGGCCTCTTCGAGGGCGTTCTCCGTGCTCAACTGCTCAGCGAGCCGCTCGGCGTTCCGGGCGATGCCGCCGTCGGTGGTCGTCGTGACGATGGTGGACGCCAGGGCCTCGCCCGTCAGCTCCCGGAACTTCACGGGCGCCGGCGACACTCCGAGCCCGTGGACGTGATCAGCCCACATCTGCTGCTCGTTGTGGAAGGGGCAGGCCATCTGGGGGATGCCGGCCGCCAGTGCGGCGTTGTACGTTCCCACCCCTCCGGCGTGCACGGCGGCGCGCACCCGCGGGAAGAGCCAGTCGTAGGGGACGTCCTCGACCACCATGATGTTCTCCGGCGGGTCGCTGATCCGCACGCCTCCCCAGCCCTCCACCACGACCGCGCGCTCCCCGGCTTTGTCAACCGCCTCGACGACCAGCTCACCGGTCTTCTCGGGGTCGCCGCCGAACATGCTGCCGAAGCCCACGGAGATCGGCGTCGTGCCGTCTGCCAGGAACTCCACCAACTCTGCCGGGGGCTGCCAGTCGGGGTGACGGGGAAGCGTCCAGAAGCCGGTGGTGTGCACCCAGTCGGGCCAGTCGGAGGCGGGCTTGAGGACGTGCGGGCTGAAGCTGTGGAGCACTGGTGTCGGGTTGCCGTGGGCATCGGTCCTGAAGTCGGTGGAGCCGTCCCGGGGCGGCAGCCCGAGCACGTCCGAGCGCCACGCCGACACCCAGTCGGAGATCGGCGGCGCGAGGGGCCCGTTGGCCCTGGCGTGATCCTCGAGGTTGGTCGCGGTGGGCCGCAGCCCCGGGCCCGGCGAGTACTCGCGGGAGACGACGTAGTGCGGGTAGAGGGAGGCCAGGACGTGCGGCACACCGAGCCGCTCGGCGATCTGGTGGACCACTTGCCGGGAGGACGGCGAGTAGACGATGACGTCGGCCCCGTCGGCCGCCACGTCCCACATCTCCCTCAGCATCACTGGGAAGACACGGGGAAAGAGCGCGGTCGTGGACTCCTGGAGCCGGCGCTGTACCGCGGGATCGTCGTTGTGCAGGTACAGCCCCCTGATGTCCGGGCGGGACTGAAGTCGGACCAGTTCGTCGTTGAGCGGGGCGAACGGCACACCGTACGTCTCGACGAAGGGGCCGTAGAGGCGCGGTCCGACCAATACGGCGGTGTGCCCCGCCCGGTTGAGTCCGTACGCCAGCGCCAGATACGGCTGAATGTCGCCGCGGCTTCCGTCCGCGACATACACCAAAACCTTCAATTCCATACCTTCCTGAACCGGACCTGGAACCGCACGCACGAAGACAGGCCGCAGAAGGAATCGAGGTGGTGTCTGCAACCGGCCGCCGCGTGGGAGGGAGAGGCGGCGCGGGCGCCGCACATGTGCTGCGATGCGCTGCGGCCCCGCCCGAAAACGTCCCGGCCTACTCTCCGGCGGGATCTTCTGAATCGTACAGACATTCCCCGGGAGAGCCACGAGATCGCGCCAACTTGGCTGCCGGGCGTGGTTGTTGGACGTCTCGCGGCCCGGGTGTCCGGGCAGACCGCCCGTGGACGGTTCCCGCCCGGACTGTGTCTGTGATCACTTGCAAAATGCCTCGACCGCAGGTCGAATCAAGGAGTTATGGTGCCATGGGCCACGGGGGCACACGAGGGGACAGGGCCATCCCCACCACGGGCGTCGCCGTCTTCCGGCACTCGTTCCCCCTGCGTGCTCCACCGGCTTCCGCCCCTCCCGGGGAGGCGGATCCGAGCATGTGACAACCGTCAAAGTGCCAGAGGGAGTCAGGAAACAGGTGCATCAGAGCGAAGGGCGGGTGGGTGAGGCGTCGGCCCCGATACACCATGGCGAAGTGCTCCAGGGCTTGTTTCCCGACCGAGGCACACTGCGCCGCGGCCTCGTGACCCTTCCCTGCCCGCTCCATTCCGTGCATGCACGGTTCACCTCGAACACCCGGGCCGATGTCGCCGTTTTCCCCGCCTGGCGGAACAAGGCGCGTACGGCCGCCCGGCTGACCCTGGCCGCCTACGGCTTACCCGTCGGCGGCGACCTGCGCATATCGAGCGACGTACCGCTCGGGCGCGGGTTCGGATCCTCCACGAGTGACGTACTGGCAGCGATCGGCGCCGTCCAGGACAGGTATGCGCTGCGCCTGTCCTCCGAGGCGAAGGCCCGGCTGGCAGTGCGCGCCGAGATCGCGTCCGACTCACTGATGTTCGACTCGACGGCCGTGCTCTTCGCCCATCGGGACGGCGATGTCATCGAGGACTTCGGCCATCCCCTTCCGGCGTTGCAGGTCCTGGGCTTCGGGTCGAGGCCGAGTCAGGGGGGCCGCGGAGTCGAGACCCTGTCCCTGCCTCCCGCCCGCTACACCGATGACGAGGTGCTGCGGTTCGCCGAACTGCGCGCCATGCTCCGCGAGGCCGTACTCGCCAAGGACGTGGAGCAGCTCGGGCGCGTGGCCACCGCCAGCACCGTGCTCAACCAGCGCCACCTCCCCATCCCACAGCTCGACCGGATCCTCGAGATCGCCGAGGAAGCACGGGCGTTGGGCCTCCAGATCTCGCACAGCGGGGACGTCGCGGGATTGCTCTTCGACCGCGACGACCCCGCACTCGACGTCCGCTCCACACATGCCGAGGCGTTGCTGCGTGACATCGGCATCGTCGAGTCATGGAAGTTCACCACAAACGGATGAATGGGATCATGTCAACCCATCAGTCAAGCGCTTACCCCTCGGTGATCGAGGCGGTGGAACTGCCGAAGATCATCCATGTCGGCGGCAACCTCTACGCCGCCGCGTTCACTTTGATGAAGCTCCTGCCGGCCCGCTACATCATCGACAGGGCCATGGCCGCCGGAGACCTGGCGCCGGGCACGCCGGTCATCGAGACGTCCTCCGGCACGTTCGCCCTGGGCCTCGCCCTGGTCTGCCGGCAGCGGGGGTTCCCGCTCACCATCGTCGGTGACCGGTCCATCGACGACGACCTGCGCAACCGCCTGGAGATGCTCGGCGCCGAGGTCGAACTCGTCGAGGACCGCGGGCAGCCCGGCGGCATCCAGGGGGCGCGGCTGACGAGGGTGGAGGAGCTGCGCCGGGCGAGACCCGGCAGCTTCGTCCCGCAGCAGTACACCAATCCTGACAACCCTGCCGCCTACGCCCCGGTGGGCCAACTGGTGTCCCGGACTCTGGGAGCGGTCGACTGCGTGGTCGGACCCGTCGGTTCGGGAGGTTCCACGTGCGGCATCGCCTCGACCCTGCGCTCGGACACGCCCGGGCTGCGCCTGATCGGCGTCGACACGCACGGCTCCGTCATCTTCAAGGCGCCGGAGGGGCCACGGCTGCTCAGGGGCCTGGGCAGCAGCATCGTTCCGGGGAACGTCGTGCACGCGGCGTACGACGAAGTCCATTGGGTGGTGCCCGGCGATGTCTTCCACGCCACCCGCGAACTCTACCGACGCCACGGCCTGTTCATGGGTCCGACCAGTGGCGCCGCCTTTCTGGTCGCCTCGTGGTGGGCGAAGCGGAATCCGGACGACAAGGTGCTGATGGTGCTCCCGGACGAGGGGTACCGCTACCAGTCGACCGTCTACAACGACGTCTGGCTGCGCGAACAGGGTGTCCGGTCCGCGCCGGCCGCTGCGGGGCCGCGGCTCGTGGAGCGGCCCGGCGAGGACGGCGGGAGCTGGTCCAGGCTTCTGTGGAACCGCCGTACGTACGACGACGTGGGCTCCTTCACCGACCTGGAGACGCAGGGGAGCATCGCATGACTCGGCCGATGCTCCTGCTCGTCGAGAGCAACACGACAGGAACGGGACGGCAGTTCGCCCAGCGGGCCAGGAGCCGGGGGATCCGGCCCGTCCTGCTGTGCGCGGACCCCGGGCGCTACCCGTACGTGGCCGAGGACGACGTGCGCACTCTCGTCGTCGACACCGCGGACGAACACGCTGTCCTCGCCGCCGCCCGGCGTCTGCAGGAGGACGGGGCGATAGCGGGGGTCACCTCCAGCTCGGAGTACTACGTGGCCACGGCCGCCGCCACCGCGCGCGCCCTCGGCCTGCCCGGCCCCGACGCCGACGCGGTGCGCGACTGCCGCGACAAGGCACGGCAGCGGCGCCTCCTGAGCGATGGAGGCGTGGCCGTCCCCGAACACGAGCGGGTCCGCGGCGCCGACGAGGCGCGCGCCGCCGCCGAGCGGATCGGGTATCCCGTCGTGCTGAAGCCGGTGCAGGGTTCCGGAAGCCTCGGGGTGCGACTGTGTGCGGATGGCGACGAGGTCGCGGCCCACGCCGCCGTCCTGACGGCCGCGGCGGTGAACGAGCGGGGTGTCCCGGTGCCGCGGGACGTCCTCGTCGAGGAGTACTTGCGCGGCGACGAGTACTCGGTGGAGGTGTTCGGACACACGGCGGTGGTCGTCGTCGCGAAGCATCTGGGCCCGTTGCCGGACTTCGTCGAGCTCGGCCACGACGTTCCCGCCGCGCTACCGGCGGCCGACGCGGCCGGTCTGCGGGAGCAGGCCGTGCGCGCGGTGAAGGCACTCGGACTCGGCTGGGGCGCCGCGCACGTCGAGCTGCGCATGGAGGACGGCGACGTCCGCGTCGTCGAGGTCAATCCCCGGCTGGCCGGCGGCATGATCCCGGAGCTGGTGCGGCACGTCCTCGGCGTCGACCTGGTGGACGGCCAGGTCTGTGCGGCCGTCGGTGCCGACCCAGCCGTCACACCGCAGTCAGCCTCAAGGACGGCGGCCATCCGCTTCCTCACCGCGGACCGCCAGGGATTTCTCGGCGACCGCATCCGGACCGAGCGCGCGCTGGCCGCGGCCCGTGGCGTGCCGCACACGGAGACGGCCGTGCTCTACCGGGCCCCCGACGCGCCCGTGGAACCTGCCCGCGACTTCCGGGGCAGGCTCGGACACGTCATCGCCACGGCCGGCGAAACGGCGCTCGCCCGAGGAGCCGCCGAGGGCGCGCTGCGCGAACTGGCAGGCGCACTACGACCGACGACCGGGGAGCCGCCCGCATGAGCACCCAGCACACCACCGGTACGGCAGCTGCCGCGGCGGGCTCCGGCGTGGACACCGGGAGACTGAGCACCGGACTGAACGACGAGGCCCATGCGATCGTCTACGACCAGTACCTGCCCGCCGACCGCACGGCCGACGGGCTCCACGAGGAGCTCCGCCTCATCAGCGAGGTCGACCGCGCCCATCTGGTGATGCTCGCCGAGCGCGGCATCGTGGCCCCCGCCCACGCGGCCGCGCTGCTCCAAGCGATCGACGACCTGCGCCGCACGGACTTCGCGACGGTACGGGCCAGACCCATGCCGCGGGGCGTCTACCTCGCGTACGAGGGCACCCTGACGGAGCAGCTCGGCGAGGAGATCGGCGGGGTGATGCACACCGGCCGGTCCCGCAACGACCTCAACGCGACGACGGCCCGGCTGCGCGGGCGGCAGCACTTCCTGCGCCTGGTGGAGGCGACAGAGGCGCTCGCCCGCGCCCTCCTGGAGCAGGCCGAGGAGCACCGGTCCGTCGTCATGCCCGCATACACCCACGGGCAGCCCGCGGTCCCCATCACGTACGGCCACTACCTGGTCGGAGTGGGCTGTTCCGTGCTCCGTGCGCTGGCGGACCTGCAGCACGCCGGGCGGGAACTCGATGTCAATCCGCTGGGTGCCGGGGCCGTCGGCGGTACGTCCGTGGCCATCGACCCGGAGCGTACGACCGAGCTGCTCGGGTTCACGGCGCCGGCTCCCAACTCGGTGGATGCGGTGGCCTCCCGGGACTTCGCGCTCAGGCTGCTGGGAGCCTCCAGTGGCCTGGGCGTCTCCGTCGCGCGCGTGGCACGGGACTTCGCGGCCTGGACGTCCGAGGAGGCCGGCCTCATACATCTCGCCGACGACCTCGTGGGCTCCAGCTCGATGATGCCGCAGAAGCGCAACCCGTTCCTCCTGGAGCACATCCAGGGGCGGGCGACGGCGAGCCTCGGCGCGTTCACGGCTGCCGCCTCCTCGATGGCCACGGCTACGTACACCAACGCCATCGCGGTGGGCACCGAGGCGCTGCGGCACACGTGGCCCGGTTTGGGGAACACGACGGACGCGGTGACGCTGCTGCGCCTCGTCGTACGGGGCGCGACGCCGAATGCGGAGCGCATGCTGCAGCGGGCCGTCGATGGCTTCACTCCGGCCACGTACCTGGCTGAGCGGCTGGTCGCCGAAGGGATGCCGTTCCGCAGCGCGCACCATTTGGTCGGCAAGACGGTGCTGCACGCCCTCGACACGTCGCGATCCCTCGCGGAGGCCGCCCGCGACGTTCCGGAGATCGCCCGCCTGGCGCCGCAGACTGTGGGCGGGGCGGACGACTGGCTGGAACCGACGGCTGTCGCGCAGGCTTCCGCGTACGGTGGTGGACCTGGCGGTGACACCATGGTGCGCGCGCTGGCCGAGCTCCGGTCCGAGCTCAAGGCAGCTCAGGTCGAGGGTGCCGAACGCAGGAACCGGTGGGCGGCCGGAGCGGCCATGCTCGATCAAGCAGTGGAAAGGTTGCTGTCGCCGCTCCCGGGCGCGTCTGTACAGCCGTGATGTGCCGCGGCCGGTGAACCGCGCACCAGGGCATGGGAAGGAGATGGCCCCACCGCGGCCTTCCGCCCCGCGAACTCGGAGTCTGAGAACCATATTTCGCGATCGGCACAGCGCATAGCGCATAGCGCATACAGCACCGCTATCGCGTTGGCGGGCACCAGGGGGCCCTGGACGGCACCCCCTCCGACGGCGTCCCACCGCTACGCGATCGCCCGTACCGCGGCCCCGGTGAGAGTGGTCGCGGTCCGTACGGCGCTGGTGATGGCCTCGTCGGGGTCGAGCCCGCACAGATCGGTGAGGGTGAAGAGCGCCTCGGCGCTCACGACCACCGCGAGGTCCCGCTTGAGTTGGGTGAACGCGTCCGGGTCCGCCGCTCCGAGCGTGTCCTCCAGGGGGACGAGCGCGTGGTCGATGAGTCCGAAGCGAATGCCCGGTCGCGTGGTCACCGTCTCGGGCCGGGTGATGGTGGCGGCGATCATCGCGCGTACCGAGCCCTGCCGGGCGAGGATGCCGCGGAGGAGGAACTCGCAGGCGAAGGCGACGCGTTCGACGGGGTCGGCGGAGTCCGCGACGGGCGCGAGCGCCTCGGCGGGGGGCGGCCAGACGCCGGCCAGAGCCTCGCTGATCAGCGACGGCAGGTCGGGGAAGTACCGATAGGCGGTGGCCTCGGAGACCAGAGCCGCGCGGGCGATCGCGGGCATGGTCACCTCGGCGCCCGTGCCGGTGAGATCCCTGGCGGCCGCCAGGATCGCCGTCCGCGTGCGCTGTTTCTGGTTGGTGCGGCCGGTGCCCGCCTGCGCCGTCATCGTGGAACTCCTCCTGTTGACTCACCCGCATTTTAGCAGTCACCACTCGTCGTGAGAGTTGACTTGCATTATGCCACCCGGCTTCTCTAATCTCATGAGAGTCAACTCTCACGAAGGAGAAGCGATGAGCACGGTTTCCGTGGTCGGGCCGGACGACGGCGAGACGATCCAGCTGGGCCCCACACAGATGCGCATCCTCGAGGACGGCAGCACCACCGGGCACCGCCTCGGCATCGGAGAGATCACCATCGCCCCGCACACCCAGGGCCCGCCGCAGCACCGTCACGCCCAGCACGACGAGGGCTTCTACGTCATCTCCGGCACCGTGCACTTCACCATCGGGGAGACGACCCACGTGGCCCCGGCCGGGACGCTCGCCATGATCCCGCCCGGCGCCCCGCACACCTTCGCCAACCTCGGTGACACACCCGCCGTGATGCTCAACACCTTCACGCCCGACCTGTACGTGCAGTACTTCCGCGACCTGCGGAACATGATCGCGGGCGGCCGGGAACTGACCCCGGAGTCGACCGTCGCGGTCATGAGCCGCTACGCCACCGTCCCCGCGACCGACTTCGCGTGACGGCAACCCCCTTCTCTCTCGACGCAGCCCACTTGAGGAGCACCGAATGACCCGCAGCACCCACACCCTCACGCTCGGCCAGGGCACCCTCGACGTCACCGTCGACCTCTTCGGGCAGGAGGGACGCCCCTTCCTGCTGCTGCACGGCGGCGGCGGCCCGCAGACCGTCACCCCGTTCGCCGGCATGCTGGCCGAGCAGCGTCCGGCCAGGGTGTTCACCCCCGTCCACCCCGGCTTCGACGGCACTGCCCGCCCCGAGTGGCTGACCGACGTCACGACCCTGGCCCAGGTCTACGCCCACCTGCTCGACGCACTCGACCTGCGGGACGTCGCCGTCGTCGGCAACTCGATCGGCGGCTGGATCGCCGCCGAACTCGCGGCCCTGGGCAGCCCTCGGATCAGCAGCGTCACCCTCGTCAACGCCGTCGGCATCGCCGTCCCCGGCCACCCGATAGCCGACACCTTCTCCCTGACGCCCGTCGAGCTGTCCCGCCTCTCCTTCCACGACCCCTCGAAGTTCCGCTTCGACCCCAGCGCACTGACCGAGGCGCAGCGCGCGGTCATGGCCGCCAACCGTGCCACCTTGCAGGTCTATTCGGGCCCGCACGCCATGGCCGACCCCACCCTGCCCGACCGCCTCGCCAAGGTCACCCACCCGACCCTGGTCGCATGGGGCGCGAGCGACCAGGTCGTGGACGCCGACTACGGACGCGCGTACGCGCGGGCCATCCCCGACGCGGAGTTCCGTCTGCTGGAAGGCACCGGGCACATGCCCCAGACCGAGACGCCCGAGCGGTTCCTCCCGGTGCTCTGGGACTTCGCCGAGGCCCACACCACCGACCGGCCGCGGCACTGACTCCGGAAAGGGCGGCCGACGTGTCTCAACCCGACCGCAGCAGACCCTCGTTGGTCCTGGCCGTCTGCTGCCTGAGCGTGCTGCTGGTCAGCCTCGACACCACCATCCTCAACGTCGCCCTGCCCTCGGTCCAGGACGACCTGCACAGCTCCGTGTCGGGCCTGCAGTGGACCCTCGACGCGTACACCATCGTGCTGGCCTCGCTGCTCATCCTGGCCGGCTCCACGGCCGACCGCGTCGGGAGACGGCGTGTCTTCCTTCTCGGACTCGTGTTGTTCACCGGCGGATCGGCGCTGTGCAGCCTGGCACCATCGCTGGACTGGCTGATCCTCTTCCGCATGGCGCAGGCGGTGGGTGGCTGCATGCTCACCCCGGTCGCCATGGCCATCATCGCCAACGCCTTCCCCGGGCCGCGGGAGCGGGCAAGGGCCATCGGCGTGTGGGGCGGGGTGGTGGGCATCAGCATGGCGGCCGGGCCGATCCTCGGCGGCGTACTGGTGCAGACGGCCGGGTGGCGGTCGGTGTTCTGGCTGAACGTGCCGATCGGGCTGGCCGCACTCCTGCTCGCCGCCCTGTTCGTCCCGGAATCACGCGCGCCACGGCCCCGCAGGGTGGACCCGGTGGGCCAACTGCTGGTGATCACCGCGCTCGG
Source organism: Streptomyces sp. NPDC090798 (assembly GCF_044768965.1). Classification (NCBI taxonomy): domain Bacteria; kingdom Bacillati; phylum Actinomycetota; class Actinomycetes; order Kitasatosporales; family Streptomycetaceae; genus Streptomyces; species Streptomyces sp. NPDC090798. The sequence continues at coordinate 21,406 of NZ_JBIVXA010000014.1, forward strand.
CACACTGACGTACGCCATCATCGAGGCACCGGGCCGGGGCTGGACCTCCCCCGCCATCGTGGCCTGCCTGATCACCGCGGCCGGCGCGCTTGCCGCCTTCATCCCCTACGAGAAGAGGCGCGACGAACCGCTGGTCGACCCGCGCCTCTTCCGCAGCGCGCCCTTCAGCGGGGCGACGGTGATGGCGGTGTGCGCCTTCACCGCGCTCGGCGGCTTCCTCTTCGCCAACACCCTCTACCTGCAACAGGTGTTGGGGCTCAGCGCCCTGAGCACCGGGGTGCACCTGCTGCCGATGGCGGTGCTGTCCCTGGTGTGCCCGCCACTGGCCGGGCGGATCGTGGGCAGCCGCGGCCCGCGCATCCCGCTGCTGCTCGCCGGGGCCGGCATCACCGTCGGCGGCCTGCTGGCTCTCCCCGCCACCCGATCCGCCGACCGCTCGGACATCCTGCTCTACGCGGCGTACGCACTGTTCGGACTGGGCTTCGGCTTCGTCAACGCGCCCATCACCCACACAGCGGTCTCGGGCCTGCCACGCGCCCAGGCCGGGGTGGCCGCCGCAATCGCCGCGACCAGCCGCCAGGTCGGCGCCGCGCTCGGCATCGCGGTGACCGGCGCCGCGATCGCCGCCGGGGCACGCCCGGCCGCCTGGTGGATCATCGCCGGCTGCGGTCTGGCCATCCTCGCCCTGGGCATCCTGACCACCGGCCCCTGGGCAGCCCGCACGGCCGAAGGAAACGATCCGTCCGAACGCGTCCGGGTTCCGCGCGATCTCCTGGATGCCCGTTGATGCCCGCTGCACGAACCATCACGGTCAGCGACGTTCCCGCCGCGGCCTCGGCGAAGAGGAGGCAGCCGGCCCCCGAAGAGTATGGATCGTCAAAGTCCTCTCGGTGCAAGTGAGTTGACGGCATATGACCCCGATGCCCTCCGCTATGCTCGGCCCCGAACGAAATAACGAACGAACGACGACCGATCGAACGACAGCCGGGGCGGGCGCCCAGTCCACCGGGAAGGAAACGTGAGAGAGCGCGTGATATCCGGAGATGGCGATCACCAGGCGGCGACGCGTTCGGAACACGGCTCAGGGCGGCTGATCGCCGGTCGGTATCTGCTTCACGACGTTCTGGGCAGAGGCGGGATGGGCACGGTCTGGCGCGCCCACGACCAGTTGCTGGACCGCCCGGTCGCGGCCAAGGAACTGCACATCCTCAGCCAGGGCGACGAGGAACAGCGCGTACGGGTGCGCCGCGCGGTCCGTGAGGCGCGCGCGGTCGCCCGGGTGTCGCATCCCCATGTGGTGGGTGTTCATGACCTGGCCGAGTCCGAGGACCGGCTGTGGATCGTCATGGAACTCGTCGAGGGGCCCTCGCTGGCCCACCGGATCGCCGAGAGCGGACCGCTCACGCCGCAGCACACCGCCGCTCTGGGTGTGCAACTGCTCGACGCGCTGGAGGCCGTGCACGCGGACGGCACCCTGCACCGTGATGTCAAGCCCGCCAACGTCCTGCTGCGCCGCGACGGCAGCGCCGTCCTCACCGACTTCGGTATCGCGGCCCTGGACGACGGCGAGTTCCTGACGACCACCGGTGAACTGATCGGCTCCCTCGAGTACATGGCACCCGAGCGCGTGATGGGGTCGCCGGTCGGCCCGGCCTCCGACCTGTGGTCCCTGGGCGCGACCCTCGCCACGGTCTGCGGCGGGCAGTCCCCGTTCCGCAGGCCGGCCCGGCCCGCGACGCTGCACGCGGTGGCGTACGAGGAAGCCGTCCTGTCGGAGCGGCTCGGCCCGCTGCGCCCGGTCGTCGAGGCGCTGCTGCGCAAGTCCCCCGACGAGCGCCCTTCGGCGGCCACCGCGCGTTCCGCGCTACGGCGCGTCGCGGCGGGGGATGCGGACGCCGGGCCACTGCCGGCACCGACCGTGCGCGAGTTCCGGCCTTCAGTCGCATTGACCGACGCGGACACCGTGACCAGCGGCCAGGGGCGACTCGTCCCGGCCGGGGAGCCCGTACCGACGGCCCTGCACACCACGTCGCTCAAGCCCCCGTCCCGCCCGAGGGGACCGAAGCGGCTGTGGTGGGTACTGGCCGGTACGGCGGTGCTGGTGGCGGGCGTCGGCGGCGGTCTTCTCCTCACCGGGGTGCTGCCGTTCAAGGAGGACCCGAAGACGACGGCCACCAGTCAGGTCGTCCGTTCGACGAACGGCTGGCAGCCGGTGACCGGAGTGTCCGTCCAGCGGGGGGACCCGGTCACCGTGCGGTACGTCTCCGGAGAATGGACGGTCGACCACCGGAACATACCGGTGACCGGGCCGACCGGTTACGACGCGGCCACGGACCAGTCGCTGGACGGGGCGAAGAGCTGCAAGATCAAACCCGCGGCCCCGTTCGGCACCCTGCTGGCACGTCTCTCCGACAAGCGGGACGCCCCCGTCCACACCGTCGGGCGGAAACTGGCTTTCCGGGCAGCTCAGAACGGCCCCCTGCAACTGGGGATCAACGACGCCGCCGGGTCCTGCTCCGAGGACAACAGGGGCACGCTGACCGTAGAGGTGAGCGTCACCCACCAACCCTGACGGGCGGCCGCCGCGCACCGAGCGCACGTGGGCTCCTCCCTCGCCATGCCACCTGGTCCTCCCCCCGCCGTCATGCAACCTGTCTGCAACCAAGCCAGGAGTTGACTGGGCCGGACCGACCGACCCTCGCGCGAAGCGGTGGCATCCGTTTCCGCGCATCAAGGCAGGGACACGCCATGGACCAGCAGGAGACGACGGACGCCGCCCCGCGCGTGGAGCTGACACCCTCGGCCGCCGAGTTGCTGCGGCGGCTGCGGGCGGTCCACGGACCGTTGATGTTCCACCAGTCCGGCGGCTGCTGCGACGGCAGTGCGCCCATGTGCTACCCGGAGGGCGAGTTCCGCACCGGCGGCTCCGACGTGCTGCTCGCCGAGCTGGACGTCGAGGGGCTCGACGAGCCGGTGACGTTCTGGATGTCGAAGAGCCAGTACGAGCTGTGGAGCCACACGCGGCTGATTGTCGACGTCGTGGCGGGCCGCGGCAGCGGTTTCTCTCTGGAAGCACCCGAAGGAGTGCGTTTTCTCATCCGTTCCCGCGTCGTAGACGCCTAGGCCCTGCGGAGGTCGTCGCGGTCTGCTGCAATCCCCCTGAGTCCTATGACAGTTGACGAGACCTCAGGGGGCACCGTGACACCTCGTGACGGACGACTCAGAACAGCACTGACGGTTCTCACGGCATGGAGCGCGCTGGCCGGTGCGGCCCTGGTGGGGGCGGCCCCGGCCAGCGGCGTGGAAGGCGTCCACACCCAAAACGGCACGGCCGCGGACGCGAAGGCCCTCGCCGGCAAGGCCGTCGCCCCCGGCATCACGTACAAGGAGTTCGACGTCCCGGCCGCCCGGGGCGTGGCGCGCGCACACGTACTGAGCGTCGATCTGAGCAATCGTCATGTGCGCGTCGATCTCCTCCACTCCGCGGCCGTGGCCTCCCGGGCGGCCGTCTCCCGGCTGGCCGAGGCGCAGGGCGCCGTCGCCGGCGTCAACGGTGACTTCTTCGACATCTCCGAGGACCAGCATCCGGGAGTCGAGGCCACGGGCGCGACCGTGGGTCCGGCGATCGCGAACGGCCGCACCCTGAAGGCGGCGGTCCCGGACGGTCAGCGCTTCGGCCCCGCCCTGCCGCCCGGCACGACCACGAAGGACGTGCTCGGCGTGGGCCTGGACGGCCGGGCCCGGCTGGACAGTCTGGCCCTCGACGGTTCCGTGCACAGCTCCCGGGGGCGGTGGGCGCTCGGGGGGCTCAACCAGTACGCGCTGCCGCAGGGTTCCATCGGCGCGTTCACCTCGGCCTGGGGCGGAGTCTCCCGGAAGCGGGCCGTCTGCGGCACCGACATCGACCGCGCCGCGCCCTGCAGCGCGGACACCTACGAGGTGACGGTCCGCCGCGGCCACGTCGTGTCGGCGGTCACCACACCCGGCAGCGGTCCCATCGCGTCCGGCACCACCGTGCTGGTGGGGCGAGAGGCGGGCGCGCAGCAGTTGCGCGAGCTGGCGAAGGGGCAGACGGTCCGCATTCAGCACGCGCTCGTCGCGGCCGGCACCCGGATGCGGTACCGCTTCGCGATCGGCGGCTATCCGGTCCTCACTCACGGGCAGCCGCTGCCCGGTCTGAACAACACCACCTCGGCCGTACGGACCGCCGTGGGCATCGCGAACAGGGGGCGGCGCCTGCTTCTGCTCGCCCTCGACGGCGCGGCCGCCTACCGCGGCGGACTGACCGTCGCCGAAGTGGCGCACACCATGCGGACGTTGGGCTCCGTCGACGCCTTCAGTCTGGACGGCGGCGGCTCCACGACCATGGTCGCGCGGATGCCGGGAGCGGGCGCGGTGAGCGTCCTCAACCACCCCTCCGGCGGCGCCGAACGCCCGGTCCCCAACGGCATCGGCGTGTTCTCACACAGCTGACGCCGGGCTGACACGCACCTGGACCCGCACGTCAGGGGCGCAGGCTGCTCACGATGTCCGCCGTCGCGGTGAGCCCGTTCTGAATGGTCGGCGCCATGCTGGTGGTCGACAGATAGAAGCCGAGCAGTACGCAAACCACCGCGTGCGAGGGTTTCAGCGCGCCGTTGCGCAGGAAGACCACCGCGAGGATCAGGAGCAGTACCACCACAGAGATGGAAATGGCCATCGTCAACCTCCTCCGCCACGTCGACACCGCGGCTTTCGGCCGCAAGTGTCGCGTAGCGGAGGGTTCGTCCGGGCGGCTGACGTGTCCTCCGAACGTGTGATGTCTACGCCCACTCGCACACCAGCGCGTGCACCTGCTCGTGCGCGTCCACTCGCGTGCGCCGTACGCGCACGCGCCTACTCGTGCGCGCCTACTCGTGCGCGTCGAGGAAGACTTCGAGCCCGGCGAGGTCGTCGGTGTTGAAGTAGTCGAGGTCGGCGGCCAGCAGTTCGCCCCACAGGGCCTCGCGCGCCGGGCCCGCCAGGTCGGGCGTGGCCCAGAACCGCACCTTCTGGTGCCGCCGGTGCGCCGCCGCGATGATGCCGCGCAGCTTCGCACGCTCGGCGTCGGGGAACGGGCCGTCCCCCAGCCAGGTGAAGTTGAGCGTCCAGTTGTCCGAGATCAGCGGGACGAAGGAGGCAGGGGCCGCACTGCCGAGGTCGGTGAGCCGGCCGTCGTAGAAGGCGCGCCGCACGCTCTGCGCCTCCATGGGCGTACGGGCGGCGCGGTCGCCGGAGATCACCGCGGTGACCGGCCCCGGGCGCACACGGCCGTGCGCGTAGGTGGTGAACAGGTGCGGGTAGCGGCTCAGATGGCGGTCGAGTTCGAGGTACGTCGACGAGCCCTCGGTCTTGATGTCGATGAGGAGTTGCAGGGGCCTGCGGTATCCCCGGTAGATCGAGCCGTGGTTGGCCTTCACGCGGGCGGCGAGCGGGGCGAGATAGAGGGATTCGAGGGTGCGGGTCGGGTCGAGGTCGACCGGGTCGTGGGCGACGAGGAGCTGGTCGCCGACGAGGTAGACGTCGGCCTCGACGCTGCCGAAGCGGTGGTCGAGGGCGTCGAACAGGGGTCGCGGGTGCTCGTAGTCGTTGTGGGCGTGGGCACGCCACAGGGGGCGCCTGTGGTGCTTCTCCTCCCCCGCCAGTGCTCGCGAGGCGGGCAGGGCGACCGAGCCCGCCAGGGCGGCGCCGAGGGTGGTGAGGGCTCTGCGACGGGTGGTGAGGGCCATGCTCTGCCTCCCTTTGAAGGATGCGCTACGGACCTCAGCGAGTATGCGGTCCTCGGAGGCCCAACAAACCTTGCGGTGAGGGGAGTTGGCCGGACTGCCGCTGTCCGTTCACTTCACCCGCGGTGCGCACGCCGAGAGGCCCGCCCCTGGTGGGGCGGGCCTCTGGCGGATGTCCGTCAGGGGGCTTGCAGGTCCACCAGTTCGGCCAGTGCCGCGCGGTGGGCTCCCGCCGTACCGTACGCGATCGAGTCCGCCTTGGCCCGCTTCAGATACAGGTGAACCGGGTGCTCCCAGGTCATCCCGATGCCGCCGTGCAGTTGGAGGGCTTCCTCGGCGGTGTGGACGGCGACGGGCGCCGCGTACGCCTGGGCGACGGCGACCGACACGTCGGTGTCCGTGCTGCCGGTCGCGAGCGCGTCGGCGGCACCGCGGGCGGCGGCGCGTGTGTTGACGACCTCCAGCCACAGCTGCGCGAGCCGGTGCTTGAGCGCCTGGAATCCGCCGACGGGCCGGTTGAACTGCTTGCGTTCCTTGAGGTAGCGGACCGTCTCGGTCAAGCACCAGTCGGCGAGGCCGAGTTGCTCGGAGGCGAGCAGTCCGGCGCCGCTGCGCAGGGCCCGCCGTACAGCGGGTTCGGCGGCGCCGAGGCGACGTGCCCGCACCCCGTCGAAGGCGACCGTGGCGAGCGGCCGGGTGAGGTCGAGGGACACCTGCGGGGTGAGGGTCACGGCGTCCCCGTCCACCGCGTACAGCCCGCCGTCGTCCGCCGGAACCAGCAGCACGTCGGCCACCGCCGCGTCCGCGATCCCCGTCAGCTCCCCGTGCAGGAGGCCGCCCTCGTTCCGTACGGCCTTGTGGGCGCCGCCGGGTGCCACGGACAGCGCGACGGCGAGCGCGCCGATCATCCGGCCCGACGCCAGCACCGTCAGCAGCCCGGCGGCCTCCTCGCCCTCGCAGGCCAGCAGCGCCTCGGTGGCGACGACGGCACTGGTCAGATACGGCACAGGCGCGACCGCACGCCCCAGCTCCTCCAGCACCACGGCGACTTCACGGTGGGTGGCGCCCTGGCCGCCCAGCGACTCGGGTACGAGCAGGCCCGCCAGGCCCATCCCGTCCGAGAGCGCCTTCCACAGCTCGGGGTCGTGCGGGGTGTCCGTCTCGGTGCGGGCGATGACGGCCGCCGCGTCGCAGTGGTCGGAGAGGAGGTCGCGGACGGCGGCGCGCAGCGCCTCTTCCTCCTCCGAGTACAGCAGGTCGGGCTGGGTGCTCCGTGTTGTCGTCATCATCATCGGGTCAGGTCCTTCCACGCGACGTCCTTGTCGGTGCGCGGCTCGGACGGCAGGCCCAGCACGCGTTCGGCGACGATGTTCAGCAGGACCTCGCTGGTCCCGCCCTCGATGCTGTTGCCCTTGGAGCGCAGATAGCGGTAGCCGGCGTCGCGGCCGGTGAAGTCGACCAGTTCCGGCCGGCGCATCGTCCAGTCGTCGTACAGCAGGCCTTCCTCGCCGAGGAGTTCGACCTCCAGGCCGCTGATCTCCTGGTTGAGGCGGGCGAATCCGAGTTTCATCCCGGAGCCCTCGTGGCCGGGCTGGCCCAGGGCGAGCTGCTGGCGCAGCCGTTCGCCGGAGAGCCGGGCGACCTCGGCCTCCACCCACAGCTTCAGCAGCCGCTGGTGCAGATCGTGGGTGCGCAGTTCGGGCCGCTCGCGCCAGGTCCTGGAGACCGGGCCGATCATGCCGCCCTCGCGCGGGATGCGCATACCGCCGATGGAGACGCGCTCGTTCATGAGCGTGGTCTGCGCGACCCGCCAGCCGTCGCCGACCTCACCCAACCGGTGCGCGTCGGGAATGCGGACGTCGGTGAGGAAGACCTCGTTGAACTCGGCTTCGCCGGTGATCTGGCGCAGCGGCCGCACCTCGACACCCGGGTCGGTCATGTCGCAGATGAAGTACGTGATGCCGCGGTGCTTGGGCACGTCCGGGTCGGTGCGGGCGATGAGGATGGCCCAGCGGGCGAGGTGGGCGCTGGAGGTCCACACCTTCTGCCCGTTGACCACCCAGTTGTCGCCCTCCCGGACGGCACGCGTACCGAGCGCGGCCAGGTCGGATCCGGCGCCGGGCTCGCTGAAGAGCTGGCACCAGACCTCCTCACCGACCCACAGCGGCCTGAGGAAGTCCCGCTTCTGCTCCTCCGTGCCGAAGCCGAGGATGGTCGGCGCGGCCATGCCGAGGCCGATGCCGATGCGCCGCGGGTCGTTGTCGGGGGCGCCCGCGGCCTCCAGTTCGGCGTCCACGACGGCCTGGAGGGCGCGCGGGGCGCCGAGCCCGCCGAGGCCCTCGGGGTAGTGCACCCAGGCGAGTCCCGCGTCGAAGCGGGCCTTGAGGAAGTCGAGCCGGTCCGTGGTCGCGGGCGGATGAGCCGCCAGCAACTCCTTGGTACGGGTGCGCAGTTCGGCTGCGTCGGTCATGCGGCTGCTCCGTTCTCGAGAGAGGGCACCACGACGACCCGGCCGGTGGTGACACCGTCGCCGACCCGCTGCACGGCCGCCGCGCCGCCGCCCAGCGGCACGCGCTCGCTGACCAGTGGCTTGATGGCGCCGCGCGCGGCCAGTCCGGTGAGCTGCTCGTGGCAGTGCTGGATCAGCTTGGGGTTCTTGGTGCCGTACAGGCCCCAGTGCAGGCCGAGGATCGCGTAGTTCTTCACCAGGGCGTGGTTGAGTGCCGGGCTGGGGATCGAACCGCTGGCGAAGCCCACGACGACGATCCGGCCCTCGAAGGCGACGACCTTGGTGGACTGGGTGTACGCCTCACCGCCGACGGGGTCGTAGATCACGTCGGCACCCCGGCCGCCGGTGGCTTCCTTCACGGCGGCGATGACGTCCTGGGTCCGCCGGTCGATGACGACGTCGCAGCCCAGCTCGCGCGCCACGGCCACCTTGTCGGCTCCGCCGACCACGCCGATGACGGTGGCGCCCGCCGCCTTTCCCAGCTGCACGGCCGCGCTGCCGACCCCTCCGGCGGCGGCGTGGACGAGCAGCGTCTCGCCGGCTTCGAGACGGGCGCGGCGGTGCAGACCGAACCACCCCGTCTGGTAGCCGATGTGCAGGGCGGCCGCCTCGGCGTCGTCGAGGGTGTCGGGCGCGGGCAGCAGGGCGGCGGCGTCCGCGACGGTGTACTCGGCGAAACCGCCGTGCGGCAGCGCGGGGTTGGCCAGCACGCGGCGCCCGTCCTCGGTCTCGCCGCAGATCTCCACACCGGGCGTGAACGGCAGTGGCGGCCTGACCTGGTAGTGCCCGCGGCACATCAGCACGTCCGGGAAGTTGATGTTCGCCGCGCGCACCTTGAGCAGGACCTGCCCCTCACCGGGCACCGGTCGCTCCACGTCCTGGAGCTGCATCACCTGGCTCGGTTCGCCGAGCTGGTGTACTTGCCATGCCTGCATGCGGGGCCTCCACGGGACTGCTCTGTATGACCGGGCTCGACCGCATACTAAGCGGTCGCTTGCCGATCAGGGAACAGTCGTGTGCGTCACGCCCTCACGAACGGGCCGGACGCGCCCGCACGTGCATCCGCTCCCCCTGTGGCCCGAACAGGCTCAGGAACTCCACGGGCCCCTCCCCCGTCGACCCGAACCAGTGCGGCACCCGCGTGTCGAACTCGGCGGCCTCCCCGGGTCCGAGCACCACGTCGTGGTCGGCCAGCACGAGCCTCAGCCGCCCCGACATCACGTACAGCCACTCATAGCCCTCGTGGGTCCGGGGTTCCGGCTCGAGCTTGCGCTGCGGTTCGAGCACCTTGTACGCCTGGAGTCCGCCGGGCTGCCGGGTGAGCGGCCAGTGGGTGCGCCCGCCGCGCACGATCGGCTGGGCGCGTACGCGCGGGTCGCGCACCGGCGGCGCGCCGACCAGCTCGTCCAGCGGCACCTCGTGGGCCTGGGCGATCGGCAGCAGGAGCTCCAGGCTGGGCTTGCGCAGCCCCGACTCCAGCCGCGACAGCGTACTCACGGAGATGCCGGTCGCCTCGGACAGCCCGGCGAGTGTCGCGCCCCGCTCCTTGCGGATGCGCCGCAGCCTCGGCCCGACCTCGGCCAGCACCTCGTCCGTCCGGGAATCGTCATCCATACCCTTGCTCATGCCCTTATTGCAGATTCGGCAAGGCCGTTTGTCAATGCGGCACTGGTCGGGCGACCGTCTGCGGTGGAGGTGGTCACCATGACCGATATGACCGAGGGGACCGAGGGGTACGAGGCCGTCGTCGTCGGAGGCGGCGCGGCCGGCCTGTCCGCCGCACTGGTCCTCGGCCGGGCCCGGCGCCGCACGCTCGTCGTCGACGCGGGCGAGCCGCGCAACGCGCCCGCCGCGCATCTGCAGGGCTATCTGACCCGGGACGGCATGCCGCCCGCGGAATTCCTCGCCGCGGGACGCGAGGAGATCGCGCGGTACGGCGTCGAGCTGGCCCGGGACCGGGCGGTGGACGTGTCCCGGCAAGGCAGCGGCGAGTTCCTTGTGACGCTCGCGGCCGGACGGACCGTGCACGCGCGGCGGCTGATCCTCGCCACCGGGCTGGCGGACGAGCTCCCGGCGGTCCCGGGTGTCGCCGAGCGCTTCGGGCGGGACGTGCTGCACTGCCCGTACTGCCACGGCTGGGAGGTCCGCGACGAGTCCTTCGGGGTGCTGGCCGCCACGCCGATGAGCGTGCACCAGGCGCTGATGGTCTCCCAGTGGTCGAAGGGCGTCACCCTGTTCCTGCACAAGGTCGCCGAGGAGGAGCTGACGGCCGACGACACGCGGCGGCTCGCCGCGGCCGGGGTCGTCGTGGTGCCCGGTGAGGTCGCGGGGCTCCTCGTCGAGGACGACCGGCTCACGGGGGTCCGGCTCGCGGACGGCACCGTCCACGACCGCTCGACGCTCTTCGTGGCGCCGCGCGCGGTCCCCCGCAACGACCTGTTCGAGCGGCTGGGCGCCGAGCTGCGCGAGACCCCGTTCGGCACGTATCCGGTGGTCGACGAGACGGGCCTGACGACCGTCCCCGGCGTCTGGGCGGCGGGCAACGCGGTGGGCTTCGCCGAGCAGGTCGTGAACGCCGCGAGCGCGGGCTACCGGGCGGCGGCCACGCTCAACGGCGAGCTGCTCTTCACCGACCTCGACGCCGCCCAGGACGGGTCCCGGCCCCGGAGCTGAACCGCCCGGGTGTGGGCGGCGCCCCTCCGTAGCACCATGGCTCCATGCTGCTCGCCCGGCTCGCCCATGTGTCCCGGGAGGTCGCCGCCACCTCGGCGCGGTCCCGGAAGACCGCCCTGCTCGCCGAGCTGTTCCGGGACGCCGACGCGGACGACGTGCCGATCGTGATCCCGTATCTGGCGGGCCGTCTCCCGCAGGGGCGGCTCGGCATCGGCTGGAAGCTGCTGAGCGGGCCGGTGCCGCCCGCGCCCGAGCCCTCGCTCACGGTGCGGGACGTGGACGCCCGGCTGACGGAGGTCGGCGCGGTCACGGGTACCGGCTCGCAGGCGGAGCGCAGACGGCTGATGGACGAGCTGCGGGCGGCGGCCACCGAGGACGAGCAGCGGTTCCTGTCCGGGCTGCTCACCGGCGAGGTACGGCAGGGCGCGCTGGACGCGGTCGCGGTCGAGGGGCTCGCCGAGGCGACCGGCGCGCCCGCCGCGGGCGTACGGCGGGCGGTGATGCTCGCCGGATCGCTGCAAGAGGTGGCACAGGCGCTGCTGACGGACGGCCCGGGGGCCCTGGACGGCTTCCGGCTCACGGTGGGCCGCCCGGTGCTGCCCATGCTCGCCCACACCGCCACGACCGTGTCCGAGGCCGTGGCGAAGCTGGGCGTGTGTGCCGTCGAGGAGAAGCTCGACGGCATCCGCGTACAGCTGCACCGCGACGGCGACGACGTACGGATCTACACCCGAACCCTCGACGACATCACCGACCGGCTGCCCGAACTCACCTCCGCCGCGATGGAGTTGAAAGGCACCCGGTTCATCCTGGACGGCGAGGTGATCGCGCTGGACGAGGACGGGCGGCCACGTTCCTTCCAGCAGACGGCCGGGCGGGTGGGCTCGCGGGTGGATGTGGCCACGGCCGCCAAGAGCGTGCCGGTCTCCCCCGTCTTCTTCGACGCGCTGTCGGTCGACGGACGGGATCTGCTGGATCTGCCCTTCGCCGAACGGCACGCGGAGCTGGCGCGGCTGGTGCCCGAGCCGATGCGGGTGCGGCGCGCCCTCGCCCACCGCCCCGAGGACATCCCCTCGGCGGAACGGTTCCTCGCCGAGACTCTGGAGCGCGGTCACGAAGGTGTCGTGGTGAAGGCCCTGGACGCCCCCTACAGCGCGGGCCGGCGCGGGGCCTCATGGCTGAAGGTCAAGCCCGTGCACACCCTCGACCTGGTGGTCCTGGCGGCCGAGTGGGGCCACGGGCGGCGCACCGGCAAGCTCTCCAACCTGCACCTGGGGGCCCGCGCCGCGGACGGCTCCTTCGCGATGCTCGGCAAGACCTTCAAGGGCATGACGGACGCGATGCTGGCCTGGCAGACCGAGCGCCTCCAGGAGCTGGCCGTCGAGGACAGCGGCCACGTGGTCACCGTACGGCCCGAACTCGTCGTGGAGATCGCCTACGACGGTCTGCAGAAGTCCACCCGCTACCCGGCCGGGGTCACCCTCCGCTTCGCCCGCGTGGTGCGCTACCGCGAGGACAAGACGCCCGCGGAGGCCGACACGGTCGAGACCCTGCTCGCCGCACACCCGGAGGTGGCCCCGTGACGGGCAAGCGCAGTGCGGGACTGCTGCTGTACCGGCGCGCCGACGACGGCCCCCAGGTGCTGCTCGGCCATATGGGCGGCCCGTTCTTCGCGCGACGGGACGCCGGGGCGTGGACCGTGCCCAAGGGCGAGTACGAGCCCGCGGAGACCGCCTGGGACGCGGCGCGCCGCGAGTTCCAGGAGGAACTGGGGCTGGCGCCACCCGACGGCGAGGCCGTCCCGCTCGGCGAGGTCAAGCAGACCAACGGCAAGGTCGTCACGGCCTGGGCCATCGAGGCGGACCTCGACCCGGCGACCGTGGTCCCGGGCACCTTCGAGATGGAGTGGCCGCCGAAGTCGGGGCGGCGCCAGGAGTTTCCCGAGCTGGACCGGGTGGAGTGGTTCGGCCTGGACCGGGCCAGGGAGCTGATCGTGCCGGCGCAGGCGGCGTTTCTCGACCGGCTGGCGGAGCACTCGGACTTATAGAGACTTATGGAGAACAGCCCGCTCGAAGAACAGCCCGCTTCAGGAGGTCGGCCATGCCCATCGCGACGGTGAACCCGGCGAACGGCGAGACGCTCAAGACGTACGACGCACTCGGCGCCGAGGAGATCGAGCGCAGGCTCGCCACGGCCGAGACCACGTTCCACGTCTATCGCACCACGTCCTTCGCCGAGCGGGCGCGGCTGCTGCACAGGGCCGCCGACCTCCTCGACGAGGAAAGGGACGACATCGGCCGAGTGATGACCACGGAGATGGGCAAACCCGTCAAGCAGGCCCGCGCGGAGGCCGCCAAGTGCGCGAAGTCGATGCGCTGGTACGCCGACCACGCCGAGGAGCTGCTCGCCGACGAGGAGCCCGCCGACTCCGACGCCAAGGACTCCGGCGCCTCCCGCGTCCTGGTGCGCTACCGGCCGCTGGGCCCGGTGCTGGCCGTCATGCCGTGGAACTTCCCGCTCTGGCAGGTGGTCCGGTTCGCCGCGCCCGCCCTGATGGCGGGCAACGTCGGCCTGCTCAAGCACGCCTCGAACGTGCCGCAGACCGCCCTCTACCTGGAGGACCTGTTCCGCCGGGCGGGCTTCCCCGAGGGCTGCTTCCAGACGCTGCTGATCGGCTCGGGCGCCGTGGAGGACATCCTGCGCGATCCCCGGGTCAAGGCGGCGACACTGACCGGGAGTGAACCGGCGGGGCGCGCGGTGGCCTCGGTCGCCGGGGACGAGGTCAAGAAGACGGTGCTGGAACTGGGCGGCAGCGACCCGTTCGTCGTCATGCCGTCCGCCGACGTGGACCGGGCGGCGAGGACCGCGGTGACGGCCCGGGTGCAGAACAACGGGCAGTCGTGCATCGCCGCCAAGCGGTTCATCGTGCACACGGACGTGTTCGACGCCTTCACCGAGCGCTTCACGGCGGCCATGAAGGCGCTGAAGGTCGGCGATCCGCTGGACGAGGACACCGACATCGGCCCGCTCTCCACCGAACAGGGCCGCGATGACCTGGAGGAACTCGTCGACGACGCGGTGGAGAGCGGTGCGACCGTGCTGTGCGGCGGCGAGCGCCCCGAAGGCTTCACGGAGCGGGGCTGGTACTACGCGCCGACCGTCCTCACCGACATCACCCCCGAGATGCGCGTCCACCAGGAGGAGACCTTCGGGCCGGTCGCCACGCTCTACCGCGCCGCCGATCTGGACGAGGCGGTGGCGCTCGCGAACGACACGCCGTTCGGGCTGAGTTCGAACGTCTGGACGAACGACGAGGCCGAGGTGGACCGGTTCGTACGCGACCTGGAGGCGGGCGGCGTGTTCTTCAACGGGATGACCGCCTCCCACCCGGCGTTCCCGTTCGGCGGGGTCAAGCGGTCCGGCTACGGACGTGAGCTGTCGGGGCACGGAATCCGCGAGTTCTGCAACATCACCACGGTATGGCACGGAGCGTAAGCGTTCCGCGGCTACGATCCCCCTGTGAACCGCGAAGTGACCCTGCCTCTGATCGTCGACGACCGCGGCACGTTGCAGGTGGCGGCCGCCGACGTCAGCAAACTGCTGCGCACGGTGGGCGGCCGGTGGCTGCACCTGGTGGAGGCCGGCCAGGACGGACTCGACGAGGACACGGTGGCGACGCTGACCATCGAACTCGCCAAGCTCGCCGACCGCATCGACGTGGCCTGCATCGCGCACAGCAGCGGGACGACGTCCGACTGACGGCGCGCGCCCGCCCGGTCCACGCGCCGGGCCGACGCGCCCTCAGGCCGTCCGCTGGTCGAGTTCCCACAGGGCGTGCCAGAACCTCTCCTCGTAGCTCTGCAGCAGTCGCCCGTACCGGAGGACCTCGGTCTCCCCGATCCGCCCCGCGTCCAGCCCCGCCTGTACAGCCGTGAGCGCCTTCCGCTCCAGCTCCGGGACGGGTGCCGCGAAGAAGTCGAAGAAGCCGCACACCTCGCCTCCGAAGCCGTAGTGACGGCGCAGGGCTTCGGCGATCGCCGAGCAATAGCCGCCCCACGTGGTGAAGTTGGCGCTCAGGGCGAGCACCACGTCGGCGGGTGAGCCGTTCAGGGCCAGCCAGGCGACGTACGCGGGATAGGCCTGGCAGTCCGCGAGCGGCTCGTAGGCCGCCGCCCGCGCCTCGTCCACCCCGCAGGCGTCAGCGAACACACCCAGCCGGTCCTGGGCCAGAGCCTCACCCTCCGCGAGCATGGCGAAGAAGGCCGCGCTCTGCGGCTCGACGTCCGGACGCTCGGCCAGATGCAGGAACGCGCGGCGGTCCGCGGCGATCACATGGCGCTGTTCGAGGGCGAGGGCGGCGAGCGTGGAACGCTGGGCCGCGCCCCGGGTGATGAGGGGCAACAGCCGGTTGGCGTGGGGGTCCGGGGCGAGCTTCCCCGTGGTGTCCTCCAGCAGTTCCCTGGCCGTGCGCACCATGGCGTACTCCTTCGGTTCGGCCGTCCCGGGGCCTCTTCCCTCGTGCTCCGACGCCCTCCCAAAAATCCCCGGAATGGAGTAACCCGACGAGAGATCCCCACGCTTCCGGGTGATCGTGGGTGGACCACCCCGGTGGGTGAACCACCCCCGTGGGTGAACCACTCTTCCGCCGGGGGACGAGAGTTCCCCGGAAGGCGAAAGAAGGCGCGCGTCATGGCGACTTTGTGCAGACCTTCGGTCTCCGTGCCGGAATACGTGATCACGATGGAGGAGACGCTGGAGCTGGCTCGCTCCCGTCACGAGGACCACCCACAGCTGCCGTTGGCACTCCGACTGATCGAGAACACCGGTGTCCAAACCCGGCACATCGTGCAGCCCATCGCGGAGACGCTGAAACACCCGGGCTTCGAGGAACGCAACAAGGTTTACGAAAGTGAGGCCAAGGCCCGCGTTCCCGCCGTCATACAGCGGGCGCTGGACGACGCCGAGCTGCTCACGGCCGACATCGACATGATCATCTACGTGTCGTGCACCGGGTTCATGATGCCCTCGCTCACGGCCTGGCTGATCAACTCGATGGACTTCAGCAGCGACACCCGGCAGATACCCATAGCCCAGCTGGGCTGCGCGGCCGGCGGCGCCGCGATCAACCGGGCCCACGACTTCTGCACGGCGTACCCCGACGCCAACGCGCTCATCGTGGCCTGCGAGTTCTGCTCACTCTGCTACCAGCCGACCGACCTCAGCGTCGGCTCGCTGCTCTGCAACGGCCTGTTCGGCGACGGCATCGCCGCCGCCGTCGTCCGCGGCAACGGCGGCACCGGCATCCACCTGGAGCGAAATGGCTCCTATCTGGTCCCCAAGACCGAGGACTGGATCATGTACGACGTCCGCGCCACGGGCTTCCACTTCCTGCTGGACAAGCGGGTTCCCGGGACGATGGAACCGCTCGCCCCCGCCCTCCACGCCCTCGCGCGACAGCACGACTGGGACGCCTCCGACCTGGACTTCTACATCATCCACGCGGGCGGCCCCAGGATCCTCGACGACCTCAGCAAGTTCCTCGAGGTCCCGCCGGAGGCCTTCCGCTTCAGCCGGGCCACCCTCACCGAGTACGGGAACATCGCCAGCGCCGTCGTCCTGGACGCGCTGCGCCGATTGTTCGACGAGGGCGGCGCCGAGCACTCCGCACGCGGACTGCTCGCGGGCTTCGGCCCCGGCATCACCGCGGAAATGGCTCTGGGCCGCTGGCGCAACGCCAACGACGAGACGGTGTGACCGGAATGACCGAGAAGACGATCACCGGGCCACTGCCGCCCGTCCGGCACTGGCCCGCCCTCGACCTGAAGGGCGTGGACTTCGACCCGGTCCTGACCGAGCTGATGCGCGAGGGACCGATCACCCGGATCCAGCTGCCCAACGGCGAGGGCTGGGCCTGGCTGGTGACCCGCCACGACGATGTGCGCATGGTCGCCAACGACCCACGGTTCGGCCGCGAGGCGGTCCTGGACCAGTCGGTCACCCGGCTCGCCCCGCACTTCATCCCGGCCCGGGGCGCGGTGGGCTTCCTGGACCCGCCCGACCACACCCGGCTGCGCCGCTCGGTGGCCGCGGCCTTCACGGCGCGCGGGGTGGAACGGGTCCGCGAGAAGGCCCGGCGCACGCTCGACGTGATGGTCGACGAGCTGCTGCGGGTCGGACCGCCCGCCGATCTCACCGAGGCGGTCCTCAGCCCCTTCCCCATCGCGGTCATCTGCGAGCTGATGGGCGTCCCGGCCCACGACCGGCGGGGCATGCACACCTGGACGCAGCTGATCCTGTCCTCCTCGCACGGCGCCGAAGTCAGCGAGAAGGCCAAGGACGAGATGGGCGCCTACTTCAGGAAGCTCATCGGCGCCCGGAGCCGCAGCAGGGACGAGGACGTCACCTCGCTGCTGGGCGCCGCCGTGGGCCGGGACGAGATCGATCTGGAGGAGGCCGTCGGACTCGCCGTCCTCCTCCAGATCGGCGGCGAGGCGGTCACGAACAACAGCGGGCAGATGTTCTACCTGCTCATGACCCGCCCGGCACTGGCCGACCGGCTGCGCTCCGACCCGGAGATCCGCCCCCAGGCCATCGACGAGCTGCTGCGTTACATCCCGCACCGCAACACGGTCGGCCTGTCGCGGATCGCGAGGCGGGACGTCGAGATCAGGGGCGTACTGATCCGGGCCGGCGACCCGGTCTACGTCTCGTACCTGGCCGCCAACCGGGACCCGGAGGTCTTCCCGGACCCGGAGCACATCGACTTCGAGCGCAGCCCCAATCCGCACGTGGCGTTCGGTTTCGGCCCGCACTACTGCCCTGGCGGGATGCTGGCCAGGCTGGAGTCCGAGCTCCTGGTCGACGCGCTTCTGGGCCGGATGCCGGGGCTGCGGCTCGCCGTCCCCCCGAGTCAGGTCCCGTTCAGAAAAGGCGCGTTGATCCGTGGCCCCGAGGCCCTGCCTGTGACGTGGTGAGCGACCGATGACCATGACCGAAGGACTCCTCGTACCACCCGGTCACGGCCGGGTCGTACAAACCCCCGCCCAGCACGTGACGTTCAAGGTGACCGGCTCGCACTCGCGCGCCGCGTCCACCTTCGAGGTGCTGGTACCACCCGGGTTCGACGTCGGCGCCCATGTGCACACGCGCAGCGAGGAGCTGTTCTACGTGCTCGAAGGCGAGCTGGACGTGCTCGCCTTCGAGCCCCGGATCCGGACCCCCGACAACTGGCAGAAGTGGGAGTCGAGTTCGGGCACCCGGGTGGTACGGGCAACCCCGGGCACGGTCATCGTCGTGCCCCCGGGCTGTCCCCACGCCTTCTCCAACCCCACCGAGACCCAGGCGAAGATGTTCTTCCAGGCCTCCCCGCCCCCGGACCACGAGCGCTACTTCGAGGAGCTGCTCGAGATCCTGGGTTCGGGCGGCCCACCCGACCATACGGCCATCGAGGAACTGAGGGCGAGGTACGACATCGAGCAACTCACCCCTCTGAAACTCCGGTGAGGGCAGCGCGTCCGAAACTCCGGTGAGGGCAGCGCGCCCCTCAGGGCGCGAATCACCGCTAGCGGATCGGCATGCCGGACAGCGTCCGGGCAATCACCAGCCGCTGAATCTCGCTCGTACCCTCGAAAATGGTGTAAATGGCCGCATCCCGGTGCATCCGCTCCACCGGATACTCGCGGGTGTAGCCATTTCCACCCAGGATCTGGATCGCCTGACCGGTGACCTTCTTCGCCGTCTCACTGGCGAACAACTTGGACATCGACCCCTCGGCCGCGGTGAACGGCTTCCCGTTGATCGCCATCCATGAAGCCCGCCACACCAGCAGACGCGCAGCATCGATCGACGTACGCATGTCGGCGAGCTGGAACGCGACACCCTGATTGTCGACGATCGGACGCCCGAACTGCTCACGCGTCATCGCATAGTCGAGTGCGACCTCGTACGCGGCGCGGGCCGTGCCCACCGCCATGGCCCCGACGGCCGGACGCGACGCCTCGAACGTGGCCATCGCCGCGTTCTTCACCCGCTCACCGGCCTTCGCGCGCTCCCGGGCGCGGGCCAGTCGCTCGTCCAGCTTCGCCTTGCCGCCGAGCAGGCAGGAGCCGGGGATGCGAACGTTGTCGAGGACGACCTCGGCGGTGTGCGAGGCGCGGATGCCGTGCTTCTTGAACTTCTGGCCCTGGGAGAGGCCCGGCGTGTTCGGCGGCACGATGAAGGAGGCGTGCCCCTTGGAGCCGAGGTCCGGGTCGACGACCGCGACGACGACATGGACATTGGCGATGCCACCGTTGGTCGCCCAGGTCTTGGTGCCGTTGAGCACCCACTCGTCCTTGGCCTCGTCATAGATGGCACGCGTACGCATCGAGGCGACGTCGGAGCCGGCGTCGGGCTCGGAGGAGCAGAAGGCCGCGACCTTGACATCGCCCGCGTCGCCGTACATCTGCGGGATCCAGGTGCCGATCTGCTCCTCGGTGCCGTTGGCGAGGACGCCCACGGCGGCGAGGCCGGTGCCGACGATCGACAGGGCGATGCCCGCGTCGCCCCAGAACAGTTCCTCCATGGCCATGGGTATGCCGAGACCGGTCGGATCGAAGTACTGCTGGGCGTAGAAGTCCAGGGAGTAGATGCCGACCTTCGCGGCCTCCTGGATGACCGGCCAGGGAGTCTCCTCGCGCTCGTCCCACTCGGCGGCCGCGGGGCGGATCACATCGGCGGCGAACCCGTGGAGCCAGTCGCGGACCTCCCTCTGTTCGTCGTTGAGCTCCATGGTGAACTCGGCCATGTCCCCTCCAGCACTGCACTAAAGTGTTACTTGCGGTAACTGGAGTCTGTTACTGATCAGTAGTAAAAGTCAACTCCCACGTTCCGCTCGGCAGCCCGTTCGATACGCATGGGCCGATGAGTGTTACTTTGCGCAGGCGTCACCGAATCACCACGGGTGGGGAGAGATCATGGACACCACACAGCGGACCGATCAGCAGAGGTCCGCCGACCGCCGCCGGCGCGAGCTGCTGGAAGCCGCCGACAGAGTGGTGCTCCGCGACGGCCCCGGGGCCTCGATGAACGCCATCGCGGCCGAGGCGGGCATCACCAAGCCGATCCTGTACCGCCACTTCGGCGACAAGGGCGGACTCTACGCGGCCCTGGCCAAGCGGCACACCGACGCCCTCCTCGGAGCGCTGCGGGCCGCCCTGGACGCGCCCGCGGAGCGCCGCGAGCGGGTGGAGGCCACGCTCGACACGTATCTCGCGGCCATCGAGGCACACCCTCAGGTCTACCGCTTCCTGATGCACCCCACGGAGGGCGCCTCGTCCGCCGACCAGGGCTTCGACCTGGGCAAGCACTCCGCGCCGCTGCTGCGCCGCATGGGCGAGGAGTTGGCCGAGGTCATCGAGGAACGGGTGGATCTCGGACCGGGCAGCCAGCAGCTGGCGCGGGTGTGGGGGCACGGGATCGTCGGCATGATGCATGCCGCCGGGGACTGGTGGCTCGGTGAGCAGCCCTGCTCCCGGGCCGAGTTGGTACGGAGCCTGGCCGACCTGCTGTGGGGCCGGCTGGCCGCGGCCGGCGACCGTGTCGGGGGTCCTGGGTTCTGAGGTCGGGTGTCGGCCGCGGGTTGTTCGTGGCTGGTCGCGCCGAAAACAACCCGCAGCCGACCCGCAACGCTCAGCGCCCCCAAGACGCCCGCGCCGCCTGTCTCATCACCCGGCGCCGGCGCCACCCGCTCAGCCGGTCCACGTACAGACCACCCTCCAGGTGGTCGTACTCGTGCTGCAGGCACCGGGCGAACCACCCCGTGCCATGCACCGACACCGGCTCCCCGTCCACCGTGAAACCCTCGACGACGGCGTGGTCGTAACGCTCCGTCCCCGCTTCCAGGCCGGGCAGGGAGAGACAGCCCTCCGGCCCGCGCAGGACCACTCCGTCCACCTCGACGAGACGGGGGTTCACCACGTGTCCCACATGGCGGACATCCTCGTCGTCCGGGCAGTCGTACACGAAGACCCGCGAAGGGACGCCGACCTGGTTCGCGGCGAGGCCGACGCCCTGGGCGGCGTACATCGTCGCGAACATGTCCTCGACGAGTTGGGCGAGTTCGGGACCGAAGTCCGTGACGTCTTCACACGGTGTGTGCAGAACGGGGTCGCCGAGCAGAGTCACCGGCCGGACGCGCCCTCGGGTGCCGGGGATGGAGCCGTGTCGCATGGCGGCAAGGGTACGGTCCTCATGGGCGCGCGAACGTCGCGCGGGCACCGTGGAGGTGCCGCGATTCGGGCACGTGAGTGGATCTCGATAGGCTGAGGCCCACACGGTGCCGGGGGCTCAGGCGCGGCGCGTACGCAAGGAGGATCGAGAAACGATGTCAGGCAACTCGGACCCGCTGACGCCGCGGGCCAAGCTGGCCGTGACGGCGGGCAAGGCGGCGGCGGCCGTCTCGCGGGCCGCCGGACGCGGCAGCGGATCGGTGATCGGCGGCCGGGTGGCACTCAAGCTCGACCCCGATCTGCTGGCTAGGCTCGCCACCCACCTGGACGTGATCCTGGTGTCGGCGACCAACGGCAAGACCACGACCACCCGGCTGATCGCGGAGGCGCTGCGCGCCGCGGGCCCGGTCGTGTCCAACGCGCTGGGCGCCAACATGCCGGCCGGTATCACCTCGGCTCTCGCCGGGGGTTCGGACGCGAAGTTCGCGGTCATCGAGGTCGACGAGAAGTACCTCGCGGGTGTCGCCCGCGACACCGACCCGAAGTGCATCGCCCTGCTCAACCTCTCCCGCGACCAGCTCGACCGGGCCGCCGAGACCCGGATGATGGCCGAGCACTGGCGCGAGGGTCTGGCCGGTTCCAAGGCCGTCGTGGTCGCCAACGCCGACGACCCGCTCGTCGTGTGGGCCGCTTCCTCCTCGCCGAACGTCATGTGGGTGGCGGCCGGTCAGATGTGGAAGGACGACGCCTGGTCCTGCCCGTCCTGCGGCGGCGTGATGCAGCGCCCCGGCGACGACTGGTTCTGCGGCGACTGCGGCTTCCGCCGTCCGACGCCGACCTGGGCGCTGTCCGGCGACCACGTCCTCGACCCGCACGGCTCCGCGTGGCCGATCCATCTCCAGCTGCCCGGCCGGGCCAACAAGGCGAACGCCGCCTCGTCGGCGGCCGTCGCCGCGGTCTTCGGGGTGCCCCCGCAGGTCGCACTGGAGCGCATGTACCAGGTGCAGGCGGTCGCCGGACGCTACGACGTGGTGCAGTTCATGCAGCGCGACCTGCGTCTGCTTCTCGCCAAGAACCCCGCGGGCTGGCTCGAGACGTTCTCCCTGATCGACCCGCCGCCGACCCCGGTCATCCTGTCCGTGAACGCGCGGGGCGCCGACGGTACCGACACCTCCTGGCTGTGGGACGTCGACTACACCCGTCTGACCGGGCACCCGATCTTCGTGCTCGGCGACCGCAAGCTCGACCTCGCCGTGCGTCTCGAGGTCGCCAACCAGTCCTTCCAGGTCTGCGAGAACCTCGACCAGGCGGTGCAGCTCGCCCCGCCCGGTCGTATCGAGGTCATCGCGAACTACACCGCATTCCAGGATTTGAGGCGTCGTGTCGGCAACTGAGCAGCCACGGAGGACCAAGAGAATGAGTGACAACAGCCTGCGCCTGGTGTGGATCTACCCGGACCTGCTGAGCACCTACGGCGACCAGGGCAACGCCCTCGTCGTGGAGCGCCGGGCCCGCCAGCGCGGTCTCGACGTCGCCCGTCTCGACGTCCGCAGCGACCAGCCGATCCCGACCTCCGGCGACATCTACCTGATCGGCGGCGGCGAGGACCGGCCGCAGCGGCTCGCCGCGGAGCGCCTGCGCCGCGACGGAGGCCTGCACCGCGCGGTCGGCAACGGCGCGATCGTGTTCTCGGTGTGTGCCGGCTACCAGATCCTCGGCCACGAGTTCATCAACGACCTCGGGCAGCGCGAGCCGGGCCTCGGCCTGCTCGACGTGGTCTCGACGCGTGGCGAGGGAGAGCGGTGCGTCGGTGACGTGCTCGGAGACATCGACCCGCGCCTGGGTCTGCCGCAGCTGACCGGTTTCGAGAACCACCAGGGTGTCACCCACCTCGGCCCCACCGCGCGCCCGTTCGCGCAGGTGCGGCTCGGCAAGGGCAACGGCACCGGCGACGGCACCGAGGGCGCGTACAACGACACGGTCTTCGGTACGTACATGCACGGTCCCGTGCTCGCCCGCAACCCGCAGATCGCCGACCTGCTGCTGAAGCTGGCGCTCGACGTGAACGCGCTGCCGCCGATCGACGACCGCTGGTACGAGGCGCTCCGGGGCGAGCGCATCGCCGCGGCGCAGCAGCCCGCCTGAACGATCGGCCAACAACGGACAAACGGTGCGAGATGTCCACAGGGCGCGCTCGAGGGATACCTCAAGCGCGCCCGAGGCGTATCCGGCACTGTGTACCCAGGTCGGGCCCGCCTGACCGCGTCTCCGCTCACTTGTGCGGCCGCGTCCACCAGGCGGACGCCCGCTACGGCACCACCCCGTCCCGCCGGTAGGGTGACCGGGATTCCAGCCGGACAGCGTGGTCCGGTACCCGGCCCACGTTGAGAAGGTATTTCGGGCTATGCGCATTGGTGTCCTCACGTCCGGCGGCGACTGCCCCGGCCTGAACGCCGTCATCCGGTCCGTCGTGCACCGCGCCGTCGTGGACCACGGCGACGAGGTCATCGGCTTCCGGGACGGCTGGAAGGGGCTTTTGGAGTGCGACTACCTGAAGCTCGACCTCGACGCGGTGAGCGGCATCCTGGCTCGCGGCGGCACCATCCTCGGCTCCTCCCGGGTCCAGCCCGCGCAGCTGCGTGACGGTGTTGCGCGGGCCAAGGGCCATGTCGAGGAGCTCGGCCTCGACGCGATCATCCCGATCGGCGGCGAGGGCACGCTGAAGGCGGCCCGGCTGCTCTCGGACGGCGGCCTGCCGATCGTCGGCGTGCCGAAGACCATCGACAACGACATCGCCGTCACGGACGTGACCTTCGGCTTCGACACGGCCGTCGGTGTCGCGACCGAGGCCCTGGACCGGCTGAAGACCACCGCCGAGTCCCACCAGCGGGTGCTGATCGTGGAGGTCATGGGCCGCCACACCGGCTGGATCGCCCTGCACTCCGGCATGGCCGCGGGCGCGCACGCCATCGTCGTCCCCGAACGCCCCTTCGACATCGAGGAGTTGGCCGCGCGGGTCGGCGAGCGCTTCGAGGCGGGCAAGCGGTTCGCGATCGTCGTCGCCGCGGAGGGGGCGAAGCCTCGCCCTGGCACCATGGAGTTCGACGAGGGCGGCAAGGACGTCTACGGGCACGAGCGTTTCGCCGGCATCGCCCGGCAGCTCTCCCTGGAGCTGGAGGAGCGCCTCGGCAAGGAGGCCCGGCCGGTGATCCTCGGGCACGTCCAGCGCGGGGGGACGCCGACGGCGTACGACCGGGTGCTCGCCACGCGGTTCGGCTGGCACGCGGTGGAGGCCGCGCACCGCGGCGACTTCGGGAAGATGACCGCGCTGCGGGGGACGGACATCGTCATGGTGTCGCTCGCGGAGGCGGTGGAGAGCCTGAAGACGGTTCCCGAGGAGCGGTACGCCGAGGCGGAGTGCGTGCTCTGAGGATTCGTTCTCGGCTGCGGCAACATCGTGGCTTGTCGCGCCCACGCGGCGGAGCCGCACGGTGACACAGCCCCGCGCCCCTGACGGGGCGCCGCACTGACCCCGGTCACAGTTGTGGCCGGGGTCGGTCCTACTCTGGTTCGGACAGACAGCGCACAACGTACGAATCAGGAGCCGGCGGATGGATCACAGCGGGCACGGCATGACCATGGATCTGCCGCCGTTCACGCTGGGGCGGGGGCTCGTGTGGTCCGCGGACCCGTTCTTCCTCGTCGCCTGCCTGGTGGGACTCGGCCTGTACGGCTGGGGGGTCGTGCGGCTCGCGCGGCGCGGCGACAAGTGGTCGGCCGGTCGGACCATCGCCTTCGTGCTCGGCGTGCTGACCGTGATGGTCGTGATGTGCACCAGGCTGAACGACTACGGCATGGTCATGTTCAGCGTGCACATGGTGCAGCACATGGTGATCAGCATGCTCTCGCCGATCCTGATCCTGCTCGGGGCGCCGATCACGCTGGCGCTGCGAGCGCTGCCGGTGGCCGCCACCCGAGGCAGCAAGGGTCCGCGTGAACTGCTGCTGATGTTCCTGCACAGCCGCTACATGCGGATCATCACGCACCCGGCGTTCACGATCCCGCTGTTCATCGCGAGCCTGTACGCGCTGTACTTCTCCCCCATCTTCGACTTCCTGATGGGCTCCAAGACCGGGCACATCGCGATGATGTGCCACTTCCTCGCCGTCGGCCTGGTCTTCTTCTGGCCGATCATGGGCGTCGACCCCGGACCGCACCGGCCGGGCTACCTGATGCGGATGCTGGAGCTGTTCGCGGGCATGCCGTTCCACGCGTTCTTCGGTATCGCGCTGATGATGGCGTCCGCGCCGATGGTTGACACGTACAAGAACCCGCCCGCCTCGCTCGGCATCGACGCGCTCGCCGACCAGAACGCCGCGGGCGGTATCGCCTGGGCGTTCAGCGAGATCCCCTCCGTCCTCGTGCTGATCGCGCTGCTCTTCCAGTGGTACGCCTCCGAGAAGCGGCAGGCCCGCCGCACGGACCGGGCCGCCGACCGCGACGGCGACAAGGAACTCGAGGCGTACAACGCCTATCTGGCCTCACTCAACGCACGCGGCCGCTGAATTAACTTTGCAATTCACCTTGCGTGAAGGGCTTTTCGGTTCAGTAGCATGGGGGGACAACGGGGGAAACCGCAGGGGGAGCGGTCATGTCAATTCGTGCGTCCATGCAAAGGGCGGGGATTTCCGCCGCCCGAAGGCTCGCTCTACTGCTGGTTTCGGTACTGATGGTCAGCGGGTGCAGCAAATCCGATCAGTTGTTCGTGGTACGGGCCGTGGCGGCGGGCGTTTCCTCGGTCTCCCCCTTCTTCAAGGAGGACCGACAGCTCGGCACGGACATCCACCTGCCCGAGGCCCGGCCCAGCGGTGGTGTGCAGGCCAGTAACAGCCCCGGACTGTACGGCGGGGCCCCCGACGGCAGCGACGGCAGCGGTTCACCGGCGCCGGCGCCCGAACCCAGTACCGCACCCGGCACCGGCGTGTGGGGCGGCACCACGAAGCCCGGCACCTGCGCCGTGGCGAAGTTGAAGAAATTCCTCACCGACCCCAAGAACTCGGCGAAGGCGCAGGAATGGGCGCGGGTCCTGCATATAAGCACCGATCAGATCCCGGGTTATATCGATCAACTCACACCCGTCGTACTGCGTCACGACACTCTCGTGACGAATCACGACTACGAGAACGGCAAGGCGGTTTCGTACGCCGCGCTGCTACAGGCCGGAATCGCCATTCTGGTCGACCAACAGGGACTGCCCGCGGTGAAGTGCTCCTGCGGCAATCCGCTGCTCCCCTTCGAGGGAAAGGTCTCGAAGACCGACGTGCGGTTCAAGAACGGCAACAAGCAGTGGGCCGATTACCGGCAGGACCGCGTCGTGGTGGTCGAGCCGCCACCCGGGGCGCGGGAGATCCACAAGCTCCAGCTCGTCGACGTGCACGACCCCGGCCGGGGGATCGCCCGCCCGGTGGGCAGCGACGGCAGCCAGGACAAGTCCTTCAACACCCGCCAGAAGCACGCCGTGCCACCCGTCACCGGACTGACCTTCGCCGAAGCGACCCGGCAGCTGACCGACGCGGGGCTGGGAATGTCGTACGTCGGTGACACGCTGCCGGCCGACGGCGCCCAGGTGACGGCGTCCCGGCCGACCGAGGGCAGCGAGGTCGCCTGGGGCACGTCGGTCGTCCTGTCCGCGCGGTCCGACAGCCCGCCCGAGAGCGGCGGTGACCCGGCCACGCCGTCGGATTCCGGCACGGGCACGGGCGGCACGAACGGCACCAACGGAGCGGGCTCGGATCCCGGGACGACCCCGCCTACACCGTCCGGAGGATCGTCCGGCCCCTCGTCCGGTGCCGCGTCGTCGGGCAGCGCCTCGCCGTCCGACAGCGGCACCGGGTCGGGTGCCCCTACGGACACGGTCACCTCCACCCCCTCGAAAACCGCCACGCCCACGGACACGAGCGGCGGAACGGGCGGCGGCACGACGTCCGCCCCCTCGCACACCTCTCCGACCGGCTCACCGACGAGCAGTGCCCCGACCACCCCCTCGGCCACTGCCCCGACCGTGCCGACGACCGAACCGACCTCGCACGAACCGACCTCGACCAGGCCCACCGTCAGCAGCGCGCCGCCGACGAGTGAGCCCGTGTCGAGCACACCGCCCGCCCCGGTCGACCCGGGTACGAGCGACTCCGCTCCCGATGGGTCCACCGGGAGCGCGGCCTGACCCGCGTACGACAACGCAGAACCCGGGGGGCAACCGGATGACAGCAGGATCAGCGCAGTCGGGAGTGGGCCGGATCATCAACGGCCGGTATCTGCTTCTGAAGCAGGTCGGCTCCGGCGGGATGGGCCATGTCTGGCTCGCCCACGACCAGCGGCTCGACTGTGACGTGGCGCTCAAGGAGATCAGGTTCCGCGATGTGCGGGAAGGGAGTGAGGAGCACGAGTCGCGGATCGCGCGCGCCCGCGCCGAGGCCCGGCACGCGGCGGTGCTGCGCGGCCATCCGCACGTGGTGACGGTCCACGACGTCCTGGAGCACGACGGCCTGCCGTGGATCGTGATGGAGTACGTGGCGGGCGCGGAGGACCTGCGGGCCTGGCTCGCCCGGCGCGGCCCGCTGGCCCCCGACGAGTGCGCCCGCGTCGGCCTCGCGGTGCTGGACGCGCTGACCGCCGGGCACGAGCGCGGCATCATGCACCGGGACGTCAAACCGGCCAACATCCTGCTCGCCCCGGACCGCGTGGGCACCCCCGGCGCGCGCATCCTCCTCACCGACTACGGCATCTCGGTCCAGCCGGACTCCCCCGAGACCCGCTGGACCCGTACCTCCGTCCTGGTCGGCACGGCCGGCTATCTGGCACCGGAGCGGGCACAGGGCGGCCAGCCGACCGCGGCATCCGACCTGTTCTCGCTGGGCTGCACCCTGTACTTCGGTGTGGAGGGCCAGGGCCCCTTCGACCGCGACAGCCACCTCGGAGCGCTCACCGCGGTGGTCGCGGAGGAGGCGCCGCCGTCCCCGCGGGCCGGCGCGCTGGGGCCGGTCATCGACGCGCTGCTGATCAAGGACCCGGCCCTGCGGATCTCCGCGGAGCGGACGGCGGCGGCCCTGGCCCGGATCATCCTGCCCGAGCCTCATCCGCCGACCCAGGTCGACAACGGCTCGCAGCCCGCGTGGGCGGGGCTCGTCACCTCCGACGGGCCCGGGGGTCCGGCGCCACCGGGCCTCGCGCCCGGCGGCCCGTCCCGGGACCACGACTACGCGCCGCCCACGCCCGCCTGGAACCAGGGACCGGCCACGCCCGTCCAGGCGCCGGGGCCGGCCGCCCCCGGCCGGGAGCAGAGCTCGGTGGGACCGGCCCGGGACCAGGGTTTCGCTGCGCCGGGTTCGTACGTCCCCACGGCCCAGGCCTGTCCCGCGCCGGCGCACCACGCGGCGTACACACCCATGGCGCAGGCGGTCGGCAGCCGTGCCGGTGCCCCGGCCGCGTACGCCCCTCGCCCGGGCCAGGGTTTCGGTCCGCCGACCCCGCACCCCTCGCAGCCCGGCGCCGGTTTCGGTCCGCCCAGTTACCTGGGACCCCCCGTACCCGACCCGGATCCCGGCGGGGGGCGCCGCAGGCGGACGCCGCTCCTCCAGGTGACCGCGGCACTGCTCCTCGCGCTGTCGCTGACGGCGGGAGTGATCTGGGGTGTGGCGCGGTACGGCAGGGCGCAGACGCCCGCAGCCCCCTACGGCGCCCAGGTCGGGCTCTCCGCACCGCTCAAGAAGGGCGACTGCGTACTGAGCGACCCGTCCCCCGCACCGTCCTCGGGGACCCCACGTCTGCAACTGGATCCGAGCTGCGGAGCGCTGCGCCCCGACGGGCAGGTGATGGAGCTGTACAAGGCCCGCTCCTTCGAGGAGGCCCGCAGCGACGGAGCGGACCAGTGCGCGGAGCGGACGAAGGCGACCGCCGACAAACTCGCCTGGCACGTCCAGAGCCTGGCCGTGGTGCCCACTCGCGAGGGCTTCGACGCCACCGGCGGGAACGTCGCATGCCTGCTGGTCGGGAAGCACGGCCCGGTGTACGGCAGGCTCGGCGACCTGCGCCCGTACGGGATGGCGTTCGAGGACGCGACCCAGATGCAGCAGGGCGACTGCCTGGGCCATGCCCGCGGGGACGCGAGCGAATACACCCACTACGAGCTCGTCTCCTGCGACCAGGACCATGTGGGCCAGGTCTTCCGGATCACGCACCTCACCACCCTCACACCCGGCAGGAAGCCCGACGCCGAGGCGGACGAACAGTGCAAGGCCGACGCCCCGCCGCAGCAACTCGGCTATCCCGCCGACACCTATGTGAGTCATGGCCTGCGCAGCACAGGACTGTGGAGGAAGGGGTACTACCTGGTGGTCTGCAGCATCGAGCGTCTGGACAAGGCCCTCATGCACGGGGGCGAGTAGCCCACCCGGCCCTGGCGAACCTCGTCCCTTCGGGTGAAAATGGGCGCAGGCCACGGCCCGCGTCGCGGACCCCGCCGGGAGAAGGGTGTAGTGCGATGCCCGGTTCGACGAAGGCGATGGGGGTGCTCACCGTCGGCGGACTCGTCATGGTGACGGCCTACACGGTGGCGCTCGGCAGCAACGGCTGGCTGTGGTTCGGCTGGGTGGTGCTCGGTCTGCTCACGGTCGGCATGGTGGCCTCGCGGGGCGCCTGATGCGCCCGGGTCGGTGTCACTCCCTGGGCAGCGGTCCCGCCGAGTGCACCCCCGGCTGGTACTTCGGCAGCCGGGCGGTGATCTTCATGCCCGCTCCCACGGCGGTCTCGATGACGAGGCCGTACTCGTCCCCGTAGACCTGGCGGAGCCGGTCGTCGACGTTGGACAGTCCGATGCCGCCGGAGGGGCTCACCTCCCCGGCGAGGATGCGGCGCAGCCGGTCGGGGTCCATTCCGGTGCCGTTGTCCTCGATCACGACCAGCGCCTCGGCGCCCGCGTCCTGGGCGGTGATGCTGATGTGGCTCTTGTCCGTCTTGCCCTCCAGTCCGTGTTTGACGGCGTTCTCCACGAGCGGTTGGAGGCAGAGGAAGGGCAGCGCGACCGGCAGCACCTCGGGGGCGATCTGCAGGGTGACCGAGAGGCGGTCGCCGAAGCGGGCTCTGACCAGCGCCAAGTAGTGGTCGATGGCGTGCAGTTCGTCGGCGAGGGTGGTGAAGTCGCCGTGCCTGCGGAACGAGTAGCGCGTGAAGTCGGCGAATTCCAGGAGCAGTTCGCGGGCTCGCTCGGGGTCGGTGCGGACGAACGAGGCGATCACCGCCAGCGAGTTGAAGATGAAGTGCGGGGAGATCTGGGCACGCAGGGCCTTGATCTCGGCCTCGATCAGACGGGTGCGGGACTGGTCGAGGTCGGCGAGTTCCAGTTGCACGGAGACCCAGCGGGCGACCTCGCCCGCGGCGCGGACGAGGACGGCGGACTCGCGGGGCGCGCAGGCCACGAGCGCTCCGTGGACGCGGTCGTCGACGGTGAGCGGTGCGACGACGGCCCAGCGCAGGGAGCAGTCGGGCTCGTCGCACTTCAGCCGGAAGGCCTCGCCGCGGCCGGTCTCCAGGGGGCCGCCGAGCCGTTCCATGATCTCGGTGCGGTGGTGCTCCCCCAGGCCGTCCCAGGCGAGGACGGTGTCCTGGTCGGTGAGGCACAGGGCGTCCGTGCCGAGCAGGGTGCGCAGTCGGCGGGCGGACTTGCGGGCGGTCTCCCCGGTGAGGCCCGCGCGCAGTGGGGGCGCGGCCAGCGAGGCGGTGTGCAGGGTCTCGAAGGTGGCGTGTTCGACGGGAGTGCCGAGCCCGCCGAGGTTCTCGGGCCGCGCGGTACGCCTGCCGAGCCAGAACCCGGCGGCCAGCAGCGGGAGCACGGCGACGCACAGGCCCGCCAGGAATCCGCTCACGCCGTCACCGCCCCGCTCGACGACACGCTCACGCCTTGGCCTCCCCGCGTGCGTCGGCGTCTGCGCGCCTGTCCCCTGCGGCCAGTTCTTCCGGCAGGTGGAAGCGGGCCAGGATCGCCGCCGTCCCGGCCGGCACCCGTCCGGCCGTGGCCAGCGACACCAGGACCATGGTGAGGAACCCGAGCGGCACCGACCAGAGCGCGGGCCAGGCGAGCAGTGCGTGCAGCACGCCCGAGCCCGGGTAGCCCGCCATGGTGGCGGCGACGGCGACGAAGGCCGCGCCGCCGCCGACGAGCATTCCGGCCGCCGCGCCCGGCGGGGTCAGCCGCCGCCACCAGATGCCGAGGACGAGCAGCGGGCAGAAGGAGGACGCGGACACGGCGAAGGCGAGTCCGACGGCGTCGGCGACGGGCAGTCCACCGACGATCACGCTCGCCGCGAGCGGCACCGCCATGGCCAGTACGGTGCCCAGCCGGAAGTGGCGTACCCCGCGCGAGGGCAGCACGTCCTGGGTGAGGACCCCGGCCACCGCCATGGTCAGTCCGGACGCGGTCGACAGGAACGCCGCGAAGGCCCCGCCCGCCACCAGCGCGCCCAGGAGATCCGCGCCGAGGCCGCCGATCACGCGGTCGGGCAGCAGCAGGACGGCGGCGTCGGCGTTCCCGGCGAGGCTCAGTTCGGGGGCGTACAGGCGGCCGAGCGCCCCGTAGACGGGCGGCAGCAGATAGAACGCGCCGATCAGGCCGAGGACGGCGACCGTGGTGCGGCGGGCCGCGACACCGTGCGGGCTGGTGTAGAAGCGGACGACGACGTGCGGCAGTCCCATGGTGCCGAGGAAGGTGGCGAGGATCAGTCCGTACGTGGCGTACAGCGGTCGTTCCTCGCGGCCCGCCGCCAGCGAGGTCGACATGCCGCCGTTGCTGCCCCGGTCGGCGGCCGGGACGGGGTCGCCCTGGGCGAAGGTCAGCCGGGTGCCGCGCTCGATGTGGTGGACGCCCGCGGGGAGTCGCAGCCGCTCACCGTCGTAGCGGTGGCCGTCGACCGTGCCGGTGGCCGTGACGCCCAGCGGGTCCGAGAGCTTCAGGTCGAGGCTGTCGTCGACGCGGACGACGCGCTGCTCGCGGAAGGTCGCGGGTTCGGCGAAGGCCGGGCGCGGGGCGCCGTCGGCCTGCCAGGCGAGGACCAGGAAGAGTGCGGGGACCAGCAGGGCGGTGAGCTTCAGCCAGTACTGGAAGGCCTGTACGAAGGTGATGCTGCGCATGCCTCCGGCGGCGACGGTGGCGACCACGACGACCGCGACGAGCACCCCGCCGAACCAGTCGGGCGCGTCGGTCAGGACGGCCAGCGTCAGCCCGGCGCCCTGTAGTTGGGGCAGCAGGTAGAGCCAGCCGACCCCGACCACGAAGGCACCGGCGAGGCGTCGCACGGCCGGTGAGCCGAGGCGTGCCTCCGCGAAGTCGGGCAGGGTGTACGCGCCGGAGCGGCGCAGCGGGGCCGCGACGAACAGGAGCAGCACGAGATAGCCGGCCGTGTAGCCGACGGGGTACCAGAGCATGTCGGGGCCCTGGACCAGGACGAGGCCCGCGATGCCGAGGAAGGAGGCGGCGGAGAGGTACTCGCCGCTGATCGCGGCCGCGTTGAGCCGGGGGCCCACGGTGCGTGAGGCGACGTAGAAGTCGGAGGTGGTCCGGGAGATGCGCAGGCCGAACGCGCCGACCAGGACGGTCGCCACGACGACGAGGGCGACGGCGGGGACGGCGTAGTTCTGATTCACGGCTCAGCGGTCCTCATTCACGTCTCTACAGCCCTCGTCCATGACTCAGCGGTCCTCGTTCTCGGCTCAGCGGTCTTCGACGAGGCGCACGAAGTCCTTCTCGTTGCGCTCCACGCGCCGCACGTACCAGCGGGCGAGCAGGACCAGGGGCGGGTAGACGCAGAAGCCGAGCACGGCCCACTCCAGGCTCGCGCCGTCCGGCATCGCGGCGAAGACCAGGGGCAGTGGCCCGACCAGCAGGACCAGCACGGCGAACACCATGATTGCCGCGCGGAGTTGACTGCGCATCAGGGAGCGGACGTAGGTGTGGCCGAGCGTGGTCTGTTCGTCGATCTCGGTCCTGGGCCGGTAGTAGCCGGAGGTGCGGCGGGTGCGCCGGGGCACTCCGGTGACGACCACCCGGCGTTCGGTCGGGTCCTGCGGCACGCCGTTTCCCCCTCTCAGCTCGTGGTCCGGCGCATCAGCAGATCGCGCAGTTCGCGGGCGTGCCGACGGCTGACCTGGAGTTCGACGGAGTCGACGAGGACGCTCACGGTGCCCGCGTCCAGGCGGAGTTCGCCGATGTGGCGCAGGGCGACGAGATGGCGCCGGTGGATGCGGACGAAGCCGCGTGCGCGCCAGCGTTCCTCCAGGGTGGAGAGCGGGATGCGGACGAGATGGCTGCCCTGGGCGGTGTGCAGGCGTGCGTAGTCGCCGTGCGCTTCGACGTGGGTGATGTCCTCGACGGCCACGAAGCGGGTGACGCCGCCGAGTTCGACGGATACGTGGTCCGGGTCGGGCTCGTGGACGGGTATCCGCGGTGCGGTCTCCTGGAGTTGGGCGGCCCGC
The DNA here is from genome assembly GCF_044768965.1 of Streptomyces sp. NPDC090798. Classification (NCBI taxonomy): domain Bacteria; kingdom Bacillati; phylum Actinomycetota; class Actinomycetes; order Kitasatosporales; family Streptomycetaceae; genus Streptomyces; species Streptomyces sp. NPDC090798. The sequence goes on from NZ_JBIVXA010000014.1 coordinate 55,062, forward strand.
CGGACGGCTTCGGCCAGCCGCTCCCGCCGTACCGGCTTGAGGACGTAGTCGACGGCCTTGAGGTCGAAGGCCTGGACGGCGAAGCCCTCGTGGGCGGTGACGAACACGACGAGCGGCGGCGAGGCGAAGCCGGTGAGCAGCCGGGCGAGGTCGAGTCCGTCGAGTCCGGGCATGTGGATGTCGAGGAAGACGACGTCGATGGCCTCGGGCCCGTCGGGTCCGGATTCCAGGGCCCGGTTGATCCGGCGCAGCGCCTCGGTCGCGTCGCCGGCGCCCTCGGCGCTGGAGATCCGGGGATCGGTGTTCAGGAGGTAGAGGAGTTCCTCGAGGGACGGTTGTTCGTCGTCGACGGCGAGCGCGCGCAGCATGAGAGTGGAGTGTAGGAGCGATCGGCATGCCTGGACATGTGCGGGACGTGGACGTCGTCGCCGGACATGCGGACGTTGTCGCTGGTTGCGTGGACGTTGTCGCTGGATACAGTGCCGCCATGAACAGCAAGCCCGCGATGTTCGACGAACTCGACCGCAAGATCATCACGGCCCTGATGGCCAACGCCCGGACGAGCTTCGCCGAGATCGGCACGGCGATCGGACTGTCGGCCACCGCGGTGAAGCGCCGTGTCGACCGGCTCCGCGAGACCGGTGTGATCACCGGGTTCACGGCCACGGTGAAGCCGACGGCGCTCGGCTGGCGCACGGAGGCGTACGTCGAGGTGTACTGCGAGGGCGCGGCGCCGCCCCGACGGCTCGCGGAGGTGGTCCGCAACCATCCGGAGATCACCGCGGCCATGACCGTGACGGGCGGCGCGGACGCGCTGCTCCATGTGCGCGCCACGGATGTCGACCACTTCGAGGAGGTGCTGGAGCGGATCCGCACCGAGCCCTTCATCCGGAAGACGATCAGCTACATGGTGCTGTCGCATCTGCTGCCGGAGGCCCCGGAGGCGGGCGCCACCCACGCGGCCCCACAGGATGCGCTGGACGCATCAAACCTGCGTTGACCTGAGTGATTGCGCAGCGATGCTGCGCACACACGCAGCTCTCGTCTCTTGTCGCCCGTATCCCCCGTTTCCTACCTTGGAGGCACCCCAGTCGACACCGCAGGAAGCGGAGGAACCTCTCTGTGCCCGACAGCCGTGTGCCGCGCCCTCGGCGCTTTCTCGTCTGCGAACCCAGACACTTCGCCGTGCAGTACGCGATCAATCCCTGGATGCATCCCGACGCCCAAGTGGACGTCGATCTGGCCCGTGCCCAGTGGGCGGCGCTGATCAGCGCCTACCGGGCCCACGGCCACACCGTGGACACCGTGGAACCCGTGGCGGATCTTCCGGACATGGTGTTCGCGGCCAACTCCGCGCTCGTCCTGGCGGGCCGGGTCTTCGGGTCGTACTTCCACGCGCCGCAGCGCCGCCCCGAGTCCACCGCGTACGAGACCTGGTTCAAGGCGGCCGGTTTCGACGTCTACCGTCCCGAGTCCGTCTGCGAGGGCGAGGGCGACCTCGTCCCGGTGGGCCGGTACGTGCTGGCCGGCACCGGATTCCGGACGACCCCCGAGGCGCACCGCGAGGTGCAGGAGTTCTTCGGCGTCCCGGTGGTCAGCCTCCAACTCGTGGACCCGCGCTTCTACCATCTGGACACGGCGCTCTTCGTCCTGGACGACGGACCCGAGGCGAACATCGCGTACTACCCGGAGGCGTTCTCGCCCGGCAGTCGCGAGGTCCTGGCCCGGCTCTTCCCGGACGCGGTGCTCGCGACCCGTGAGGACGCCTACACCTTCGGCCTGAACTCCGTCTCCGACGGCCGCCACGTCTTCATCGCGCCGCGCGCCGAGGCCCTAGCCGACCGGCTCGCCCGCCACGACTACGTCCCCGTCCCCGTCGACCTCTCCGAGTTCCACAAGGCCGGCGGTGGCATCAAGTGCTGCACCCAGGAGATCCGCTCATGACCGCTCCCGCCCGTACGCTCGCGTCCTCCGCCGCCGGTCCGCGCTCCTCCGCCGACCTGATCCGCGCCGAGGAGCCCGTCCTCGCGCACAACTACCACCCCCTTCCCGTGGTCGTCGCCCACGCCGAGGGCACCTGGGTCGAGGACGTCGAGGGCCGCCGCTACCTCGACATGCTGGCGGGCTATTCGGCCCTCAACTTCGGCCACCGCAACCCGGTGCTGATCGACGCGGCGCACCGTCAGCTGGACCGGCTGACGCTCACCTCGCGCGCCTTCCACAACGACCGGCTGGCCCAGTTCGCCGAGTCGCTGGCCGAGTTGACCGGCCTGGACATGGTCCTGCCGATGAACACGGGCGCGGAGGCGGTGGAGAGCGCCATCAAGGTGGCCCGCAAGTGGGCGTACGAGGTGAAGGGCGTCGCACCGGACCAGGCGACGATCGTGGTGGCCGCGGACAACTTCCACGGCCGTACGACGACGATCGTGAGCTTCTCGACGGACGAGACGGCCCGCGCCGGCTTCGGCCCGTTCACCCCGGGCTTCCGCGTCGTCCCGTACAACGACCTCGCCGCGCTGGAGGCGGCCGTCGACGAGACCACCGCGGCCGTGCTGATCGAGCCCATCCAGGGCGAGGCGGGCGTCGTCATCCCGGACGACGGCTACCTGACCGGTGTCCGCGAGCTGACCCGGCGTGCCGGCTGTCTGTTCATCGCGGACGAGATCCAGTCGGGCCTGGGCCGCACCGGCACCACGCTCGCCGTGGAACACGAGGACGTCGTCCCCGACCTGCTCCTCCTGGGCAAGGCGCTCGGCGGCGGCATCGTGCCGGTGTCGGCGGTGGTCGGCCGCCGGGACGTGCTCGGGGTGCTGCGGCCCGGTGAGCACGGCTCGACCTTCGGCGGCAATCCGCTGGCCGCGGCGGTCGGCTCCGCGGTCGTCGGACTCCTGGAGACCGGTGAGTTCCAGAGCAGGGCGGCCGAGTTGGGTGTGGTCCTGCGCGGTGGCCTGACGGCGCTCGTGGGCCGGGGCGTGGAGGGTTTCCGCGCTCGCGGGCTGTGGGCGGGCGTCGACATCGACCCGGCCATCGGCACCGGGCGCGAGATCAGCGAGGGTCTGATGCGCGAGGGAGTTCTGGTCAAGGACACCCACGGATCGACGATCCGACTGGCCCCGCCGCTGACGATCACCGGTGAGGAACTCCAGTCCGCCCTGGGCGCCTTGGAGAAGGTGCTGACGCAGGGGGTCTGACACCGGCACCGGACGCCGGGACGGCACCTGGCGCGGTGGGCACGCCGCGCCCCCATCGCCCGGCCGGCGGGGGGGGGGGCCCCCCCCCCCCCGGGCGGGCCCCCCCCCCCCCCGCGCCGCCCCCCCCCCGCCGGGGGGGGGGCCGCCCCCCCGGCCCCCGCCCCGGGCGCCCCCCCCCCCGGACCCCC
>NZ_JBIVXA010000014.1:58450-242633 GCF_044768965.1 Streptomyces sp. NPDC090798
CGGGCCCGCCCGGGGGGGGGGGGGCCCCCCCCCCCCCCCCCCCCCCGGCGGGGGGGCCCCCCCCCCGCCCCCGGGGGCCCCCCCCCCCCCGCCGCTCTGCCGGAACCACGCGGATTCCTGGCGGGCCCCGGCCGCGAAGCCGCGCTCCAGGGCATCCCCGGCAAGGTCACCGAGGACTCGCGGCGCCGCTGGAGATGACGAAGTGGTTCGACACCAACTACCACTATCTGGTGCCCGAGTTGGGCCCGGACACCGTCTTCACGGCCGATTTCACCAAGCAGGTCGCCGAGTTGGGCCAGGCCCTCACCCTCGCCCTCAACGCCCGCCCCGTCCTCGTGGTCCCCGTCACCTATCTCCTGCTCGCCAAGCCCGCGCCGGGCGTCGCCGCGGACTTCGACCCGCTGACGCTCCTCGACCGGCTGCTGCCCGTGTACGCCCAAGTCCTCGCCGACCTGCGCACGGCCGGCGCCGAGTGGGTGCAGCTCGACGAACCGGCCCTGGTCCAGGACCGTACGCCCGCCGAGCTGAAGGCCGCCGCGGGCGTACGGCCGGACACCCAGATCCACACCCACATGTGCTACGCCGAGTTCGGCGATATCGTCCAGGCCATCGACGACCTCGACGCCGACGTCATCAGCCTGGAGGCCGCCCGCTCCCACATGCAGGTCGCCCGCGAACTCGCCGAACACGGCTCCCCGCGCGAGGCCGGACCCGGCGTGTACGACATCCACTCCCCACGCGTAACCGGAGCGGACGAGGCGGCGGCCCTGCTGCGCAAGGGGCTTGAGGCCATCCCCGCCGAACGACTGTGGGTCAACCCCGACTGCGGCCTGAAGACCCGCGCCTGGCCCGAGACCCGCGCCTCGCTGGAGAACCTGGTCACCGCGGCCCGGACTCCGCACGGAGCTGTCCGCGTCCTGAGCCCGTACGGCGGGCCGGGAGAGCGCACGCCCGGCGCTTTCCCGGCCTGTCGACCGCCGCCGCACGTCGTGCGCACCGTCGACCCGGTGGCTCACGGCCGCCGGTACAGCGCGGGGTCGGGGTGGTTGGTGAAGCCGAGTTCGCGGTACAGCGGTTCGCCCTCGGCGGAGGCGTACAGGTCCACTCGGGCGACCTCACGTTCCCTCAACCAGTCGAGCAGGCCCCGCATGATCGAGCGGCTGTGGCCGCGCCGCCGGTACGCAGGGTCGGTGACCACGCCGATCACATGCCCGATCCGGCCGTTGCGCAGGTGCGGGCCGGGCAACCGCTGCTCGATGGTGGCGATCCCACAGGCGGCCAGGCCACGGTCGCCGTCGCCGTCGCCGTCGCCGTCGCCGTCCACCACGAGAATGCGCACGGCATCCGCGGTCAGCTGTTCCTTCAGCACCACGGCCAGGGCGTCCAGCCAGTCGTCGTCCGCCGCCGCGGGGTGGAAGAAGTGACCGCCGAGGTTCTCGAACAGCAGGGCCCGCAGACGTACGAGCTCCACCAGGTCGTACTCCACGGCCTGTCGTACGGCCGGCCCGTTCTCATTGCGTTGTCCCATGCCGACCAGACTGCTGTAATGGTCTTATGCACCTCAACCCTTACGGCGAGGACGCTGTGAACCTGGCCGCCGATCTTGCCAACCGACGCCCGGCCGGCGTCGAGGAGCTCGCGGACCGCTGCCGCGCCGCCGGGCTGGTGCTGGAGAACCCGGCCACCCCCCAGGACCTCCACCGCACCCAGGACGCGCTGGAGGCGTGGGAGAAAGTCGTCGATGCCACCGACGAACACGAACGCGCCGAACTGCTCAACCGGATGCTGGCGGCGGCCGCCGCCCACCCGCGGATGACCAACCACGCCGGCAGTGGCTGGCACCTGCACTTCCGCGACGACCGGCAGACACTCGCCTCCGTGCTGATCTCACTCATCGCCGTGGGTACCGCACTGCACCTGACCGGACGAGGCATGCACCGCCTCAGACGCTGCGCCGTGAGCGAGTGCACCACGATCTTCGCCGACACCTCCCGCACCGGACGGCAGCGGTACTGCTCCCCGCGCTGTGCCAACCGCGACGCGGTACGCCGCCACCGGGCACGCGGCGTTTGACGTGCGTCACGAGCGGCCCCTATCCCCCACGTGGCCGGTAGAGCATCCTCAGAGATGACCAAGTCCGGAGGAACGCGGCCCCAGAGCCGATCCGGTAGAGATGGAGAGACACCGTGTTCTACTACGTGCTCAAATACGTGCTTCTGGGTCCACTGTTGAGGCTGGTGTTCCGGCCCCGGATCGAGGGCCTTGAGCACATACCGGCGTCGGGCCCCGCCATCGTGGCCGGCAACCACCTCTCGTTCTCGGACCACTTCCTGATGCCCGCGATCCTGAAGCGGCGGATCACCTTCCTGGCGAAGGCCGAGTACTTCACGGGGCCCGGTATCAAGGGACGGCTGACGGCCGCCTTCTTCCGCAGCGCCGGACAGATCCCGGTGGACCGCTCCGGCAAGGACGCGGGCCAGGCCGCGATCCGCGAGGGACTGGGCGTGCTGCGCAGGGACGAACTGCTCGGCATCTACCCGGAGGGGACGCGTTCGCACGACGGGCGCCTCTACAAGGGCAAGGTCGGCGTCGCGGTCATGGCGCTGAAGGCCGGGGTTCCGGTCATCCCCTGCGCCATGATCGGCACCTTCGAGGCACAGCCGCCGGGTCAGAAGATCCCGAGCCTGCACCCCGTGGTGATCCGCTTCGGGAAGCCCCTCGACTTCTCCCGCTACGCCGGGATGGAGAACGAGAAGGCCATCCTGCGCGCCGTCACCGACGAGATCATGTACGCCATCCTCACTCTCTCCGAGCAGGAGTACGTCGACCGGTACGCGGCCGTCGTCAAGGCGGAGGAGGCGGCCGAGGCCGCGGCACAGGCTCGCAAGTTCCCGCGGATGCCTTTGAGTTGAGAGAAGCACGGCAGACAGAAGGGGCGGCCGGGGATCCGGCCGCCCCTCTGTGCGTGGGGTGTTACGGGGTCGGCGTGGCGTGCGGGGTGCACGTCACATCGGCCGCGTCCGTCTTGCCGGTGAGCAAGTAGGAGTCAACCCGGGTGTTGATGCACGGGTTGACCAGGCCGGTCACACCGTGCGAGCCCGCACCGTTCTCGGTGATCAGGCGGGAGCCCTTGAAGCGCTTGTGCAGTTCGACGGCGCCGGGGTACGGGGTGGCGGCGTCACGCGTGGACTGCACGATCAGGACGGCGGGCAGACCCTTGCCGGTCTTGACGTTCACCGGGGTCTGCTGCTTGACCGGCCAGGTCGCGCAGGGAAGGTTCATCCACGCGTTGGCCCACGTCATGAACGGGTAGCTCTTGTGGAGCTTCGTGTTGTCCTTGTCCCACTTCGACCAGCTGGTGGGCCACTTGGCGTCGGCGCACTCGACGGCCGTGTAGACGGCGTTGCCGTTCTCCGAGGCGATGTTGCCCACGGTGTCGGACATGTCGGGGGCGGCGGCGTCGACGAGCGCCTGGGTGTCACCGGCGACGTACTTGCTGAACGCCGTCGCGACCGGCACCCACGACGAGTCGTAGTAAGGGGCGCTCTGGAAGAAGGAGATCAGTTCGGCGGGGCCGACGACGCCACCGAGCGGGCTCTTCTTCGCGGTGGCCCGCAGCTTCAGCCACTGGTCCTGGACCTTGGCGCGGGTGTCGCCGAGGTGGAAGGCGGTGTCGTTCTTGGCGACCCAGTCCTCCCAGTCCTTCCAGCGGCCCTCGAAGGCGATGTCCTGCTCCAGGTTGGCCTGGTACCAGATGTTCTCCTTCGCCGGGTTGACGACACTGTCGACGACCATGCGGCGGACGTGGCCCGGGAACAGGGTGCCGTAGACGGCGCCGAGGTAGGTGCCGTAGGAGACGCCCAGGTAGTTGAGCTTCTTCTCACCGAGTCCGGCCCTGATGACGTCCAGGTCGCGGGCGGTGTTGGGCGTGGTCATCTGCGCCAGCATCGCCTTGCCGCTGCGCTTGGCGCAGCCGTCCGCGTACGCGGCGGCGAGCTTGCGCTGGGCGCGCTTGTCGGCCTCGGAGCCCGGGACCGGGTCGGCCTTGGGCGCCTTCACGAACTCCTGAGGGTCAATGCAGGAGATCGGGGCGGAGTGGCCGACACCACGCGGGTCGAAGCCCACGAAGTCGTACGCCTTCGAGGTGTTCACCCACAGAGGGGCCTTGGTGGTGACGCGGCGCGGGAAGCGCATGCCCGAACCACCGGGGCCGCCCGGGTTGTAGACGAGCGCGCCCTGGCGCTCCGCCTTGGTCCCGGTGTTCCCGATGCGGTCGACGGCGAGCTTGATCTGCTTGCCGTACGGGTGGGCGTAGTCGAGCGGGACGGACACCCAGCCGCACTGGATCGGCTTCTCGAAGCCCCAGTCCGCGGGGCAGTCCTGCCAGTTGATCCCGGCCTTCGCGGCTCGGGCGGCGGCGATCGCCGCGCCGCGGGCCTCGCGGTCCTGACCGTGACGCGAGTCGGCGGTGGCCGACGGCGCCGCGACGGCTCCGGCTATCAGGGTCGCCGTGACGAGTGCTCCGGCCGAAGCGAACGCGGTCAGGCGTCTCGTCGGTCTCTTAGCCCTCAAGTGGGACCTCCCCGTACATCGTTGCGATTGGTACGGGGATCCTTTCGGCTGTGAGGTCCCTGAGAACAGGGGTGACCGGCCTTCTTTACCATTCCGATAACCGGGGCACCAAGTCCCGTTGAGCGGAGAGTACTTGTCGATTTATCGGTCGAGTGCGCGCAAGGCCTCGTCCAGTACCCGCCGCAGTCGCAGCGCGTCCGGCGCCAGGGCGCTCACCAGGGCCGCGGGCCCGGCGAGCGGCATGAGGGCCGCGCACTCCCCCAACAGCCGCGCCTGCGGCGGCTCATGCTCGAACTCCGGTCGTACGACGACGAGTTGCCCCAGTGCCCGATGTCCTCCGAGTACCGCGGGACCGTCCCAGCCGCCGGGTGCGCCGGGGCCGCACGACAGCTCCTGGTCCAGCAGCGGCCGTCCGTCGAGCCGCAGGGTAAGACGACTGGTGAGCCGTCCGGGTTGCTCGCCGACGCGCCCGAGCACCTGCTCCTCCCGGAAGACGAGCCGGGCGCCCGACCGGAGCTCGACGCGCGAGGACACGTACAGGTCACTCCCCTGGGCGGAGATCAACTGCTCGGGCAGCCAGTACAGTTCACCCCCGCCGGACACGTCGAGCCGCACGTCGTAACGGGCCTCGCCCTTGGCCTGTCCCGGCAGGGCGATGGTCGCGGCGGCCGATCCGACGTACAGCCGGGCCCCCTCCCCCACCTCCGCCCGCACGGCGAAGCGGTCACCGCCGAGCGGCCCGCTCATCGCCCCGACGAGCATGACGCGTGCCTCGTCCCCGCTCGCCCGGGTGCGCCGCAGCGCGAGCGGCCCCTCTCCCTCCAGCACGGGCAGCGCGGTGCCGCCACGCCCGTCCGCCCGTGCCCCGATCCGTGCGGTGGCCCGCACTCCCGCTGTGGTCATGCCGTCCACGCGGCCAGTCGTTCCCGCACCCAGTCGGCGACGGCCGTCACCCCGGCCTCGGTCCGCAGCGACTGGAAGACGACGGGCAGCTCCGCCCGCTGCGCCTTGGCGTCGGCGGCCATCCGTCCCAGGTCGGACCCCACGTACGGCGCGAGGTCGGTCTTGTTGACGACGAGCAGATCGGCGGTGGTGACACCAGGGCCGCCCTTGCGCGGAATGTCGTCCCCGCCCGCCACGTCGATGACGAAGACCTGCGCGTCCACCAGCCCCTTGGAGAACGTCGCGGTGAGGTTGTCACCCCCGGACTCGACGAGGATGAGGTCCAAGGGCCCCACCTCGTCCTCCAGGTCCTCCACCGCTTCGAGGTTCGCGGAGATGTCGTCCCGGATCGCGGTGTGCGGGCACGCCCCCGTCTCCACGGCGGTGATCCGCTCCGGCGGCAGCACGGCCTCCCGCAGCAGGAACTCGGCGTCCTCCCGCGTGTAGATGTCGTTCGTGACGACCGCGAGCGACAGCTCCTCCCGCAGCGCCCGGCAGAGCGCGGCGACGGTCGCCGTCTTCCCGGACCCGACGGGCCCACCGAGCCCGATGCGCAGAGCGCGCCGCGAGCCGTCGGGCCGACGAGCGTCGGCACTGACGGCGGAGGCCCCGTCGTGGGAGTGATCGTGGTCAAGATGCATGATGCGGCTCCGAGGTGTGGTCTTTCACGCCGATACGGGGGTCTGGGGGCGGAGCCCCCAGGGAGGGGAATGGGCAGGGGCGGCGGGGGCGATCCGCCTACGACGCGAAGAGCCGTACAGCCCAAGCGGCATGCGCCTCCGCGCTGATCTCCAACAACGGCGCCGATGCCGCCGGCAACGCGTCGACCCCACCGTCGACCACGTTCCGCGCCGCGTCGGCCGCCGCACGCGCCACGACGTCCAGCTCCGGCGCGAGCCGGGCCAGCACCCCCGTGGCATCGAACGGATCAAGGCTCAGCAACCGCACGGTCGCGGTCGCCGGACCGCTGACGCTCTCGTACGCGGAGCAGTACGCGGCGTCTTCGGGACCAAGCCCCGCGGCCCGCGCCGCCAGCCCCAGTACGACCGGCTGATGCGCTCCCTTGGGAAAGGCCCGCGCCAGCGCGTCGAGTTCCCCGGACGGCCAGGTCGCCCGAGCCGCCCGCGTCAACTGCCGCCCGAGCCGCCGCGCGGCGACCCGCAGAGCCGGCGACGGCGTACGCGCGTCCGCGGCCGAGTCCAGCAGCGCCGGATCGACCCCGAGCGCGGCCGCCGCGGCCAGGGCGGCCGACACCAGCCCCGCCGTCCGCAGTCGCCCCCGGCAGAAGTCCTCCAGGCTCGCCGCCCCGCTGATCCGGCCGGCCTTGACGGCCGCCTCGGCCCCGCCGGAGTGGGCGTGCCCTCCGGCGGGGAAGCGGCCGTCGGCCAGCACGAGTAGTGCCGCGCGGGACATCAGAAGAGGAAGTAACGCTGGGCCATGGGCAGTTCGGAGGCCGGTGTGGCCTCCACCAGCTCCCCGTCGATGTGCACGGCGAAGCTGTCGGGATCGACCCGCACCCGCGGCCGGGCGTCGTTCTCCCGCATGTCGGCCTTGGTCACCCCACGCGTCGACTCGATCGCCACGAACCGCTTCCCCAGCGAGAGCCGCTCCGGCAGCCCGTCCTCGATGGCGAGCGGCGCCACGAAGTTGAACGAGTTCGAGGCCGGTGCCCGTCCGATCGCCCCGAACATCGGCCGGGGCAGGATCGGCTGCGGTGTCGGGATGGACGCGTTGGCGTCGCCCATCTGCGCGTACGCGATCTGCCCGCCCTTGATGACCAGCTGCGGCTTGACCCCGAAGAACGCGGGCTCCCACAGCACGAGGTCGGCGAGCTTGCCGGTCTCGACGGAGCCGATCTCGCGGGCGAGGCCCTGTGCGAGCGCCGGGTTGATCGTGTACTTGGCGACATAGCGACGTACGCGGTGGTTGTCCGCGCGCCCGTCACCGGGGAGGGCGCCGCGCCGCCGCTTCATCACATGGGCCGTCTGCCAGGTCCGCATGATGACCTCGCCGACCCGGCCCATCGCCTGGGCGTCGGAGGAGATGATCGAGATGGCGCCCAGGTCGTGCAGGATGTCCTCGGCCCCGATGGTGGAGGGCCGGATGCGGGACTCGGCGAAGGCCAGGTCCTCCGGGACGGCCGCGTTGAGGTGGTGGCAGACCATCAGCATGTCGAGGTGTTCCTCGGCGGTGTTGACGGTGTACGGCCGGGTCGGGTTGGTGGAGCTGGGCAGTACGTACGGCTCGGAGACCACGGTCATGATGTCCGGCGCGTGCCCGCCGCCCGCGCCCTCGGTGTGGTAGGCGTGGATGCCGCGGCCGGCGATCGCGGCGAGCGTGTCGCCGACGAACCCGGCCTCGTTCAGGGTGTCCGTGTGGATGGCGACCTGGATGCCGGTGCGGTCGGCGACGGTCAGCGCGGCGTCGATGACGGCGGGCGTGGAGCCCCAGTCCTCGTGCAGCTTGAGACCGAGCGCCCCGCCCCGGATCTGCGACAGCATCGCGTCGCGCGAGACGGTGTTGCCCTTGCCGAGCAGACCGAAGTTGAGCGGGTACTGCTCCATCGCCTCCAGCATCCGGGCGAGATGCCAGGGGCCGGGAGTGACCGTCGTCGCCTTCGAGCCCTCGGCGGGACCGGTGCCGCCGCCGACCAGCGTCGTGATGCCGGAGGCGAGCGCCTCGTCGGCGATCTGCGGACAGATCAGGTGGACGTGCGCGTCGATGGCGCCCGCGGTGACGATCCGTCCGTTGCCCGCGATGATCTCGGTCTCGGGGCCGATGACGAGGTCGGGGTGGACCCCGTCCATGGTGTCGGGGTTGCCGGCCTTGCCGATGCCGGTGATCCGGCCGTCGCGGATGCCGACGTCGGCCTTGACGATCCCCCAGTGGTCGACGATCACGACACCCGTGATGACCGTGTCCGGAGTGCCGTCTGCGCGCGTAGCGCGCGCCTGGCCCATGGATTCGCGGATGACCTTGCCGCCGCCGAAGACGGCCTCGTCACCGGCGAGCCCGGGGCCGCCGGAACGATCCTCTTCGATCTCGATCAGCAGGTCGGTGTCGGCGAGCCGGATGCGGTCGCCGGTGGTGGGGCCGAACAGGTCGGCATACGCGGCGCGCGAGAGCTCAGGCATCGAGGGCACCTCCGGTCTCCCCGCGCAGGCCGGGCACGACACGGGCGCCGGTGAGCGGAACGAGTTCGACGTCGACGGGGATCCCGGGCTCGAAGCGCACGGCGGTGCCGGCTGCGACGTTGAGCCGCTTGCCGCGCGCGGCGGCGCGGTCGAAGTCCAGACCGGGATTGGCCTCGGCGAAGTGGTAGTGGGAGCCGACCTGGACGGGCCGGTCGGCGGCGTTGAGGACGGTCATCCGGGTGACCTCGCGGCCCTCGTTGAAGGCGACGGTGCCGTCGGCGAACAGGATCTCTCCGGGAATCATGGCTCTCGCTCCCCCGTCAGACGATCGGGTCGTGGACGGTGACGAGCTTGGTGCCGTCCGGGAAGGTCGCCTCGACCTGGACGTCGTGGATCATCTCGGGGATGCCCCCCATGACGTCGTCCCGGGTGAGGATCTTGCGCCCGGAGGACATCAGCTCGGCGACCGTACGGCCGTCGCGCGCGCCTTCGAGGATGTGTGACGTGATGAGGGCGACCGCCTCGGGGTGGTTCAGTTTCAGCCCGCGGGCCCGTCGCTTCTCGGCCACGTCGGCGGCCACATGGATCAGCAGTCTCTCTTGCTCATGCGGGGTCAGTTGCACGGCGTCCCACCTCACAGTCCTCGCTCCGGACCGTGCGGGGTCCGGTGGCCGCAGCCACCAAAACCCCTGGTGGCATGGATGGGCACGCTAGTTGGCCGTCGTTTCAAGGACGTTAACCCGGCTGTGATCCACTCCTGACCGACGTGGACGTTCCTGGGCCGCCGCCGGGGCCGCCGCCCGGGACGAGGCCCTGGGCCTGACCGTATACGGCGCGATGGCCGCCTGCCCTCCGGCGCGGCCGTCACCGCCGCGCGGGGACCTACGAGGCGCCGTGCCCCCGGTGCTCGGCCGCGATGCCGAAGCGCTGGCGCTCCCGCGGGGCGGACGCGACCTCACGGACGCTGGAGAGGGAGCTGACCACCTGCTCCTCGGCGGTCTCCGGGAGTTCCTCGAGCCGCTCCAGGTCGGCGGCGGAGACCAGGGCGACGAGGGGCTTGCCGTGCCGCGTCACGACGACGCGCTCGCCTCCGTACACCACCCGGTTGATCAGATCGGCGAGCTCAGCCCTGGCTTGCGTCACCGGAATCTCGTAGGCCATGCCCACCAGCTTAGACCGGGCCCCCGGCACCCCCGCAGAGCGGACGATCTCGTTCAGCTCCACCGAAAACGATCCGTTCGCACGATCGGTCGACCGTCTCCACCGGCGGCGTACAGGGGTTTCGCTGTCAGCCGAGCCACCTTCCCGGGTTCCGTACGTCCTGTACATTTTTTACAGAATCCCTCAGAGGAGGCGCGTGCCATGAATGAACCGTCCGCCCGTCATGTCCTGCCCGAGTTCACCGAGCGGACGAGCATGGGGCACCGGACCCTGGATCCGTACTCGAAGCTGCTCGACGAGCGGATCGTGTTCCTCGGGACGCCGATCGACGACATCTCGGCGAACGACGTGATGGCGCAGTTCATGCACCTCGAATACCTGGCGCCGGACCAGGACATCGCCCTGTACATCAACTCCCCCGGCGGCTCGTTCAGCGCGATGACGGCGATCTACGACACGATGCAGTTCGTCAGCTGCGACGTGGAGACCACCTGTCTGGGGCAGGCCGCGTCGGCCGCCGCCGTACTGCTGGCCGGCGGCGCGCCCGGCAAGCGGTTCGCGCTGCCGGGGGCCCGGGTGCTGATCCACCAGCCGTCACTTCCCGGGCCGGTACAGGGACAGGCGAGCGATCTGGCCCTCCAGGCCGAGGAGTTGATGCGCACTCGGAGGCTGCTGGAGGACATGCTCGTACGGCACACGGGGCAGAGTCCTGAACAGGTCGCCGCCGACATCGAGCGGGACAAGATCCTGGACGCACAGGCCGCGTTGGCGTACGGACTGGTGGACGGGATCATCCCCAGCCGCAAGACCTCGCGCACCGCGCCCGGTGCGAGGAACGCCACACCCGACGCGAGGTGATCCGCCGATGGTGCCCGAACTGCCCCCGCTGCCCGCGCTGACGCGAGCCGAGGCCGAGTTGATCGACCGTTACCTCGACGTGGTCGACCTGCTCGGCCGTATCAACCCGGCCAGGCCCGGCGACACCTATCGTGGGCTGCGCGCCGCCCAGGCGCTGGTCGCCAAGGCCACCGAGCTGCGGGACGCCCTCGCGCTGATGCACCAGCGCGGCGAGAGCGAGGTGCACGCGCCGACGCTGGCGCAGGCCCTGCGCGTCCTCGACGGTGAGCGGCGGGCGGCCCGCGTCACCCTGCCGCCCGACGCCGACAACTGACGCATCCACACCCCGGGCCGCCATGCGTGCCGAGTCGGCGAGGCGTCCGGCCCGGGGTTCAAACGGACCAGATGGAGTACCCCCTGATGGAGTAGTCACAGGTCCCTTCGAGGAACCCGAAAAGTTGCGCAACGCGCGTAGCGCAAAGGCGGAATGAGACGCTCCGGTGCAGGTACGAGCGTCGTCGGTGTCCCCAACATCGCCCGAACAGAGGGTCGTCCACCCGAACGGGTGAGTGGTGAGTAACCCCACAAATCGCCGCTTCCGCTCGGATTTTCGGACTGCCATGCGTGAAGATCCCTTCCGACGACAAGCCCCCGCCACAGCGGCGGGGCGGTCCGGGCGGACGCCGAGTCCTGCCGCTGCCTGGATGACCGGTCGACAGAAGTGCATCGGCAGGAGTGGAGGACCCAGCAAGACGGGTCGCCGGAGAGATCCGGGCGGTCCTTGGGGTGAAGCCGCGCAAGCGGCCGGGCTACTTCGCCAGCCCGAATCCGACAGGTCATCCTTCACAGGCGGCTGACGAAGGGTTGCGCATGACTGCGCTCAATCGTGTCCCGTCGCTGTGGACCCGGGCCGGTACGGCCTCGGCGCTCACCTTGGCCGCCGTGGGCGGCAGCCTTGTGGTTCCTGGCGTCGCATCCGACGCCGAAGCGGCCACACTGGCGACGAAGGCACTTCAGGTCGCGGCTTCCAAGAAAGGCTCTCCGTACCAGTACGGTGCCGCCGGGCCACGCCGCTTCGACTGCTCCGGGCTCACGCTCTACTCGTACAAGAAGGCGGGCAAGACGCTGCCTCGTACGGCCGCGGCGCAGTACAACAAGACGCACCACATCTCCGCGTCCCACCGCAAGGCCGGAGACCTGGTGTTCTTCCACTCGGGCCGGAACGTGTACCACGTCGGCATCTACGCCGGGAAGGGAAAGATCTGGCACTCCCCGAAGACCGGGGAGGTCGTGAAGCTGCAGAAGATCTGGACGAAGAGCGTCTGGTACGGCCGGGTCAGCTGACCTGCCCGAGGGGGTGCCGCCGGCCGGCGCCCCCTCGGGACCCCACCCAGGGGCGTGAAAAGTGGACGGACCGGTTACTCGTTCAGCATGGCTGAACGACCTCCCTCCGAGGAACGGAACGAGACGCCCCTCGAGCGTGCCGATCGCAACTTCGGCGAACTGCTCCAGGAGCTGCGCGTCACGCAGACCGGTGTGCAGATCCTCTTCGCGTTCCTGCTGACACTGGCGTTCACCCCGCGCTTCCCGTCCCTCGACACGGTGCAGCGCGCCACGTACGTCACCACGCTCCTGCTGGCCGTGGTGGCGGCCGCGCTCTTCATGGCGCCGGCCGCGCTGCACAGGGCACTGTTCCGGCAGGGCGCGAAGCCGACCATCGTGCGGGTCTCCTCCGTCCTGGCCACGATCGGGATGGGCGTGCTCATGCTGGCGCTGACGGGATCGGTGCTGCTCGCCGTGGACGTGGCGCTGGGACGCGCCGCCGGGATCGCCTCGGGCGCGGGCACGCTGCTCGTCTGTGGGACGCTGTGGGGCCTCCTGCCCCGTCTCGTGCAGCGTGCCGTCGTCGGCGCGGCAACGGCTCCGGAAGAAGCTCCGGACCGAGAACCCTGAGCGCGCTCCCCGTGACCGCCTCCGCGGCGCGGGCTGCGCAGCCGCCCAGGTGATCGGCGCCTTCGGGGTGAGCGCGTGGGTGACGAACCCCCGCCGCAGCGGGTGCGCGCCGGCCGCCGCCACCGGCTCGGTCTCGCTCCCGCTCTCCCGGGCCCTGCCCAGCGACCGCGGCGTGCGCAACAGTGCCGGCACGGCCGTGCACACCACGGCGACCCCGGTGAAGGCGATGAGCTGCGTGCCGATGCCTCCAGGCTGCCCCGACGAGGCCTTCGGCCCTGGTCGCCGTCGCCGAGGCGGGCTCGATCACCCGGGCCACCGAGCGTCTCGGCTACACGCCCGCGCTCTTCCAGCGGCCGGCGAGGCGGGAGCGGGAGGCCCCTGCCGCCGGTGCCGACCGGTTCCCGGTCCGGTGGACGACGGAGATCGTACGGCGCGGAGCTCACGGTTTCGGCAACCGGAGTCGCCGCCGTCCTGGCCATCATCTGATCAGCGGCTGTCCGGCCAGTTCGGCCGACGGGAGCCGCGAGGCCCGTCAGTTCGTGCCCGCCTCCCGCTTCCGGGCACTGCCGCGCGGCGCCTTCGGAGGCGCCGGGCAGCACAGACACGACAACTGAGCCGCTCCTCAGGGCTCTTGTGGGCCGCCGGCCGTCACCGGCTGGGCCGGCACCGTCCAGGGCAGCTCGATGGCGACCGTCTTGCCGCCCTCGCGGGTGGGCCTGACGACCAGTCTGCCGCCGCATTCGGCGGTCAGCCAGCGGATGATCACCATGCCGCGCCCGTTGTCCTGCTGGACGGCGGCCGGCAGGCGTTTCGGAAAGCGCGGATGGCTGTCGGTGACGCCGATCCGCAGGTGTTCGTCCCGGTCGAGCCGGACGTCCACCGTGAAGGTGGGCGACTGTCCGAATGTGTGCTGGACGGCGTTGGTGGCTAGTTCTGACACGATCAGGCGTACGGTGTCCGCGACTTCGGCGTCGCACGGCAGGCCCCATTCGGCCAGCACATCGGCGACGAAATTCCGGGCCGCGCAGACCGAGGCGGGATCGCTCGGCAGAGTGACGGATGCTTCCTGGTGATCTGCCATGGCGACGTCGTCCCTTTCCCACGGGACCGGAGTCCGACACGGAGCGGATGGTTCGAGTACGGTCCCGGACTGGTGCTTCGCGCCAGACTGCCATCACTGGACCGGTCACGGGTGCGATCCACCGAGATATGCATATATCTGTCGCTCGATGCGGTGAACTCTGCGATGGCGGAGCGTATTTGGGCGGCCCGGAAGGAGTAAGGAGTACGGCCATGCAGCACGGTCCCGCGGTGCGACGCCGCAAGCTCGGTGCCGAACTGCGCGCGCTGCGCGCCGGTGTGGGTCTCACCAGTGGTGAGGCGGCCCGTCTCGTCGGCTGGCACCAGTCGAAGGTGAGCCGGATCGAGACCGGTATCAGTGGGGTGAAACCGGCCGACGTGGAGCGCCTGTTGGACGCCTACGCCGTCAGGGACCCCGAGTTACGGGAGCTCCTTGTCGGCCTCGCGGGCTCCGAGGGCAACGGGCGCCACCACTGGTGGCACGCCTACCGCGGGGTCCTGCCGCCCACGTACCGCGACTTCATCAGTCTGGAGTCCCAGGCCAGCGGTATGCGCACGCTGGAGACCTCGGTGGTACCCGGACTGCTCCAAACACCCGAGTACGCACGGGAGGTGACCCGGGTCGCCGTCGGCGGCCTGGCGGACGACAAGCTCGACGCGCTCGTCGAGGTGCGCCTCGCCCGGCAGGACGTCCTGCGTTCGAGTCCGCCGCTGGAACTGACCGCGGTCCTGGACGAGGCCGTGTTAAAACGCGAGGTCGGCGGCCCGGAGGTGATGGCTCGGCAACTGGAGCGGCTGCGGGAGGCGGCCACCCTGCCTCAAGTGCGGCTTCAGGTCCTGCCGTTCGCCGCGGGGGCCCACATCGGCGTCACCGGGCCTTTCGTTATCTTCTCATTTCCGAACACAACTGATCTGGATGTGGTTGTTCTCGACCACTTGACGAGTAGCCTCTACCTCGAGCGGAAAGAAGACCTTCAGGCCTACACCGAGGCCTTCAACGCCCTTCAGTTCCACGCCCTTTCGCCCCAGGACTCGTTGGACTACATCGCCGGGATAGGTGACGGCGCGTAAGGAGGCACCCCCCATGACTGCACTGCCTCGGTACGTACGTTCCAGTACTTCACTCCGCGAGGTGCGATGGCTGCGCAGCAGCCGCAGTACGGGAATGAACAACTGCGTCGAGACGGCCCGACCCGGCCCAGGACCCTGGGCCGGACTGGTCGCGGTGCGCGATTCCAAGAACAAGGCGGGCCCCGCCCTGCTCTTCACTCCCGCCAGTTGGGAGGGCTTTGTCGCCGGACTGAGCTGATCACCCCGACGGCGTGCTCGATCTGCGCGTCGGTGAGGTCCGCGCGGGCGGTCAGCCGCAGCCGTGAGATGCCGTCCGGCACGGACGGGGGGCGGAAGCAACCGACGGCGAGTCCCGCTTCCCGGCAGTCGGCGGCCCACCGCACGGCCTGTTCGGGGGACGGCGCGCGCACGGAGACCACGGCGGCGTCCGGTCGCACGGCTTCCAGGCCCTCGGCGGTCAGCCGGGTGTGCAGCGCCGTCGCCACTTCACGGGCCTGGGCGGCGCGCTCCGGCTCACGGCGCAGCAGCCTGAGCGCCGCGAGGGCCGCGCCCGCCGCCGCGGGTGCGAGACCGGTGTCGAAGATGAAGGTACGCGCCGCGTTGACCAGGTGGTCGATGACCGGAGCGGGGCCGAGGACGGCGCCGCCCTGGCTGCCGAACGACTTGGAGAGCGTGGCGGTCACGACCACGTCCGGGGCGCCCGCGAGCCCCTCGGCCTGCGGGGCGCCCCGGCCGCCGTCGCCCAGGACGCCCAGCCCGTGCGCGTCGTCGACGAGCAGCGCCGCGCCGTGCTCGCGGCAGGCGGTGGCGAGTTCGGCCAGCGGGGCCGCGTCGCCGTCCACCGAGAAGACGGTGTCGGACACGGCGACGGCGGGACCCTCGTGTGTGCCCAGCGCCTTGCGCACGGCGTCGGGGTCGGCGTGCGCCACGACCTGGGTCGCACCCCGGGCGAGCCGGCAGCCGTCGATGAGGGAGGCGTGGTTGCCCGCGTCCGAGACGACCAGCGAGCCGTGCGGCGCGAGCGCGGTCACAGCGGCGAGGTTGGCCGCGTAGCCGGAGGAGAAGACGAGCGCGGACTCGAAGCCGCAGAAGTCCGCGAGCTCGCGTTCGAGTTCCCCGTGAAGTTCGGTCGTGCCGGAGACGAGCCGCGAGCCGGTCGCGCCGGCGCCCCACCGGCGCGCGGCCTCCGCGGCGGCCGCCGTGATCTCGGGGTGGCGCGCCAGTCCGAGATAGTCGTTGCTCGCCAGATCGAGAAGGGGTGAGTCGGCGGCGCGGGGGCGCAGGGTGCGGACGAGTCCGGCCTGCCGGCGCTGGTACGCCTGCTCGTCGATCCACGCGAACGGCGATCCGGCCATGCTGGTGCCTCCGGGCCCTGGGAGTGGTCGTGAGGGGGTCATGATGGTGGTCGTTTTGTAGGCAGTGCACAGACCCTAGCGGGGCGACGCGGCGCCCATGATGTGGCAATACCCACACGTCGAACCGTCTCTGTTGTGCAAACTCTCCTTGGCCGCAGCGGCTCACATACGTCAGGATCGGATCTCATGGACCTGCTGAACACGCTGGTGGACAAGGGGCTTCGGCGCGAGCTGCCGACCCGTGACGAGGCGCTGGCCGTGCTGGCCACGTCCGACGACGACGTGCTCGACGTGGTGGCCGCGGCCGGAAAAGTCCGCCGGCACTGGTTCGGCCGTCGAGTGAAACTCAACTATCTGGTCAATCTGAAGTCCGGTCTGTGCCCCGAGGACTGCTCGTACTGCTCGCAGCGCCTCGGCTCCAAGGCCGACATCCTCAAGTACACCTGGCTCAAGCCGGACCAGGCCTCGCAGGCCGCGGCGGCAGGGCTCGCCGGGGGCGCCAAGCGGGTCTGCCTGGTGGCCAGCGGCCGCGGTCCGACGGACCGTGACGTGGACCGGGTCTCCGACACCATCAAGGCGATCAAGGACCAGAACGAGAACGTCGAGGTGTGCGCCTGCCTCGGCCTGCTCTCCGACGGCCAGGCCGAGCGGTTGCGCGAGGCGGGAGCGGACGCCTACAACCACAACCTGAACACGTCCGAGGGGACGTACGGGGACATCACGACCACGCACACGTACGCCGACCGGGTGGACACGGTCCAGAAGGCGCACGCGGCCGGCCTGTCGGCCTGCTCGGGTCTGATCGCGGGCATGGGCGAGTCGGACGAGGACCTCGTCGACGTCGTCTACGCGCTGCGCGCGCTCGACCCTGACTCCGTTCCGGTGAACTTCCTGATCCCCTTCGAGGGCACCCCGCTCGCCAAGGAGTGGAACCTCACCCCGCAGCGGTGCCTGCGCATCCTGGCCATGGTCCGTTTCGTCTGCCCTGACGTGGAGGTCCGTATCGCGGGCGGCCGCGAGGTCCACCTGCGGACGATGCAGCCGCTCGCCCTGAACCTGGCCAACTCGATCTTCCTCGGCGACTACCTCACCAGCGAGGGCCAGGCGGGCAAGGCCGACCTGGAGATGATCGCGGACGCCGGGTTCGAGGTGGAGGGCGCGGGCGAGGTGACCCTGCCCGAGCACCGCGTGACGGCGGGCGCGGGCTGCGGTGCGCACGCCGAGGCCGGGTGCGGCTCGCACGCGGACGCCGGGTGCGGCTCGCACGAGGGCGGCGGCGTCTGCGGTTCCGTGCAGGTGAAGGCCAAGGAGGAGCAGCCCTCCGAAGCGCGTACGGATCTCGTCGCCGTACGCCGCCGGGGTGCCGGAACGGACCTCGCCCCCAATGCCTGACCGGTCCGAGCCGTCCACGCTGCCCGTGCGCGAACTGCTGGAGCTGGACCGGCGGCATGTCTGGCATCCGTACGGCCCCATGCCCGGCCGCCAGGAACCGCTCGTCGTGGAGTCGGCGAGCGGGGTACGCCTGCGGCTGGCGGACGGCTCGGGCGAACTGGTCGACGGCATGTCGTCCTGGTGGTCGGCCATCCACGGCTACAACCACCCGGTCCTCAACGACGCGGCGCGCGACCAGCTGGAGCGCATGAGTCATGTCATGTTCGGCGGGCTCACGCACGAGCCCGCCGTACGGCTGGCGAAGCGCCTGGTCGACATCACGCCCGAGGGCCTGGAGCACGTCTTCCTCGCCGACTCCGGCTCGGTGTCGGTCGAGGTCGCCGTGAAGATGTGCCTCCAGCACTGGCGCTCGCTCGGCCGACCGGGCAAGCAGCGGCTGCTGACCTGGCGCGGCGGCTACCACGGGGACACCTGGCAGCCGATGTCGGTGTGCGACCCCGAGGGCGGGATGCACGAACTGTGGCAGGGCGTGCTCCAGCGCCAGGTGTTCGCCGACGCCCCGCCGGTCGCGTTCGAGGAGTCGTACGCCGACCGGCTGCGCGAGCTGATCGGGCGGCACGCCGACGAGCTCGCCGCGGTGATCGTGGAGCCGGTGGTACAGGGCGCGGGCGGGATGCGGTTCCACTCCCCCGCGTATCTGCGGGTGCTGCGGGAGGCGTGCGACGCCCACGACGTGCTTCTCGTCCTCGACGAGATCGCGACCGGCTTCGGCCGTACGGGCGCTCTCTTCGCGGCGGAGCACGCCGGCATCACGCCGGACGTGATGTGCGTCGGCAAGGCGCTGACCGGCGGCTATATGACGATGGCGGCGACGCTCTGCACGGCGCGGGTGGCCGAGGGCATCTCACGCGGTGAGGTCCCGGTGCTGGCTCACGGTCCGACCTTCATGGGCAATCCGCTGGCTGCCGCGGTGGCCTGCGCCTCGATCGACCTGCTGCTCGGACAGGACTGGCAGACCGAGGTCAAGCGGATCGAGGCGGGTCTGCGGGACGGGCTTGCGGAGGCGTCCTCGCTGCCGGGTGTCCGGGACGTACGTGTCCTGGGCGCGATCGGCGTCGTCCAGCTCGACCACGAGGTCGACATGAAGGCGGCCACGGCGGCGGCCGTGCGCGAAGGCGTGTGGCTGCGCCCGTTCCGCGACCTCGTCTACACGATGCCGCCGTACGTCACGGGTGACGCGGACGTGGCACGGATCGCGCGCGCGGTGTGCGCGGCGGCGCGGGAGGGATGACATGACGGTTCTGGTGATCACGGGGACGGGCACGGAGGTCGGCAAGACGGTCACGACGGCCGCCGTCGCCGCCGCGGCCGTCGCGGCAGGACGCTCCGTGGCCGTCCTCAAGCCGGCGCAGACGGGTGTACGCCCGGACGAGCGCGGGGACGCCGACGAGGTGGCCCGGCTCGCGGGCGCGGTGACCACGCTCGAACTCGCCCGCTATCCGGAGCCGCTGGCTCCCGCGACGGCCGCACGGCGGTCCTCCCTGCCCCCGGTGCGCCCGGACGCGGTGGCGGAGGCGGCTGCCAAACTGGCCACCGAGCACGACCTCGTGCTGGTCGAGGGCGCGGGCGGTCTCCTCGTCCGCTTCGACGACGAGGGCGGCACGCTGGCGGACGCGGCGAGCCTGCTGGACGCGCCGGTGCTGGTGGTGGCGTCAGCGGGCCTCGGCACCCTCAACACCACCGAGCTGACGGCTCGTGAACTCCGGCGCCGCGGCCTTGACTTGGCGGGAATCGTCATCGGCAGCTGGCCGGACTCCCCCGACCTGGCGTCGCGTTGCAACCTCGCGGACCTGCCGCTCGTGGCCGAGGCTCCCCTGCTGGGAGCGCTGCCCGCGGGGGCCGGGTCATATCCGGTCGCCGACTTCCGTGCGGAGGCGCCGGGGTGGCTGGCCTCTCGGCTGGGCGGCACCTGGGACGCGAACGCCTTCATTGCGGCGCGGGGGGTCTGAGCGCCCCGCAAGGGGCGCGGGGCGGTGACACTGTGCGGCTCCGCCGTGTGGGCGCGCTCCGCCCCCACCGGCACGCAGCTGAAGAACAGCCCCCTCACCCCTCCCCCACAACCACGGTCGCGAGCTGGTGCACGTGGCTCTACACCTCGTGCGCCGAGATGTACAGCGGCAGTTCGTTCCTGACCGCGCTGAACTCCGGTGACGAGACGCCGGGCAGTGTCTCGTAAGCCAGTTACTGGTCGAACTGCGACGAGCTGATCAACCCGGACTCCAGCGCGCTCCTGAGCGGCGCCACCAATGTGGAGGCCGGCTGCGTCTCGCACACCGACATGAACAACGACTACGGCGTCTACCGGCAGGTGCGCGACTTCATCGCCTGACGCGCGGACGGACCCGCGTATGGCGTAGGTCGAGCGTCGTAGAGCGTGTGGCGGACGTTCTGGGGGGACAATCCCGGTAAGACCCCGTCCTCCCGGGAGGTCCGCCATGCCCTTCAGGTCAGCCGGCTCCGCCAAGGTGTCGCGGGACGCCGTGCACCATCCGCTGTTCGCCCGCTACTACGCCCGTATCAGCGTGGCGGCCGAGACCAGGATGGGCATCGGCGCGGTACGCGACCGGCTGCTCGCCGGACTCTCGGGGCGGGTCATCGAGATCGGCGCGGGCAACGGACTGAACTTCGCGCACTATCCGAGCGCCGTCTCCGAGGTGGTCGCGATCGAACCCGAGCGGCTGCTGCGGCAGTTGGCCGTGGAGGCCGCGCTGCGCTCCGAGGTGCCCGTGGACGTGGTGCCGGGCGCGGCGGAGGCGCTGCCGGTCAAGAGCGAGGCGTTCGACGGGGCGGTGCTCTCGCTGGTGCTGTGCAGCGTGCGCGATGTGCCGCGGGCCCTCGGTGAGGTGCGGCGCGTGCTGCGGCCCGGTGGCACGGTGTGGTTCTTCGAGCACGGCAAGGGCGGCGGGCGCGTGATGGCGTCCGCCCAGCGCGGGCTGGACCGGACGGTGTGGCCGCGGCTGAACGGCGGCTGCCATCTGGCCCGTGACCCGATCGCCGCGCTGCGTGACGCCGGGTTCGAACTGGGCCCGTACCGGCAGCTGTTGATGCCCGAGAAGGGACCGCGGCTGCCCACGTCGTACTGCGTGCTGGGCAGCGCGAGGCGCCCGGCGATCACCGAGTAGTCACAGACTCCACTGCCGTAGCTCCTGTGCGATCTCGTGCACGGTCGCGTCGCCGCCCTTCACCAGGCGGGCGAGTTCGCGCACCTGCTCGGGCGAGGTGACGACCTTGAGGCCGCTGGCGACGAGATAGGCGTACGCGACGGCCGAGGCGAACATCGCGTTGGAACGCTCGAGGGCCGGGACGTGCAGCAGCAGCTGGAGCAGCGCGGCGGCGCGGGCGTGCGGACTGTTGTAGACGGGAATGCCGAATATCTCCGCCTCGTGCCGGCTGACGGCGGCGACGAGGGCTCCCCAGTCGGTGACCTGGGGATCTCCGGGCGTCTTCTGCTCGGCGACCATGAGGAGCCAGGCGAGGTCGACTCTGAGACTGCTCAAGGGATCAACGACGACCTTCGCGCGAGCCGTGCCGGATCGCGTCCCGTGAGCCCTCTCGGTCCGTGCCGAACTCCTCGGCGAAGACGTTCGCGTACTGCTTCATGAAGTCGGAGGCGGCGTCGACGAAGGTGTGACCGACTTCCCCGGTGTCCTGTCTGACGAGCTCTTCGATGTAGCGGTTCACGCTCATGCCGCGCTCCAGGGCCCGCTCCCGGGCCGCCCGGGCCGTGCCCTCGTCCACCCGCACGTTCAGCTGAGTCTTCGCCATACCTCGAAGCTAGCGCCGAAGTGCTAGCACCCGCAAGGGGGCGACTCGCCGGAGCCGGTACCTCGGGGGGATACCGGCTGTGGGCGGGGTCACACTACGCTCGGCCGGGACCGGGGAGTCAGGACGTCCATCACGGAGGAGGCGGCCTTGTCCACACCTGCTGCGGAGCACGCCGTCGGACGACGGGAGGCCGACGGGGTCGCCGCCCGCGCCCGCGGCCTGACGAAGGCGTACGGATCCGGCGAGACCACCGTCCTCGCCCTCGACTCGGTCGACGTGGACATCGCGCGCGGCCGCTTCACCGCGGTCATGGGCCCCTCGGGCTCCGGGAAGTCGACGCTGATGCACTGCCTCGCGGGACTCGACACCGTCTCGGCCGGACAGGTGTGGCTCGGCGACACCGAGATCACGGGGCTCAAGGACCGTGAGCTGACCCGGCTGCGCCGGGACCGGATCGGGTTCATGTTCCAGTCCTTCAATCTGATCCCCACGCTGAACGCGGCCGAGAACATCACGCTGCCGATGGACATCGCGGGCCAGAAACCCGACCAGAAGTGGCTGGACCAGGTCATCGACACGCTCGGGCTGCGGGACCGGCTGAAGCACCGGCCCGCGCAGCTGTCCGGCGGCCAGCAGCAGCGCGTCGCCTGTGCCCGGGCGCTCGCCTCCCGACCCGAGCTGATCTTCGCGGACGAGCCGACCGGCAACCTCGACTCCCGTGCGGGGCTCGAGGTCCTCGGCTTCCTGCGCGAGGCGGTCGACGACCTCGGCCAGACCGTCGTCATGGTCACGCACGATCCGGGCGCGGCGGCCCACTCCGATGTGGTGCTGTTCCTCGGGGACGGGCGGATCGTGGACGAGATGGAGCGGCCGACGGCGGAGGCGGTGCTGGAGCGCATGCGGCACTTCTCCGGAGGCCGCCCGGCAGCCGGGGGCGCCTGCGACGACGTGGACGTGGTCCTGGCCGCCGACTCCGACGACGTACCTCTCGACGCATCTCTCGACGCATCTCTCGACACTCTCGACACCTTCGACAAGGACTGAGGCGGCGGCCGTGCTCAAGGCGACTCTGCGGAGCTTCCTCGCCCACAAGGGGCGGCTGCTCCTGTCCGCGCTGGCCGTCGTGCTGTCCGTGGCGTTCGTGGCGGGCAGCCTGATCTTCTCGGACACGGTCACCCGTACGTTCGACCGGCTCTTCGCCTCCACCGCGGCCGATGTGACCGTGTCGCCGAAGAACGATCTCAAGTCGCGGGTGTCTACCGGCGCCACGCCGACGCTGCCCGCCTCGCTCGCGGACCGGCTCGCGAAGGTCGACGGCGTGGCGGCCACCCATGTCGACGTGAGCGTCGAGAACCTCACCATCGTCGACCGCGAGAACAAGTCGATCGGACCCACCTCGGGCGCGCCGACCATCGCCACCAACTGGCAGAACACCAAGCGCAGCCCGGTGAAGCTGACCTCCGGCCACGCCCCGCACGGCGCCGCCGAGGCGCTGCTCGACGCGGACACCGCCAAGCACAAGCACGTGGCGATCGGCGACACCCTGACGGTGCAGGCAGAGCGCACCTTCCCGGTGAAGATCGTCGGCATCGCCACCTTCACCACCACCAACCCCGGCGCCGCGCTGCTGTTCCTCGACACCCCCACCGCGCAGACGAACCTGCTCGGCAGCCCGGACGCCGCCACGAGCATCGCGGTGGACGCGGCGCCCGGGGTCGCCGACGCCCCGCTCAAGCAGCGGATCGCGGCGCAGGTCGACACCGGGACCTACGAGGTGAAGACCGCCGACGAGCAGGCCAAGGACGCCGCCGCGCAGCTCGGCGGATTCCTGGACGTCATCAAGTACGTGATGCTGGGCTTCGCCGGCATCGCCGTGCTGGTCGGCGTCTTCCTGATCGTCAACACCTTCTCGATGCTCATCGCCCAACGCACCCGCGAGCTGGGCCTGTTGCGCGCGCTCGGCGCCGACCGACGGCAGGTGCGGCGGTCCGTGCTCACCGAGGCGCTGCTGCTCGGTCTGGTCGGCTCGACGCTCGGACTCGCCGCGGGGATCGGGCTCGCCCTCGGACTGATCCGGCTCATGAGCGCGTTCGGGATGAACCTCAAGTCCACCGAGATGGTGATCGGGTGGCCGACCCCCGTCACGTCGTACGTTGTCGGGGTCGGCGTCACCTTCGTGGCGGCGTATCTCCCCGCCCGGCGCGCGGCCGGTGTCTCCCCGATGGCGGCGCTCTCGGACGCCGAGGTCGCCGGGGTGGGCCGGCCGCTGCGGACGCGCGCCCTGGTGGGCTCGGTCGTGGGCGTGGCCGGCGGCGCCTCGCTGGCCGGCTGCGCCGCGGCGTCGAAGACCTCGACGGCCGCCTCCCTGCTGGGTCTCGGTGTCGTGCTCACCCTCATCGCGACGGTGATCGCGGGTCCGCTCCTGGTGCGGCCGGTGATCCGGGTCCTGGGCGGGGCCTTCCCCGCCCTGTTCGGCCCGGTCGGCCGGATGAGCCAGCGCAACGCGCTGCGCAATCCGCGGCGCACGGGCGCCACGGCGGCCGCGCTCATGGTGGGCCTCGCGCTGGTCGGCGGGATGTCCGTGGCGAGCGCGTCCATGAGCAAGTCCTTCGACCATCAGATCGACAAGACGCTGGGCTCCGACTTCGTGATCCAGAACAGCAACTTCGTGCCGTTCACCAGAGAGATCACGGACAAGGTGCGCGCCACCCAGGGTGCCGGGCTCGTCGTCCGCCAGCGGTTCACGCCGGTCGCGGTGCGGCTGCCGGACGGCAAGCGGGTCGAGACGACCGCGGCCGCCTACGATCCGCGGCTCGACGACGTCGCCCACGTCACGTACACCCAGGGGGGCACGGCGGCGGCGCTCGGCGCCGGGCACCTGGCGATGGACGCGAAGTTCGCGCGGGAGCACGGCGTGCGCGTCGGCAGCGCGATCCCCGTCGAGTTCCCCGCCGGGCGGAAGACCGACCTGACGGTGGGGGCGCTCACCGACCAGGACGGCTCCGGCGGGTTCGGGATGCAGGGCGGGCTGTTCTTCGGCTTCGGCACGATCGAGAAGTACGTGCCCGGCGGGCAGGACTCGGCCCTGTACGTGAACGCGGCCTCCGGCACGAACCCCGACCGGCTGCGCGCACAGCTGGAGCGGACGCTCAAGCCCTATCCGCAGGTGCAGGTCCGCGACCAGGCCGACTACAAGAAACTCGTGCACGACCAGATCGCCGTGCTGCTCTACCTCGTGTACGCGCTGCTCGGACTCGCGATCGTGATCGCGGTGCTCGGCGTGGTCAACACCCTCGCCCTGTCGGTGGTCGAACGCACCCGTGAGATCGGACTGCTGCGCGCCATCGGGCTCGCCCGGCGCCAACTGCGCCGGATGATCAGGCTGGAATCGGTGGTGATCGCCGTGTTCGGCGCCGTCCTCGGCCTCGCACTCGGGCTGGTCTGGGGCGTCTGTGTGCAGCGGGTCCTCGCACTCCAGGGCATGAAGTCGCTCGCCATCCCCTGGACCACCATCGTCGCCGTGGTCGTGGGTTCGGCGGTCGTGGGCATAGTGGCGGCGCTGCTGCCGGCGTTGCGTGCCTCGCGCATGAACGTCCTGGCGGCGATCGCGCACGAATGATGCGCACACACCCCGTCCGCCGATGTACTCGCGTCCCGTCCGCCCCGTTCACCCTTCGAGCGCAAGTCGCCTGTGAGTGAGGAGAGTTCATGTCGCGGCCCTTACCACCCTCCGGCCCCTCCCGTCCTCTCCATCCCCTCCCTCCCTTCCGTCCCTTCCGCTTCGGCGTCAACCTGCTCGATGCCGCGCCGCTCGACGAGTGGCGCGCCAAGTGCCGGCGGGCCGAGGAACTCGGCTACGACGTGATCCTGGTCCCCGACCACCTGGGCATGCCCGCGCCCTTCCCCTCGCTGGTGGCCGCGGCGGAGGTCACCGAGCGGCCCCGCCTCGGCACCTTCGTGCTCAACGCGGGCTTCTGGAATCCCACGCTGCTGGCCCGCGAGGTCGCCACCACGGACACGCTGACGGGCGGCCGCCTCGAACTCGGGCTCGGCACCGGCTACATCCGGGCGGAGCACGACACGGCGGGCCTTCCCTGGGGCTCGCCGCGCGAGCGGGTCGACCATCTCCGGCGCACCGTGGAGGAGTTGGAGCGCCTCCTCGGTTCGGAGGAGCACCAGCCGGGAACGGTGCAGCGGCCCCGCGTGCCGCTGCTGATCGGCGCCAACGGCGACCGGATGCTGCGGCTCACCGCCGAGCACGCGGACATCGCGGCGTTCACCGGGGCGCGCACCAGCCCGGGCGGCACGCTGGAGCCGCTCACGGCCGCCGAAATGGACGAACGCGTCGCTCTGTACCGGGAGGCGGCCGAGGGGCGCAAGGAGCCCGCCGAGCTCAATCTGCTGATCCAGGTCCTCGCCGTCGCCGGGGACCGCGGCGCCGCGATCCGGCCCTGGCTGCCCCGTATCCCGAACCTGACCGAGAACCAGGTGCTGGAGCTGCCGATCGTGCTGGTGGGAACGCTGGAGCAGATCGTCGCGCAGGTGCGGGCGCAGCGGGAGCGGTACGGATTCTCGTATCTGACGGTCCTGGAGCCGAACATGGAGGCGTTCGCCCCCGTCGTCGAGGCGCTGCGGGACGAGTGACCGTCCGGATCGTGGAATTCGGTGCCGCCCCACGGAACGCGTGATGGGATCGGCGCCATGACCGACTTGCGGATTCGGGCCGCGGCGCCCGAGGACCTCGACACCGTGCTGGCTTTCTGGAAGGTGGCGGCCGAGGGCACGAGTATCAGTGACGACCGGGACGGCGTGGAGCTGCTGGTCGCCCACGATCCGGAGGTGCTGATCCTGGCCGAGGACGACGGCGAGCTGGTGGGCACGGTGATCGCGGGCTTCGACGGCTGGCGCTGCCATCTGTACCGGCTCGCGGTGCATCCCGGGCGGCGCCGCCGCGGGATCGGCTCCGCGCTGCTCGCCGCCGCCGAGGAGCGGTTCGTACGGCTCGGGGGGCGGCGCTCGGACGCGATGGTGCTGCGGCGGAACGAGACCGGGCAGCATGCGTGGCGGGCCGCCGGGTACGAGCCCCAGGAGCAGTGGCGCCGCTGGGCGAAGCCGCTCACCGACTAGCCTCCAGCACCCAAGAGGGTACTTTGCCGATCCTTTACCATGGAGGGATCACCCGGTCCCCCCATGAAAGGTGTGAGCGTCCGCCGATGGGCGAGCCTCCCCGTACCCGACGACATCGCGCGATCCCCCCGCCCCTGGCCGATCATGGGACGGAGGTGACCCGATGACCGAAGTGCTCCTCCTCCTTGTGGCGGTGCTGCTCTCGCTGGCGTGTGGCGCCTTCGTCGCGGCGGAGTTCTCACTGACCACGGTCGAGCGCAGCGAGCTGGAGCGTGCCGTCGAGCGCGGCGAGCGCGGCGCGTCGGGCGCCCTCAAGGCCGCACGGAATCTGACGTTCCAGCTGTCCGGCGCCCAGCTCGGCATCACCGTCACCAACCTTGTCGTCGGCATGCTCTCCGAGTCGTCGATCGCCAAGCTGATCGCGGGTCCGCTGGAGTCGCTCGGCGTCACGCCCTCCGCGTCCCGCTCGGTGGCACTGGTCATCGGTACGGCCCTGTCGACGGTCTTCCTGATGGTCGTCGGCGAGCTGGTCCCCAAGAACTGGGCAATCTCCTCGCCGCTCGCCGTGGCCAAGCGGGTGGCGACGCCGCAGCGCTGGTTCAGCGCCGCGTTCCGCCCGTTCATCACGCATCTCAACAACACGGCCAACCGTGTCGTACGTGTCTTCGGCCTCGAACCGGCCGAGGAGCTGGCCTCCGCGCGCGGACCCCAGGAACTGGTCGCCCTGGCCCGGCACTCCGCCAAGGAGGGCGCCCTGGAGGCGGACACCGCCGAGCTGTTCGTGCGCACCCTGAACCTCGCCGACCTGACCGCGGAGAACGTGATGACCCCGCGCGTCCAGGTCATCGCGCTGGACCTCCAGGCGACCTGCGAGGACGTGGCGAACGCGACACTGGCGACGGGTCTGTCCCGCTTCCCCGTCTACCGAGGCAGCCTCGACTCGGTCGTGGGCGTGGCACACATCAAGGACGTGGTGGCGGTACCCGCCGAGTCGCGGCCCCGCACCCCCGTCTCCCAGATCATCCGCGAACCCCTGTTCGTACCGGAGTCACTCACCGTCGACCGGCTGCTCGACCGGCTGTCCGGCGGACGGACCATGGCCGTCGTCATCGACGAGTACGGCGGCACGGCTGGCGTCGCCACCCTGGAGGACATCGTCGAGGAGGTCGTCGGCGAGGTCCGCGACGAGCACGACCCGCACGAGACGCCCGACCTGGCCCCGGCCGGCACGGACGAGGAGGGGCGGGCGCTGTACTCGGCCGACGGGTCCGCCCGCACCGACCAGCTGGCCCGCGTCGGGCTGCGGGTGCCCGAAGGGCCCTACGAGACCCTGGCCGGTTTCCTCGCGACCGGGCTCGGCCGCATCCCCGCCGTCGGGGACTCCGTCGAGGTCGCCGGGTGGCGGCTCGACGTGGTGGACGCCTCCGGGCGCCGGGCCGCGCGGGTGCTGCTGCACGCGCCGCGCGAAGGGGAGCAGCGCTGCGACGAGGAGCGGGAGGCGCGATGACCGTCGTACAACTGCTGATCGGGCTGGCGACACTGGTCGTGAACGCCTTCTTCGTGGGCGGCGAGTTCGCGCTGATCTCGGTGCGCCGCAGCCAGATCGAACCGCGTGCCGAGGAGGGCGACCGGCGCGCACGCGGCGTCCTGTGGGGCCTGGAGCACGTGTCCGCGCTGCTGGCGGCCGCGCAACTGGGCATCACCCTGTGCACGCTGGTCCTCGGCATCGTGGCCGAGCCCGCGATCGCGCACCTGCTGGAACCGGTGTTCCACGCGATGGGCGTCTCGCAGGGCGCGGGCCACGCGATCTCGTTCGTGATCGCGCTCGCCCTGGCGACCTATCTGCACATGCTGCTCGGCGAAATGGTGCCGAAGAACATCGCGCTCGCGGAGCCGGTGCGCACCGCGCTGCTGCTCGGACCGCCGCTGGTGGCGCTCTCCCGGGCGCTGCGCCCGGTGATCTTCACGGTCAACGCCTTCGCGAACGCCCTGCTGAAGCTGCTGCGGGTCGAGACGAAGGACGAGGTCGTCGCCACCTTCTCCGACGACGAGCTGGCCAGACTGGTCAAGGACTCCGGCGAGGCGGGGCTCATCGACGACCGCGCTCTGGAGCGGCTGCACGACGCGCTGGAGCTCGGCCGCCGGCCCGTACGGGACGTGGTGCTGCCGCTGGAACGTGTCGTCTACGCGCGCGTGGGCGTCACTCCGGAGGAGCTGGAGCGGCTGTCCGCCGAGTCCGGCTTCTCGCGCTTCCCGGTCGTGGACCAGGGGCGCCGCATCGTGGGCTATCTGCACGTCAAGGACGCGCTGGACGCGATGCTGCGCGATGTGCCGTTCCGGGTGGAGGACATGCGGCCCATCGCACGGGTACGGGAGAGCACCCCGCTCGACGACGTACTCACGGCGATGCGCCGAAGCCGTACGCACCTCGCGGCCGTCATGGGCAGCGACGGACGGATGACGGGGCTGGTGACGATGGAGGACGTGCTGAGGGAGCTGTTCGGGCAGACGGTGTGAGCGCGGCCTGGCCGTCCCAGCCGTCCCCGGTGGCGACCCGACCGACCGGCGAGTATGTGCGCGGGTTAGCATCTTGTCCGCCATGCAGACGAATGCCACCTACACCAGTCTTGTCGCGCTCGGCGACTCCTTCACCGAGGGCATGTCGGACCGGCTGCCCGACGGCTCCTACCGCGGCTGGGCCGATCTCCTCGCCGACCGGATGGCCACGCGGACGCCCGGTTTCCGGTACGCCAACCTCGCGGTGCGCGGCAAGCTGATCAGTCAGATCGTCGAGGAGCAGGTGGACGTGGCGGTCGCGATGCGGCCCGACGTGATCACCCTCGTCGGCGGACTCAACGACACCCTGCGCCCCAAGGTCGACATGGGACGTGTCCGCGGTCTCCTGGAGGAGGCCGTGGAGCGGCTCGCCCCCGCCTGCGAGCGGCTCGTCCTGATGCGCAGCCCGGGCCGCAACGGTCCGGTGCTCGAACGGTTCCGGCCGCGTATGGAGGAGCTCTTCTCCGTCGTCGACGAGCTCGCGGACCGGCACGGCGCGCTGGTGGTCGACCTCTACGGGGCGCCCTCGCTCGCCGACCCCCGGATGTGGGACGTGGACCGGCTGCATCTGACGGCCGAGGGGCACCGCCGGGTCGCGGAGGCCGTCTGGCAGACGCTCGGGTACGAGCCCGAGGACAAGGAGTGGCGTACGCCGATGCCGCCGACGGCGCCGCCCGGCTGGATCGCGCGCCGCGCCGCCGACGCCAGCTTCGCCAGGCAGCACCTGCTGCCGTGGATAGGACGACGGCTGACGGGACGCTCATCGGGTGACGGGCGGACAGGCGCCCAGTTCAGCGCTGAGCTGGGCAAAGCCTTCTGGGTCACCCCTGCGGACCACACAAACCCCGGCCCTGTGACGGACTGGCGACGTATGGAGCCCTGACCCGGAGCCCCGCCCGGCTGCCACGCAGGATGAAACGCGGGCCGCCGCCTGCCTCCCCGCCATCGCCCGCTGTTGCTCGCCGATCCGCGGCCGGCGTCGAAGCCTCCCGCTCCACGCCCCCCGATCGGACCGAAATGCAGGGTTTCTCGCACGGCGGCTGCCCTCCCAGTGACGGCCGCGGGCCCCACGTCGCATCTCATGGCAATGCCGCCCCCTCAATGCGTGACAGGTCATCGTGGCATCCGGCGGTGACAACGCACGACTCACACGAACGCGGGTGGGAGGAGGGAGGCCACCTCCGGCCGCTGAGGCCCAGCGGGACGCGAAGTCCCTCAGCATCCGTATCAAGGGCGACTCGCACAGGTCCGAGGACGGGGTCTCCTTACTCTGGAATCCGACTCCTGATCCGAAACACCGTG
Organism: Streptomyces sp. NPDC090798; assembly: GCF_044768965.1. NCBI lineage: Bacteria > Bacillati > Actinomycetota > Actinomycetes > Kitasatosporales > Streptomycetaceae > Streptomyces > Streptomyces sp. NPDC090798. The sequence goes on from NZ_JBIVXA010000014.1 coordinate 88,758, forward strand.
ACCGCCCCCCCGGTTCGCCCGGCGGGCCGTTCGGTTTTCGCCGGCCGGATCCCTTGAGGAGGAATCCCATGCCCACCACCGTGATCAACCTCAAGGGTCATCTCCACGAGTTCGGCCCCCGGCTCGAACACGCTCCCGCGGACCTCCTCTACATCGGCCGCCGCTGGACCATGGGCCACTGGGACCTCCCGCAGCACCCGCTCTACAACCCCTTCGCCTACGACACCCCCACCAAGAAGCGCGACGGCACCCGCGCCGAGATCATGGAGAAGTACCGGGCGTATCTCCTCGAACGCCCCGACCTCCTCGACCAGGTGCCCGCCCTGCGTGGCAGGACGCTGGCCTGCTGGTGCGCACCCGAGCTGTGCCACGGCGACATCCTGGCGGAGCTGGCCGACGCCTCGTAGCGTCGCCGACGCCTCGGGCGCGTCACCCCCACGGGCGCCCCCGGTGGCGTGGGCGCACCGGTGCCTGCTTGCTGGACCGAGAGGGGAACGGGGCTTCGGGAAGAGAGCGAGCGCCGATGAAGCCGAAGGAAGAACGGCTGCGGACGCCGCGCGCCGCCGGGCTGGCTGGGACGGTGTTCGCCCTCCTGCTGGGGGCGGCGATCGTGCTGGTGCGGATCGCGATCCCGGCGGGGAACGCCGCCGACGCGACCGTCGCGCCGAACCACCGGTGGGCGGTGCGTACGGCTTTGGAGATCCTCCCGTTCGCGGGGATCTTCTTCCTGTGGTTCATGGGCGCCGTGCGCGCTCGGGTCGGCGATGCCGAGGACAGATTCATCGCCACCGTCTTCATGGGCAGCGGACTGGTCTTCGTGGCCACCATGTTCGGAGCCGGCGCCGCGGCGGGCAGTGTGCTGAGCCAACCCTCCAGCTTCGGCCGCCACTTCGCCTACACGCTGATGACGACGTACGCGCTCCGTATGGCCGCCGTGTTCGTCTTCACGACCTCGACCATCGGTCACCGTGTCGGTGTCCTCCCCCGTCCACTCGCCGTCGTCGGCTATCTCGCGGGGCTTGTCCTGCTCGTCGCGGGATCCTCTCTGCCCTGGTCGGAGCTGGTCTTCCCGGCCTGGGCGCTGGTCGTCAGCCTCCACATCCTCCGTGCCGGCCTGCGCACTCCGGCGAGCGGCTGAGCACCCTCTCGCGCATGCTGTGAAAAAAGGGGGACGAGAACGGGTCACGGAAAGGCTGATCCTCGGTGAGGCTTGTCGTCGATCTCAACCGCTGCCAGGGGTACGCGCAGTGCGCGTTCCTGGCTCCCGATGTTTTCGCCATGCACGGGGACGAGTCCCTGCTCTACAACCCCGAGGCCGAGGAGGACCGGCGCGAGGACATGGCGCGTGCCGTGGCCGCGTGTCCCGTCCAGGCCATCATGGTGGAAGCGAACTCCCTGGACGGTAACCCCGGAACCGACCGGGAGGCCGTCCGGTGAGCGCCGACGGATCGCTGGACCGGCTCAAGCGTGAAGGTCGCATCGTCGTCGTCGGCGCCTCACTGGCGGGACTTCGGGCCGCGGAGACCTTGCGGGAGAAGGGGTTCGCCGGTTCCCTCACGATGATCGGGGACGAGCCCTACGAGCCGTACGACCGACCGCCGTTGTCCAAGCAGGTCCTGCTGGGCAGGGCGACGGCGGACCGCACCGGCCTCCCCCGGCACCGCGCCATCGACGCGCAGTGGCGCCTCGGGGTTCCGGCCACCGGCCTCGACATGGCGGCCCGGCGGGTACGGCTGGCCGACGGCGACGAGGTGGAGTACGACCGGCTGCTCATCGCCACCGGTGTACGGGCCAGGCCCTGGCCCCAGGAGGAGGAGGCGGAGCTCGACGGGGTGTTCGTGCTGCGGACCCGCGACGACGCCGACGCGCTGGAGCGCTCGCTCGCGCAGGGCCCCCGCCGCGTGCTCGTCATCGGCGCCGGGTTCACCGGCTCCGAGATCGCCTCCGCCTGCCGGGAACGCGGTATCGCGGTCACCGTGGCCGAGCGGGCCGACGCGCCGCTGGTCGGAGCGCTCGGCGGAGTCGTCGGCGAGGTCGCGGCCGAACTGCACCGCAAACACGGCGTCGACCTGCGCTGCGGCGTCATGGTGACCCGCCTGGAGGGCGACTGCGCGGGACACGTCCGCGCCGCGCACTTCTCCGACGGCGACACCGTCCAGGCCGACGTGGTGGTCGTCTCCCTCGGCGCCCAGCGCAACACCGAATGGCTCGCCGGGTCCGGACTCGGCGCGGGTCTTCGGGGCATCGCCTGTGACGCCGGATGCCGGGCCTTCGACATCCGGGGCATCGTCACCGACGACATCTATGTGGCCGGTGACGTCGCACGGTCCCCGCACCCGCTGTTCGGCTACCAGTTCCTGTCCCTGGAGCACTGGGGCAACGCCGTCGCCCAGGCCGAGACCGCCGCGCACAACATGCTGAGCGACAGCGCGGACCGCCGCCCCCACATCTGGGTGCCCGCCTTCTGGTCCTCCCAGTTCGGCGTGAACATCAAGTCCGTCGGGGTGCCGTCGATGGGGACGGAGATCCTCATCGCCCAGGGCTCCCGCAGCGAACACCGGTTCACCGGCGTCTACGGGTACCAGGGGCGCGTCATCGGCGCCGTCACCTTCGACCAGACGAAGTGGCTGCAGTTCTACCAGCAGCTCATCGAGACCACGGCGCCGTTCCCACCGGCCTTCCCCACGGTGGACCGCCGCCCCGAGGGGCAGCAGCCGATGCCCGCCGACTTCCCCGACCCGTCCGTGCCCACCCACGGCCCGACCGTCACCCTCAGCGGATACGCGCCGGACGACCGACGGCTGACGTTCACCCCCGCTCGGCACTGATCCGACGCTCCCTAGGACGCACCCATGACCGAAGCCATCCTGCGGCAGATCATCGACTACGCCCACCGCGCCAATCCGTATCCGCTGTACGAGGAGTTGCGCAAGACGCCGGTGTACCACGACGCGGACGGACCGTTCGTCGTCAGCAGGTACTACGACATCCAGAGCCTGCTCCACGATCCGCGCATCAGTTCCGACGCCCGCAATCTGAGGGCGCCGGCGGGCGGCGGCCCGCTGGCCGCCGAAGCGGATGAGGAGACGGCCCTTCCGCCGAGCTTCCTGCGGCTGGACCCGCCGGAGCACGACCGGCTGCGGCGCATGACGAACCGGCCGTTCGGGCCGCCGCACTCCCCGCGGCGTGTCCACGATATGCACGGCGAGCTGAAGGACATCGTCTCCGGGCTCATCGACGGCATCGACAACCCGGACCGGATCGATCTGGTCGACCAGTTCTCCTATCCCTTCCCCGTGACCGTGATCTGCCGGCTGCTGGGAGTGCCGCGCGAGGACGAGGCGCGCTTCCACTCCTGGGCCGACACGATCGCCGCCGGCCTGGACCCCGACCCGGGTGCCGACGCCGACGAGCGCGCCAAGGTCTCCCACAACGCACGCACCGAGCTGGGCATGTATCTGGCCGGGCTCATCGAGGAACGCCGCAAGAAGCCCGGTGACGACATGCTGTCCCAGCTGTCCACGGCGGGAGGGGCGGACGGTGTCATGACGACGATGGAGGTCCTGAGCACCGCGGCGCTCCTGCTGATCGCCGGCCACGAGACGACGGTCAACCTGATCACCAACGGCATGCTGACCCTGCTGCGCAACCCCGACGTGCTCGAGCGGTTGCGCAAGGACCCGAAGCTGGCCGTCCCCGTCGTCGAGGAACTGCTGCGGTTCGAGCCGCCGGTGCAGCTGGTGCCGCAACGCACCACCGTCACCGACATCGAGGTCCGCGGGGTCACCATTCCCAAGGGCGCGTCGCTGTGGCTGGTGCTGGCGGCGGGGAACCGCGACCCCGACCGCTTCGAGGATCCGGACCTGTTCAACCCGGACCGCGGGGACATCCAGCACCTCGGCTTCGGCAGCGGCATCCACAGCTGCTTCGGCGCCCCGCTCGCCCGCCTGGAGGCACAGCTCGCGCTGAGCGAGCTGGCCCGCAGACTGGAGAACCCCCGGCTGCTGGAGGACCCGCCGCCCTACCGGCAGAACGCGGTCCTGCGCGGCCCGCGCCATCTGCCGATCGCCTGCGACGGCATCCGCTCCTAGAAACATCTGACAGGGCCACCACCGCTGACCTGGGCTCCGGAGCGTGCGGACGTTCCGGAGCCGCTCCGGACGGCGGGTAAACTCCGTCCACGTGACTGCCGCGCCTGCAAAGCCCCGTATCCCCAACGTCCTCGCCGGACGCTACGCCTCCGCCGAGCTCGCCACGCTCTGGTCCCCCGAGCAGAAGGTGAAGCTGGAGCGTCAGCTCTGGCTCGCCGTGCTGCGGGCGCAGAAGGACCTCGGGATCGAGGTCCCGGACGCAGCGATCGCCGACTACGAGCGCGTCCTCGACCAGGTCGACCTGGCCTCGATCGCCGAGCGCGAGAAGGTCACGCGGCACGACGTGAAGGCGCGGATCGAGGAGTTCAACGACCTCGCCGGGCATGAGCACGTGCACAAGGGCATGACGTCCCGGGACCTCACCGAGAACGTCGAGCAGCTGCAGATCCGGCTCTCGCTCGAGCTGATGCGCGACCGCACGGTGGCCGTCCTGGCGCGGCTCGGCAAGCTGGCGGGTGAGTACGCCGAGCTGGTCATGGCCGGCCGCTCGCACAACGTGGCCGCCCAGGCCACCACCCTCGGCAAGCGCTTCGCGACCGCGGCCGACGAGCTGCTCGTCGCGTACGGCCGCGTCGAGGAGCTGCTCGGCCGCTACCCGCTGCGGGGCATCAAGGGCCCGGTCGGCACGGCTCAGGACATGCTCGACCTGCTGGGCGGGGACGCGGCGAAGCTCGCCGAGCTGGAGCAGCGGATCGCCGGGCACCTCGGCTTCTCGCAGGCCTTCACCTCCGTCGGCCAGGTCTACCCGCGCTCGCTGGACTACGAGGTCGTGACCGCGCTGGTGCAACTGGCTGCCGCGCCGTCCTCGACGGCCAAGACGATCCGGTTGATGGCCGGGCACGAGCTGGTGACCGAGGGCTTCAAGCCGGGCCAGGTCGGCTCCTCGGCGATGCCGCACAAGATGAACACCCGCTCCTGCGAGCGTGTCAACGGCCTCATGGTCATCCTGCGCGGCTACGCCTCGATGACCGGCGAGCTGGCGGGCGACCAGTGGAACGAGGGCGACGTGTCCTGCTCGGTGGTCCGCCGGGTCGCGCTGCCCGACGCGTTCTTCGCGCTGGACGGTCTGCTGGAGACCTTCCTCACCGTCCTCGACGAGTTCGGCGCCTTCCCGGCCGTCGTCGCGCGCGAGCTGGACCGCTACCTGCCGTTCCTCGCGACGACCAAGGTCCTGATGGGCGCGGTGCGCGCGGGCGTCGGCCGTGAGGTCGCGCACGAGGCGATCAAGGAGAACGCCGTCGCCTCCGCGCTCGCCATGCGCGAACAGGGCGCCGAGCGCAACGAACTCCTCGACAAGCTCGCCGCCGACGAGCGCATTCCGCTCGACCGCGCGCAGCTGGACGAGCTGATGGCCGACAAGCTGTCGTTCACCGGTGCCGCTGCCGACCAGGTCGCCGCCGTCGTCGGCCGCATCGAGGAGATCGTGAAGCAGCACCCGGAGGCCGCGGGCTACACGCCGGGGGCGATCCTCTGACGCGGCTCACTCCCGCGGACCTTGAGGCCGCCCGCGACCGGCTGGTGCCGGATGTCGTCGGGGACGGCCTCAAGGTGCTTTTCTGCGGCATCAATCCGGGGTTGATGACCGCCGCGACGGGCCATCACTTCGCCCGCCCCGGCAACCGGTTCTGGCCCGTGCTGCATCTGTCGGGGTTCACGCCCCGGCTGATGAGGCCCTCGGAGCAGGGCGAGTTGCCGTCGCACGGGCTCGGCATCACCAACGTGGTGGCGCGCGCGACCGCCCGGGCGGACGAGCTGTCCGCGGCGGAGTACCGCGAGGGCGGACGGCTGCTGAGCGCCAAGGTGGAGCGACTGCGGCCGGGGTGGCTGGCGGTGGTGGGCGTGACCGCCTACCGGGCGGCCTTCGAAGACCGGAAGGCCGTCATCGGTCCGCAGGAGCGGACGATCGGGGACACCCGGGTCTGGGTGCTGCCCAACCCCAGTGGGCTCAACGCGCATTGGACGGCGGCGACGATGGCGGAGGAGTTCGCACGGCTGCGGGTGGCCGCGGCCGAGGGGTAGCGGATCAGGTCACGGTGGGTCGATCTCGGTGATCACGGCCAGGAGCTGGAACGGCCACTCCTTGTCCCACTGCGAGACACCGAGGGCGACCCAGCGGTCGTGCCCGGTCGCCTTCCAGAGGTGCACATCGGGCACATGCCCGCTCACGATGCCCCAAGGCTCGGGTATGTCCTCCCCGTCCACCGTCCGGTCGAGCACGCTCGACAGGCTGAAGACCTGAGGAGGTCCCCAGCGGTGGGTGAGCAGCACCGAAAGACCGTCCCGGTCGGCCTCGTACTGCTCCGCCGTCTCCTCCCGTGCCGTGCCGTCGTCCTCCCAGAATTCCTCGCTCGTCGCTAACTCGGCGATGTGGTAGCCGGGTCCCGCGTCGCCGACGTCCGAACGGCCGTGCTCAAGGGGGAAGTCCTCGGAGCACAGCCGCAGGATCGTGTCGAGGTGTCGCGCGCTGGTCATGATGTCCAGTAAAGCGGCTGCCACTGACAATTGGCGTGCCGTCAGGCGTCCCTGCGCCGTACGCTCCACGCGCCCGCCGCGAGGGCCGCCGCCGTCCAGGCCGCGGTCACCGTGAGGCCGGTCCAGGGGCCGAGGGCGCCGTCCCACGTCTCGTGGAGCACCACTTGGCCCGCCCGGTCCGGCAGGAAGTCGGCCACGCCGCCCGACGGCCGGCGACCCCGCGTTCACCAACCGGGCGCTGCTCGCCATCGAGGACACCGGCCGGGCCGCCCTGGAGGACCTGGAGCGCGTCCTCGGCGTGCTGCGCGAGGCGGGGCGTCCCGCGAGCGGCCGGCCCACGCTGAGCGAGGCGGACCGGCTCCTGGAGTCGGCGCGCGGCTCGGGTGCCAAGGTCGACGCCGAGGTGACGGGTGCGTTGAAGACCGTGCCGGGACCGGTCTCCCGCGAGGGCTATCGCATCCTCCAGGAGTCCCTGACCAACGTGCTGCGGCACGCGGGGAGCGTGCCGGTGCGGGTCCGTATCGCGGTCGACGACGGCACTCTGGGCCTGGAGGTCCGCAATCCGCTGGCGGCCAGGACAGCGGGGCCGGGCCGCGGCAGTGGCCTGCGGGGCATACGGGAGCGGGCGGCGCTGCTCGGCGGGCGGGCACGGACCGGGCCGGACGGGGGTGACTGGCAGGTACGGGTCGAGCTGCCGTTGCGCTGATCTACGCCTGGCCGGATGCCGGTCACCGTTCTCCTGGTCGACGACGAACCGCTCGTCCGCGCGGGTCTGCGGGCCGTCCTGGCGGCACAGCCCGACATCGAGGTCGTCGGAGAGGCGGCCGACGGCGCCGCGGTGATCCCGCTCGTGCGGCAGCTGCGGCCGGACGTCGTAGCCATGGACGTCCGCATGCCGCTCATGGACGGCATCGAGGCCACGCGCGCGGTCCTGCGGACCGTGAGCGATCCCCCGAAGATCCTCGTCGTGACCACGTTCGAGAACGACGAGTACGTCTACGAGGCGCTGCGCGCGGGTGCCGACGGCTTTCTGCTGAAACGGGCCAGGCCCGCCGAGATCGTGCACGCCGTGCGGCTCGTCGCGGAGGGCGAGTCGCTGCTGTTCCCGGCGTCCCTGCGGCAGTTGGCGGCCGAGTACGGGGGCGACAGCGGGAATCCGGCGGCGCGGGCGGCCATGGAGCGGGCCGCGCTGACCGAGCGGGAGGCGGAGGTGCTGCGGCTGATGGCCCGGGGGCTGTCGAACGCGGAGATCGCCGGGCGGCTGATCGTCGGAACCGAGACGGTCAAGTCGCACGTCAGCGCCGTACTGGGGAAGCTGGGGGCCCGGGACCGTACGCAGGCGGTCATCGCGGCGTACGAGTCGGGGTTCGTGGCCCCGGGCTGAAGCGGCGGTCCGCCGGTGGCCGATCCGACCGGTCGGTAGCAAAGGAGGTCCCCGGCTCTCGCCGGGGCGCGCCGCGCCGAGTACGATCCGGCCAACACGCGCACGAGCTGGGAGGACGGACGTTGGGGCGGTTGACCGGCGGGGACCCCTCTCTGCTGCGAAGGATCAATTCCGCGGTGGTGCTGCACGCGCTGCGTGCCACGGACTGCGCGACGCTGACCGAGATCACCCGGGTGACCGGATTGTCCCGGCCCACGGTCGAAGGTGTCGTGGAAGGGCTGATCGAGGCCGGGCTCGTGGTCGAGAAGGCGGCCGAGGAGGGCGCGGCACGGCGTCAGGGCCGTCCCGCGCGGCGGTTTCGGTTCCGGGCCGAGGCGGGCCATCTGCTGGGCCTGGAGATCGGTCCCCATCGCGTCGCCGGACTCCTCGCCGATCTGGACGGCCGGGTGCTGGGCTCCATGTCCAAGGACGTGGAGGAGACCGCGTCGGCGGACGAGCGACTGGAACGGCTGCGCACGGCGGTCGCCGATCTGCTGCGCCGCGCGGGTGTCGCACGCAGCTCTCTGCGGGCGGTCGGCGTGGGCAGCCCGGGGATCGTCGAGGCGGACGGCACCGTGCGTCTGGGCACGGCGCTGCCGGAGTGGACGGGGCTGCGCCTGGGCGACCGACTGAACCGTTCCTTCAAATGCCCGGTGCTCGTCGAGAACGACGCCAACGCGGCGGCGGTCGCCGAGCACTGGAAGGGCTCGGCGACGGGGTCGGACGACGTGGTGTTCGTGCTGGCCGGGCTGAGTCCGGGGGCCGGTTCGCTGATCGGCGGGCGGCTGCACCGGGGATACGGGGGCGCCGCGGGGGAGATCGGGGCGCTCCATCTGCTCGGCCGCGGAGCCACTCCCGAGACACTGCTGTCGACCACGGACGAGCCCCTGCACCCGCTCGACGAGCAGGCCGTCGCCGAGGTCTTCGCGCTGGCCAAGGGCGGTGACCAGCGGGCCCGCGCGGCGGTCGACCGCTTCATCCAGCGCCTCGTGCACGACGTGGCGGCCCTCGTCCTCGCCCTCGACCCGGAACTGGTCGTCGTCGGCGGCTGGGCGGCCGGTCTGGACGGCGTACTGGAACCGCTGCGGCGCGAGCTGGCGCGCTACTGTCTGCGCCCGCCCAAGGTGGCGCTCTCCCTGCTGGGCGAGGCGGCCGTCGCGACGGGCGCCCTGCGGCTGGCCCTCGATCATGTGGAGGAGCAGCTGTTCGCGGTGGAGGGGACCGTGACCGCACGCCGCTGACCAGCGGTCTCACGGGCATGAGAAAGCCGTCACGCCCCGGAGTGCTCCGGGGCGTGACGGCTGAGACCTGGGGCTGTCGTTCGGATCCGACCTGGGCCGCGGCTCAGGAGGCGCGGCGCTCGGGGTCGTGGTGGATCTCCACGCCGCCGGAGTCGCCGAAGGTCAGCCGGCAGGTGTCGGCTCGGTACGTGGCCACGGAGACCGCGGCGGTGCGCCCCTCGGCGAAGTAACGGGTCGTGACGACGAGGACGGGCGCCCCGGGCAGCCGGTCGAGCTCCTTGGCGTCGTCCGCGCGGGCCGAGCCGAGCTCCACGGCGCGGTCCTGGCCCTCCAGGTCGAGGTGCTGCAGTTCGCGCAGCACGGCACGGGCGAGGGTCGCCCCCGACGGGGCGTCGATCGCGGAGAGGCCGGGCACCGAGGACGCCGGGATGTAGAGCAGCTCGGCGGCGACCGGCTGGCCGTGCGTCACACGGGAGCGGCGGATCGTGTGCACCTGGTCGTCGGGGCCCGTCTCCAGGACGTCGGCCACCACGGCGGGCGGGAGCGCCACCTCGCAGTCCACGGACTGCCAGGCGTCGCCGACCGCGCCCGGCCACACATGCTGCTCGGTTCCGACGGCCACGCCCACGCGCGGCGGGGCGACGGTCGTGCCCACCCCGCGGCGGCGCTGCAGTCGCCCTTCCAGCTCCAGCTGCTCCAGCGCCTGGCGCAGCGTGGCGCGGGCGACGCCGAACCTGGCCGCGAGGTCGCGTTCGTTGGGCAGGATCTCGCCCACCGAGAACTCAGAGTCCAATGCCTCGGTGAGCACCGTCTTGAGATGCCAGTACTTCGGCTCCGGCACCGTTTCCAGCTGCGTGGTCCCCACCCTGTCCTCCGCAATCGCCGTGGCCCGGCGGCGTTTTAGCGCCCTTGTTTATTAAAGGTTCTTGCACTATCCCTGCGACCATAGGGCTGCCCCCACCCTTGGTCAAGACCAATCCTCGATCCCTTACGGATTGCGGAGGTGCCTTGCCGCGCAGCGTTCACAGGGCGTTCGCGCGGGGTGACGTTCGTGACACAACGCCGAAAGCCCCCGTCCAGAAGACGGGGGCTTTCGAGGTGGCACGAGGGGATCGCAACGGCTACTGGTTGCCCAGGGACACCAGCTTCTCGGGGTTGCGCACGATGTAGACGCACTGGATCCGGCCGTCCACGACATCCAGCTGGACGGCACTGTCGGGCTTGTCGCCGGAGAGGGCGAGGAGCGCGGCGCCGCCGTTGAGCTCCAGGAGGCGGTAGGACAGGTCGGGAACGCTCTGCTGGACGACGGCGTACAGGAAGCGGCCCACCTTGTCGGCGGTTTCGATGACCCGCAGCGGCGCCTTGGACAGTCCGCCGCTGTCGCCGATCAGGCGGACGTCCGGGGCCAGCATGGACATGAGCCCCTTCAGGTCCCCTTCGGCCGCCGCTGCGAGGAACCGCTCGGTCAGGTCGCGGCGTTCGGCGGGATCGACCTCGTAGCGCGGCCGTCGTTCCTCGACGTGTTTGCGCGCCCGTCCGGCGAGTTGGCGCACGGCGCTCTCGCCCCGGTCGAGGACGGCGGCGATGTCCGCGTACGGGTAGCCGAACGCCTCCCTGAGGACGAACACCGCGCGCTCCAGGGGCGAAAGGGACTCCAGGACGACGAGGACGGCGAGCGAGACGGAGTCGGCGAGCACGGCCCGCTCGGCGGTGTCGGGGGCGGTGTCCCCGAAGTCGGTGACGTACGGCTCGGGAAGCCACGGTCCCACGTACGCCTCGTTGCGCGACCGCACCTGGCGCAGCCGGTCGACGGCGAGCCGGGTGACGATGCGCACCAGGTAGGCGCGTGGTTCGCGCACCTCGGTCCGGTCGGCGCCGGTCCAGCGCAGCCAGGCTTCCTGGACGACGTCCTCGGCGTCGGCCACTCGTCCCAGCATGCGGTAGGCGACGCCCATCAGGACGGGGCGGTGCTCCTCGAAGACCTCGGTCGCGGTGTCGATGGTCACGGCTCCATCCCATCCCGGCACGTCCCTGCGTGTCCAGGCGGCACCGGTGCCTTTCGGAGCACAATGACCGGCGGCCTGCGGGCGGGTGGCCGGCTGTCGCCCGTCGTGTCGACCGGCGCGGCCGAGCGGATCCAGCTGACCGCGCCCGGGGGCTACCCGTCGGTAGCAGTTGCTGACAAGCTGTCTACGAAGATGGTTCGTCAGCGTGCCACCAGACGAGGAGCAGCATCATGTCCGCCACGGTCTCCTTCAGCCTTCCCTCCGCGCACGGTCCGCGGACCGTGACCATGTCCTACGCGCGCGTGGGCACCGGAGAACCGCTGCTCCTGTTGCACGGCATCGGCCACCACCGGCAGGCCTGGGACCCGGTCGTGCACATCCTGGCCGCCGAACGCGAGGTGATAGCCGTCGACCTGCCCGGGTTCGGCGAGTCCCCGGCGCTGCCCGAGGGGCTCACGCACGACCTCGGGACGGTGGTGCCCACGCTCGGCGGCCTGTGCGAGGCGCTGGAGATCGAGCGTCCGCACGTGGCCGGCAACTCCCTCGGCGGCCTGCTGGCCCTGGAGTTGGGCCGCGAGAAGCTCGTACGGTCCGTCACCGCGATCTCGCCCGCCGGGTTCTGGTCGCCGGTCGAGCGGCGCTACGCCTTCGGTGTGCTGCTCGCGATGCGGCAGGGCGCACGGCGCCTGCCGCTCCCGGTGATCGAGCGGCTCTCCCGCTCGGCGGCCGGACGGGCCGCCCTGACCAGCACCATCTACGCCCGGCCCGGCCGCCGTTCACCCGAGGCCGTCGTCGCCGAGACCCTCGCGCTGGCCCACGCCGAGGGCTTCGCCGACACCCTCCGGGCCGGCACCAGCGTCCAGTTCACGGACGACATCCCGGGGCTGCCCGTCACCGTGGCCTGGGGCACCCGGGACCGGCTGCTGGTACGCCGCCAGGGGATCCGGGCCAAGCACATCATTCCCCGGGCCCGGCTGGTGCGGCTGCCGGGTTGCGGTCACGTCCCGATGAACGACGACCCGGCGCTCGTCGCCCGCGTGATCCTCGACGGCAGCCGCTGAGCGGCGCCGGGTGAGGCGCCACGCGCCGGAGCCCAGGGCGACGCCCGCGCCGACCAGGGCGCTGCCCGCGGCCTGCGCGGCGCCGTACGCGCCGGTGCCGACCAGCGGCGCCGTGCAGGCCGCCGCGACGGGGATGAGCCCGGAGAAGAGCGTGGCGCGCTCCGCGCCGATGCGCTGCATGCCCATGTACCAGCACACGAAGCCGACGACCGTGACGACCGCCGCCTGCCACAGCAGCGCGGCGGCCTCGGTGGTGTCCGGCATTCGCAGCCACGCGCCGCCGGTGAGGCGCGCGGTGAGGATCCCGGCCACCGCCGACTCGACCGCGGCGATCCCGCAGACGGTGGCCGACAGCAGCCGGGGCCCGAGCGGGCGCAGCACCGGTACGGCGAGCACCGCGAAGCCCACCTCGCCCGCCAGTGCGCACACGGAGTACGCGATGCCCGTGCCGTCGGTGCGCCCCCAGCCCTGGACCGTGAAGGCGCCCACCGCGACGAGCGACGCCCCGTACAGGACCTGCCGTTGCGGCCGGCGGCCCTCGAGGAGAGGGACGACAACGGCCACGACCACCGGGGCGCAGCCCACGAAGACGCCCGGAACAGCTGGTTCCGCGGTGCGTTCGGCGGCGAGCACGGCGAGGTTGAAGCCGACCATGCCGACGGCCGCGAGCAGCGCGAGGCGCCCCCACCGGCGTACCGCGAGCCGCCGCAGCGGTGCCGTGCCGCCCCGTGCGACCGACGGCAGGAGCAGGACGCAGGCGAGGCCGTAGCGCAGGAACTGACCGCCCGCGTACGGATAGTGGCCCAGGACGCTGTTGGCGGTGAAGGAACCTCCGACGAGGACACAGGCGAGGGCGGCGAGCAGCGACCCACGGATCGTGGTGGTGTTCATGACGGCGACGCTACGAAGGGCCGCGGTCCGGTTTAAGGTCCACTTTCATGACGCCATCGGGGACCACATGACGCCGTCGGGGGCCGCAGGGGAGATGACGCCGTCGGGGGCCGCCTGGGAGCTGATTGTGCCGGCCGCTTCGGCGCCGGCACGCGCGCGTGGGCGCGCTTTGCAGGCCGCGCTGCGCGAGGCGGTCCGCACGGGGCGGCTCGCGCCGGGCACCCGGCTGCCGTCCAGCCGCGAGCTCGCCGCCGACCTCGGGGTGTCGCGGGGGCTGGTCACGGAGGCGTACGAGCAGTTGACCGCGGAGGGGTATCTGCGCAGCGACCGGGGCGCGGGGACCTGGGTCGGCGGCGCCGTCCGGGCGGCCCACCCACGCGCGCGTGACCTCGCGCCGCGCCCCGCCGGGGCCCGCGCCGACTTCCTTCCCGGGACACCGGACCTGTCCCTGTTCCCGCGTGCCGCCTGGGCGGCCGCCCAGCGCGGGGTCCTCGCCGAACTGCCCCACCACGCGCTCGGCTACCCGGATCCGCGCGGTCTGCCCCGGCTGCGCACCGCCCTCGCCGAACTGCTCGCGCGGCGCCGCGGCGTGGTCGCGGACCCCGAGCGCGTCATCGTGGTCTCCGGGGTCGCGCAGGCGACGACCCTGCTCGGATTCGTGCTCCACGCGCGCGGGGTGCGCGCGATCGGCGTCGAGGACCCCGGAAGCCCGGAGCACGGCACTCTCTACGCCTCGGCCGGCATCGACGCCGTACCGCTGCCGCTGGACGGCGAGGGGCTGGCCACCGGACCGCTCAAGGATTCGGGCGTACGGGCTGTGGTGACGACGCCCGCCCACCAGTTCCCCTCGGGGATCGCCTACTCGGCGCGGCGCCGTACGGAACTCCTCGACTGGGCGCGCTCGGTGGACGGTCTGGTGGTCGAGGACGACTACGACGGGGACTTCCGCTACGACCGTGCTCCCGTGGGGGCGCTTCAAGGGCTCGATCCCGAGCGCGTCGCCTACACGGGTTCGGTCAGCAAGTCGCTCGCGCCCGGACTGCGGCTCGGCTGGCTGCTCGTACCGGCTGCGCTCGCCGAGGAGGTCGTGGAGCGCAAGCGCACCATGGATCTGGGGAACCCCGTCGTGGACCAGGCGCTGCTGGCCCGCTTCGTGGAACGGGGCGACTACGACCGGCAACTGCGCCGCTGCCAGCGCGCCTACCGGGAACGGCGCGACACTCTCGTTGCCGCCCTGGAGGAGCACTTTCCCGGTACCGAGGTGTCCGGGATCGCGGCCGGTCTGCATGTCATCGCCGCGCTGCCCGGGCGGTACGGGCCGCCGGAGTACTTCTTGGAGCGAACCGCGGCGGCGGGGGTGGCCGTGCGTCCGCTGGCGGACTACGGGCGGGCGGTCGAACGCGCCGGCGTACGGCTGGTGCTCGGTTACGCCCACCAGTCCCCCGCGCGGATCCGCGACGGCGTACGCCTGATGGCACAGGCGCTGCGCACCTGACCGCTGAGGGGCGGCCGGGTGAGCGGGAGAGCCGGGGCATCCGTGGGACGTGCGCGGTCGGAGGCGGACGTCGGTGCCCTTGTCGGCGGGGCCAGTTGTTCACTTGTGGTTTGCGTGCGCGCTGCGGCGCACCAGTAGTTGTGGCTGGACCCATTGGCCGACTCCGTCGACTCCGTCCCTGGAGGCGCATTCATGTCACACCGTCCGCAAAGCCCTCTCCCTCTCCCCGGTCGCCGCGGCGTCCTGCGCGGCTCCCTCGCCGCTTCCGCGGCCCTGGCCCTGCCCACCGCACTCGGCTCGGCCCCGGCCTTCGCGCTGTCCGGGCGGCCCACGGCGGGTTGGGGCGTCCAGACCGGAGACGTGAGCGCGCACTCCGGACTGGTGTGGGTCCGCTCGGACCGCCCCGCCCGGATGATCGTCGAGACGTCCGCGACCGAGTCGTTCCGCAACCCCCGCAGATGGCACGGTCCGCTGCTCGGCACGGACTCGGACTTCACCGGTACGACACAGCTGCGCGGACTGCCCTCCGGCGAGCAGATCCACTACCGCGTGCTGCTGGCCGACCCCGACGACCCGCGCCGTACGGGCGAGCCGGTGACCGGCACCTTCCGCACCGCGCCCGCGAAGCGGCGCCACGACGTCCGGTTCGTCTGGTCCGGTGACCTGGCCGGACAGGGCTGGGGCATCAACGAGTCCATCGGCGGTTACCGGATCTTCGACGCCATGGCGAAGGTGGACCCGGACTTCTTCCTGTGCAGCGGCGACAACATCTACGCCGACGGGCCGATCTCCGCCACGGCGCCGCTGCCGGACGGCAGCCTGTACCGGAGCGTCACCACCGAGGAGAAGTCGCACGTCGCGGTCACCCTGGCCGACTACCGGGGCAACTTCCGCTACAACCTGCTGGACTCGGCGCTGCGCCGGTTCAACGCCCGGGTTCCGAACATCATCCAGTGGGACGACCACGAGGTCCGCAACAACTGGTACCCGGGCGAGGTCATCGGGTCCGGCACTCCCTACCCGGCCGGCACGAAACTCGACGACCTGGCCGTCCGCGCCCGGCGGGCGTTCTCGGAGTACTTCCCGATCTCCACCATCAGTGGACGCCCGGAGGGACGGATCTACCGGACCGTCCACCACGGCCCGCTCCTGGACGTGTTCGTCCTGGACATGCGGACCTACCGGAACGCCAACTCGCCCGACGACCAGACCACCGACCCGCAGGGCATCCTCGGGCGCGAGCAGCTGGAGTGGCTCAAGCGCGAGCTGAGCCGGTCGCGTGCGGTGTGGAAGGTCATCGCGGGCGACATGCCGCTCGGTCTGGTCGTGCCCGACCCGGTCGAGGGCAGGCCGAACTACGAGGCCGTCGCCCAGGGCGACCCGGGCGCTCCACTCGGCCGCGAGCTGCAGATCGCCGAGCTGCTGCGGTTCATCAAGCACCGGCGGATCACCGGGACCGTGTGGCTGACGGCCGACGTCCACCACACCTCGGCACAGCACTACGACCCTTCGCGGGCCGCTTTCAAGGACTTCGAGCCGTTCTGGGAGTTCGTCTCCGGACCGCTCAACGCGGGCGCCTTCCAGGCGAGCGCCCTGGACGGCACCTTCGGCCCCGACCGGGTCTTCGTCAAGGCTCCCGCCACGGCCAACGTCTCGCCGGCGGACGGATACCAGTTCTTCGGCGAGGTCGACATCGACGGCGAAAGCGGGGAGCTGACGGTGCGGCTGCGCGACCTGGACGGCGCGGTGCTGTTCACACAGGTGTTGCAGCCGGGACGCGTGGGTCAGTAACCGGGCCCAACTCCCGTACCCTCGAAGCGCTGGGCCGCGCACCGGAGTCATCCCCCGGTGCGCGCCCGCTCTCGTGACCAGGCACGTAAGCCAGGTGATCCGAGACAGGCAAAACTAGCGCAAAAAGAACCGCAAAAAGGATAGAACGACACTTTACCGATCAGTCACAGACCGTTCGTGATCACGCAACACCACTCCTTCACAGTGGCTGCATGACTCCAGACATGTCTGATGTGACCCGGGCGAAGCACGGACGCCCCGTCCACCACTGGCGACGCGACGTGGTCGAGCTCGCCGCGCTGTTCACGGCCGTCGCGGTCGCCGACGCCGTCGCCAACCTGATCGGACACGGCCCCGACGGCCCGGCCCTGCTGGTGATGTCGTCCGTGGTCCTGGTGGCCACGGCCGGATTCCACACATGGTGGGCACGCCGCCACGGTCACGCGCCGCCCGCGGGCGATACCGGTGCCCGGACCCTCGCCGTGGGGCGAGAGGCCGGGCGGGCCGACCGGGCCACGGCGGTGCCGGAAGCCGTCACGGGAGCGACCGTCCTGTGGCGGATGCGGACGACGGTGAAGGACGAGCCGGGTTCGCTGGCCGCGCTGTGCATGGCGCTGGCCCACCAGCGGGTCGACATCCTGAGCCTGCAGACGCACCCGCTCGCCGAGGGCACGGTCGACGAGTTCCTGCTGCGCGCGCCCGTCGAGCTGGCCGCGTCCGAGATCACCCGCGCCGTCTCGCTGGCGGGCGGCACAGGGACCTGGATCGAGCGGGCCGACGCCCACGACCTGGTGGACGCTCCGACGCGGGTCCTGGGGCTGGCCACGCGTACGGCTTTGGACGCCGCGGAACTTCCGCTCGCCCTCCGGCAGTTGCTCGGTCGGTGCACCATTCGTTCGCTGCCCGCCCGCTCCCCCGGGTCGGGTCGGGCGGAAGAGGGTGCGCCGGTCGAAGGAGTGCTGGAAGACACGGTGATGCGGTTGCGCGCACCGGAGGGTGGGGTGATCACGGTGGAACGGCCGTATCTGCCGTTCACGCCGACCGAGTTCGCTCGGGCGCGGGCGTTGGTGGAGCTCGACGCGCGGCTGGGCCCGCGCATCCCGCTCCACCAGGACATGCTGACACTGCCGGAGGGCCCCGCGATCACCGTGCGCCGCGCCGACGTCTCCGATCTCGCCGCGGCGAAGGCGATGCACGAGCGCTGCTCCCCGCGCACGTTGAGCATGCGCTATCACGGGCCGGTCGGTGACGCGGACCGCTATCTGAACCACCTGCTCAGCCCGCGCTTCGGACGCACCCTCGCCGTACAGACGGCGTCGGGACGCGTCGTCGGGCTCGGCCATCTCCTCTGGGACGGCGACGAGACGGAGATCGCGCTGCTCGTCGAGGACGACTGGCAGCGGCGCGGGATCGGCGCCGAACTGCTCGGACGTCTCGTGACGATGGCCGTCGAGGCGGGCTGCGAGAGCGTGTACGCCGTCACGCAGGCCTCCAACACCGGCATGGTCGCCGCCATGCGCGGACTGGACCTGCCCCTCGACTACCAGATCGAGGAGGGCACCCTCGTCATCACGGCCCGTCTGGACGCCGCACCGGTGACCTCCCGACTGCCGTACGACCAGGAGCAGAAGCAGGCGCAGAAGAAGTAGGACGGACACCGGGAGGCCCCGGGTCGGGCACCTTGCCCGGGGCCCTCTCCCCGGTCACCGCCCCAACGCACCGTCCAGGTCGGCCCACAGGTCCTCCACGTCCTCAAGGCCCACCGACAGGCGCAGCAGCCGGTCACCGACCCCCGCCTCGCGGCGGTCGTCGGCGGCCACGATGCGGTGGCTGATGGACGCCGGATGCTGGATCAGGCTGTCGACACTGCCGAGGCTCACCGCCGGGGTGATCAGGCGGACCCCGGCGATGACCTCGTGCGGGTCGCCGTGGACCTCGAAGGCGATCATGGCACCGCCGATCCGCGGGTAGTGGACGCGGTCGACGCGCGGATCGGCGGCGAGCCGGCGGACGAGTTCGGCGGCGTTGGCGGAGGCGGCCCGGACCCGTACGGGCAGGGTCGACAGGCCGCGCAGCAGCAGGTATCCGGCCAGCGGATGCAGCACACCCCCGGTGGCGAACCGCACTTGGCGCAGCCCCCGGGCGAACTCCTCGTCACAGGCCACCACTCCGGCCATGACGTCCCCGTGTCCGCCCAGGTACTTGGTGGCGCTGTGCAGGACCAGCCGGGCCCCCTGTCCTGCGGGGCGTTGCAGCACGGGTGTGGCGAAGGTGTTGTCGGCGAGCAGCGGAACGGAGCCGCAGGCGTGCGCGACGGCGCGCAGGTCGAGTTCGGCGAGCGTCGGATTGGCCGGGGACTCGACCATGACAAGGCCGGTGTCGGGGCGCAGGGCGTCCGCGATGCCCGCCGGGTCGACCCAGGTGACCTCGGAACCCAGCAGCCCGGCGGTGAGCAGGTGGTCGCTGCAGCCGTACAGGGGCCGTACGGCGACGACATGGCGCAGACCGAGCGCGTTCCGCACGAGCAGTACGGCGCTCAGCGCTGCCATGCCGCTCGCGAAGGCGACCGCACTCTCGGTTCCTTCGAGGCGGGCGAGGGCGGTCTCGAAACGGGCGACGGTCGGGTTGCCCAGGCGGCCGTAGACGGGCGGGCCCTGCGGTTCGGCGCCGTCGGCAGCGAACGCGTCGATGCGGGCGGCCTCGCCGCGGCTGTCGTAGGAGGGGTAGGTCGTGGACAGGTCGATGGGCGCGGCGTGCAGCCCCAGCCGGGCGAGGTCCTCCCGCCCGGCGTGCACGGCCTCGGTGGCGAGGGCACGCGGCGCGAGGGCACGGGTGCCCTGAACGTCGTGGAGGTCGTCCCGACCGTCATAGGAGTCGTCCTGAGCGTCGCAGGAGTCGTCCTGAGCTTCGTATGCGTCGTGCACCACGGATTCCATGCACAGCAGACTGAACACCGGCCGGGGCGCCCGACGCGTACTCCGTGTTACGTTCGGGCCATGGCCGAATCTGTCGTACTCGATCCGGTGGATCTTCATCTGCTGCGGCTGCTCCAGAACGACGCACGGACGACGTACCGCGATCTCGCCGCGCAGGTCGGAGTCGCGCCCTCCACCTGCCTGGACCGGGTGACGAGGCTGCGGCGTGCGGGGGTGATTCTCGGCCATCAGCTGCGCCTCGATCCGGCGAAGCTCGGGCGGGGCCTGGAAGCCTTGCTGTCCGTGCAGGTCAGACCGCATCGGCGGGAGTTGGTCGGGCCGTTCGTGGACCGGATCAGGGCGCTGCCGGAGTCCCGGACCGTCTTCCACCTCACCGGGCCCGACGACTACCTGGTCCTGGTCGCCGTCGCGGACATGGCCGACCTGCAACGGCTGGTCCTCGACGAGTTCACGTCCCGGCGCGAGGTGGCCCGGGTGGAGACCCGGCTGATCTTCCAGCAGTGGGACTGCGGCCCACTGCTCCCGCCCGCCCCGCCCTCGCTCTCATCCTCGGGCCCGGCCTCGGCAAAATCAGGCTGATGCCGGCCCAATGCCCGGTCGACCGGGCTGACGCGGCACCCGTCCTCGTATGAGGATGGCGGCATGTCAGAGACGAAGAGCCCGCTGCCCCGCGAGGTCGCCGACGCGTATGTCGACGATCTCATCGCCCTCGATCCGGTCCTCGGTACCTACCTCGGTGTGAAGGAGAGTGCCGACAAGCTCCCCGACACCTCGCCCGCGGGGCAGGAGGCCGTCGCGGAGCTGGCGCGGAGGACGCTCGCCCGGCTCGACGAGGCGGAGCGGCAGCCGGGCGCGGACAGCGACATCGAACGCCGCTGCGCCCGGCTGCTGCGCGAGCGGCTCACCGCCGAACTGGCCGTCCACGACGCCGACGAGGGCCTGCGGGCCGTCGGCAACATGCAGACGGCCGCGCACTCCGTGCGCCAGGTGTTCACCATCGCGCCGACCGAGACGGACGAGGACTGGGCCGCGATCGCCGAGCGGCTGCGCGCGGTGCCGACCGCGCTGACGGGGTACCGCGAGTCCCTCGCCCTCGGCCTGGAGCGCAAGCTGTACGCGGGCCCGCGCCCCACCGCGACCTTCATCGAGCAGCTCACCGAGTGGTCGGACCCGGACGGACAGGGCCATGGCTGGTTCGAGGACTTCGTGTCCGCGGGACCCGACGCCCTGCGGGACGAGCTGGACACGTCCGCCCGGACGGCCACCCGGGCCCTGGTGGAGCTGCGCGACTGGATGCGTGACGTCTACGCGCCCACGATCGAGGGCGCGCCGAACACGGTGGGCCGCGAACGGTACGCGCGCTGGGCGCGCTACTTCAACGGTACGGATCTCGACCTCGACGAGGCGTACGCGTACGGCTGGTCCGAGTACCACCGGCTCCTCGCGGAGATGAGGTCCGAGGCCGAGAAGATCCTGCCCGGCGCCGAGACCCCCTGGGTGGCGCTCGCGCACCTCGACGAGCACGGCACGCACATCGAGGGCGTCGAGGAGGTCCAGACGTGGCTCCAGGGAGTGATGGACCGGGCGATCGACGCGCTGGACGGCACCCACTTCGAACTCGCCGAGCCGGTACGGAAGGTGGAGTCGCGCATCGCGCCACCCGGCGGCGCGGCGGCCCCGTACTACACCGCGCCGTCCGCGGACTTCTCGCGGCCGGGCCGCACCTGGCTGCCCACCATGGGGCAGACCCGCTTCCCCGTGTACGACCTCGTCTCGACCTGGTACCACGAGGGCGTCCCCGGCCATCACCTCCAGCTCGCCCAGTGGGTGTACGTGGTCGACGACCTCTCGCGCTACCAGGCCACCGTCGGTCTCGTCAGTGCCAACGCCGAGGGCTGGGCGCTCTACGCGGAGCGGCTGATGGACGAGCTGGGCTTCCTGGAGGACGCGGAGCAGCGGCTCGGCTACCTGGACGCGCAGATGATGCGCGCGGCCCGGGTCATCGTCGACATCGGCATGCACCTGGAACTGGAGATTCCGGCGGACTCCCCCTTCCACCCGGGCGAGCGCTGGACCCCGGAGCTGGCGCAGGAGTTCTTCGGCGCGCACAGCAGCCGTCCGGCGGATTTCGTGGAGAGCGAGCTCACCCGCTACCTCTCCATCCCGGGTCAGGCCATCGGCTACAAGCTCGGTGAGCGGGCCTGGCTGCTGGGCCGCGAGAACGCGAAGAAGCGGCACGGGGACGCCTTCGACGCCAAGGCCTGGCACATGGCGGCCCTGTCGCAGGGTTCGCTGGGCCTGGACGACCTGGTGGACGAGCTGTCCCGGCTCTGACGGACACCGACGGCGGCCGGGCTCACCACGACGACCGAGCCCGGCCGCCGCGTATCAAGTACGCCAGGTGTCAAGTACGCGGAGTATCAGGCACGCGGGGTCTCCAGTACGCGGGGTCTCCAGTACGGGGAGTACCGGAATCACCGGGCGTGCTCGGCGTGTTCGGAGCACAGGCAGCCGACGCCCTTCTCGATCCACTCCTGGCCGACCCACTCCGGGTGCCGTTCGGTCATCAGCGCCGAGATCTCCTCGATGATCGTCCGCTCGTCCACGGCGGAGTCGCGGCGGGCCCATGTCTCGTCCCGCAGCAGCCGCAGGTAGTCGCGCACGTCGGCCAGCAGCCGCGCACCGCCGACCTCGCCGTGGCCGGGCACCACGGTCCGGGGAGCCTCCGCCGCCAGCTTCTCCATCACCGCTATCCAGCGGGTTGCGGACACGTCGGTGTCGTGCGGCGGGAACCAGGGGAAGATGGCGAACTGCCCGGCTTCCACGAGGTCCCCCGTGAACAGGACGTCCACGTCCGGCACCCTGACCAGCTGGTCGCCCCTGCTGTGGGCCCGGCCGGTGGCCCGCAGCTGCACCACCCGCCCGCCCAGGTCCAGGTCGTACGCCTGGTCGTAGACGACATCGGGCCGCGCGAGCTCGACGTCCTGGAGCCGGCGCTCGACCGGCTTGCCGAGCCCCTTGAACATCTCCAGGTAACCCGGCCCCTTCACCTTCAGCTCCTCGGCCTGGTCCCGGTTGAGCAGGAACGTCGCCTCCCCGGCGAAGACCTGCGCCCCGAAGGCGTGCTCGGGGTGAAAATGCGTCGTCGTCAGGTAGATCCGACGTCCCCTGGCGTAGTCGGCCGCGAACTCCAGCACCTTTTCGGCGTTGCGCGGGCCCAAGCCGGTCTCGACGACCAGCACGGCACTGTGACCGCCGATCACGCCGATGTTGGGCACGAGCCGCACCCGCCGGTCGGGGATGACCACCAGGTCACGGGCCAGCTCCTGAACACCCTCGACGTGCACGACGGGATCCGTCGTCACCACTTCCTCAGACATGCGTCTCCTCGGTGTTGCGCTGAGCCACCAGTCCAGCGCGGGACGTCAGGGGGAGTCCAACACCGATCTCGCAGCCCCGATACCGCGCGGGTATCGTCGCAGTTGAAGAGGTCGAGAGAGCGTCTCGCAACAGCGATGGAGCGATGATGGAGCTGCGGACCCTGCGCTACTTCGTGGCGGTCGCCGAAGAACTCCACTTCGGCCGGGCCGCCGCGCGACTGCACATGACCCAGCCCCCGCTGAGCCGGGCCGTCAAGCAGCTGGAGTCCGACCTCGGCTGCGAACTGCTGCGCCGCTCACCCACGGGCGTCACCCTCACCCCCGCAGGGGCCCTCCTCCACGACGAGGCGCGCACCCTGCTGGCGCGGGCCGACCAGACCCGGGCCCGGGTGGCCGCCGCGGCCGGCACGGCCACCCTGACCATCGGCACCCTCGCCGACAGCGCCGAGCAGGTCGGCACCCGGCTGGCCGTCGCCTACCGGCACCAGCACCCCGCCGTGCGCATCCGCATCCGCGAGGCCGACCTGACCGACCCGACCATCGGACTGCGGGCCGGCCTCGTCGACGTGGCCCTGACGCGGGCGCCGTTCGACGACACCGGCATCTCCGCCCGCGTACTGCGCTCGGACCCGGTCGGTGTGGTCCTGCGCGCCGACGACCCGCTGGCCGACCGCGACCGGCTGCGCCTGGACGACCTCGCCGACCGCCGCTGGTTCCGGTTTCCGGAGGGCACCGACCCGGTGTGGCAGGCCTTCTGGACGGGGCCGCCCGGCACCGACGGGCGCCGTGACGGTCCCGTCATCCGCACCGCCCACGAATGCCTCCAGTCCGTCCTGTGGAACGACGCCGTCGGACTGATGCCCCTCGCCCACTCCCAGATCCTGCCCGAAGGCCTCACGGTGATCCCCTTGGCGGATGCGCCGCCCAGTGACCTGGTCATCGCATGGAACACCGCCCGCACCACCCCGCTCATCCGCTCGTTCGTCAACCTCGCGACGGCCCTCACGCGTTCCTAGGAACGGTCAGCAGCCACAGTCCGCCGCCTCCACCGGAGCCGTCAGCGGGTCCGCCGCGCGCCGCCCGCCTCCCTCCCAGGTCTCGTACGCGAAGCCTTCGCGCACCCAGTACTCGAAACCGCCGAGCATCTCCTTGACCTGGAAGCCGAGTTCGGCGAGGGCGAGAGCGGCACGGGTCGCGCCGTTGCAGCCTGGTCCCCAGCAATAGGTGACGACGGGCACCGACCTGTCGAGGAGCTGCTCGGCCTGCTCGGGGACGAGCGCGGTGGGCAGGTGGATCGCACCGGGCACGTGCCCCTGGTCCCAGGACGCGGTGGAGCGGGAGTCGAGGACCACGAAACCCAGGTCGCCGCCTGCCGCGAGCGCGGAGGCGACGTCGGAGACATCGGCGTGGAAGGCGAGGCTCGCGCCGAAGTGCGCGACGGCCGCGGCCGGGGACGCCGGGGCGACGCGCAGTACGGGGTTCGTGCTGGTCGCGGTGCTGGTCACAGTGGTGTCGACGGTCGCGGTCATGGTCTGGCCTTCCCTCCCTGCCCCGCCGCACCGGCACTTTCGCCGCACCGGGCCCACGGGGACCTCCTGGCCAGAAATCTACGGCCGGTGATCCCCTTCCTGAAGTGGCGATCCACGGCATCGCTCTTGATCGGCCGGGGTTTTCCCTGCTATCCATCGCTCATGACCGCGTATTCCCCGGACGCCACCGACTGGCACATCCTCGATGTCCTCCAGCGCGAGGGCAGGGCCAGCTTCGCGGAGCTGGCCCG
The DNA here is from genome assembly GCF_044768965.1 of Streptomyces sp. NPDC090798. Taxonomy (NCBI): domain Bacteria; kingdom Bacillati; phylum Actinomycetota; class Actinomycetes; order Kitasatosporales; family Streptomycetaceae; genus Streptomyces; species Streptomyces sp. NPDC090798. The sequence goes on from NZ_JBIVXA010000014.1 coordinate 113,385, forward strand.
TGCCGTCTCGATGTCCGCGAGCGCGGTCACCGAGCGGGTGCGCCGCCTGGAGGAGGCGGGGGTCATCCAGGGGTACGCGGCCGTCGTCGACCCGGAGAGCCTCGGTCTGCCGATCCTGGCCTTCGTCCGGCTGCGCTATCCGAACGGCAACTACAAGCCGTTCCACGACCTTGTCGAGGCGACGCCCGAGATCCTGGAGGCGCACCACGTCACGGGCGACGACTGCTTCGTCATCAAGGTCGCGGCGCGCTCGATGAGCCATCTGGAGAAGATCTCCGGCCGGATCGGCACCCTGGGTTCGGTGACCACGAGTGTCGTGTACTCCTCACCGCTCCCCCGGCGTCCCCTGGGTCACTGACCCCTCCGGCGAACCGTCGGCTCAGTCCTGGACGCCCCGCTGCCGTACGACCGATCCCGTTCTGCCCTTCACGACCTCCAGCTGGGCGTGGATGCGCCGCCGCAGGTCGGCGACATGGCTGACGATGCCCACGCTGCGGTCGCGCTCCCGCAGGGAGTCGAGCACGTCGAGGACCTCGTCCAGGGTCTGGTCGTCGAGGCTGCCGAAGCCCTCGTCGATGAAGAGCGTGTCCAGCCGCACCCCGCCGGCCTCGTCCGTCACGACGTCGGCGAGGCCGAGGGCCAGCGCGAGCGAGGCGAAGAACGTCTCGCCCCCGGAGAGCGTCGCCGTGTCGCGCTCCCGGCCGGTCCAGGCGTCCACGACGTGCAGTCCGAGCCCGCTGCGGCCACGGCCCGCGCGGTCGTCGGAGTGGACGAGGGTGTAGCGCCCGGAGGACATGCGCTGAAGTCGTACGGTCGCGGCGGCGGCCACCTGTTCCAGGCGGGCGGCGAGGACGTACGACTCCAGGCGCATCTTGCGCTCGTTGTCCGCCGAGGTGCCCGCGGCCAGCCCGGCCAGGCGTGCCACCCGGTCGAACTCCTCACGCAGCGGCGCGATCCGGCGTACGGACGTGCCCGCGCGCGTGGACAGCCGGTCCAGTTCCGTGCAGCGTCGGGCGGCCTCGTCCTGGGCGGAGGCGGTCTCCCGCAGCCGTCGGGCGGCGGACTCGGCGGCCCGTTCGGCGGCGGCCAGGTCGGCGGCAGGCCGCTCGGCGGCGGCCGCCGTGTCGGCCTCGGCGAGCACGGCGCGCACCGCGCTGTCCTCCAACTGCCAGACGTCGAGTCGTCGTTGGAGGTCCCGGTGGGCCGTGTCGTCGAGGAGCGCGGCGGCCGCGGCCTGGGGGGTGTCGAAACCGGCGCGGAAGGCGGCGTCGGACAGGCGCGCGTCGGCGTCCTTGAGGCGCTGCGCGGTGTCCTCGGCCACGCGCACGGCCTCCGCCGCCTCCGTGAGCAGGGCGGCCTGCCGCTCCAGCTGCGCGGCGCGCGCGGCGACGCTGTCGGCGGCGCCCCGGGCCTGCGCCAACTCCTCCTCCAGGGAGGCCCTTTCGCGGTCGTTCCGGTCGCGGTGGGAGATCCGGGCGGCGGCGCGCAGTGCGGCCTCCTGCTGGGCCGCGACCCGCCGCTCGTGCTCGAGTCCGGCCTGCGCGAGCCGCTCCCGCGCGGCGTGCAGCCCGGATCCCGCAGCCCGCGCCTCGGCGTACCGCAGCTCCAACTCTTCGGCCTGTTCGGCGAGTTGCGTGGTCGGCGTGTCGCCCGCCTCGGCGGTGGCGGCCGCCAGCGCCTCGCGTACGACGCCGAGCCTGCGCTCGTCCTCGGTGGCCTGTTCGTCGGCGCGCTGGTACGCGGCGAGGGCCCGCTCCTCGGCCTCCCGGTCGATGTGTCCGGCGTCCTTGCGCGCGGGTGCGGGGTGCGCGGAGCTGCCGCACACGGCGCAGGGCTCGCCGTCGACGAGACCGGCGGCGAGTTCCGCGGCGATGCCCTGAAGACGCTGTTCCTTCAGGTCGAGCCAGTGGACCCGGGCGTCCGTCGCGCGTTCACGGGCGGTGCGGGCCCTGGCGTGAGCGGCGTCCGTGTCCCGGGCGAACTGGTCGCGCTGCCGGGCCGCCCTCAGCCGCGCCTGGGCGGGATCACGGCGCTCGGCGAGCTGCTCCGCACGCGTGGTGGCCTCCTGCGCGGACTCGATGCGCGCCTGGAGCTCCGCGCGGGTCGCCTCCCAGGTGGCGAGCCAGCTCTCGGCGTCCTGGCGGATGTCGTCGTCCGCGCGCTCCTGACGGTCCAGGGAGGCGCGCTCCTGGGTGAGTTCGCCGAGCCGGCGCTCCGCCCTGCGGGCCGACTCCAGTCCGCCGAGCTCCTCGGCCGCCTTGCGCGCCGCCGCCGCGAGCCCGGGCGCACCGGCTCCGGCGTAGGTGTCCGGCAGGGCGAGACGCGCGCGTGCCTCGTCCGTGGACGCGCTGCGGTGCTCGGCCTCGGCGACGTCGCGCAGATCGAGCGCGGGGGCCACCGTCTCCGCCTTGCGCGCCCGCTCCATGCGCGCCTGCGCCTCCCGATGGGCGTCGGCACGCTCCTCCAGCCGCGCGGCACGCTCCCGCGCCTCGGTGAACCTGCGCTGCAGCCGCGCCACTTCGCGTACGTCGTCGAGTACGCGGTCGGCGGCGGCCTGCGCGGACTCGGCCGCCGTACGCGCGGTGCGTGCGAGGGTCAGCCGCTCGCGGGCCGTACTGCGGGCCACGGCGGCCCAGGTGAGGACTGCTTCGGCGAGGCCGGGCTCACCGGGCGCGAGATCGGGCGGCGGCACCTCGACGATGTCGCCGGCGGCCTGCTGCATGCGGTGCGCGTCGGCGAGCAACGCGGCGTCGCCCTCCCGCACTTCGGCCTCCGTGGCCCGGCGCCGCTCGGCGAGCCGCTTCTCGACCTCGGCGAACCGGTGGGTGTCGAAGAGCCGGCCGAGCAGCTTGCCGCGGGCCTCGGCGTCGGCCCGCAGGAAGCGGGCGAAGTCGCCCTGGGGCAGCAGCACGACCTGGCAGAACTGCTCACGGCTCATGCCGAGCAGCTGGGTGATCTCCTCGCCGATCTCCTGGTGGGAGCGGCTGAGGTCCTTCCAGGTGGCCGCCGACGCCTCGTACTCGCGCAGCCAGCTCTGCGCCTTTTCCGTGGTCGTGCCCGTGCCGCGCTTCTTGGGGCGGGCCCAGGGCGGCTGCCGGGTGACCTCCAACCGGCGCCCGGCGACGGTGAGTTCGAGGGTGATCTCGGTGCGCGTCATGGGTGCCGCGTGGTCGCTGCGCAGGGTCTGGCCCTGGCCGCTCTGGCGGGCGCCCGGGACCGCTCCGTACAGCGCGTAGCAGACGGCGTCGAGGACGGACGTCTTGCCGGCGCCCGTCGGCCCGTGCAGCAGGAAGAGCCCGGCGGCCGACAGCTCGTCGAAGTCGACGCTCTGGGTGCCGCCGAACGGCCCGAAGGCCGTGATGTCGAGGCGGTGCAGCCTCATCGGGCCTCCTTCGGGTCCTGCGTGCCGTGTGGGTCGTGCGTGTCTTGCGTGCCGTGCGTGTCGTGGGCGTCCCGCGTGTCGTGCGTACGTGGGGTCACCGGGCGATCTCCCGGACGGCCTCGTCGGCGCGGACGGCGTCGAACGCGTCCCTCAATACGGCCTGTTCGTCGGCGTCGGGGCCCGCGCCGCGCACATGGGCCACGAAGTCCTCCGCGATCTCCTGCTCGCTGCGGCCCGCGAGCCGCCGGGCGTAGGAGATGTCCGGGTCCTCGGGGGCCCGCTCAGGTTCGAAGACGAGGCTGAGCGTGTGCGGGAAGCGCTCGGTCAGCCGGGCCATGGGCTCGGCGGGGCGCACCGGGTCGGTGAGGGTCGCCTCGACCCACGCGTCCTCGTGGCGCGCCAGCCGCGGATCGGCGAGCAGGTCTTCCAGGTGCCCCCGGACACGCGCGAGCTTCCGGGGAACGGGACAGTCGACCCGCTCCGCGCCGACGAAACCCTCCGGCCCCAGGTCCACCAGCCACATGCTCTTGCGGTGGTCGACCTCCGAGAAGGAGTACGGCAGCGGGGAGCCGGAGTAGCGCACGCGCTCGGTGATGGTCTGGCTGCCGTGCAGATGGCCCAGTGCGGTGTAGTCGACGCCGTCGAAGACCCCGGCGGGTACGGCGGCCACCCCGCCGACGGTGATGTCCCGCTCGCTGTCGCTGGCGGCCCCGCCGGTGACGAAGGCGTGGGCGAGGACCACGGAACGGGTGCCCCGCGTGCGCGTGGCGAGGTCGGCGCGGACCCGGTCCATGGCGGCGGTGAGGACGGCCTCGTGCCCCGCCTTCTCGACACCGAACTCGGTCTTGACCAGGGCCGGTTCGAGATACGGCAGTCCGTAGAAGGCCACGTCTCCTTGGTCGTCGGCGAGGAGGACGGGCGTGCCGCAGGCGGAGGGCTCGGTCCGCAGGTGGATGCCCGCGCGGCCGATGAGACCGGCGCCGACACCGAGCCGGCGCGCCGAGTCGTGGTTCCCGGAGATCATCACCGTGGGCACCCCGAGGTCGGCGAGCCGGTGCAGCGCGTCGTCGAAGAGCTCGACGGCGGCCAGCGGCGGCACCGCCCGGTCGTACACGTCGCCCGACACGACCACCGCGTCCACCTCGCGCTCACGCACGGTCGCGACGAGGTGACCGATGAATCCGGACTGGGCATCGAGCATGTTCACCCGGTGGAAGGCCCGGCCGAGATGCCAGTCGGACGTGTGCAGAATCCTCATGATCCCCGAGACTAACGGGCGGGTCGGACATCACGGGCGGCTACTCCCGTATCGGTCCGCGCTGCCCGCCTATGCGTCCCCGTACGCCTCTCCGCCCAGTTCGAACCCGGCCGTCCCGGCCGTCGCGTCGGCGAGCCACGCCCGGAAGGGCTCGACGTCGGTGTCCGGCAGCCCGATCTCGATCGTGACGGCCTCGCCGTACCGGACGTCACGGACCTCGCGCCCGGTGGACCGCAGGTCGTTCTGTATCTTGCCGGCGCGCTGGTGGTCGACCGTGACCGTGGCCAGCCGGAAGCGTTTGCGCGTGAGTGTGCCGAGGGTGTCCAGTGCCTCGCCCACCGAGCCGCCGTACGCCCTGATCAGTCCGCCCGCGCCGAGCTTGACCCCGCCGTAGTAGCGGGTGACGACGGCGACGACGTACCGCATGTCGCGGCGCAGCAGCATCTGGAGCATGGGCGCGCCCGCGGTGCCGCCGGGTTCGCCGTCGTCGCTCGCCTTCTGGACGGCGGCGTCGGCTCCGATGACGTACGCGTAGCAGTTGTGCGTGGCGTCGGCGTTCTCCTTGCGGACGCCCGCGATGAACGCCTGGGCCTCCTGCTCGGTGGCCGCCGGGGCGAGGGCGCACAGGAAGCGGGAGCGGTTGACCTCGGTCTCGTGCACGGCCGCGCGGGCGACTGTGCGGTACTCGTCCTGCATCACGCCAGCGTATGCGCTTCCCGCGCGGGTCCGGCACGCCGGACCCGGGGGGGGGGGGGGGGGGGGGGGGGGGGGGGGGGGGGGGGGGGGGGGGGGGGGGGGGGGGGGGGGGGGGTGGGGGGGGGGGGGGGGCCCCCCCCCCCCCCCCCCCCGGGGGGGGGCCCCCCCCCGGCGGCCCCCCCCCCCCCCCCCGGGCCCCCCCCCCCCCCGGGGGGCCCCCGCGACCCGGAGATCTCGTCGGCACGGCGAGAGGGCACGGCTCGCCCGCGCGGCCCTCGCGGCACGTACGCCCCCGCGGCGCGACCCGACGCGCCCCGTCCCAGCGCGGCCTATCCCGACGCGACCCATCCCGGCGCGACCCGTCCCGACGCAGCCCCTCCCAGCGCGACCCATCCCGACACAGCCCATCCCGACGCAGCCCCTCCCGGCGACCCGTCCCGACGCGACCCATCCCGGCGCAGCCCCTCCCGACGCAGCCCCTCCCGGCGACCCGTCCCGACGCGACCCGTCCCGACGCAGCCCCTCTCGGCGCGGCCTATCCCGGCGCAGCCCGTCCCGGCGCAGCCCACCCCGACGCGACCCGTCCCGACGCAGCCCGTCCCGACGCAGCCCGTCCCGACGCGACCCATCCCGATGCAGCCCATCCCGACGCGACCCATCCCGACGCGACCCATCCCGACGTAACCCATCCCGATGCAGCCCATCCCGACGCGACCCATCCCGACGCAGCCCTCCCGGCGCGACCCATTCCCGACGCGGGCGGCCTCGGCCGCCGCGCGCCCGGTGGACTCGAGATCGCCCGCTGGGCGCCCCTGGCAGCGGCGGGCCGACCTCACGGCCACTGACACCCGCCGCGCACCGCGCCCGACCGCGGCGGCGGGTCCGCCGGTGACTGCCTCCGGCGCCTGCCCGGGCTGCCGGGCGGCGTGGATCGCGCGGCCCGCGGTCGCCCCGGTCCAGCGGATGGCAGAACCGGCACGCGAACGTCCCGGTGGAAACGGCTCCGCCCCGCACCATCGACCCGGCGACAGCACGACGGCCCCGGTCGCCCCGCGGCCAACCCGCGGCCAACCCGCGGCCAACCCGCGTCGTCCCGCGGCCAACCTCTGTCGACCCGCGGCCGACCCCTGTCACCGCCCCGGTGTCCGCGGGGCCCTCGGGACGTTCGGACCCGGCTCAGGTGCGCGGGGCGGGGTGGTGGATACTCGCTCCTCGTTGCCCGAAGCCGGATCGCCGGCCCGACCGATCGCAGGGAGATCGCAGCATGACCGGCACCCAGGTGGACAGTTCGGACTCCGCCGAGCCCCTCGAACGGGAGCCCTCCGCAGCCGCGCCGCGCTGGCGGGCGTGGCTTCTGGAGGGGCTCAGCGAGCAGTCGGCCAAGCACCCCGGCCCACACGCCACCCCGGACGCCGAGCACCAGGGCCACAAATGGTGGCGGGTGATGTGCCTCACCGGCGTCGACTACTTCTCCACGCTGGGCTACCAGCCGGGTATCGCGGCCCTCGCCGCCGGACTGCTCTCCCCGCTCGCGACCCTCGTCCTGATCGCGCTCACCCTGCTCGGCGCACTGCCGGTCTACCGTCGCGTGGCCAAGGAGAGCCCGCACGGCGAGGGCTCGATCGCGATGCTGGAGCGGCTGCTGCCCTGGTGGGCCGGGAAGATCTTCGTCCTGGTGCTGCTCGGCTTCGCGGCCACCGACTTCCTGATCACGATCACCCTGTCCGGAGCGGACGCCTCCGCACACGTCGTGGAGAATCCCTTTGCTCCGCACTGGATGCACGGCGGGAACACCTGGATCACCCTGCTTCTCATAGCCGCGCTGGGCGCGGTCTTCCTGAAGGGCTTCAAGGAGGCCATCGGGATCGCGGTAACGCTCGTGGCCACCTATCTCACCCTCAACGTCGTCGTTCTGGCCGTCTCCGCCTGGCAGGTGCTCAGCCACCCGGTCAAGATCGGTGACTGGACCGACGCGATGACGGCCGCGCACTCCTCGCCGCTCGCCATGATCGGCGTGGCGCTCCTCGTCTTCCCGAAGCTGGCACTCGGCATGTCCGGCTTCGAGACGGGCGTGGCGGTGATGCCGCAGGTCGAGGGCGACCCGACGGACACGTACGAGAAGCCGACGGGCCGGATCCGCGAGACCCGCAGGCTGCTCACCACGGCCGCCGTGATCATGAGCGGCTTCCTGCTGCTGTCCAGCCTGGCGACGACGATCCTGATCCCGCAGGACGAGTTCAAGAGCGGCGGCTCGGCGAACGGCCGTGCCCTCGCCTACCTGGCCCACCAGCACCTGGGCGAGGCGTTCGGCACGGTCTACGACCTCTCGACCATCGCGATCCTCTGGTTCGCGGGTGCCTCCGCGCTCGCCGGTCTCCTCAACCTCGTCCCGCGCTATCTGCCGCGCTACGGCATGGCCCCCGAGTGGACGCGCGCCGTCCGCCCCCTCGTGCTCGTCTTCATGGCGGCCGCGGTCCTCATCACGCTGTGGTTCAACGCGAACGTCGACGACCAGAGCGGCGCGTACGCGACCGGTGTGCTGGTCCTGATGCTCTCCGCCTCCTTCGCCTCGGCGGTCGCCGTGCATCAGCGGGGCCACCGCGCCGCCGCGATCGGCTTCGGCGCGATCACCGCGGTCTTCGGCTACACCCTGGTCACCAACGTCATCGAGCGCCCCGACGGCATCAAGATCGCGCTGATCTTCATCCTGGCGATCCTGATCACCTCGTTCGCCTCCCGGGTGCGCCGCGCCTTCGAACTGCGCGCCGCCGAGGTCACGTTCGACGAGGCCGCGGCCCGTTTCATCGACGAGGCCGCGGCGAGCGGACCGCTGCGGCTGATCGCGAACGAGCCGCACGAGCACAGCACCCGCGAGTACCGCGCCAAGGAGTACAGCCAGCGCGAGCAGACACACATCCCGGACGGCCGTCCCGTGCTGTTCCTGGAGGTGTTCGTGACCGACTCCTCGGACTTCACCGCCGACCTGACCGTGCACGGCGACGAGAAGCACGGGGTGCGCAGGCTGCGCGTCGAGGGCGCGACCGTGCCCAACACCATCGCGGCCGTCATGATGCGACTGCGCGACCGCACCGGCCAGGTCCCGCACGCCTACTTCAACTGGACCGAGGGCAACCCCCTCAGCCACCTGGTCCGCTTCCTCGTCTTCGGCGACGGCGAGGTCGCCCCGGTCACCCGCGAAGTGCTCCGGCGCGCCGAGCCGGACCCCGAACGCAGGCCCCGGATCCACGTGGGCTAGCCCTTCCTCCGGCCCGTCGGTCCCGCTGCCTTCCCTCCCCCCGTCAGCCCTGCTTCTTGCCCCGCGGCACGGTCATGCCCGTCAGCAGCGCCGTGCCCGGGGCGAGCGCGCCCCAGGAGTCTCCGTGCCAGGCGAGGACGGCTGTCGCGGAGGTCGGGAACTTCGCCCGTACGTCGTCCAGCGCGTCGTCGAGGCTGTCCCCGGCCAGTTCGAGCACGAGTTCCTCCAAGCCGGGGTTGTGCCCGATCAGCAGCAACGTCCCGATCCGGTCCGGGACTTCGTGCAGGGCCGCCAGCAACTCCGGTACCTCGGCGCCGTACAACCGCCGGTCGAACCGTACGGGCGGCGGGGTGCCCCACTGCCGCGCCGCCAACTCCCAGGTCTGGCGGGCGCGTACGGCGGTGGAGCACAGGGCGAGGTCCGGCAGACAGTCCGACTCGGCGAGGGCGCGTCCGGCGGCCGGGGCGTCGCGGCGGCCGCGCGGGGCGAGGGGCCGCTCGTGGTCGGCCACACCCATGGGCCATGCCGACTTGGCGTGCCGCAGGACGACGAGTCTGCGCAGCGGGCCGGCTCCGGCGCGTGCGATCACCGCTGCGCCCCGATGTCACGGGTGAGTTCGAGCCCGAGGAGACGGTCCGCGTAGGCGTACGTCTCGAAGCGGGCACCGTCCGGTACGTCGTCCGCGTGCTCGACGCGCCGCAGCACCTCGAGTACGGCGGGTACGTCGAGGTCGTCCTCCCACGCGGCGCGCAGTTCCTGGCGTACGCGCTCGGGGACGGGCTTGGACGGCCGGGTGGCCCAGGCGGCGACGGACTTGCGCCAGCGCGCGAGCGTCTCCCGGGCGCCGTCGAGGTCGGCGGTGGCGAAGTCGACGGGCTGTCGGCGCGGGACCGCGAGCAGAACCATCCTCAGCAGCGCCGGGTCGGCCGTGCCCCGCACCGGGGCGACCTCGATGCGGATGCCCTCCACGGCGGTGGCGCCGGGCGCGAGCACGTGCAGGGCCGGGCCCGCACCGCTCCGGTCGCCCTCGGCGCGGCGGATGCCGAGCGCGTCGGCGCGCACCCGGAGCTCCGCGGGCGGGTCGGCCACCGTGACGACGGGGGTCCCACCGAGTTCCAGGGTCCTGGCGAGCACGTCGGCGACCAGCAGCACCCGTAGTGCGGACAGATCGTCCCGCTCCACGTGCGCCTCGACGCGGGTCAGGCTCCGGCGGGCAGGGACGGCGTCGATGGGCTCGCCCGTTCGGGCGTCGGTGATACGCAGCACGGAGCGAGCGTAGGCGGGCGGGAGCCCGGGCGCAGGGAGGTCGGACCCATTCCGGACACACGGGCTTCCCCGGCTGCCCCTCCGGATGAGGTGCGAGTGGTCGTCCAACGACGAGATCGCCGAGGAACTCGTCGTCAGCCCGCTGACCATCCGCACCGATGTGCACCGCGCCATGTCCACACTCCACGCACGGGGCCACGCCCAACGGGTCGTCATCGCCTACCGGTGCGGCCCTGCGCGTCGGCCCTCTGGCCACAGCGCCGGGCCCGGTCCCCTTGCTCCCGGCGTCAGGCCTTTCGAGAGCCCTCGGGCGCCAGATCGATCTCGTCCTCGGCGTGTTCGAAGAAGTCGTCGGCCAGCCGATGGCACAGCCTGGCCAGCCGCTCCAGGTCTCCCGGCGACCAGTCCGCCAACGCGACCGACATGCCTCGGCAGCTCGCCTCCCGCACGCGGTCGACCGCGTCCCGGCCGGCCGGCGTGAGCTCGATGCGCTGGGCTCGGCGGTCGTTCGGGTCCGGGACGCGCGTCAGAAAGCCGGTCTTCTCCAGCTGCTGCACCTGCCGGGTCACGTGGGACGCCTCGACGGACAGCAGGTTCGCCAGCTCACTGGGCCGCAGCGAGCCGGTGTCGGCGACCTGTCGCAGCAGCGCCACGGCGGCCCGGTCCAGGGGCAGCCCGGCCAGTGCCATGAGGCGCTCATGCTGACGAACCCTGCTGGTCAGATACGAGATACGAGTGAGCGCACGCTCGATCTCGGCCACGTCCGTCAACGCGGGATCGGCTGCCTTGGGCGGTGGTGTCGACATGGAACGACTCTAGCGTCCACTTGCATAAGTCAAGCAATGTCGCGTGAGGCCGAGGGGGTCCTGAGGGCTGCTCGGGCCCCGCCCCTCAGGAGTCGAGGTCGTCGGCGAAGTGCCGGTAGCCGTGCCGGTCCTGGTGGACGTTCCAGAGGGTCTCCGCGAGCGCGGCGGGGTCCTTCCTGGGGTGTCCGGGGCTGATCGCGCCGGGAATGACGAGTTGCGCGACGTGGATGCCCTCGTCGGCGAGCGCGCCGTGCAGCAGGTGGCCGTAGGCGCTCTCGGCGGCGAAGGCGATGGAGGTGCCGGCCCGGTCGGGGTGGGGTACCGCGGCGGTGCCGCCGTTGACGAAGAGGATGGTGCCGCGGCCGAGGGCGCGCATGCCGGGCAGCACCTGGTGCACGGCGGCGACAGGGCCGTACACCGAGAACTCGATCGGTCCCACGAGGTCGGCGGGGGTGGTTTCCAGGACCGGCCGCATGAACTCCCGCTGCGGGACCGGGCTGTACTGCATGACCTCGATGGGCCCCAGGGTCGCGGTCGCCGCGTCCAGCGCCGCTTCGAGGGCCTTCGGGTCGCGTACGTCGGCCACGAAACCGCGCGCCGTCAGGCCCTCGCGCGCCAGAACCGCGGAGAGCGTGTGCGCCCGGTCCGTGGTGCGGGTGACGAGGGCGATGTCGAACCCCTCGCGGCCGAACCGCCGTGCGACGGCGACTCCGAGGCCGGGTCCGGCTCCGATGATGGCGATGGTGGTCATGGTCTTCCTTGGGGCCTCGGGGGTGGGGCAGCCTACGAGGGGCAGCATGCCCTTGCTGGGCCTCCGCCGCTCGTCACTCACGGCGGCACCCCGCAGGAAGGCCCTCGGGCGGCACCCCGTACGAGGGCCCTCGGGCGGCACCCCGTACGAGGGCCCTCGGGTGGCGCCTCGTACCGGGTGATCTCGGGGCGTTGACGGGGCGTCAGCCGGTCAGTAGCGGCCGCCTTCCGGTGCGGGAAGGGTGTCCAGGTCGGCCAGGGCCGCCGCGCTCAGCTCCACGTCCGCCGCCCCGGCGTTGTCCGCCAGGTACTTCGGGGTCTTGGTGCCGGGGATGGGGACGACGTACCGCCCCTGGGCGACCAGCCACGCGAGTGCCACCTGCGCCGGGGTGATCCCGGCCCGCTCGGCGATCTCGCGGACCCGGCCGACGATGGCGAGGTTGGCGCGCAGCGCGTCCTGCTGGAAGCGCGGCAGCCGTCGCCGGAAGTCGTCCTCGGGCAGGTCGTCGAAGGAGGCGAACCGTCCGGCCAGGAAGCCGCGGCCCAGCGGCGAGAACGGCAGGAAGGCGATGCCCTGCTCCTCGCAGTACGGCAGCACCTCGGCCAGCGGGTCGCGGGTCCACAGCGACAGCTCGGACTGCACCGAGGCCACCGGATGCACCGACTGCGCCCGCTCGATCTGCTCGACGTTCACCTCGGACAGGCCGATCTGCCGGGCCTTGCCCGCGGCCACGACCTCGGCCATGGCTCCCCAGGTCTCCTCGACGGGCACCTGGGGGTCGACGCGGTGCAGCTGGTAGAGGTCCACGTGGTCGGTGCCGAGGCGCCGCAGGCTCTCGTCGATCGACTTCCGTACATGCTCGGGACGGCCGTTGTTGACGATGAGCGGGGAGTGGTCGGGACCGCCGGTCGGGTCGCTCACGACCAGGCCGACCTTGGTGGCCAGCACCGCGCGCTCACGGTGGCCGCCCGCCAGCGCCCGCCCGACCAGTTCCTCGTTGGTGTAGGGGCCGTACACGTCGGCGGTGTCGATGAGGGTGGCGCCCAGGTCGAGCGCCTGGTGGACGACCGCGATGGAGGTGGCCTCGTCGCGCGGTGACCTCATGTCGTAAGAGAAGGTCATGCCCATGCACCCCAGGCCGATCACACCGACCTCGGGTCCCTTGCTGCCCAGTGTCGTGGTGCGCATGGCGTACGTCCTCTCGGTCGGCCGTGGTCGGTTCACGGCGGGCTTGCTGGTCCGCGCCCTCGGACCGGCGAACGGTCGAGGGGCTTCCACCCTCCCCCTCACGCGCGCCGCATGACAGACCGCGCCGTACCGGGGAGTGACGTTCCCGGGTGTGACAGGACCCCTGTGCCCCAGGGAATCACCGTGTGCCTCATGCTGTTCTCCGCCTGAGTACCCATGACACCACGCGGGCCCATGACAGTCCCCGACACCAGATCCAGGAGGCCGACCGTGTACGGCGACCCGGCAACGATCCGCAAGATCCTCACCGAACTCGGCGACACCTGGGCGATCGTCGGCCTCTCGTCCAACGAGCGGCGCGCGGCGTACGGGGTCGCCGACGTCCTCCAGCGCTACGGCAAGCGGATCGTCCCCGTGCACCCGAAGGCCGAGACCGTTCACGGTGAGAAGGGCTACCCGTCGCTGGACGCGATCCCGTTCGACGTCGACGTCGTCGACGTCTTCGTCAACAGCGACCTCGCGGGGCCCGTCGCCGACGAAGCCGCCGCCGTCGGCGCCAAGGCCGTCTGGTTCCAGCTCGGCGTCATCGACGAGGGCGCTTACGACCGTACGCGCGCCGCCGGGCTCGACATGGTCATGGACCGCTGCCCCGCGATCGAGATCCCGCGCCTCGGCTGAGCAGCGTCCGCACGGCAAGCCGGTTCGGGGCAAACCCGGTTGACGGCCCGTGATGGGGGCGGGTTTGCTGCTCCGGTGTCCACACTCAGCTTTCAGCAGTCGGACGACGAGGCCGGTCTCAAGGACTGGCAGTACGTCCACAATGTCATCGTGCCACCCGCCGCCCTGTCGCTCGACGAGGTCCGTGAGCGGGCCGGGCGCAACCACCTGGAGGTCGCCCACCTCGGAGACGTCCTGGTGGGCTGCTCAACCGTGCGTCCGCCGAAGGACGGTGGCTCGACGGCGACGGTGATCGTCCGGGTCCTGCCCGGACACCGTCGGCAGGGGTTCGGCGAGGAACTCTACGAGCGCGGGCTGAAGCAGGCGCGGGCGCTGGGCGCGGACGTCATCGAGACGGTCGTACTGGCGTCCAACGAGGACGGGCTGCGGTTCGCCGTGCAGCGCGGGTTCGTCGAGATCGAGCGGTATGTGCTGCCGGGCGAAACGGCCGAGTGGGTCGACCTGCGGCTGGCCTGAGCCGGCCGGGCCCGGTCACCGCGCCCGGTCGAGGAAAGCCGTCACCGTTTCGGTGAAGCGCCGGGGGTCGTCGAGCCACGGGTGGTGGCCGGCCTCCGGCTGGACGATCAGTTCCCCCTCGGGGAACAGCTCCGCCACGGCGGCGGCCACGCGCGGCAGTGGGCCACTGTCGAGTTCGCCCGCGAGCAGCAGGACCCGTGCGTCCAGCGTGGCGACGGCGGCGCGGGCCACGGCAGGTTCGAACGCGCCGGCGGACGCGTACAGGCCCGCGGCCTCCTCATTGGTCTGTTCGACCTCGGTCTCGGCGTGCGCCTGCGCGGTCGCGTCCCAGCGGCCGTAGAAGAACGGGGCGGCGGCGTCCCAGTCGGCATCGGCCGCCGAGCCCGCCCAGATCCGTTCGTAGGCGTCGTGCCCCGCTGCGAACCACGGCTCGGCCTTGCGCCGCGCGGCCGCCTCCCGGCGGTGCTCCTCGGTGAAGTCGATGCCGAGGGCCCGGGCGCGCCCGGTGACCGATGTGAGGGTGCGGATGCGGTCCGGATACCGGGCCGCGTAGAGGAGCGCGAGGTCACCGGCCGCCGAGTGGGCGAGGAGATCCATCCGCTCCCACCCGAGATGCGCCCTGAGGGCCTCGACGTCGTCGACCTGCCGGTCGCAGCGGTACGTCGCCGGGTCGGCCGGGACGGCGGAGTCACCGGTCCCCCGCAGATCCAGCAGGAACAGCCGACGGTGCCGCGACAGTCCGCCGAGGTCGCCGAGGTAGGCGGAGGCACGCATGGGCCCACCGGGCAGACAGAGCAGCGGCTCGCCCTGACCCGTGACGTGGTAGGCCAGTTGGGTCCCGTCGGGGGCGGAGAAGATCGGCATTCCGTCATCCTCATGACGACGGGACGGTCGGGGCAAGCGTTTTTACGCACGCCGAGGGAGGTCCCCCGGACCGAAAGAACGTCCAGGTCGGCCGGTACGGGCCGACCTGGACGTCCTGGCCGGGATGATCAGACGAGGTCGAACCGGTCGAGGTTCATGACCTTGACCCACGCCGCGACGAAGTCCTTCACGAACTTCGCCTTGGCGTCATCGCCCGCGTAGACCTCGGCGAGCGCGCGCAGCTCGGAGTTCGAGCCGAAGACGAGGTCGGCACGGGTGCCGGTCCACTTGATCTCGCCGGTGGCGTCGTCGCGGGCCTCGAAGGTGGTCGCGTCCTCGGACGTCGGCGTCCACGTCGTGCCCAGGTCGAGCAGGTTGACGAAGAAGTCGTTGGTCAGCGTTCCGGGGGTCGCGGTGAGGACACCGTGCGCCGACTGCTGGTGGTTCGCGCCCAGGACGCGCAGGCCGCCGACGAGGACCGTCAGCTCGGGAGCGCTCAGGGTCAGCAGGTTCGCGCGGTCAAGCAGCAGGTACTCGGCCGGGAGGCGGTTGCCCTTGCCGAGGTAGTTGCGGAACCCGTCGGCGGTGGGCTCCAGCGCGGCGAAGGACTCCGCGTCGGTGTGCTCGTCCGTCGCGTCGACGCGGCCCGGGGTGAAGGGCACCTCGACGTCGTGACCGGCGTCCTTGGCGGCCTTCTCGACCGCGGCGCTGCCGCCGAGGACGATCAGGTCGGCCAGGGAGACCTTCTTGGCACCGGCGTTGAACTCCCGCTGGATGCCCTCCAGCGTGCGCAGCACCGCCGCGAGCTGGTCGGGGTCGTTGGCCTCCCAGCCGCGCTGCGGCTCCAGGCGGATGCGCGCGCCGTTGGCGCCGCCGCGCTTGTCGCTGCCGCGGAACGTCGAGGCCGACGCCCACGCGGTGGAGACCAGCTGCGGGACGGTCAGGCCCGAGTCGAGGATCTTCGCCTTGAGGCCGGTGACGTCCTCGGCGGCGATGGCCTCGCCCTCCGCCTCCGGCAGCGGGTCCTGCCACAGCAGGGTCTCCGCGGGGACCTCCGGGCCGAGGTAGAGCGACTTCGGGCCCATGTCACGGTGGGTCAGCTTGTACCAGGCGCGGGCGAAGGCGTCCGCGAACTCCGCGGGGTTCTCGTGGAAACGGCGGGAGATCGGCTCGTAGATCGGGTCGACGCGCAGCGAGAGGTCGGTGGTGAGCATCGTGGGCAGACGCTTCTTCGACGGGTCATGCGCGTCGGGGACGGTCGCCTCGGCGTCCTTCGCCACCCACTGGTTGGCGCCCGCGGGGCTCTGGGTCAGCTCCCACTCGTAGCCGAAGAGGTTGTCGAAGAAGCCGTTGCTCCACTGGGTGGGCGTGGTGGTCCAGGTGACCTCCAGGCCGGAGGTGATGGCGTCCGCGCCCTTGCCGGTGCCGTACGTGCTCTTCCAGCCCAGGCCCTGCGCCTCGATCGGGGCGGCCTCGGGGTCGTCGCCGACGCTCTCCGCCGGACCCGCGCCGTGGGTCTTGCCGAAGGTGTGACCGCCCGCGATGAGGGCGACCGTCTCCTCGTCGTTCATCGCCATACGGCGGAACGTCTCACGGATGTCGCGGGCCGCGGCGATCGGGTCCGGGTTGCCGTTGGGGCCCTCGGGGTTGACGTAGATGAGGCCCATCTGAACGGCGCCGAGCGGGCTCTCCAGCTCACGGTCGCCGGTGTAGCGCTGGTCGTCGAGCCAGGTGGTCTCGGGACCCCAGTACACGTCCTCCTCGGACTCCCAGACGTCCGCACGGCCGCCGGCGAAGCCGAAGGTCTCGAAGCCCATCTGCTCCAGGGCGACGTTGCCGGTGAGGATCATGAGGTCGGCCCAGGAGAGGCTCTGGCCGTACTTCTTCTTGACCGGCCACAGGAGGCGGCGGGCCTTGTCGAGGTTGCCGTTGTCCGGCCAGCTGTTGAGGGGGGCGAAGCGCTGCTGACCTGCGCCGGCGCCGCCGCGGCCGTCGCTGATGCGGTAGGTGCCCGCGCTGTGCCAGGCCATCCGGATCATGAACGGGCCGTAGTTGCCGAAGTCGGCCGGCCACCAGTCCTGCGAGGTCGTCAGCACCTCGGCGATGTCCTGCTTCACGGCCGCGAGGTCGAGGGTCTTGAACGCCTCGGCGTAGTCGAACTCCTCACCGAGGGGGTTCGCCACGGCGGGGTTCTTGGCGAGGATCTTCAGGTTGAGCCGCTCCGGCCACCACTGGCGGTTTCCGCCGCCCTGGGTCGGGTGCGCGGCACGCCCGTGCGCGACGGGGCAGCCACCTGCGCCCTCCGACTTCGCATCGGTGACGATTGCATCATGGTTCTCGGACATGGGAATCCTTCCGGACGGGGCGGATCTCTGTGCTCAGGAACAGCGGGCGGTGGAACAGTCGGTCACAACAGTCGAAACAGTCGAAACGGCCGGCGAGCGGGCCCCTGGGGACGTCGACGACGACACCGTACGACCGGCACACGACGGAGTGGTGGCAGTCGCCGACGCGTCGCTCGAACCGGGTGGGACCGCCGGGTTCGGCACGGCCTACGCGTCGCACCGCGGTGGGTGCGCGAAGGGCCCCGTGCGCGGGGCGCCGGTTCCGCTCGCCTGGGCGATGCGCCTCGCGTGGACGATGCGCTCGGGGATGCGCTCGCGGCTGAAGTGGGCGAGCTCCACCCGTCTCCTGAACCGTCACGTGCCTTCCCCTGCTGTTGTCCTGTCCCTTGGCTGCCGCCGGAACCGATCCTACGATGGACTCAATCCAAGTCAATACGAGAACCAGACCCGTACGGATTCATTCGTCAGACGATGCATGGTTAGGCTGGTGAGCATGAGTGACCTGCTCGAACGACTTCGCGGACGCGGCTGGCGGATGACCGCCCAGCGCCGGGTGGTCGCCGAGGTACTCGACGGCGAGCATGTGCACCTCACCGCGGACGAGGTGCTCGCGCGCGCCACCGCCCGGTTGCCGGAGATCTCCCGCGCGACCGTCTACAACACCCTCGGCGAGCTCGTTTCGCTCGGCGAGGTGATCGAGGTGGCCACCGACGGCCGCGCCAAGCGCTACGACCCGAACGCCCACCGCCCCCACCAGCACCTGGTGTGCTCGGTCTGCGGCGCCATCCGGGACGTCCACCCCAGCGGCGACCCCCTGTCCGATCTGCCCGCCTCCGAGCGGTTCGGCTTCACCGTCTCCGATGTCGAGGTGACCTACCGGGGCCTGTGCCCCGACTGCGGCCGCGCCTAGGGACGAGTACCGCGCACAGGACGCGTTTCAGCCACCGCACGCCGACCGACCCCCGAGCGAACCGCGTCGAGGCCCCTTCCTCCGTACCGTCACCTTCACTCCGGCTCACACCACCTTCGCCTCCGGTTCGCCCGGCGTACGCCTGTGGTCGCCTCCATGAGGGGATGGACCACATCACGTTCCTCGTGGCGGTCGTCATCGTCACGGCGCTGGCTTTCGACTTCACCAACGGATTCCACGACACGGCGAACGGGATGGCCACGTCCATCGCCACCGGGGCACTCAAGCCGAGAACAGCGGTCCTCATCAGCGGCGCCTTGAACATCGGCGGGGCGTTCCTGTCCACCGAGGTCGCGAAGACCATCTCGGACGGCATCGTGGACGACACCCTGGTCACACCAGGGATGATCTTCGCGGGCCTGGTCGGGGCGATTCCCTGGAATCTGCCGACCTGGCTGCTCGGGCTGCCCTCCAGTTCCTCGCACGCCCTGTTCGGCGGACTGATCGGGGCGGTGTGGGTCGGCGCGGGCGAGCACGGAGTGCACTTCGCACCACGCAGGACTGCTCGGGCGGCATCCTCGGCGCCGGCCTGGGCAGGCGACTGGCCGAGGTCCGCTGGGGCACGGCGGGGCGCATGGTGATCGCCTGGCTGGTCACGCTGCCCGCCGCCGCGTTGGTCGGCGGGGTCTCGGCGAGCGTGGTGAAGCACGGCGGCACCTTCGGCACCGTGGTGATCGCCCTGTGCGCCGCCGCCGTCGCCGCGTCCATCGTGGTCGCTTCGCGCCGCAACCCGGTGCGCGCCGACCATGTGAACGACGCCCACGAGGTCACCGTCCGTGCCGCTGTGCCGACGACCGTCGGCTCCGTCGCCTGAGCCAAGGGGAAGTCGTACGATGCATGTGAACTGGTCCGCACTCGGCGAGGTCACCGCGGTGAGCGTCGCCGTCACTGTCGGAGTGGTGGTCGTCTTCGCGCTCGGCGTGCTGGGTGTCTCCCAGATCGAGGCCGCACGCGAGAAGGACGCCGGCGGCACCCACGCCCTCGGCTTCGCGCGGGCGGGACTGTCTTTCCTGGCCTGCGCAGCTGTCGTCGCGTACGGAATTTACCTGATCGTGCCGCAGTTCCACTGAAGTGAAGCCGGGGAGGCCGCGATGACGCCATTGCTGACGGGTCTGACCGTCGATTACAGCGACCACGACGACCCGGTACTGATCCGGTCGGACGGCAGTCCGGTGGAGACCTGGCGTGAGAACTACCCGTACCACGAGCGCATGGAGCGCAAGGAGTACGAGTGGCACAAACGCCTCCAGCAGATAGAACTGCTGAAGCTGCAGAGCTGGATCAAGGCGACCGGGCGCCGCCTCGTCATCGTCTTCGAGGGGCGCGACGCGGCCGGCAAGGGCGGCACGATCAAGCGGTTCACCGAGCACCTCAATCCGCGCGGCGCCCGCGTGGTGGCGTTGGAGAAACCGACCGAGCGCGAGCGCGGCCAGTGGTACTTCCAGCGGTACGCGGAGCATCTGCCGACCGCGGGCGAGATCGTGATGTTCGACCGGTCCTGGTACAACCGGGCCGGCGTCGAGCGAGTGATGGGCTTCTGCACGGACGACGAGTACCGGCGCTTCATGCGGCAGGCCCCCGCCTTCGAACGGATGCTCGTCGACGACGGGGTGGACCTGGTCAAGTTCTGGTTCTCCGTGTCGCAGGGCGAGCAGCGCACCCGTTTCACGATCCGCCAGGTCGATCCCGTACGACAGTGGAAGCTCAGCCCCATGGACCTGGCCTCCTTGGACCGCTGGGACGACTACACCGCCGCCAAGGTCGCCATGTTCCGCGAGACGGACACCGAACAGGCCCCCTGGACCGTGGTGAAGAGCAACGACAAGAAGCGGGCGCGTGTCGAGGCGATGCGCAGCGTCCTGGCCCGCTTCGCCTACGCGGACAAGGACGACGAGGTCGTCGGCAGCCCGGACCCGAGCATCGTGGGCGCGGCGGCGAACCTGCTGGAGGCGGGCGAGGACGACACCGGCCACTGAGCGCCGGGGGCTCCCCTCAGTCGTGCGGCGGGCGGTCGGTGAGGCGGTGGTCGGCCAGGTTCAGCGCCTCGTCGACCACCCGGCGCAGATGGCCGTCACCGAGTGAGTAGATCACCCGGCGGCCCTCCTTTCTGGTGTTCACCAGACCGGCGAGCCGCAGCCGGGCCAGATGCTGGCTGACGGCCGGGCGCGCGGCCCCGCACGCCTCGGTGAGCGTCGTGACATCGGCCTCCTGGCCGGTCAGCGCGTGCAGGAGGGTGAGCCGCGTGCGGTCGCCCAGGACGGCGAGGAGTTCGGCGGCGAGCGCGAACTGTTCCTCGCCGGGGGTGCGCGGATGCGCATCATGCGCAGGTGACAGGTGCATGCGTGCGCTCATACGCACATAATGGTCCCATGGACGCCGACACGTCCAATCCCGCGTACCGGAAGGGGACCCCCATGAGCGACCGGCACGACGAGCAAGGCCACGGCCACGACAACAGCGACGGTCGCGGCCACACCCACGGTCACGGCTCGCCCCACGGCCATGACCACAGTCACCACCACGGCCGCTCGGGGCACGACCACCCGCCGCCCCATCCGCACCCCCACGATCACCCCCACAGCGCCCCTTCCGGGCCCCTCCCCCGACTGCGTCACCTCCTCACCCCCCACTCCCACGAGACCGGCGACAAGCTCGACTCCGCGCTGGAGTCCTCGGCGCGCGGCATGCGCGCCCTGTGGGTGTCGCTCGTCGTCCTCGGTACCACCGCCGTGGCGCAGGCGGTCGTGGTCGTGGTCTCCGGATCGGTCGCGCTGCTCGGCGACACGGTGCACAACGCCGCCGACGCGCTCACCGCCGTCCCCCTCGGCATCGCGTTCGTGCTGGGCCGGCGCGCGGCGACGCGCCGCTTCACCTACGGCTACGGCCGGGCGGAGGACCTCGCGGGCATCGTGATCGTGCTGACGATCGCCGCTTCCGGTGCCTTCGCGGCCTGGACCGCGGTCGAGCGGCTGATCGACCCGCGTCCCCTGCACCACATCCCGGCCGTCGCGGCGGCCGCGCTGATCGGCTTCTTCGGCAACGAGTGGGTCGCCCGGCACCGCATCCGGGTCGGGCGGGAGATCGGCTCGGCCGCCCTCGTCGCGGACGGCCTCCATGCCCGTACGGACGGATTCACGTCACTGGCGGTGCTGGTGGGGGCGGGCGGCGCGGCACTGGGGTGGCAACTCGCCGACCCGCTGGTGGGCTTGGCGATCACGGCCGCGATCCTGCTGGTGCTGCGCGACGCCGCCCGCGAGGTGTTCCGGCGCGTGATGGACGCCGTGGACCCGGAGTTGGTCGACTCGGCCGAACAGGCGCTGCGGGAGGTCCCCGGCGTGCGCGGGGTGGGTGAGCTGCGGCTGCGCTGGATCGGGCACCGGCTGCGCGCCGAGGTGGCGGTCGTGGTGGACGGCGAGGCGAGCGTGCGACAGGCGCACCGGATCGCCGTCGAGGCCGAGCACGCCCTGCTGCACGCCATACCGAAGCTCACCGCGGCCCTCGTACACGCCGATCCGGCTCCCGTGCCGGGCGAGACGGACCCGCACCTGGCGCTGGCGCATCACATGGTCGCCTGACCGGTCAGGCGATGCCCAGCCCCTCCAGCACCACCGCGTTCGGCAGTTCGGCGAACGCCTTGCCCGGTACCAGCAGCTTCCCGCGCCGCCGGCCACTGCCCACCAGGACGTACGGCAGCTCGACGACCGCCGGGTCCACCAGCACCGGCCAGTCGCCGGGCAGTCCGATCGGGGTGATACCGCCGTACTCCATGCCGCTCTCGCCGGTGGCGGTGTCCATCGGGGCGAACGAGGCCTTGCGGGCGCCGAGTTGGCGGCGGACGGCGCCGTTGACGTCGACGCGGGTCGCGGAGAGGACCACGCAGGCGGCGAGCGTGGTCTCGCCGCCGCGTCGGCCGGCGACCACCACGCAGTTGGCGGACTGGTCCAGCAGTTCCTTGCCGTAGTGCTCGACGAAGGTCGCGGTGTCGGCCCACTCGGGGTCCGTGTCGACGTACACGATCTGGTCGGCGGGGACGGTGCCGCGCCAGTGGCGTACACCGTCCGCGACCGGGCGGGTGAGCTCTTCGAGGCAGTCGGGGGCGGCCGTGGCATGGTCGAAGTGTCCGATGGGAGCGCGCATGACGGCACGCTAACAGCCGCTCCGGTCCGCCCGGCCGGGTGTCTCAGCGCACGAGCGGGACCGACACCGCCATGACCATCTCCACCGGCACGTCGCCCTTGTTGGCGTACGTATGGGGGGTGTTGGCCTCGAAGGACACGCTCGCGCCCTCGGGGACGCGGTAGTCGGTCCCGTCGACGCTGAGGGTGAGTTCGCCCGCCATGACGTGGACGAGTTCGACCGTCCCGGTGGGGTGCGGGTCCGAGGGGCTGCCGTCGCCCGGCATCAGCCGCCAGTCCCACATCTCCAGCGGTCCGGGCGCCTCGGTGCCCGCGAGGAGGCGGTTGTAGCTGCCCGCGTCCGTGTGCCACAGCCGTACGGCCTGCTCGGCCGGGACGATCCGGACCTTGGGGCCCTGCTCGTAGTCGAGGAGGGTCGTGATGCTGACGCCGAGCGCGTCACCGATCTTCACGACGGTACCGATGCTGGGGTTGGTCCTGGCCTGCTCGATCTGGATGAGCATGCCGCGGCTGACTCCGGCGCGGCCGGCGAGCACGTCCAGGGTGAAGCCGCGCTCGGTGCGCCAGCGCTTGACGTTGCGCGCCAGGGACTGGGTCAGCAGGTCGAGATCCGACACATTCCGTCCAATAGTCTGCGTCCAATATTCTAGATTACAGAGTTCAATAGAATGAACTATGCTGTGGTGCACCTGATCGTTCACTGAACTGTACTGCGAGGGGCCCGATGACGGCACAGACAGCGCTCTTCGCCCTGGGCACCAGCCTCCTGTGGGGCCTGGCCGACTTCGGCGGAGGGCTGCTGACCCGGCGCACGCCCGCGCTCACCGTGGTCGTCGTCTCGCAGTCGATCGCGGCGGTGGTACTGGGCGCGATCGTGGTCGTGACCGGCGGCTGGAGCGCGGCGGGACCGCAGCTGTGGTTCGCGTTCGCCGCGGGACTCGTGGGACCCGTCGCGCTGCTCTCCTTCTACAAGGCGCTCGCCCTGGGCCCGATGGGCGTCGTCTCCCCACTCGGCTCCCTCGCCGTGGCCGTCCCCATCACCGTGGGACTCTTCCTCGGGGAGCGCCCCGGACTGACGCAGGTGGCAGGCATCGCGGTCGCCGTCGTGGGCGTCGTGCTCGCCGGCGGGCCCCAGTTGAGAGGCGCCCCCGTGCAACGGCAGGCGGTCCTCCTCGCCCTGATCGCCGCACTCGGCTTCGGCACGGTGTTCGCGCTGATCGCGGAGGCGTCCTCGTCGGTGACCGGGCTGTTCCTCGCGCTGTTCGTGCAGCGTCTGACCAACGTCGCCACCGGTGGCGCGGCGCTCCTCGTCTCCGTGCGACGCGGCGCCGCCGCCCTCCCCGAGGGCGGCTTCCCCTGGCACTCCCTGCCCGCGCTCGCCTTCGTCGGCCTCGCGGACGTCGCGGCGAACGGCACGTACTCCGTCGCCGCCCAGCACGGCCCGGTCACGGTGGCCGCCGTCCTCGCCTCGCTCTATCCGGTGGTCACGGCCCTGGCCGCACGCGGCTTCCTCAGTGAACGGCTGCGCGTGATCCAGGCGGCGGGCGCGGGCCTGGCACTGGTCGGCACGATACTGCTGGCCACCGGCTGATCGGTACCGATCGACTTCAGGACGACTCGGCGTCCAGCTCCGCCAGCCGCTCCACGGTCTCCTCGTCCAGCTCCGACAGCGCGAGCAGTTGCTCCGGTGTCACCCCGTCGGGAATCGGGACCGGCGCGGGCGTCCGCAGCGGCGGCTGCCAGCCGTCGGCCGCGTCCCAGCGCCGTACGACCCGTGCGGGCGCCCCCGCGACGACCGAGTGGTCCGGCACCGCGCCGCGCACCACCGCACCGGCGGCCACCACGACGTTCCGCCCGATCCGCGCCCCCGGCAGGATCACCGCCCCGGTGCCGATCCAGCAGCCGGATCCGATCTCCACCGGTTCCATCCGGGGCCACTGCTTGCCGATCGGCTCGTGCGGATCGTCGTACGAGTGGTTCGTGGACGTCACGTACACATACGGCCCGAAGTAGCAGTCGCTGCCGATCGTGACCGTCGTGTCGGCGATGACATGGCTGCCGCGGCCGAGCACCACACCGTCACCGATGCGCAGGATCGGGTCGGCGCCGAGGTCGAGGTCGGGCATCAGACCGGCGGTGAGCGTGACCTGTTCGCCGACGATGCAGTGGGCGCCGAGATGGATCCAGGGTTCACCGAAGACGGTGCCGAGCGGGAAGGCGAGTCTGGTACCCGTTCCCATCGCGCCGAAGCGCAGCCGCCCCGGGCGCTCGGCCGTCACCGAACCCGTGCGCTGCACCCAGGCCCAGCCCGCGTGGACGGCGCGCTGCGCGAGGCGGCGCCGCCATGATGAGAACACGTTCCTGTTGCTGGGCACCCGCTCACCGTACTCAGGGCGACCTGGGCCCAGCAGAGATCACCGCTGTGATCTTCGCCCCACCGGGGCCGGGAGCGATGGCATACGGTGCCGCTGTACCGCCGCCGCCGACGACAACGAGGAGAAGCTGATGACGCAGCAGGCGCTGATCATGGGGATCGGCGGCAAGGACCCGCAGGTGGACCCGGAGGCGTTCGCGGCACCGACGTCCGTGGTGATCGGGGACGTCACCCTGCACGCGGGCGCGAGCGTCTGGTACGGCGCGGTACTGCGGGCCGACTTCGGTCCGATCGTCATCGGCGCCGACAGCAACATCCAGGACAACTGCACCCTCCACGTCGACCCCGGCTTCCCGATCACGGTCGGCGAGCGCGTCTCGGTCGGCCACAACGCCGTGCTGCACGGTGCGACGGTCGAGGACGACTGTCTGATCGGCATGGGCGCCACGGTCCTCAACGGCGCGGTGATCGGCGCCGGTTCCCTCGTGGCGGCCCAGGCCCTGGTCCCCCAGGGGATGCGGGTCCCGCCGGGCTCCCTGGTGGCCGGAGTCCCCGCCAAGGTCAAGCGCCCCCTGACGGAGGAGGAACGCCAGGGCCTCACTCTGAACGGCACCTTCTACGTGGACCTGGCGAAGACGCACAAGCAGGCGCACGGAGGCTGAGGGGCGCCCCGCAGGGGCGCGGGGCTGTGTCATTGCGCGGCTGCGCCGCGTGGGCGCGACCAGCAACGCACAGCCCGCACGCACCCGACGACAAGAGCTACTCGGCAGCCGCCACCGGCTCCCGCTCCCCCGCCTCGATCTCCGCCGCCGCCTTCTTCGCCTTGCGCTTCACGATCAGCATCGAGGCAAGCCCGATGAGCACGGCCACCACGAGCCCGACCCACGAGAACCGCTTCAGCCAGGACTCGGCGACGACACCCACGTAGTAGATGACCGCGGTGGTACCCCCGGCCCAGATGATCCCGCCCAGTACATTGGCGATCAGGAACTTCCAGTACGGCATCTTCAGCACACCCGCGAGCGGCCCCGCGAAGATCCGCAGCAGCGCGATGAACCGGCCGAAGAAGACGGCCCACATGCCCCACTTCTGGAAGGACCGCTCGGCGGTCGCGACGTGCCCCTCGCTGAAGTGCCTGGGGAACTTCGCGCCCAGCCAGGCCAGCAGGGGGCGCCCGCCCTTGCGGCCGATGGCATAGCCGATGGAGTCGCCGACGATCGCGCCGATGCCGGCGCACGCCCCGAGGATGACGGGGTTGATACCCGAGTGCTGCGAGGACAACAGCGCCGCCGAGACCAGGATGATCTCGCCGGGCAACGGGATGCCCAGGCTCTCCAGGCCGATGACCAGGGCCACCAGCGCATAGATGCTGACCGCGGGCACCGTCTCGAGCCAATGCTGGACGTCCAACGCCGGTTCCTCCCGAATCGCACACTTCCCGGCGTGCGCCCGCGACGACGGGCACACGCCGGGAAGCCTACCGCTCAGCCTCGCGGGGCGGCGTCCCACAGGTCGCAGCGATGCTCCCGGTGGACGGTCGCGCTCACGACGTTTCCGCCCCGGGAGACGGTCCGCAGCGAGAGCACCGGACC
The DNA here is from genome assembly GCF_044768965.1 of Streptomyces sp. NPDC090798. Classification (NCBI taxonomy): domain Bacteria; kingdom Bacillati; phylum Actinomycetota; class Actinomycetes; order Kitasatosporales; family Streptomycetaceae; genus Streptomyces; species Streptomyces sp. NPDC090798. The sequence goes on from NZ_JBIVXA010000014.1 coordinate 139,463, forward strand.
CGACACCGCCGGGCATCGAGGGCTGCCCGGCGGCACGCGGACTCCTGCGGAGCAGGGCAGGGCACGGGTTGCGCCTCCAGGGCGAAAGACCGTCCACTGGCGTTGAGGGTGTAAGACCCGTAGGTCCGCTGGACCCGCAGGCAACCTGAGCCAGGAATCCCCCTGCTTCAGCGGGGGAGGGTTCCAATGGGTCGCCCCGAAGTCGAAGCCCGTGTGCAGATCGCGCGGCGAGGCGAACGGCGGCGAGGTGCGGCGAACAGCCGCCCCTCGTCCTCGTTCGCCCCGTTCAGTACGGGGACCCGGGCCGCGGCCCCCTTCGCGTACGCCTCGAAGGGCTGTACCGGCAGGAAGGCGCCGCCGACGACGGGCCCCCAGTCGAATCCGCCCTGGGCGGCGAGGATCGCCGCGGACGACTTGCCGCGCAGACACGCCGCCGACAGATCGGCGCAGCCCACCTTCCGTGCGAAGGCCGCGCCGGCGGCCACGGCCGCCTCGTGGGTGCGCGCCGCGCAGTTCCCGTACGCGCCGCTCTCGACGATCCCCGCCCGGTACAGGCCCTTCGAGGTCGGCGAGGCCAGCTGGGTGCAGACCGAGCGGCCGCCCGCCGACTCGCCCGCGACGGTGACGCGCGGCGGCGAGGACCGTCGCGCCCAGCATCAGCGTGCGCAGGCGGCCGGATCGGAGGATCCGCCCCCTGTTCACGCGCCCACCTCCACGCTGCCGCGCAGCCGCAGATCCCGCGACGACGACCCCACCCACACCGAGCGCCGCCCGGTGCCGAGGACCCAGTCGTGCCGCCCGGCGTCCCAGGACGACAGCGTGCGCCGGTCGAGGCGCACCGTCGCCCGCCGCCGCTCCCCCGCCCGCAGCGCGAGCCGCCGGTACCCGGCCAGCAGCCGTACGGCCTGGTCGAGCCGGAGATCCGGCGACGGTCCCAGGTAGACCTGCGCCACCTCGACGCCGTCGCGCCGCCCGGTGTTGCGCACGGTGAAGCCGACCTCGTTCCCCCGGACCCGCAGATCCTCGTACGCGAACGAGGTGTACGAGAGTCCGTGCCCGAAGGGGAACAGCGGGTGTACGCCCTGCGCGTCGTACCAGCGGTAGCCGACATGGATCCCCTCCGAGTACTGCTCGGTGCCATTCACGCCGGGGTAGCGCCGCGGGTCGCCGGCGACCGGGTGGTGGGCGTCGTCGACCGCGAAGGACTGGGTGAGCCGGCCGCCGGGATCGCAGTCGCCGAACAGGACGGCGGCGGTGGCGGCCGCGCCCTCCTGGCCCGGGTAGTACATCTGGAGCACGGCGGCCGTGCCGTCCAGCCAGGGCATCGAGGTCGAGGAGGAGGTGTTGAGGACGACGGCCGTCCGGGGGTTGGCCGCGGCGACGGCCTTGATCAGCCGCTCCTGGTTCCCGGGCAGCGCGAGGGTGCCGCGGTCCAGGCCCTCGGTGGCGTCCTCGTAGGCGAAGAGGACGCCCCGGTGACGCGCCGCAGCCGGAACAGCTGTCCCGTGTCGGCGCCCTGGGCGGTGATGGAGACCTGGTGCGCGCCCCGGGAGAGGTTCAGGGCCTTGCGGCGTACGGCGAGTCCGTCGGGCGCCGCGGAGACCAGACCGCCGCTGAAGTACTCGCCGTAGCCGGGCAGCGGCGGGAAGAGCTCGACGCCGTCGACGAGCACCGTGGGCCGGATGCCGGAGTAGTGGATGACGAAGGTCCACTCGTCGGCGTCCGCGACGGTGAGCGTCCCCGTGTACGTCCAGGCCCCTCCGGCGGCGACGCTCTGGCCCTCGGCGTCGATGCCCGCGGTCAGCGCCCCGTCGGGGATCGCCTTGCCGAAGAGGTCCTCGCCGAGGGCGTACGACACCCGGGCGCCGCCTCCCGCGCGGGAGCGGATGGCGTCGAGCGGGCTGTCGGCGTGGTCCGGGACGACGTGCGCGCTGCCGCCGCCGCTGACGAACGGCAGGGAGCCGGTGGGGCCGACGACAGCGATGCTGCGGGCGGCGGCCCCGGTCAGGGGCAGCGCTTGACGCCTGTTGCGCAGGAGGGTCGCACCCGCCTTGGCGACCTCCAGGGCGACGGCCGCGCCCGCTTTCGGGTCGCGGGCGGGACGGGGCGGAACGCTGCCGTCTAGCAGCCCGAAGCGGTCCATCACGGCGAGGACGCGGCGTACGGCCCGGTCGACGTAGGACTCGGCCACGGCGCCGCTCTGCACGGCCGACTTCAGGGCGGCCCCGAAGTACGTCCCGTCCGGCATCTCCATGTCGAGGCCGGCGGTGAGGGCGGTGACGGTGCTGTGGGCCGCGAACCAGTCGGTCATCACCCAGCCGCCGAAGCCCCACCGCTCGCGCAGGATGCCGGTGAGGAGCGTCTTGTTCTCGCAGGCGAAGGTGCCGTTGACCTTGTTGTACGCGCCCATGACCGCGCCGGTGCGGGCGGCGACGGCCGCCTCGAAGCCGCGCAGTTCGACCTCGTGCATGGTCTGCTCGTCGACCCGCACGTCGACGGACATGCGGTCCTGCTCCTGGTTGTTCAGCGCGAAGTGCTTGACCGTCGCGATGAGGCCCTCGCCCTGGATACCGCGGATCTCGGCCGCGACCAGGTCGCCGGCGAGCAGCGGGTCCTCGCCGAAGGTCTCGAAGTTGCAGCCCGCGTACGGGGTGCGGATGAGATTGACCATCGGGGAGAGCAGCACGTCCTGGCCGAGGGCGCGGCCCTCGCGCCCGATGACCTGCCCGTAGCGGCGGGCCAGGCCGGGGTCGAAGGCGGAGGCGAGAAGCACCGGGGCGGGCAGGGCGGTGGCGTGCCGGGTGACGCGGACTCCGGCGGGGCCGTCGGCGAGGCGGAGCGGGGGGATGCCGAGGCGGGGTACTCCGGGTGTGTACCCGGCCTGGCCGAGCGAGGCGGGGTCGGTGGCGCCGTGCAGCAGGGAGATCTTCTCGTCGAGAGTGAGCTTGACCATCAAACCCTCTACGCGAGGGCCGGCGCCGGATCTGGACTCCGCCCGGGCGAGCGGAACGGAACCGGTGGTGGTGGCCGCCGCGGCGACCGCGATGGCGCCGCCCAGCAGACGCAGGGTCGAACGCCGGGAAAAGGTGTGGGACATGAGCCGTCACTCCTTCGGTGCGCGGACACGTCGTCGTGACCCGCAGGTACGCGCGCCGACGACAACGGCCGCCTTCGGCCCTTGAACACACCAGGTCCAGAACCAACATGACACGCCGTCACACAGCACGGGTACGGCGCGAAAACTATGACCGCCGGTGACTCGTGTCAATGAAATGAACAGGAACGGCCGAGGCCCCGACAACAACCGAAGGGACCACAGCAGAGACCATGGCAGGGACCGCAGCGAGGGCGGCCGGTTATGCCGCCGCCGGGCCTCCCGCCACCACCAGTTCCGCGTTGCGGTCCCCTGCGCCGCCCGCCCAGCCCTCCTGGACGCCGCCCTTCATGCTCTCGGCAAGGCCGGGAGCGTTGTAGGCCACTTCCCGGTACAGGGAGGCGAGTCCCACCGCCGAGAGGTCGTCGAAGTCCTGGGCGGTGCGGTGCGGCGCTGCGGACTCGACGAGGGTGGTGAACAGGGACACCGTCCCGTCCCCGTTGTCTGCCAGCTCGATCAGCCGGGCGTGGTGCGGATAGTCCACGTGGGAGGCGGTGTTGACCTCCCAGAAGGAGCGGGCGGGCGTCGCGTGCGGGTGCGGCGTGATCCGGTTGACGTGACTGTGCCCGTTGATCCAGGCGACCACGTTCGGGAACCGGCCGAGCAGGGCGATGACCTCCGCTCCGTCGTGGCGCGGCTCGTCCGTGCGGGCGGCGTCGGGACGGCGGGTCATGCTGGGGCTGTGGTGGTGGCTGAAGACCAGGATGTGGGCGTCGTCGGCCCCGGTGTTGCGGACGAGCCGGCCGTCCGCGTCGTAGGACCGGGAGCTGTGCGCGGCCAGGGTCCTTTCCAGCCAGCGGAGTTGGTCGCCGCCAAGTGAACCCTCGTAGTGGCCGCTGCGGTACGTCGTGTCGATGCTGATGCCGAGGACGTTCTCGGCCACCTTGAAGGAGTAGTACATCCGCTCGCCGTCCAGGTTGTCCTGGGTGTAGCCGTGGCCGACCGGACCGGCACCGGCGTGGGCGGGGTCGAGATGCGCGGCCAGATAGTCGTGCGGGGTGCACAGCCGGCGCCGCTCGTCGGCGGTCACGGTCCGCGCCGAGGCCGCGTTCCTGGTCAGGATCGACTTGAGCACCTCGCTCTTCGGATCGTCGCCCGACCCGAGCGCCTTGGCGTAGGCGGCCGCGTCCGCGGCGGGTACCGACAGCAGTTTGCGGGAGCCGACGGCGAAGTCGTTCAGCGCGGGCGACAGGCAGCCGCCGGGCAGATCGTCGTGGTTGCCGACCGTGGAGTACCAGGGGATGCGCAGCCCCGGGCTGGTGACCGGGCGGGTGGCCGCGTCGAGGAAGCCGGGGATGAGGGGCAGCCCGCGCCGCTTGTCCAGGTCGCGCAGGTGGGGGTCACCAGGGTGCCAGTACAGGGGAAGACCGGAGTTCTGGGCGCCTTCGTACGCCCGCGGGTCACCGGTGTTCGGCGTGATCCGGCCGCCGCTCATCACGGTCAGGAACCACTCCAGCTCGATCGCGGAGTTGTTGTCGACGTTGTCGCCCGTGGTCATCACGAAGGCTGGGCGCAGCCTGGTGTTCGGGCCGCCGCCGAGCGCGTTCACCTGCTCGACGAGCGCGACCGCCCCGGCCACCGTCAGCGCCTCCTGCGCCCGCCACGACGAGGCTCCGCGCGAGCGCAGGAACTCGGTGCGCAGCGGGTTCTGCACGTCGGCGAGATGGAGGTCGGTGAACTGTACGAAGCACGCGAGCGGGGTGCGCCGGTCCTGGCGCCCGGAGCCGGGCGTGGCGAGCTCCTTACGGACGACCAGGGGCCAGCCGGGGCCCGAGACCATCCGTCGGTAGGTGCCGGTGTGGGCGCTGCCGCCGAGGCGGGCCGTCGTCTCCAGGGTGGTCACGGCGTACGGCGCCGCTCGCGGGGTGCCGCGGGGCGGCGGCTGGGCGACGACGCTCCGTGCGGCGGGCTCGACGGCGGGATGCCGGCGCTGGCGCGGGAGGAGCGTCCCCGCGCTGGTTCCGGCGACGCCGGCCGCCGCCGTGGCGCCTGAGGCGAGCAGAAATCGACGACGGTTGACGGCGGCGGATACGGGTGCGGTTCCGGCCATGGGGCGACCCTCCGGTGCCTCCGAGCGATTCACTTGCTGGAACCACTCAGCCAGGCCGCGGGGACACGGGCGTGGCCTCGCCGTGAACGCCTCCGGAACAGGCGGAACGCCACGTGGCCCCGGTGTTTCCGAGGGCGTCGCCCGGCCCGCGGGAGGTCCGGCGGCGACGCCGTGGACGGCGTTCGGGACCATTCCGCCATCGGCCTCAAAGTCCCTTGACGCGCGGCATGTTACCGATAACATCACTGAGTCTGGGAACGCTCCCAAGCCCCAAGCCCCAAGCCCCAAGCCCCGAGCCCCGAGCCCCAAGTACCAAGTACCAGGCTCGAGAACGGGACCGGGACCGAGGACGGAACCGGGGACGGGGACGAGTGACCGCACCCCGTCGCGCCCGCCCCACCGTGCCCGCACCGCACCCACCCCCACACCCGCACCGCACCCACACCCCGCCGAAACCGACGCCCGCCCCCAACCCGGACCGGAGAAGTCCCGATGCCGCATCTCCTGCGCGTCCCCGCGCCCCCCGCACCGCCCCTGACCGGCCACCTCCCCTTCGCCGACGCCCCGGAGGCGGCCGACCCCATCGAGGTGACCAGCCGCTACCTCACGCGCGGCGGCCGCCCCTGGTTCCCGGTCTCCGGCGAGTTCCACTACGCGCGCTACCCGGCACGGGACTGGGAGGAGGAGCTGCTGAAGATGAAGGCGGGCGGGGTCACCGTCGTCGCCAGTTACGTCATCTGGATCCACCACGAGGAGACCGAGGGCCGCGTCCGCTTCGACGGCGACCGCGATCTGCGGCGCTTCGCCGAGTTGTGCGCCCGGCACGGCCTGGACTTCATCCCGCGCATCGGCCCCTGGTGCCACGCGGAGGTCCGCAACGGCGGCTTCCCGGACTGGCTGCTCGCCCGCACCCGCGCTCCCCGCACCGACGATCCCGCCTATCTGGAGCCCGTACGCGGCTGGTTCACGGCGATCGCGGAACAGCTGCGCGGACTCGACCGGGCGCACGGCGGTCCGATCGTCGCGATCCAGATCGAGAACGAGCTCTACGACCGGCCCGGCCACCTCCTCACCCTGAAGCGGATGGCGCAGGAGGCGGGTCTGAGCGCGCCGCTGTGGACGTCCACCGCGTGGGGCGGGGTCCAACTGCCACCCGACGAACTGCTTCCGCTGTACGGCGGCTACACCGAGACGTTCTGGACGGAGGCGGGCGGCGGCTGGGCGGACACCTGCCGCACGCACTTCTTCTTCACCCATCAGCGCGACGACGAGGGCATCGGCGCCGACCTGCGCCCGACGACCGTACGCGGCGGCGACCCCGCGCCCACGGAACGCTTTCCCTGGGCCACCTGCGAGCTCGGCGGCGGCATGGCCGTCGCCTACCACCGCAGGCCGCGCGTCGAGCCCGACGACATCGGCGCGCTCGGCCTCACCAAGATCGGCTGCGGTTCGGTCTGGCAGGGCTACTACATGTTCCACGGCGGCACGAACCCGGCCGGTGAGCTCACCACCCTCCAGGAGTCCCACGCCACCGGCTACCCCAACGACCTGCCCGTCCTCACCTACGACTTCCAGGCGCCGCTGGGCGAGTACGGCCAGGTCCGGCCCTCGTACCACGCACTGCGCCTCCAGCACCTGCTGCTGGCCGACTTCGGCGACCTGATCGCCCCCATGGAGTCCGTCCTGCCCGAGCGGCAGCCCGCCTCCCAGTGCGACCGGCACACCCTGCGCTGGGCCGTGCGCGGCGACGGCACCTCCGGCTTCCTGTTCGTCAACAACCACCAGCCGCACGAACCGCTGCCGGCCCACCCCGGCACGACCTTCACGGTCGACTTCCCCGACGCTCCCGCCCTGACGTTGCCCAGCGCCCCGGTCACCGTCCCGGCCGGCGCGTACTTCTGCTGGCCGCTGCGTCTGAACGTCGCCGGTCTACGGCTCGACTGGGCCACCGCCCAGCCGGTCTGCCGGGTCCAGGACGACGGGCGTACGGTCCTGGTGCTGGCCGCCGCCGACGGCGTTCCGGTCGAACTCGCCCTGGACGCGGGCACGGTCGCATCCCTCGACACGCCCTCCGGCGAGGTCACCGAGGCCGACGACCGGATCCTGATCACCGGTCTGCGCCCCGGCACCGACGCCCTGGTCCAGGTCAAGACCGCGGACGGCGACGACATCGGCCTGCTCGTGCTCGACGCCGGCAGCGCCCGCACCGCCTACCGGGGCACGGCCTGGGGGGCCGAGCGGCTGGTGCTCTGCCCGGACGGGGTCGTCTTCGACCAGGACGGACTCCGCGTGCACAGCTCGGCGACGCGGCCCTCCTTCGCCGTACTCCCCGCGCCGGAATGGGAGTTGACGGTGGCCGGAACTCCGCTGTCGACGACGGCCGTCGGCCCGTTCACCCGCTGCACGATCGCCGAAGGGGTCGACGCCGAGGACACCACGCTCGCCGCCACCCTGGTGCGCCCCGCGGGACCGCCGCCCGCGCTCACGAAGGGCCCGCTGGGGCGCGCGAGCGCCCCGGCGGACGAGCACTTCACGACCTCCGCGGCCGAGTACCGCGTGGAGGTCCCGGACGAGCTGCTGCGTGAACCGTCCGGCACGCTCCTGCGCCTTCACTGGACGGGCGACGTGGGGCGCGCGTACGTCGGGGACACCCTCGTCGCCGATCAGTTCTTCTCCGGCCGCGTCTGGGACCTCGGTCTCGACCGGCTCCCCTCCGAAGCCCTGCGCGCCCACGGCCTGACGCTGCGGCTGCTGCCCCGGGCCGCCGGCGCTCCGGTGTACGTGCCCGAGCAGACGGGCGACGTCACGGGACGGGCGGCCTTGTGGCGCGTCGAGTGGGTGACCACCCGCACCTGGGCGATCACGGCGGACAGTGCCTAGCGGCGGCCGACGCGGCAGGCGGGCCTATCCTGTGGGCCTGCCGGGCGGATCGGTACAGACCGCCGCCGAGACGTCGGAGGTTGCGCCCCCATGACCCGAGGTGCCACGGACGGCGCCGTCCCCCAGGGAACCGAGGGCCCCAAGGGACGCAGCCGGCGCAGCTTCGCGGGGGCGCGCCCGGTGATGGACGACGTGGCCCGTCTGGCCGGTGTCTCGAAGCAGACGGTCTCCCGGGTGCTCAACGACAGTCCCGCTGTGCGGCCCGAGACCCGGGAGGCCGTCGTGACCGCCATGCGCACGCTCGGCTACCGGCCGAGCCGCAGCGCGCGTTCCCTGGCCAGTGGCAGGACGCGGATGCTCGGGGTGATCTCGTTCGACGCGGCGCGTTACGGGCCCGCCTCCATCCTGACCGCGATCAACTCCGCCGCCCAGGAGGCCGGTTACCTGGTCAGTTCCATCGCGCTCGAGACGGCCGACCGGGACACCCTGGTGCGCGCCGTGCACACGCTGTCGGCCGAGGGGGCGGACGGCCTGCTCGCCATCGCACCGCAGCGCTGGGTGGGCAGGGCCCTGGCGGAGGCGGCGCTCGACGTCCCCCTGATGGTCCTGGAGAACGACCTCGGGGACGACGCCTCCTACGTCACCGCGGACTCCCGCGACGGAGCGCGCCAGGCCACCGAGCACCTGCTGAAGCTCGGCCACGGCACGGTCCACCACATCGCGGGGCCCACGGGCTGGCTGTCCGCCGAGCGCCGCCTGGAAGCGTGGCGCGACACCCTTCGGGCGGCGGGGGCCGAGGTCCCCGAGCCGCTCATCGGCGACTGGAGCGCGGACTCCGGGTACGCGCTGGGCGGCCGGCTGGCCGGGCGCCCCGAGGTCACGGCGGTGTTCGCCTCCAACGACCAGATGGCGCTCGGCGTGCTGCGCGCCCTGCACGAGGCCGGGCGGCACGTTCCGGACGACGTCAGCGTCGTCGGCTACGACGACATCCCCGAGGCCGCCCACATGCTGCCCCCGCTGACGACCGTGCGCACCGACTTCGCCGCGGCAGGCCGACGTTCGCTTCAGCTGCTGCTGTCGCGCATCGACGGTTCGGCGAAGCCCCGGATCGATCACATCGAGCCGGTCCGGCTCGTCGTACGCCGCAGCACGGGGCCCACGCCGCGGAAGCGGTGACGCGCGGCAACGTCGACGCGGCGGGAAACGCCGGGCGGGCCCACTCGACGCCCGGCCGAGGGGACCCGCCGCCGTTCCGCTAGCTCGGCTCAGGCGTTCGGCCGCAGGGTCCAGACGACGGTCATCTCGCCCGTGACGGCGCCGTCCGCGCGCTGGATGGCGATGGCCACGGGGAACTCGGGACGCTGACCCGCGTCGAGCTCGGCGACGACCTCCGCGGCCGGGCGGCCGAGGGTCGCGGTGGCCGTCACGGGGCCCATCGCGAGCTTCTTGTACGCGATCTCGGCGCTGACCGCGAGCGGCACGGCGCGCGACAGCTGCTCCCCGAACGCGGCGAGCACGATCGCCCCGCTCGCCGACTCGCCGAGGGTGAACATCGCTCCGGCGTGCGGCCCGCCGACATGGTTGTGATAGTCGCTCTGGTCCGGCAGGGCCACCACGGCCTTCTCCGGGGTGGTCTCCACGAACTCGAGGTTCAGCGTCCGGGCCATCGGCACCGTGGCGGCGAGCATCTCGCCGATCGTCATCTGGTCTGCGCTCATAGCGGCATGTTACTCATGAGTAGCCGGATCTGGCCAGATTTCGATGCGTCCCTGACAAGGGGCAGTGACCGAATCGTTTCCCTGGTGCCACTAGGGTTAGCGCCCATGTGGCCAGGACAGCAGCCGCCCGGGGGCGAGCAGAACCCGCAGAACAGCCCGTACCAGCAGCCGAATCCGTACCAACAGCCCGGCTATCAGCAGCCCAATCCCTACGGGCAGCAGCCGCAGTGGGGCACCCCCGCGGGCATGGGCGCGCCGCAGCCACCGCAGGGCGGGGGCGACGGCGGCAACCGGACGAAGCTCGTGGCGATCATCGCGGCCACGGCCGTAGTGGTGGCCGCGGGCGTGACGGGCTTCCTGGTCCTCGGCGGGAACAAGGACGACAAGGCCGGGGGCGGCACGAACAACACCTCCGGCCCGTCGACGTCGGCATCGACGGACCCGAGCGACTCGGCGTCCACGTCGGACGACAACCCGCGCGGCACGGAGACGGAGAAGCCGACCATCGCCGGCTGGAAGGTCGTGGTGAACCCCAAATGGGGGATCGCCTTCGACGTGCCGGCGGACTGGGAGGTCCAGTCCCCCGGCCTCGGGATCGGCTTCGAGTTCCCGAAGGAGGAGGACAAGGGAATCACGATGTCGGGCACCGCCGAGTACAAGTCCAAGTGGTGCACCTCGGACGACGACAAGGACGGCCGGACCCAGGACACCCCGCTGGCCGTGGTGGGTACCAAGGGCGCCAGCGGCGCCAAGAACAGCGACGAGATCGCGATCAACACCCCCGTCTGGTGGGTCTTCGGCGGCTACACCCAGCCCGACAAGAAGAGCCTCTCGTACGACAAGAAGGCCACGCCCTTCACGACCACCTCGGGCATCACGGGCAGCGTCGGGTGGGCCCAGTCGACCAACACACCCGACAAGGGCAAGTGCGCGAGCGACGGCAAGGCACTCACGTTCGGCTTCAAGAACTCCGCCGCCGATTTCGTGTCGTTCAACTTCTTCGGGGCCAAGGGCGTGAAGGACGAGGTCTCCAAGGCGACCCTCATGAAGATCCTCGGCACGGTCCGGCTGCACGGGACCCCGACCGGCGGCTGACCCCGGTGGCACACCGGCCCGCCCCGACGGGCGGGCCGGAACGCCGGGGGCCTCAGCCCTTCAGGTAGTTGCGGAAGACCCAGCGGCCCGTGATCGCGTCTTCGTCGACGTGACACTGGCCGATGCACACCCAGTTGCCGGTGCTGTTGCTGCAGGCGTAGTCGGCGTGCACCTTGTTGTCCTTGTACTTGTAGCCGGTCACGCTGCCCCGAGGCGACGGTGTGGCGTGGACAGCCACCTTCTCCTGACTGACGGTGTAGCTGTGGCTGACCGGCTGGCAGGAGAACGCGGCCGCCGAGGCGGGCATCGCGGCCGCGACGGGGAGGGCCGCGCCCACCAGCGCGGCCGTGGCGAACAGAGATGCAACATGCTTTCGCATGACGCTCCTTTCCTTGGGAACGAATCGTTCCTGGAGGGGGCAAATCATCATGAACATGACATGATCACCCTAGAAGACGCCGCGACCAGCGTCAAAGAAGCCGTCGGCACGGCGACCGGGGAGTCGGCCCGCGGCCGGCGCACGATGTTGCGCGTGGGGACACCGGCGGGGATAGTCGGCCGGTGACCTCCGCCGCCGACGCCTTCCGCCGCTCCCGCCGCCCCACCTGGGCGGGCCGCAACTACACCCTGCTGACCGCCGCCGCGGTCTTCACCAACCTGGGCGGCCAGGGCGCGCTGATCGCCGCGGCGTTCGCGGTGCTCGAGGCGGGCGGCAACGGGGGTGACGTGGGGCTGGTGGCGGCGGCTCGGACGCTGCCGCTGGTGCTCTTCCTGCTGATCGGCGGAGCGGTCGCGGACCGGCTGCCGCGCCACCGGGTGATGGTCGCGGCCAACGCCCTGAACTGCGTCTCGCAGGCGGTGTTCGCGGTCCTCGTCCTCGCCGGTGAGGCGCGGCTGTGGCAGATGATGCTGCTGTCCGCGCTCGGCGGCACCGGGCAGGCGTTCTTCGGCCCGGCGGCCGAGGGCATGCTGATGTCCTCGGTGAACGGGGAGCAGGCGAGCCGCGCCTTCGCCGTGTTCCGGATGGCGATGCAGGGCGCCGGCCTGGGCGGCGCCGCCCTGGGCGGGGCGATGGTGGCCGTGGTCGGACCCGGCTGGGTGCTCGCCGTGGACGCGGTGGCGTTCGCGGTCGCCGGGGCACTGCGCTCGTTCCTCGACGTGAGTCACATACCGCCGCGCGAGCCCGGCGGCGGGCTGCTCTCCGATCTCCGCGAGGGCTGGCGGGAGTTCGTCGGACGGCCGTGGCTGTGGACGATCGTCGCCCAGTTCTCCGTGGTGGTCGCGGTCGTCGGCGCCGCCGACGCGGTCTACGGTCCGCTGGTTGCCCGGGACAGCCTCGGCGGCCCGGGGCCATGGGGGCTCGCGCTCGTCGCATTCGGTGCCGGAACCGTTGGCGGCGCACTGCTGATGACCCGCTGGAAGCCCCGCCGGCTCCTCCTCGCGGGCACCCTCTGCGTCTTCCCGCTCGCCGCTCCGGCCGCCGCGCTCGCCGTACCGGTCCCGGTGGGTCCCCTGTGTGCCGTGATGTTCGTCAGCGGTGCGGCGATCGAGGTGTTCGGGGTGTCGTGGATGACCTCGCTGCACCAGGAGATCCCCGAGGACAAGCTCTCCCGAGTCTCGGCGTACGACTGGTTCGGCTCGATCGCGATGGTCCCGCTGGCCACCGCCCTGGCGGGCCCGGCGGAACAGGCCTTCGGGCGTACGACCGCCCTGTGGGGCTGTTCGGCGCTGGTCGTCGTGGTCACGGCGGCGGTGCTGTGCGTGCCGGACGTGCGGAATCTGACCCGGCGGAGCAAGCCGGTGGCCCAGTGGTCACCGGTGGCGGAGGTCGAGCTGCGGTCAGCCGATGCTGAAGGCACCGCCGGGCGGCTCGGGTGAGGGAACCGCGTCCTCGTCACGTACGGGTGCGGCGGAGCCGATGAACTCCCGCAGCGCGGCGCCGCTTTCGACGCGCGCCGGGAAGGCGTCGGCGGCCGTGCGGCGGGCGAGAACGGCCGTGTCGAGCGGGCGGTGGGAGGCCACGAGCACCGCGTTGCCGAAGCGCCGGCCGCGCAGCACGCCGGGTTCGGCGATCAGGGACAGCTCCTCAAACACGGTCGCGAACGTGGCGAGTTGGGAGCGCAGGAAGGCGAAGGGCGCGGCGTCGGCGAGGTTGGCCAGATAGACGCCGCCCTCGCGCAGCACGCGCGTGGCGGCGCGCGCGTACGCCGTGGACGTCAGGTGCGCCGGGACGCGCGCGCCGCCGAAGACGTCCGCGATCACGATGTCGGCGGAGGCGGGCGCGGCGGATTCGAGCCAGCCTCGCGCGTCCGCGCCGTGCAGCGTGATGCCTGTGTCCTCGGGCAAGGGCAGGTGCTCGCGGACCAGCTCCAGCAGACCCAGGTCGGCCTCCACCACGTCCTGCCGTGAGCCGGGGCGGGTCGCGGCCACATAGCGGGGCAGCGTCAGGGCTCCCCCGCCGAGGTGGAGCACGTCCAGGGGCCGGCCCGGCTCCACGACGGTGTCCAGGACGTGCCCGAGCCGTCGGGCGTACTCGAACTCCAGATGGGTCGGCTCGTCCAGATCGACGTACGACTGCGGTGCGGCGTCGACCGTGAGCAGCCAGGCCCGCCTCCGGTCCACGTCCGGCATCAGCTTGGCGGTTCCGTGATCCACGGTCCGTGTCACGGGTATCGGCTCGTCCACGGGTCCATTGTGCCGCCCCTTCCAGGAGCGCGGTCATCGGTACGAGCCGGTGCCCGCTCCCCCGTTGCGGGAGCGGGCACCCTCGTCCTGCCTCTCGGCCGTCAGCCCACCGAGGTCACCGTCCCCGCGCCGACGGTCCGGCCGCCCTCGCGGATCGCGAAGCCGAGCCCCGGCTCCAGCGGCACCTCGCGCCCGAGCTCGACCGTCATCGCGACGGTGTCGCCGGGCCGGGCGACCGCCCGCTCGCCGAGGTCGACGTCGCCGACCACGTCCGCGGTGCGGATGTAGAACTGGGGCCGGTACCCGGTGGAGACGGGCGTGGTACGGCCGCCCTCGCCCGTCGACAGGACGTACACCTGGGCCGAGAAACGACGGCTGGGGGCGACGCTGCCGGGCGCGGCGACGATGTGCCCGCGGCGTACGGCGTCGCGGGGCACCCCGCGCAGCAGCAGCGCCACGTTGTCCCCGGCCTGCGCCTCGTCCATGGGCTTGCCGAAGGTCTCCAAGCCGGTCACCACCGTGTCGACGGCCGCGCCGAGCACTTCGACGCGGTCGCCGACCCGGATCGTGCCGCGCTCGACCGCGCCGGTGACGACCGTCCCGCGCCCGGTGATCGTGAGCACGTTCTCGACCGGCAACAGGAACGGCGCGTCGAGGTACCGCTCGGGCATGGGCACATACGTGTCCACCGCGTCGAGCAGCGCGTCGATCGCCGCGGTCCAACGGGGGTCCCCCTCAAGAGCCTTGAGGCCGGACACCCGTACGACGGGTACGGACTCGCCGCCGTAGCCGTGCGCGGAGAGCAGCTCGCGGACCTCCAGCTCCACGAGGTCGATGAGCTCCTCGTCGCCACTCGCGTCGGCCTTGTTCAGGGCGACGACAATGTGGTCGACACCCACCTGCCGGGCGAGCAGCACGTGCTCGGCGGTCTGCGGCATGATCCCGTCGAGCGCGGAGACGACGAGGATCGCCCCGTCGAGCTGCGCGGCCCCGGTGACCATGTTCTTGACGTAGTCGGCGTGACCCGGCATGTCCACGTGCGCGTAGTGGCGGGTGTCGGTCTCGTACTCGACGTGCGCGATGTTGATGGTGATGCCGCGCGCGGCCTCCTCCGGCGCCCGGTCGATCCGGTCGAACGGTACGAACGTGCCGGAGCCGCGCTCGGCGAGGACCTTGGTGATGGCGGCGGTCAGGGTGGTCTTGCCGTGGTCGACGTGACCCATCGTGCCGATGTTCAGGTGCGGTTTGGTGCGGACGTATGCCGTCTTGGGCATGGCGGTACCTCGAAGCCTCTTGAGTGTCAGCGGAGCTGAGTGATGGCCCCGGCGCTCAGCGGCCGGGACGGGGACCCCAAGGACTTGCCGACCCTCCCCCTGCGGGGTCCGCCGGACGATCCGGGAAGGGTCAGCTTCGGGCGCCGTCGACGGCGGCCACGATGATCGGGACGGCAGCCTTCGGCGCATCCGCGACTGCGGATGCTGCGAAGAGGAAGGCGTGCCGGAACATGAGGCGATCATCGCCGACGTATCCGGCCACGTCGAATGGTTTTTCTCGCCACGAGGGCGGGTGTGGCGGGTGTCTCTGCCGGTGTGTCAGGGGCCGATGTTCTTGAGCGCCTCACGTACGGAGAGGGGCGCGAGCCGCCCCCGTTCCCGGGCGACGAAGGCCCGTACCGCCTCCGGATCCGTCTTCGCGTACTCGCGCAGACACCAGCCGATCGCCTTGCGGACGAAGAAGTCGGGATGTCCGGACTGCCGTACGCAGTAGGCGAAGAGCCGCTCGGTGTCGGTCGCCTCCTTGTAACGGAGCTGGTGGAGCAGGGCCGTACGGGCGGCCCACAGGTCCTCGTCCTCGATCCACGCGTCCATGTCGCTCTTCAGCTTCGGATCGGCGGCCACGAGGCCTCCCACCACGTGGGAGGCGAGTGCGTCGACGGTGTCCCACCAGGAGACCGTGCCGACGAGATGGCACGTCACCGGGAGGAAACCGGAGGAGAGTTGCCTCACATGGCGGCTCAGGTAGTCGACGGCGAAATAGTGGTACTCGCGCTGCGGCAGCGCCCAGCAGCGCAGGGCCACGGCGGTGCAGTCGGCCTCTGCAGGGGCCGCTGTTCCGAGGAGGACCGTGCGGGACAGCGCGCGACGATCGGGCGTGGTCAGACCGAGGAAGGGGGCGACGTCCTTCATGTACGCGCGCATGGACACGGCCCGTTCCGGATCGGCCGCCGCGCCGTAGGCCGTGGTGAGCCGTTCCAGCACGGTGTCCGCGAGGGAGCTGTTCGGCACCTCGAACCGCGCACCCGACGTTCCGGAAGCTGTGACGCCCATGAGACGAACCATACGGCGATCACACACACGGGTCGGTTAGTGTCGCCGAATGCTCGATGCCACCACCCGCTCTGGGGGCACCGCCACAGCCGCTCCCCCGGCTCCCGTCGCTGAGCTCTCCCTCGCCGCGGAGTTCGCCGTCTCCACACCCACGGGCCTCGCCGCCCGTTGCACGAGAGTCCTGCTCTCGCCCTGGTCCCGGCTCTCCCTGCTGCTGGTGCTGCTCGCGGCGGCCGCGTCGAGCGTGCTGCTCTTCGAACCGCAGCGGCTGCTGTCCGACGGCTGGCCGCCACAGCTCAGCGGCGCCGCGGCGGCCGTGGTGTTCGCGGTGGCGTACGGACTGTGCACGGTGGCGTTCGTGCCCCGGCCGCTGCTCAACCTCGCGGCGGGCGCGCTCTTCGGCTCGCAGCTGGGCCTCGGCACCGCGCTCGCGGGCACGGTGCTCGGCGCCGGCGTGGCGTTCGGGCTCGGCCGGATCCTCGGGCAGGACGCGCTGCGGCCGCTGTTGCGCGCCCGCTGGCTGAAGGCGGCCGACGGACAGCTCAGCCGGCACGGCTTCCGCACGATGATGATGGCCCGGCTCTTCCCCGGCGTGCCCTTCTGGGCGGCGAACTACTGCGCGGCCGTCTCCCGCATGGGCTGGCTGCCGTTCCTCCTCGCCACCGCCCTGGGATCGATCCCGAACACCGCCGCGTACGCCGTCGCGGGCGCCCGGGCCTCGGCGCCGACCTCCCCCGCCTTCCTGATCGCCATGGGCTTCATCGCGCTGCCGGCCCTGGTCGGCGCGGTGGTGGCCTGGCGCAAGCGCCACCACCTGCGCGGACACTGATCGGCCTCCGGGACTGATCAGTCTGCGGCACGGCGGTTCTCGGGGAGGGGGCCGAACCGGGCCGTCCGGGGTTACACGGCCTCGATGACCATCGCGTTGGCGAGTCCGCCCGCCTCGCACATCGTCTGCAGGCCGTAGCGGGCGCCGCGCTCGCGCATCGCGTGCACGAGGGTGGTCGTCAGCCGGGTGCCGCTCGCGCCGAGCGGGTGGCCGAGCGCGATCGCCCCACCGTGCACGTTGACCCGGGACAGATCCGCGCCCGTCTCCTGCTGCCAGGTCAGGACCACGCTCGCGAAGGCCTCGTTCACCTCGAAGAGGTCGATGTCGCCGAGGGTGAGCCCCGCCTTGCGGAGCACCTTCTCGGTGGCCGGGATGACGCCCGTGAGCATCAGCAGCGGGTCGGAGCCGGTGACGGCGAAGCTGTGCAGGCGGGCGAGCGGGCGCAGGCCGAGCCTGGCCGCGGTCTCGCTCGACGTGATCAGCACGGCCGACGCGCCGTCGTTGATCGGGCTCGCGTTGCCCGCCGTGACGGACCAGTCGATCTGCGGGAAGCGCTCGGCGTAGGCCGGGTCGTAGTAGGCGGGCTTGAGTCCGGCGAGGATCTCCGTGGTCGTGGCGGGCCGGACGCTCTCGTCGCGCGTCACGCCCTCCAGGGGTGCGATCTCGGTGTCGAAGAGGCCCTTGCCCCAGGCCGCGGCCGCCTTCTGGTGCGAGGCCGCCGCGAAGGCGTCCATCTGCGCGCGCGACAGGCCCCACTTGGCGGCGATGAGCTCGGCGCTGATGCCCTGCGGCACCAGGCCCTCGGGGAAGCGCGCCGCGATCCCGGGTCCGAAGGGATCCTCGGTGCCTCGGACGTTCGAGCCCATCGGCACACGGCTCATCGACTCCACACCGCAGGCGACGACCATGTCGTACGCCCCCGACAGGACGCCCTGGGCCGCGAAGTGCACGGCCTGCTGGGACGAGCCGCACTGGCGGTCCACGGTGGTCGCGGGCACCGTCTCGGGAAAGCCCGCCGAGAGCGCCGCGTACCGGGTGATGTTCGCGGCCTGCTCGCCCACCTGGCTGACGGTGCCGCCGATGACGTCGTCGATCAGCGCCGGATCGACTCCGGAGCGCTCGACGAGGCTGCGCAGCGTGTGGGCGAGGAGCTCCACGGGGTGGACGTGGGCGAGGGAGCCGTTCGGCTTGCCCTTGCCGATGGGGGTGCGTACGGCTTCGACGATGACGGCGTCACGCATGTTTGATCTCCAAACTCACTGAGTTTGTTTTCCAAACCCACTAGGTGACTCAAGAGTAACTCAGTGGGTTGGACAAACCAACCCACCCCCTAGACTGGTGGCATGAAGGACGCCCGCCCCTGTTCGATCGCCGATACGCTCGCTCTCGTCGGCGAGAAGTACTCCCTGTTGGTACTGCGCGAGGTGTCGCTCGGCGCCACCCGCTTCGACCAGCTCGTCCGCAACATCGGCGCACCGCGCGATGTGCTCACCGCCCGCCTGAAACGGCTCGTCGACGCGGGCGTACTGGAGAAAGTCGAGTACAGCGACCGCCCGAAGCGCTACGAGTACCGGCCCACCCGGGCCGGACTGGAACTGGAGCCGGTGCTGCACACGCTGATGGCGTGGGGCGACCGTCATCTCCAGGAGGGCGGTTTCCGTCCCATGGTCCTCGAGCACACCTGCGGCCATGAACTGGTCCCGCAGGTCGTGTGCCGGGAGTGCGGCGAGGTGGTCGAGCACGGCCATCTGACGGCCCACCCGCAGACCCCGGGCTGGACGGCGACGGGGCCTGCGGTGGCGTAGGGACGGCCCCGCACCGGCTCGGGGCGGACCCGCGGTGGCGCGGGCCCGGAAGAACCCCCTCAGGGGCTAATCGGTCCCCTTGTAGACGTCGAGCCGTCCGCACATCCCGAACTTGCCGTGCGCGGACGGCTGTTCAGCCCGTACGAGGGCGTCGGCGAGGTGGGAGACGTCGTCCCGCTCCAGCCGGTCGAGCTGCTCTCCCGTGGCCGCGGCGGCGGCCTCGGCACCGCGCCGCCACCGCTCGCGCCACTCGGCGAGCCGGGGCCGCACCAGCGCGGCCGCGGCCCTGTGGAACGCGGCGAGCGGCTCGGGCCCGTCCGCCGCGCGCAGCGCCCGGTAGCCCTCCAGAGCGAGGTCCCGTCGGGCCCGGGCGATCCGCTCCTGCTCCTTCTCGGGCGCGTCGGCCGGGATGACCGTCGCGGCCGCGTACGTCTCGGGGTCGGTCAGGTACTCCGGGGGCAGGGTGAGCACCGCGTCACCCGCTTCGGGGAGACCGTTGTTCTGCATGAGGACGGTGATGCGCAGGTCGTCCTCGTTGACCAGGCGGTGGATGGTGCCGGGCGTGAACCACGTGACCGTGCCGGGTTCGAGCGGCGTGACCTCGTACCCGGACGTCGTCAGCGTCTGCACCGCTCCGCGCCCGCCGGTGACGACGTACGCCTCCGAACAGGTCAGATGCAGATGGGGGGTTCCGCCGGAGACTCCGTCGGCGGCGGGCCAGTCGTACACGCAGAGGTGCGAGACGGCGACGGCGCCCGGCAGCCCGGTGAAGACCGGGTTCTCGTGCGCGCCGCTCACCACGGGTGCTCCTCCAGGTACTTGGCGACCTCCTCGCGTTCCCAGGCCCCGTCGGCCACGACGACGCGGTAGCGGCGGGTGAGGGTGTCGCCGGGGGCGAGTTCGAGCTCGTCGAAGAAGGCGAAGGAGGGGGCGACGGCGGCGAACGGCTCGTTGCGCACGAACCAGTGGGCCGGGTGCACCCCCGCCTCCCCGGTGTGGTCGTTCTCGGGAGCGTGCGCGAAGACGAGGGTCGCGTGGCCGTCCGCGCCGTCGTGCTCGCCGGAGTACGCGAGCCAGGGCGCCTGCTGCCCCATCAGGCCGGGCCCTTCGGAGTCGGGGCCGATGATCCGGCCGTCCCGGAAGGCACGCGGCCCGCGCCAGAACAGGCCCGTGTAGCCGGCCATCTCCCGCCCCGCGGTGGTCGGGCTGCCGAAGCGCAGCGGTTCGTCCCGCCGGTTGGTGACCGCGGTCGTCCAGGTCAGCGCCCAGGAACCCGACGCGGGATCGACGTCGTGCACCTCGACGCGGCGCTCCTCCTCGGCCCACAGCTCACCGTCGTACGGATGCCAGGTGAGACGCTCGGCGATGACCGCGCGGTCCCCGTCCGAGACCACCTCGCCGAAGCCGACGTGGGCCATCGACCCGACGCGCTCCGGGAGTTCGAGGTATCCCTCCCCGTGGACGTAGGTGTTGCCGCCCCACAGGTTGGAGCCCGACAGGTGGGAGGCCGTCATCTGGAGGCCCTTGTGCCAGCGGTGGTCGTTGGGCCGGTAGTCCGTGACGATGTCACCGGCCAGCGTCCTGAGGGGGTGCAGATACGGCTTGGGGGCCTCCCAGGCCGCCTCGGGCCGGTAGACGTAGCTCAACAGGTCCACGCCGGTGGTCGTGTCGCTGATCGTGACGCGATCACCATGGGTGTGGACGATACACAGCGCGCCCTGCGCGGACTCGGTCATGCCGACGCCTCCTGACTCACGGTGGTCGCGGACTCGCCGGTGGACGCGGCGGGCGGCGCCCAGCCCGGCGCGCCGCCGTGCAGGGCCGTGTAGAACGGGTCCCCGGGCCCGACCTCCCCCGCGCGGACGGTCGTGTCCGTGAACGCCGACTTGTAGAGCGCGGTGATCAGTTCCAGGCTGGTGCGCCCGTCGGCGCCGCTGCTGCGCGGCCGCTCACCCGCGCGCATGCTCGCGACCAGTTCCCGCAGCTGCTCCAGGTGCGAGCTGGGCACGTCCGTACCGAAGTCCCGCCAGACCGCCACGTCGCCGTCGGACACGTCGGGGGCCGGGGTGATACGCCAGTTGTCGTTGCTGTGGCCGTAGAGGTGCGTGAGCTCGACGGTGGCGCGTTCGCAGTCGATACGGATGCGGCTCACCTCGTCCGGGCTCAGGACGCTGTTGACGATCGTGGCCAGCGCTCCGCTCTCGAAGCGGACGAGGGCCGTCGACACATCCTCCGTCTCCACGTCGTGGACCAGGCGCCCGGCCATGGCCCGCACCTCGCTCCACGGCCCCATCAGGTCCAGGAGCAGGTCCATCTGGTGGATGCCGTGTCCCATCGCGGGGCCGCCGCCCTCGGTCTCCCATCGCCCGCGCCAGGGCACTGCGTAGTACGCGGCGTTGCGGTACCAGGTGGTCTGGCAGTGCGCGACGAGCGGGCGGCCCATGGTCCGCTCGGCGATGAGGCGCCGCACGTGCCGGGACCCCGAGCCGAACCGGTGCTGGAAGACGATGGCCGCGTACGGGCCTCCGTCCTTCCCCTCCTGCGCCTCGACGGCATCGAAGTCGGCGAGCGTCAGGACCGGCGGCTTCTCGCACCAGACCCAGGCCCCGGCGCGCAGCGCGGCGACGGTCTGGTCGCGGTGCAGGGTCGGCGGGGTGCAGATGGCGACCAGGTCCGGCCGCTGCTCCTCCAGCATGCGGTCCAGATCGGTGTACGCGTGCGGGATGCCCGCCTCGGCGCAGAACTTCCGGACGGCGTCCTCGGCGATGTCGACCGCGGCGACGATCTCCGTCTCGCCCTCCTCGGCGAGCCGGGCGAGCGCGGGAACATGGCTCCCGCGCGCGATGGCGCCCGTACCGATGACGGCGGCCCGGATGCGGCGGCCCTCGAACGGGGTCGCGGGGCGGTTGGGGGCGGACTCGGTGCTCTTACTCATGTGCGTGATCAGCGCTCCATCGGACGTGACGTCAGACGTTGGCCAACGCATGGTGTCACCGAAACGGAACCGGCGACAGCAAGCGCTTTCTCTTCTGTTGCAACGTATGTGCCGGTCCAGCGGCAGGTCAACACCCCGGTCACACCGTGGACGACGTTGCCCACCGGGTCGGCACAGGACCGTCACCGCCCGCCCGCCTTCCGCCCACGAAACCCCTGTGGCCGAGCCGTCCTTGGGGGACGCTACGCTGCCACCAACACCCGTGATCACCGCCCACAGCGGCTCGGCGTGCCCATCGCCCCTTTCCGATCAGCGCTTGGACCGTCTCACTTCATGTCTTGGTTTGAATCCCTCATCCTCGGACTCGTCCAGGGGCTGACCGAATTCCTTCCCGTCTCCTCCAGTGCGCATCTGCGCCTGACGGCGGCGTTCTCCGGCTGGGAGGACCCCGGAGCGGCCTTCACCGCGATCACGCAGCTCGGCACGGAGGCGGCGGTACTGATCTACTTCCGCAAGGACGTCGGCCGGATCCTCGCGGCGTGGTTCCGCTCGCTCACGAACAAGGAGATGCGGCGGAACCACGACGCCCAGATGGGCTGGCTGGTCATCGTCGGCTCCATACCGATCGGCGTGCTCGGCCTGACGCTCAAGGACCAGATCGAGGGCCCGTTCCGCGATCTGCGGATCACCGCGACGATGCTCATCGTCATGGGCGTGGTCATCGGCATCGCCGACCGGCTCGCCGCGCGTGACGAGACCGGCGGAAAACACCGTGCGCCCAAGCAGCGCAAGGCACTCGAGGACCTGAACGTCAAGGACGGCCTGCTGTACGGCGTCTGCCAGGCGATGGCCCTGATCCCCGGTGTCTCCCGGTCCGGCGCGACCATCAGCGGCGGCCTCTTCATGGGCTACACCCGTGCCGCGGCGGCCCGTTACTCCTTCCTCCTCGCCATGCCGGCCGTGCTCGCCTCGGGCACCTTCGAGGTCAAGGACGCCACCGCGAACGGCCATGTGGCGTGGGGGCCGACCATCTTCGCGACGGTGATCGCGTTCGCGGTCGGTTACGCCGTCATCGCGTGGTTCATGAAGTTCATCTCGCACAAGAGCTTCATGCCGTTCGTCTGGTACCGGATCGCGCTCGGCATCGTCATCATCGCGCTGGTCTCGACCGGCGGGCTGAGCCCGCACGCGGCCGAGTCCGCGGGCTGACCGTTCCCGTCCGCGGGCCGACGGCTCACCACCCTTCAGGCGCCCGGGCGGTCCGTCCCGGGCAGGGCGAGCGCCCAGGGTTCCGGCCCGATCCGCGCGCCGTTGGCGACGTAGGCGATCGTGCGGTACCAGCCCGCGAGAACCAGCAGCTCAAGGACTTCGGGCTCGTCGAGGTGCTCCCGCAGTCCGCTCCAGGCCGCGTCGCTCACCCGGGCCGTGTCGTGCAGCTCGTCGACGGCCCGGAGCAGTGCCGCCTGCCGTTCGGACCAGGCCGGATGGTCGGGTCCGCCGGTCGCCGTGAGCGTCACCTGCCGCGGGGTGAGTCCGGCCGTCTCGGCGTACGTCGCCATGTGGACGCCCCACTCGTACGCGCATCCGGCGCGGGCGGCGACGCGGGCGATGACGAGTTCTCGGTCGGCGTCGCTCAGCCGGCCGTGGACGAGGAGGCCCGCGCCCAGTGCCCGCATGCGTGAGGCGAGTTCCGGGTGGCGCTCCAGCACCTTGAACAGCATCAGGGGTTCACGGGCGACACCGGGCGGCATCCACCGGTGCAACGCGCGGTCGGTCTCGGGCTCGTAGGGCGGTGTGACGCCGTCGATGCGCTGCTTCATGACTCGCAGCCTTGCGCTTCTGAAATCGAAGCGCAAGGGTGGGAGATGAGCGACTCCCAGCGAGAGGTACTCACTTGGGCACGACACCCGCGTCGAACGATTCGGCTTCCGGCATGGCGCGGCGGGGCGGTCCGGGCACCGGCAGCCCGTTCGAGGGCATGGCCGCCTCGGTTCCCGGCAGCCCCCCTCAGGACGCGGACGCCCCCGCCCCCGTCAGCCCCGCATCGAGCACTCCCGCTCCAGGCCGCCCCGTGCGCGGCTCGGCCACCGGTCGCCCCGTCATGGCGGCGCTGGATCTGCTCGGCCGGCGCTGGACGCTGCGGGTCATCTGGGAACTGCACGGCAACGGCTCCCCGATCGGCTTCC
The DNA here is from genome assembly GCF_044768965.1 of Streptomyces sp. NPDC090798. Lineage (NCBI taxonomy): Bacteria > Bacillati > Actinomycetota > Actinomycetes > Kitasatosporales > Streptomycetaceae > Streptomyces > Streptomyces sp. NPDC090798. The sequence goes on from NZ_JBIVXA010000014.1 coordinate 163,127, forward strand.
GGGACCTCCAGCGCCGTTGCGACGACATGTCGTCCAGCGTCCTCTCCACGCGCCTCACGGAACTCCGCGAGGCCGGCATCGCCGCGTCGACAGCGACGGCGGCGCAGCCGGCGTGGCATCTCACCGCGCTCGGCGACGACCTGGTCACCGCGATGGGCCCGCTGCTGGACTGGTCCCGCGCCTGGGCCGAGCGGGGGTGAGCGGATCCCGGCCGCCTCGGCGCAAGTCGGGCGACAGCGCACCACCGACCGACGATCCGGCCGCCGTCGACGAGGTCTTCGGGAGCGCTCAACTCCGGGGCCAGTGTGTCGTCGTAAGGGTCGGCTGCGCCCGTTCGCGTCACTCCGCGTCGGCCGTGACGAACCGCATACGGGATGAGTAGCCGCCCGGTAGCGCAGTGTCAGTCCTTGCCCCTAGGCTGATGCGCATGTCCCCCGATTTAATGTCCTCTGGTTCCGTGCGGTCCGCTGCAGCGCTGAACGAGCAGATCCGCGCCTTGTGGATGCGCGCGGGCGGCTCCCTCTCCGCCCAGGAGCGCGCGGAGTACGAGCTGTTGGTCGTGAAGTGGGCGGAAGCGATACGCGGAGAGGTCGTCGAGGCCGCGTGAGATCGGGCATGGGGACCCGCACGAAGTCCGAGGGTCGATGACCGGCACCCTTGTCGGGGCTCACCGTCCCCCGGACACCCGCAACACCGCCCCCGTCGTGTACGACGCGTCGGGCGACATCAACCACGCGACGGCCGCGGCGACTTCCTCGGCCTGACCGACGCGGCGCAGCGGAATCGACGAGGCGGCGCGCTCGGCGCGGCCCGGATCTCCGCTGGTGGCGTGCATCTCCGTGGCGATCATGCCGGGTGCGACCGCGTTGACGCGGATGCCGTCCGGGCCGAGTTCCTTGGCCAGACCCATCGTCAGGGCGTCGACGGCGGCCTTGGTGGCCGCGTAGTGGACGAAGTCACCGGGGCTGCCGAGTGTGGCCGCCGCCGAGGACACATTGACGATGACGCCGCTCCCCCAGGCCGCCATGGACCGGGCGGCGCGTCGCGAACACAGCAGCGTGCCCAGCAGGTTGACCTCCACCACACGCCGTAGATCGGCGGGGTCGGTGTCCGCGAGCCTGCCGAGCGGACCGGTCACGCCGGCGTTGTTCACCAGGCCCGTCACCGGCCCGAGCCGGTCCGCCGCCGTGTCGAAGAGCCGCTCGACGTCGTCCTCGTCGGAGGTGTCCACGCGTACCGTGACGCAGCGGGCCCCCGCCGCGCGGACGGCGCTCGCGGTCGACTCCGCGGCGGCGCCGTCGCGCACGTACCCCACCACCACGTCGTGTCCGTCCGCCGCGAGACGCACGCACGTCGCGGCACCGATCCCCCGGCTGCCGCCCGTGACGACGGTGACATGGCGTGTCATACGTACCTCCTGGTGGCGAGCGGGCAACCCGGGTCCGTATCGAGCCCGTACTCGTCGTCGATCACTCTACGATCGAGGACGCACCGCCGGGCAAGGGGTGAGAGTGCGCCAACACGCCCTCATGGATACGTCCTAGGCGACGGCGTCTGCGGCGACGTGCGGCACGCGGAACACACGGCCTCGGGGGCCCCGCAGCCCCGGGACGCCCTGCCACAGCACGGCCCCGTTCGCGCGCTCCCAGCCCAAGGTCGCCCGGGACCGAGCCCACTGGGTCAGGGCAAGCGTGACCAGCATGACCGGCGGCAGCACTTGATGGGTCGCCAGGCCGATGAACAGCAGCCAGCAGGCCATGACACCCGCGAATCCCGCCATGCGCCGCAGCGACAGCCGCCGCACCGCGTCCTGCCCGTCGCGCGGTTCGGCGACGCTCTCGATCGGCGTGGCATCGTCATAGGTGCGGCGCAGGCGGGCGGGGAGACGAAGACCCATCGGCAGTAGCACCACGGACACGAAGACGAGCGCTGTCGATCCCACCATCAGCGTCTCGGCCTGGTGAGCCGTGCCGGCCAGGGCAAGCAGCACCGCTTCGGACAGCACCGCGCCCGCGGCCATCATCAGCGCGGAGATCCGCTCCAGATACACCACGCGTATCAACCCGTCGCGGGCGTCACCAGCCACCGTCGTACCCCTCTCACCGCCCCGACGCCGCGACGCCCCGACGGGCAGGCGAGATCCAACTCCGAGCGGAACACAAGGTCAATACGCGAGAGTTCGAGAATGCGCGGTCTTGACCACCACTTGGCCGATGCGCGGTCTTGGCCGATGCGCGGTCTTGGCCGATGTGCTGCCTTGATCACCGCTTCGCCGATGCGCGGCCGAGTTGGCGAGCATCGCGCTCGACCGACCGCGCCGGTTCTCCCGCCGACGCCGCTCAGCCGCCCGTTCCCCCTCACGACAGTCCGGTCAACGCACTGTGTCGCGCAGGATGACGAACAGGCCGCGGCTCTCGTCGCCGTTCTGCGAGCGCCAGTCGGCAACGACACGTCCTCGGGCCGCGCGGTCCACCCGGATTGGGGAATCCTGCGTGTCGGGCCGGAGGACACGCATCACGTCGATGGTCACGGCACCGGCCAACCGACAGTGCGGCCCCGCTTCTTCCTTGGTCTCCACCACGATGGCGGTGCCGTGCTGCCTGTCGTCGACGGCTGTCGAAGCGATCACGGTCGAGAAACCGGCCCCGGTGAAGTGGCTCGTGACGGAGGGGGCGGGGGTGTTGGTCTCGCTCTGCGCCTGCGGCACCGCGCGGCCCTGGAGGAGATCGAGCAGTTGAGCGACGAGGACCGGGTCATGGGTCCCGTCGTACACCCATCGCGTTCCCAACACCCCGTGCTCGGACGTGCCGATCAGCGCCCGGTCGGCTCCGTCGAGCGGCGCCCCGCGGTAGCTGAGCGGCACATGGTAGGAGCGCGGTCGCTCGCCGGAGGTGTCCGTGACCACCATGAACTCGATTCCCACCTCCCCTTGTGGATCATCGAGCCGGAACCCGCCGGCCTTGGTGAGGTGCGGCTCACTCGACATGCCGATGTACCACGGCTGCCTGGGAAGCCAGGCGGTAAGGAGCTCCAGCTTGCTGGGCGTCATCGTGGTCTTGTAGATCACAGCCATGCTTCATGAACGTCGTCCGTCGGCATGAGGTTCCTCCATGACGTGCCGCTTGACGAGTTCGTACGACCTCAATCGGTCGGCCAACGCGTAGATGGGCGTCACCAGCATGAGTTCGTCCGCACCCGTCAGATCCACCAGGTGCGTCAGGTGCTTCGCAACGGTCTCGGGTGAGCCGTGTGCCTGATGGGCACGGAAGTTCGTCAGCGCCCGCACTTCTTCCGCGGTGAACGAGTGGGTCGCCGCCTCTCCGGGCGTGGGGAAGGGAATGTCGCCTCGCCCCTTGAGGAGTCCGGCCTTGACGACATCCATCGGGCCGACCAGCCGGGCCGCCTCCTCATCCGTCTCGGCGCACACCGTTTCCACGCAGACCAGCACGCGCGGGCGCGCGCACCAGCGGGAGGGGGAGAAACGCTCGCGGTAGTGGCTGAGCGCGGCCAGGGTGTTGTCGGGACGAATGTGATGGGCGAAGGCGATCGGCAGCCCGAGTTCCGCGGCGAGCGCGGCGCCTGCCGTGCTCGAGGACAGCAGCCATGGCTCCGGGAGCGGGCTGAGTGCGACTTCGTCCACCAAGAGACGCAGAGTCGACGACACGTCGTCGCGGTACTCGTCGTCGGTTGTCGGACCGGCCCCGCGGCGCAGGGCCCGTGCCGTGGAGTCGTCGAAGGTACCCGGGCCGCGGCCGATGCCCAGGTCGATGCGGCCCCTGTGCAGTGCGGACAGCGTGCCGAATTGCTCCGCCAGCATGATCGGGGCGTGGTTCGGAGCGAGAACGCCACCGGAACCGAGTCGGATGGAGGACGTCAACGCGGCCGCGTGGGCGGTCAGGACGACGGGCGGGAACGCTCCGATGGCCGGCGAATGGTGATGCTCGGCGTACCAGAGTCGCAGGTAACCGAGGCCTTCGAGGCGCACGGCGAACTCGGTGGTGTCTCGTAACGTGTCTGCGGCTCGTGCGCCCGTTTGGACCATGGCCACTTCGAGCGCGCTGAGCGGTACGGTGATCATTCGGTCAGTATAGGAATCGCCCATACGCGCCAACTCCCTTCACTGGCAAGGCGGAGTTGTGCACCTATTGGTGCACGCCCCTTGGCTGCGCACCCCCCGTGGCCAACACTGAGCCGATGACGCAGCGTGTGGAGCTCGCGACCGTGATGGACCGATTCGCCGTGGACGGACTCGTCACCGAGTACGCGGTAGCAGTCGACGACGGCGACTGGGAGGCGTACCGGAGGCTGTTCGCACCGGACGGACGCGCCGACTACCGCTCGGCCGGCGGTATCGAGGGCGGCGCCGACGAGGTCGCGGATTGGCTCGCGCGCAGTATGGAGCTCTTCCCCATGCGCCAGCATCTGATCGTGAACCGGCGGCTGCGGTTCGGGGCGCTGGACCAGGAGGAGGGCGACACGGCCCGGGTCCAGGCGGACTACATCAATCCCATGCGGTTCGCGGGCCACGACAGTGGGTCCACCGCGCCCGACTTCGTGTGCGGCGGCCGGTACGCCTTCGGACTGGTGCGTACGGACCTCGGCTGGCAGCTGCGCGAGGTCGTCGTCCAGGAGAAGTGGCGCCGTGCGCCGCAGCCGAGCCAGGAACCCACCGCCACCTGACCGGACGCCCCCTGTCGGAGATCGTCGCCGACGCGCACACTGGAGGCATCCCCCGGGGAGGGAGGCCCTGTATGAAGAGGCCCGAGCGTTGGCCCGAGCGTTGGCTGGGCAGTGGGCCCGATCTTTGGCTCGCCTCCCCGTGGCGGCGCGCGATCGTCGCCGCACTGGCCGGCGCGCTGCCGATGCTCGCCTTCCCCGCCCCTTCGTGGTGGTGGTTCGCGTACATCGCCCTGGTGCCGTGGATCCTGCTGGCCCGCTCGGCACCGACGGGCAGGCGGGCCGCCTACGACGGCTGGTTCGGCGGGCTGGGTTTCATACTGGCCGTGCACCACTGGCTGCTGCCGAGTCTGAATGTGTTCACGGTCGTCATAGCGGCACTGCTCGGTGTGCTGTGGGCGCCCTGGGGCTGGCTCGTACGGCGGTTCCTCGGCGGGGTGCCCTCGGCGGGGCGGGTCGCAGCCGCGCTGCTCGTCCTGCCGTCGGGGTGGCTGATGGTCGAACTCGTCCGGTCCTGGCAGGGCCTCGGCGGGCCCTGGGGACTGCTCGGGTCGAGCCAGTGGCAGATCGGGCCCGCGCTGCGGCTCGCGTCGGTCGGCGGGGTGTGGCTGCTCAGCTTCCTGGTGGTCGCCGTCAATGTGGCGGTCGCCGTGCTGGTCGCAGTGCGTGAGTCCCGTATGCCCGCCGTCGCCGGCCTGGTCGCGACGGCCGCCGTGACCTCGGCGACCTGGGTGTGGTCGCCGCGCCCGGACGTGACGGGCCAGGTCCGGATCGCCGTCGTACAGCCCGGGGTGATCGGCGGCACGAACAGTGCCGAGGCACGTTTCTCACGCGAGGAGGCCCTCACCCGCACCCTCGCCGGACAGGATCCCGACCTCGTCGTCTGGGGCGAGAGCAGCGTCGGCTTCGACCTCGCGGACCGCCCCGACCTGGCGAACCGGCTCGCCGCGCTGTCCCGGCTGACCGGCGCCGACATCATGGTGAACGTCGACGCGCACCGCTCCGACCGGCCCGGGATCTACAAGAGTTCGGTCCTGGTGGGACCGCAGGGCCCGACCGGCGACCGCTACGACAAGATGCGGCTCGTCCCCTTCGGTGAGTACATACCCGCGCGTTCCCTCCTCGGCTGGGCGACCTCGGTCGGGAAGGCGGCGGGCGAGGACCGCAGGAAGGGCACCGAGCAGGTCGTGATGAACGTCGGGCACGGACTGCGCGTCGGCCCGCTGGTCTGCTTCGAGACGGCCTTCCCCGACATGAGCCGCCATCTCGCCCAGGACGGCGCCGAGGTTCTCCTCGCGCAGTCCTCGACCTCGACCTTCCAGCACAGCTGGGCCCCCGAGCAGCACGCCTCGCTCGCCGCGCTGAGGGCCGCCGAGACCGGCCGCCCGATGGTGCACGCGACGCTGACCGGGGTCTCCGCCGTCTACGGCCCGAGCGGCGAGCGGATCGGCTCCTGGCTCGGCACGGACGCGAGCGCGGCCGTGGTGTACGACGTACCGCTCGCGCGCGGCGTCACCCCGTACGTCCGGTTCGGCGACTGGCCGGTGCACGCGGCACTGCTGATCCTGGCGGCACTGTGCGCGACGGAGGGCTTCCGGGCGTTCAGGCCCCGGCGGACCGCTCCTGAACCGCTCGTACCACCCGCTCGCACAGCTCATGAGTCGCCAGCGCGTCACGGGCACTGAGCACCTTGCCCGCGCGCACCGCGTCGAGGAAGGCGAGTACGCCCTGCTCGATGCCGCGCTGCCGGGCCACCGGCACCCAGTCCCCGCGCCGCCGCACCGACGGCTGCCCCTTGTGGTCGATCACCTCCGCGAGGTTGACCACCTGACGCTTGGTGTCCTGCCCCGAGACCTCGAGGATCTCCTCCGCCGAGCCGCTCAGCCGGTTCATCACGCCGAGCGCCGTGAAGCCGTCCCCGGCTAGTTGCAGCACGACATGGTGCACCAGGCCGCCCTCGACCCGGGCCCGCACGGTCACGTCGTCGACCGGCCCCGGCACCAGGAACCGCAGCGTGTCCACGACGTGGATGAAGTCGTCGAGGACCATCGTGCGCACGTCCTCGGGCAGCCCTATGCGGTTCTTCTGCATCAGGATCAGGTCGCGGGGGTGATCGGCGCACTGCGTGTACCCGGGCGCGTGACGCCGGTTGAAACCGACGGCAAGGCTGACGTTCCGCTCCTCCGCGAGCCGCACCAGACGCTCGGAGTCGGCGAGTTCGTACGCGAGCGGCTTGTCGACGAAGGTCGGCACGCCCGCCTCCAGGAGCCGCGTCACGATCTCGGGGTGCGCGACGGTCGCCGCGTGCACGAAGGCCGCGTCGAGGTTCTGTGCCAGCAGATCCGACAGGTCGGTGTGCCGCTGCTCCGGCGGCAGGCGGAGGCTGTCGCCGACCCGGGCCAGGGTCGCGGGCGTCCGCGTCTGCAGATGCAGCTCGACTCCCGGCTGGACGCCGAGCACCGGCAGGTACGCCTTCTGCGCGATGTCGCCGAGTCCGATGCAGCCGACCTTCACCAGGGTCTCCTTCAGTTGCCGACGCGGGCCTCGCCGGAAGCATACGGCCGCTGCGGCGACCGCCGGCCGGCGACGGCGTCGAAGCTCCGCAGGAACAGCGCGGGAGGCCGCGGACAGGGCTCCCGCTTCTCGTCGTCCGGGGCGCGCTCCCCCTGGAGCGTTCACAGGAAAAGCCCTGGTGGACAGCCGTGCGCTCGACGAAAATACGGACATGACGAAGCAGCGCACCGAACCCGCCACCAACGCCGACGAACGGTCCATGCTGGAGGGCTGGCTCGACTATCACCGCGAGACCCTCGAGATGAAGTGCGCGGGCCTCGACGACGCCCAGCTCAAAACCGCCTCGGTCGTGCCCTCCGAGTTGTCCCTGCTCGGTCTGGTGCGGCACATGGCGGAGGTGGAGCGTGGCTGGTTCCGCAAGGTTCTGGTGGGCGACGATCCGGGGCCGATCTACTACAGCGACGAGGACCGGGACGGAGAGTTCCATCTCACGGACGCGGACACCTGGGACGAGGCGTACGCCACCTGGCAGGCCGAGATCGGGATCGCCCGGCGCAACTCGGCGCGTTTCGCGCTGGACGACGCCTGCGAGGGCAAGAGCAAGTTCACCCAGGACCCCATCAACCTGCGGTGGATCTACACCCACATGATCGAGGAGTACGCGCGTCACAACGGTCACGCGGATCTGATCCGGGAGCGGATCGACGGCGCCACGGGTGAGTGAGACGGGGCGATCCGGCGTCGGGTCACCTTGCGGACACCGGGGCCCTCCGCAGGAGCGGAAGGATCACCCGTGTGGGGCAACCTCCGCTCTTCAGCTCCCCAAAGCGGGCCGGACGCAGCAGAGTTGAGCGGGTGCATCGAACGACGACCGCCGCAACGCTCCTGGTCACCGTGGCCACCGCCGCGCTCTCCGGCTGTGTGACCGTCCAGCGACCGACCGCTCCCATCCAGCCGACCGCGCCGTCCCGGCCGTCGCCGCCGCGTCCTGACGGCAAGGCCGGGCCGCGGATCGTGCAGGCGCCGGCGCGCGAGGCGCTGGAACTCGTCGGGCCGCCCCGGAAGCCGTCACCGAGCGCTCCGGCGCCGCACCGTACGCCCGTCCCGGCGCCGGCCGCCCCGCAGGCCCCCGCGCGTCACCCGGGCACCGCCCGGCACCCACACCCGCAGCCCCACCCACAGCCCCACCGGCCCGCACCCCGCACCGACGTCCCGCCCGCCGCCCCCAAGCAGTCGAACAACACGGACGTGTGTGCCCTCGGCCGGAAGTACGGGGGCTGGAAGGCGGACAGTCCGGAGGCGGTCATCTGCAAGGGGTCGTACGGGCATTGACCACGGCCGGCGCCGACAGGACCTAGGGACGCTGTCTCGGCGGCCCCAAGGTCTCCCCTCCGGACCCGCCGAAGGGCCCGGGCCCCTCCATGGTGCCCGGGCCCTCCCCCGGCCCTCCGTTCGACGGGCCATGCCCGCCGAGTCTCAGCTCCAGACGGCCGATCGCCGCGCGTACGCCGTCCCCGTAGCGGTCGTTCCCGAGGGCTCCGACCGCGCCGCGGGCCCGGCGCAGATGGCTGCGGGCGGCTTCGGAGCGGCCGAGTTTCACATAGTCGGCCGCCAGGTTCAGATGCAGCGACGGGTAGAACGCGCGCGCCGCGAGCGAGCGGTGGCGCTCGGCGACGTCCCCGTCGGTGAGTTCCTCGGCCGCCGACAACGCCTTCAGGTCCCAGGCCAGTTCGTCCGCGGGGTCGTCCTGCGTGTCCGCCAGGTAGTGCGCCAGGGTGCAGCGGTGCAAGGGGTCGCCGTCCTCGCCGATCTCCCCCCACAGGTCCAGGAAACGCCCCCGAGCCTCCTCACGGTCGCCACCGTGGTGCAGCATGACGACCTGTCCGATCCGGGTCATCATGGCGTCCGGCGCCGCCTGCTCCTGTTGCTCCGCCACCGCGTCCTCCAGGGCTCGTCGCTGTCCCTTCCGACGCTAACCGGACACACTGACAATCACGCTCAGGCGCCCCCGGACACCACTGAACCGCCCCGGTGACGGCCGGACCGGACCCCCCACCCGGGCCGGGCCGCTTCCGGTCTCGGTCCCTGCTCAGCCGAGGTTCGGAATCCGCCAGTCGATCGGCTCGTGGCCCTGCCCGGCGACCGCCTCGTTGATCTGCGTGAAGGGGCGGGAGCCGAAGAACTTCTTCGCGGAGAGCGGCGAGGGGTGCGCGCCCTTCACCACGATGTGCCGCTCCTCGTCGATGAGCGGGAGCTTCTTCTGCGCGTAGTTCCCCCACAGGACGAAGACCGCCGGGTCGGGCCGGTCGGCCACGGCACGGATCACCGCGTCCGTGAACTTCTCCCAGCCCTTGCCCTTGTGCGAGTTGGCCTCACCGGAGCGCACGGTCAGCACCGCGTTCAGCAGCAGGACGCCCTGCTCGGCCCACGGCATCAGATAGCCGTTGTCCGGGATCGGGGTGCCCAGCTCCTCCTTCATCTCCTTGTAGATGTTGCGGAGCGAGGGCGGGGTCTTCACCCCCGGGCGGACCGAGAAGCACAGGCCGTGGCCCTGGCCCTCGCCGTGGTACGGGTCCTGGCCGAGGATGAGCACCTTCACCCGCTCGTACGGAGTCGCCTCCAGCGCCGCGAAGACCTCCTCGCGCGGAGGGTAGACGGGACCGTTGGCGCGCTCCTCCTCGACGAACTCGGTGAGCTCCTTGAAGTAGGGCTGCTGCAGCTCGTCACCCAGAACGCCGCGCCAGGACTCGGGCAGCATGGTGGTGTCGGTCACGTCAAGTTCCTCCGATGTGCGGTCACTTCCAGGTCTCAGAACCTACAGGCGACCACTGACAATCGGCCCCGCACCCCGTATGACCACGCTGTCCGCCGGGTCCTGCCCGTGACCTACCAGCTGGTCTTGCGGTGCAGCTCCCACATCATCATGATCGTCGATGGGTCCAGGGCCTGCTCCCCGCCCGCGATCTCCTCGCTCGCCGCCACGAACTGTTTGCCCTGCCACAGCGGCAGCAGCCGTGCGTCGTCGACGAGTATCTGCTGGGCCGCCTCGAACTCCTTGACCACCGCTCCACGGTCGCTCTCGCGGCGCGAGGCGGGTAGCAGGGTGTTGGTGATCCGGGGCGCCGGATAGGGCGTACCGAGCGCGTTCTGCTGGCCCACGAAGGGCGCGATGAAGTTCTCGGCGTCCGGGAAGTCCGGGAACCAGCCGCGCCCGAACACCGGGTACTCGCCCTTGCGGTAGCCCTCCTCGTACGTCTTCCAGGGGCGCCCGTTGAGCGACACGCGGAACAGACCGGAGTTCTCGAGCTGCCTCTTTATCTCCTGGAACTCCGGAGCGGTCTCGGAGCCGTAGCGGTCCGTGGTGTACCAGAGGGTGAGGGGGACGCGCTCGGTGATGCCCGCCGACGAGAGGATCTGCCGCGCCTTGGACGAACTGGGGTCCCCGTAGTCGTCGAAAAAGCCCGTGGTGTGACCGGTCAGGCCCGCGGGGACCATGGAGTACAGGGGGTCGACCGTGTCCTTGTAAACCGTGTGTGCGATCGCCGCACGGTCGATGACCTGCGCGACCGCCTTGCGCACCGCGAGCTTCTTGGCCCACGGATCCTTCGGGTTGAACACCAGGTAGCTGATCTCCATGCCCGCGCCCTCGACGAGCTGAAGGCCGTTGTCCGCACCCTTGATCCGGAGGGAGACGATGTCCTTGGAGGCCAGGCCGCGGAACGTGACGTCGATCTTCTTGTCCTTGAGGGCGTCGACCATCTGACCCGAGTCCTGGAAGTAGCGGATCGTGACCGCGTCGTTCTTGAGCTCGGCGAAGCCCTTGTAGTGGTCGTTCCTGACGAGTTCGGCCTGCTTGCCCTCCTCGTAGGAGCGCAGGCTGTAAGGCCCGGACCCGAAGACCTTGCCGTCCTTGCGCAGCGAGTGCGCGGGGTAGTCGTCGGGGTCGACGATCGACATGGCCGGGGTGGCGAGGACGAACGGGAAGGTCGCGTCCGATTTGTTCAGGTGGAAGACGAGTTCGCGCTCGTTCAGTACCTGGATCCGGTCGAGGCTGCCGAGGAGGCCTGCGGGGCCGCCGGGCAGGTTGATCTTCTTGATCCGGTCGATCGAGTACTTGACGGCCCGGGCGTCCAGCGGGTCGCCGTCGGAGAACTTCATGTCGGCGCGCAGCTTGCAGCGGTACACGAGGTTCGAGGTGTCCGCGAACCCACAGCTCTGGGCGGCGTCGGGCTCGGGCGTGGTCGCCCCGGAGGGGTAGCTCAGCAGCGTCTGGTAGATGTTGCGGAACAGCTCCCAGGAGCCGTCCCAGGAGGCGGCCGGATCCAGCGTGCTCGGGGCACTGGTGGTGCCCACGACGATCGGTCCCTTGTCGTCGGACGACCCCGAGGACAGGACGCCGCACCCGGCCACCAGGGTGATGGATGTGACCGCCGCCAGTTGCCGCAGGCATGGGTTCCGGTTGAACACGCGCACGCTCCTCGATCTGCCGTACCAAGGGTCGGCAGACCATACCGCAGCGCCACACCGGTGAACCCGAGTTCCCGGCATGGCACTTGATCAGCGCGTTTGTGACTACGTTGTCATCCGGCTGTACGTCTTCGTACGTCGACGCGGGCGCCGATTTCGTCCATCAGCGCCCGCGTCGATGCTCCGTTCGTCCCGTCTCGGGTCGTCCCGTCCCGGGTCTGCGGTCAGCCCACTCCGGCGTTCAGGAAGATGCCGCCGTCGACGACGAGGGTCTGACCGGTGATCCAGTCCGACTGCGTCGAGGTGAGGAAGGCGGCGGCGCCCCCGATGTCGGAGGGCACACCGAGTCGGCCGAGCGGGTAGGACGCGGCCGCCTCCGCCTCCCGGCCCTCGTACAGGGCCTGCGCGAACTTGGTCTTGACGACGGCGGGCGCGATCGCGTTGACCCGCACCTTGGGCGCGAACTCGTGCGCCAGCTGTACGGTCAGGTTGATCATGGCGGCCTTGCTCATGCCGTACGCGCCGATGAAGGGCGAGGGGGCGATGCCGGCGACGGACGCGATGTTGACGATCGCGCCGCCGTTCTCGCTCTGCCAGGCCTTCCAGGTCAGCTGGGCGAAGCCGAGCGCCGAGATGACGTTGGTCTCGAAGACCTTGCGTGCCACGTCCAGGTCCAGGTCGGCCATCGGGCCGAACACGGGGTTCGTACCGGCGTTGTTGACCAGGTAGTCGACGCGGCCGAAGGCCTCCATGGTGCGCTCGACGACCGTGGCCTGGTGGGCCAGGTCGTGCGCCTTGCCGGCGACGCCGATGACGCGGTCGGCACCGAGTGCCTCGACGGCCTCCTTCAGGGCGTCCTCGTTGCGGCCCGTGATGCACACGCGGTCACCGCGCGCGACGAGGGCCTCCGCGATGCCGTAGCCGATGCCGCGGCTCGCGCCCGTGATGAGCGCGACCTTGCCGGAGAGTTCGGGGAGTGTGGTCATGTCGTGCCCTCCGGCGTCAGTTGAGCGGTCCGCCGGCCACGTACAGGACCTGGCCGGAGACGAATCCGGCGGCCTCGCCGGTGAAGAAGGCGATCGCGTTGGCGATGTCGTCGGGGTTGCCGACGCGCTGCACGGGGATCTGGGTGGCGGCCGCGGCCTGGAAGTCCTCGAAGCCCATACCGACACGCTCGGCGGTGGCCGCCGTCATGTCGGTGGCGATGAAGCCGGGCGCGACGGCGTTGGCGGTGACGCCGAACTTGCCGAGCTCGATGGCGAGGGTCTTGGTGAGGCCCTGGAGACCGGCCTTGGCGGCGGAGTAGTTGGCCTGGCCGCGGTTACCGAGCGCCGAGGACGACGACAGGTTGACGATCCGGCCGAACTTGGCGTCCACCATGTATTTCTGGCAGGCCTTGGCCATCAGGAAGGCGCCGCGCAGGTGCACGTTCATGACCGTGTCCCAGTCGGACGCGGCCATCTTGAACAGCAGGTTGTCGCGGAGCACGCCCGCGTTGTTCACCAGGACGGTCGGCGCACCGAGCTCCTCGGCGATCCGCGCGACCGCGGCCTCGACCTGGGCCTCGTCGGAGACGTCGCAGCCGACCGCTAGGGCCTTGCCACCGGCGGCGGTGATCTTCTCGACGGTGTCCTTGCACGCGGCCTCGTCGAGGTCGATCACCGCGACGGCGCGGCCCTCGGCGGCCAGTCGTACGGCGGTCGCGGCGCCGATGCCGCGCGCGGCACCGGTGACTACGGCGACACGCTGCTCAGTGGTGGACATTGCTGGTTCTCCTCGCCCTTGAAAAGCCCTGCGGCTTGAAATGCCCTGCGGTGGAATGTCCTGCGGCTCACACGGTACGCCCGTCCGGTGAGCGACCGCTTAGTACCTTCAGCAGACGTGACGCTAGAAGCCCTGGCACCCGGTGTCAACGGCACACCACGCGGGTGTGATCCATTACCTGACCAGCAAGTGGAGCAACCGCTCCGTCTCCGCCTCCGGATCGGCGGTGAGTCCGGTGTGCACGGGCCCCGGCTGCACGACCGTCGAACGGGGCGCGATCAGCCAGCGAAAACGCCGCCCGGCATCGTCACCAGCGGCTTGACCTGCTGCCTTGCCACCCGCGCAGACCCCCTCGACCGCCCGCAGCGCGGCCCGTACGCCGGCCACGTCGGCCTCCGGGTCCAGGGCCAGCAGCTTGGTCTCGTCCAGATGGGTGCGCACCCCGACGAAGGACTTGGCGCGGCAGTACACCAGTACGCCCGCGTTGAAGCACTCGCCGCGCTCGACCCGCGGCACCACGCGCAGCAGCGCGTACTCGAAGACGTCCCGCTCGCTCACTTGTCCCCCTCGAAGCCCTTGATGCGCCCCTCGATCACGCCGGCGCGCGCCAGCAGCGGCTGCGCGTAGGCACGCCGCAGGGCGTCCGGCGAGTCGAAGCCGGGTTCGTCGGTCAGCCACGCGTCGGGGATCTCCGCGGTCACCTCGGCGAGCAGGTCCTCGGTCACCAGCGGCGCCAGCTCGGCGGCGGCGGAGGCGATGTCCGGGCCGAAGGGCGCGAGCGCGTGGTCGGAGGCGTCGTAGGGCTTGGCCGCGGAGGTCGCCGCGCCTGGCCAGTGGTGGTGCCAGATCATGGTGGCGCCGTGGTCGATGAGCCACAGGTCGCCGTGCCACATCAGCAGATTGGGGTTGCGCCAGGAGCGGTCGACGTTGTTGACCAGCGCGTCGAACCAGACGATCCGCCCGGCCTCCTCGGGGCTCACCTCGAAGGCGAGGGAGTCGAAGCCGATCGCGCCGGGGAGGAAGTCCATCCCGAGGTTCGGTCCGCCGCTCGACTTGAGCAGCTCCTGCACTTCCTGGTCCGGCTCCCCGAGCCCCAGGACCGGGTCGAGGCCGAGCGTCACCAGACCGGGCACGCGCAGGCCGAGCCGGCGGGCGAGTTCACCGCAGACGACCTCCGCGACGAGTGTCTTGCGCCCCTGCCCCGCGCCGGTGAACTTCATGACGTACGTCCCGAGATCGTCGGCCTCGACGAGCCCCGGCAGCGAGCCCCCCTCACGCAGCGGCGTGATGTAGCGGGTCACGGTGACCTCTTTCAGCATTTTCCCAGGCCACCCGTCTATTCAACCTTGCGATCAACGGCCAACTTTGGAGGGGTGCGACAACGGGAATCGCCCGTCAACGGGCCTGGGGAGAATCTGGGGAGTTTCGACCGGCAGGCCGATCTCCCCGCTCCCCAAGCAGTCCGTCGATGGCCGTGCGCCCCTTGCTGCCGGCCTCCGGCATGAAGTGAGCATAGTAACCGAGGGTGATCGCGGACCAGGAGGGCCCGAGCCACCGCGCCAAGGTCACGACCGAACCCTCGGCCGGCGCGGGCTTGCAGGTGCAGGTGTTCCATGTGTTCACCGCGACGGCGTCGCCGAGTCCGTGTGGTGAGCAGCAGGAAGAACTTGGCGCAGATGTGGGCCGTGCGCCGTACGTCCCCGTCCCGGGTCAGCCTGCTGCTCGGCACGGAACCGCCGTGGGCCGCCGCGACCGGCATCGCGCTCGGCGGCGAGCGCCTTGGCGGGTCGGCCTCGCGGGCGGCGCGCTGGTGCCGGCCGGGACGGCATGGGGCCGCGGGGCCGCGGGGCCGCGGGCTGACGAACGGCGAACGCGGGAAACGCCGTCCGCCGCCCGATGCGCTGCCGGGCGGTGGTCGGCGTCGAGCGCGGTGCGCGCTCAACAGGCGCGGGCGGGCTCAGCCGACGGGGTCGCCGTCGAGCTGCTCCGCGGGGGCGACGTCCCCGGCCGGTGCGCCCTCGTTCGTGGCCGCGGGCCCCCGGTCGAGCCCGATCACGAGCGGTACGGCCAGCACGCTGATCGCGGTGAGGAACACCCAGGGCAGCGCCGCACCGCCCTCCAACAGCGCTGTGAGCAGCGCCGGGGCGACGGCACCGCCGACCGACCAGGACAGCTGGTAGACGCCCAGATAGCGGCCCCGCAGATGCTCGGGCGCCATCACCACGCTCAGTTCGCTGGTCGGCGGCGAGCTGAGCATCTCGGCCACGGTGTAGAGCACCATCGCGATCAGCAGCCCGGCGATCACCGCCCAGCCGGGCAGCACGAGCAGCGTGCCGAAGACGACGAACGCCGCCGCGTTCAACAGCAGGGCCAGCACCAGCACCGTCACCGGCTTGCGGGCCTCGATCCACCGGCTGGCGAGCGTCTGGAGCAGCGCGACCATGGCCGCGTTCAGCACGACGATCACGCCGACGATCCAGGCGCCGACATCGAGGTTGTCCACCGCGTAGACGGCGAGCAGCACCGTGATCACCGTGGAGGCGAAGACGAAGGAGACGTTCGTCGCGACCAGCCGCAGATACCGGGTGTCCTTCAGCACGGTGCGATAGCCGCCCGAGGGTGGACCGGTGGTTTCGGCCGCCGCCTGCTCCGGCTCGGCGGGCTTCGCCTCCGCGGGCCCGGCACCGGCCGCCTCGCTCGTGTCCGCGCCCCGCAAGGTGATCACGAGCCAGCCCGCGACGGCGAAGGTGACCACGTTGATCACCATGACGGCCCGCAGCCCGGCGACGGTTCCGATGCTCAGGGCCACCGCGGACGCGGCGCCGCCGAAACCGACGCCGACATTGCGCAGGGCACGGACGAAGCCGAACCAGCGGGCCCGCTCGACGCCCCGGGCGACCAGCACGGTGAGCGGACTGCTGCCCATCCAGAAGGCGGTGGAACCCAGTTGCACCACGAACTGCCACAGCACGATCTGCCAGGCCGCGTGCGAGAACAGGAAACCGATGAATCCGGCCACCGAAATCCAGTTACCCGCGGCGACCACGATGCGCGGACCGCATTTGTCCAACAGGCGCCCGATAAAAAGCGGAACGGGCAGGACGAGCAGCTGGCCGGCGGTCAGTGCGGCGCCGACGGCGACCAGTGACAGCGACGTCGTCTTCACGAAGAAGACGACGGTGAACGCCGCCACCAACCCGTTTCCCAGGCTGTCGATCAGATTGGCCGTGACGAACCGGCCTTTTCCCGCGAGGTCAGGCAGACCCCAGGCCGTCTGAATCCGCCGCCACGCCGAAGGCGCGGGGTGATGCTGCGCCATCATGACTTCTCTTTACTTCGCTGCATCGGCAGGAAATTCGCCTGCGGCAGGCACTTCGCCCCCGGCGGGCAGCTCGCTCTGATGGAAGACGGCTGCGCTGCGCGCCTTGGCATGCGCCGCGATGGAGATAATGCTGCCCGAACCGGCCGGCACCACCTTGGCATATGATCCCGCACAACCATCCGGGGTGTAGAACATGCCATAGGCCGCATGCCATTCCTCGGTTTTCCCGGATACCGGGTCCACCACAAGCTCAGTCCGGGGGATCACTCTCTGTTGCACGACGCATCCTTCGTCGGCGGAGTTCTCCAGAGCCCGCCGCCACGTGGCGTCGTCCGTTTCCCAGCCCACCACGGCGCCCACTCCGCCACCGCGCGCGTTGACCTTCAGGATCAACTGCTCGCGCCGCTCCAGGCATTCGTCGACGAGGTCGGTGTCGGTCTTGAGCACGTCAGTGTTGATCAGCCGGGTCCAGGGCAGCACCCGGTCGATGAGCCGGCACTCGTCCTCGCCGAGGTTGCGCCGCCGCGCCGGGTCCGAAAGCAGCGCCATACCGGCCTTGTTGGCGAACATGTTGCTGGAAAACGGGGTCCACAGCAGCGTCCCGCCCGCCCGGAACGCACGCAGCAGGGGTGCGACCAGGTCCCAGCCGTCGGGTTCCTCGGCGATCTGGTCCGGGACGAAGGTGCGGTAGACCACGTCGATCCTCGTGTCCCCGAGGTAGAGCGCCCCGCCGCGTTCGTGCACGTCGGAGACCTCGGCCACCAGGATGTCGAGGCCCGCCGAGCGCAGTGCGGACTGGAAGTTGAGCGCGAGCGCGCCGTAGTCCTTCAGACCGCCACGCCATTCCAACATGGCCACCACCGGCTCGCGCCCGGGTGCCACCCGGGCGCCGAATTGGCGCAGCGCCTCCACCACGGCGCGAATGGGATGCACGTAGCCGAGCCGGTTCCGGCGCGCGAAGCCGGCGAAACCGGCGACCTCCATCGTCGCCCGGGAGATTTCGCTCGCGAGGGCCCAGCCGCCGGCCTCGCTCCCCAGATTGGTTTCGAGGAGCTTGAA
The DNA here is from genome assembly GCF_044768965.1 of Streptomyces sp. NPDC090798. Classification (NCBI taxonomy): domain Bacteria; kingdom Bacillati; phylum Actinomycetota; class Actinomycetes; order Kitasatosporales; family Streptomycetaceae; genus Streptomyces; species Streptomyces sp. NPDC090798. Next base: position 180,930 of record NZ_JBIVXA010000014.1, read on the forward strand.
TGAAGTGCCGTCGTGGTACATGTCGGCCCGGCCATAGCGGGGTGGCAGTACGTCACCACCGAACCGCCGTATCGCTTCCCAGTGGCTGTCGCTGATACCCAGCACCGACCGGAATGCGTCCAGATCGCCGCCGAACATCCGGTCCGGCAAGGAAAATTGTATTTCGACGAGGTGCTGCAGGTCATCGGCGAACTCGCGAATCTCACGCTCGGCGACGAAGAGGGGCCTGGCCAAATACTCGCCATGCCAAGGTGTGAGCGTCGGGAAGTCCTTGACGTGCTGGGCGACCGTGGGCAAGTCACTGCCCGGTGTGCGGAACTCCTCGTTGTACTGGGCCGTTACCCGCTCCGCCGACATGAAGTCTCCGCTCCCGCTCTATGGTGACTGGACCCCTCGGCCCGCAGGGGTCACTGTTCCACCCCGGTCTCCAGTGCGACTCAATTACGGCTCAATTGCGGCTCAATCGTCGGTCAACGCCCGCTGTGGACACTGAACATCTATGTTAGGACTAGAATACTTGAACACCCGAAAAAGAATAGTTCTGCAGCCATGAGGGAACGTTTATTTTCGGCCATGCCGCAAGAGTGGCGAACACCCGTGGAACGCATCCGGTCGATGGGGGGAAGGCGGCACCAGTTGCCTGCTTTTGGTGGAATGTCCTTCAGGAACCGGAAAGTGCCATCTGCTGTCGACCGAGGCGGCCGAGGCGCGGCACAGGGGTTCCTGGTCACCGTCGATGATCTGCACAAACTGGATGAGCAACTGCCATCAGCGGTACCTCAGTTGATCGCGGCGGCGGCTTCCCACACCGTGTTTTCGGACAGCGGGCCGAGGGCCACTCGGATGCGGGGCAGCGGCGGCTCGGGCGGCCGTGAGAAGACACGCTCGACTTCGCGCCCCTTGCGGCCCGTTCGGCGGGTCAGGGCCCGGACGACGGCGGCCGGGGTCACCTCCACGGCCCCGCCCGAGCGGGTGCACCGGGTGGTCCGGCTGCGGCCGGCCGAAATCTCCTCACGCTGCAGGCTGTTCATCCAGCTCGCCGCACTCGGCGGCAAGGAGCTCGGGCTCGGCGCGGTGGCCGAGCCCTTCGGGCAGCCCGCCGGGATGCTGCTGCCGCTGGTGGAGGAGGCCACCGATGTCGGGGGCATCACCGGCGTCGGCGACCGGCTGGTCTTCACCCAACCGCTTTTCCGGCAGGCCGTCCTGGAGTCGCTGCCCGAACCGATGCGGGCCGGGGCCCGCCACGAGTCCGTACGCCCCGGCACGTCCGTACGCCCCGGCGAGCCCGCCCGTCCCGCCGCGGGCGCCCTGGCCGGCCGGCCCTGGCCGACCGGCCTGGGGGGAGATCGACCGGGTGATCGCCACCCTGGTCAGCGACGGCTCCGCCAACAGCCGGATCGCCACCCGCGCCAACCGCTCGCCGGGCACGGTCAGTTATCACCTAGCAAGTTGTTCGGCACACTCAGCGTCCGATCGCGCAGCGAACTCGCGGGCACGGTCAGGCAGAGACTATGGGAGGCGCCATGACCGCCACGACGGACACTTTCGCCGACGCCATCGGCGGGCTCGGGGACACCGAGTGGGATCGGCTGGCCGACGGCAGGTTCTACTCGTCGGCGCTGTGGCTGCGGGTGTGCGCCCTCGACCCCGGGTCGGTCTCCGGCGGACTACACGTGCAGACCCCGGGCGGCGGCCGGGCCGCGATCCCCGTGGCGGCGGTGACCGACGAGCCCAACCCAGACCTGCGGTGGCACGACCTGCTTGCCGCGCGCGGCCTGCCGGCGCCCGAGCCGGGCGGTCTGCTCATCGGCCAGCGCCGCGGCTACCTGGCGCACCTGCTGACCGGCGAGGGAACCGATCGGACCGAGGCCGCCGCCGAGGTGCTCGACGCGGTCCGCGCGCTGCGCTCACCCCTGCACGAGGAGTCGAAGTTCGCCCGCGTGGCGATGTACCTGACCACCGAGGACGTGGGGGCGCTGCGCGCGGCGGGGGTACGGACCGCCCCGGTCGCGCTGAAGACCGACGCCTGGATCGAGATCCCGCCCGGCGGCTACGACGCCTGGCTGGAATCGCTGTCGGCACACCGGGCCCGCCGTATCCGCAGCGAGGTACGGAAGTTCGAAAAGGCCGGATACGAGGTGGAGCACCGGACGCTCGCCGAGTCCTGGCAGGACGTCGCCCGGCTGCTGGCCCGCTCGCTACTGCGCTACGGCAGAACTGTCGACGTGGCCCCGATGGCCGAGTCCTTCCGCAAGCAGGGTGAACTCGCCGGTTCGCGCGCCGAGGTGGTGCTGTGCTCGCGCCCCGGCGAACCGCCCGTCGGCTTCTGCCTGTACTACCGTTGCGGCGACACCGTGCACCTGCGGGGGCTCGGCCTCGACCACGAGCAACTCGCCTCAGCCGCCGAGTACTTCAACCTCACCTACTACATGGCGGCGCGGCTCCCGGGAGTGCGCTGGCTGCACGCGGGCACCGAGACCGCGGAAGGAAAGGCACTGCGCGGCGCGACACTGCGGCCGCTGTGGCTGCTGGACCTGTCCGAGGACAGCCCGCTGGCCGGGTACGACGAGGAGATCCGCGAGCACAACCGCGCCCTGCTCGCCCGCCTGCGCGACTCCTCGCCCGCGATTTCCGGCGCCCTGGAGTACGAGCTCTGGGAGCCGTACTGCTGAGGCCGACTGCCGCCGCAGTAAGAGGAGTTTTCCAGCGCCGCAGATCTGGAAGTCGCAACGATGCGGGGCGGGTTGCGACGGAGCGAGGGATGAGTGCCGTGGGCTTCCTTCCGCTTGCCACGGGGGAGGCGCGGGCGGCGAGGGCCCGGCATCCGCAGCGGGGCGTGCGCTCAGCCCGGGCTTCGGCGGCGTCGCACCAGTGCCTCGCGACTCCGGGAAGATCAGCGGCAACCTTTTCCTGGCCCGGCAAGCTCCTTGAGGAGACGGGCATCGCGCGGCGTCCCGAGCGCCACATCCAGGCCGTCCTCGCCCTTGCCCGCCGCCGCGGTCGGCGCGGGTGTCTTCCCAGCTCCGCCGAGTGACCCCTCTTTTCTCCCGCACGAAGCCTTTGTCGTACCGCACTTGAGTCGCGGTTGAGCCGTGTCGACCGATCCCGTGCCACACTCGGCCCATGCTCCACAGGCGTGCTGATCAGTCTCTGATCGAACGGACAAGGCAAATTCGCAGGGGCCTCATGGGAACCCCGCTGATTCCCCTGGCGGACGAGCAGTGCGATATCGTCGCGAAGCTGGAATTCTGCAATCCCACTGGAAGCAGTAAGGACCGTTCGGCGCTGTGGATTCTGGAACAGGCGATCGGTCGCGGGGAGATAGCGCAGGACACGACGGTGGTCGAGTCGTCGTCCGGCAACTTCGCGCTGGCCCTGGCTTTCTACTGCCGAATGCTCGGCATTTCGTTCGTCCCGGTCATCGATCCGAACTGCAACGAGGCCACCGAAGCCCAACTCCGGCTGCTGTGCGAGCGGGTGGAGAAAGTCTCCATCCGTGATGTGACGGGCAGCTACCTGAAGAATCGGCTGTCCCGGGTGCAGGAACTGCTGGTTGAACTCGACTCGGCCTACTGGCCCAACCAGTACGCCAATCCGGATGCCCGCGACGCGCATTACCGCTTCACCGCGGGCGAGCTGATCGCGCAGGCCGGCCCACTCGACTATCTCTTCGTCGGCGTGGGCACGGGCGGCACGATCGCCGGGCTCTCCCACCGGATCAAGGAAACGTACCCGGGCTGCGTGGTCGTCGCTGTCGACGCCGAAGGCTCGGTGATCTTCGGTGGTCCGCCGAAGAAGCGGCGGATCCCCGGCATCGGCTCCAGCATCGTGCCGCCGCTGTGCGGTCAGGCACTGATCGACCAGGTCGAGATCGTCTCCGAGGCGCGCGCCGTCGAGGCCTGCACCACCCTGGCCGCCAAGTACGCCCTGTACGCGGGCGGCTCGACCGGCAGCACCTACGCCGCCGTCCAGGACTACTTCACTCGGCACCGTCCCGGCACCCACCGACCCCGCGTCGCCTTCATCGCCGCCGACCGCGGCCACGCCTACGCCCAGACCATCTACGACCCCACATGGGTCCAGCAACTGCGCACGGAAGCCGTACAGCCCGCCCGCGCCGAAGCCCTGGCCGCCAACTGAAGGAGCACCACCCCGTGTCCACCCTGGCCACGCCGCCCATGACCGTGATCGGTGCGGGCGACATCGCCGCCGAGACGGACCGTCACCGTCCGGAGCTCATCGAGGTCGTCCGTGCCGCCTACCTCGCGCACGACGCCGGTCACAGCTCGAACCCGCACAGCTCGTTCCTGCGCTTCCCGCACCAGAACCGGTCGCGCATCATCTCCCTGCCGGCCTATCTGGGCGGCGAGTTCGAGGTCGCCGGCAACAAGTGGATCGCCAGCTTTCCGGACAACACGCGGCGCGGAATCCCCCGCGCCTCGGCCACGCTGATCCTCAACGACTGCGTCACCGGCTACCCGTTCGCCTGCATGGAGTCCTCGATCGTCTCGGCGACGCGGACCGCGGCCTCCGCGGTGCTCGGCGCGCAGACGCTGCTCGGCGCGCGCCGTGCCCGCCGGGTCGGCATCGTGGGCACGGGTCTGATCGCCCAGCACGTGTGGCGGTTCCTGCGTGATCTCGACTGGGAGATCGACAGCTTCCGGCTCTTCGACCTCGACCCGGCGGCGGCGGGCCGCTTCGGCGCCGTCATGGCCGAGCACACCGAGGCCGAGATCGTGGTCGCCGACATGGTGGAGGACGCGTTCACCGACTGCGACCTGGTGGTGCTGACCACAGTGGCCGGCGAACCGCACCTGCACGACCCCGGGCTGCTGGCCCACAACCCGGTCGTCCTGCACCTGTCCCTGCGCGACCTCGCCCCCGAGATGATCCTCGCCGCCCAGAACTTCACCGACGACGTCGACCACGCCGTACGCGAGCGCACCTCGCTGCACCTGACGGAACAGCGCACCGGAAACCGGGACTTCGTCGACGGCACCCTCGCCGACCTGCTGCGCGGGCGGCTGAGCCGGCACCACGGACGCCCGGCGATCTTCTCGCCGTTCGGACTCGGCGTACTCGACCTCGCCGTCGGCAAGTGGGTGCACGACCGGGTCGTCGCCGCGGGCCGGGGCCACCGCGAGAGCGACTTCTTCACCGGGGTGGGGGTCTGACGCATGAGCGCCTCAGCCGCCCCGGGCCCCGCCGGGGACCGGTACGTCGTCGTGGTGAACCACGAGGAGCAGTACTCGGTCTGGTTCGCCGACCGTGAGCTGCCCGCCGGCTGGACCGCCACCGGCGCGCAGGGCACCCGCCAGGAGTGCCTGGACCACATCGAGCAGGTGTGGACCGACCAGACCCCGCGCTCCGTACGAGCCTCACGATGACGGCCGGTGTTTTCGCGACGGCCTGGCTGCGCGGGCTCGGCAGCCGTGAACTCACCGCGCGGCGGCGACTGTTCGTCTTCCCGCACGCCGGGGCGGGCGCCTCCGCCTACCGGCTGGCGGCGTATCTGCCGGACACCGTCGAAGTCTGCACGGTCCAGTTGCCCGGCCGGGAGAACCGGCTCGCCGAACCGGCACTGACGTCCCTGGACGACGCCGTGGCCGCGCTCGCGCCGCTCATCGCGGACCACACGGACCTGCCGTACGCCTTCTTCGGGCACAGCATGGGCTCTCTGATCGCCTTCGAGACGGCCCGGCGGCTACGTGCACTCGACACGCGCCTGCCCGACCGCCTGTTCCTGTCGGGTATGCGCGCCCCCGGTCTGCCGGACCGCGACCTGCGGCACACGCTGCCGGACGACAAGCTGCTCGCCACAGCCGAATTCGACGGCGTGGATGCCGAGTTGCAGGAGCTGCTGCTGCCGCTGCTGCGCGCGGACCTGACGTTGTGCGAGACGTACACGCACCGGGCCGAGGCACCCCTGCCCTGTTCCCTGACCGTTCTGGCCGGCTCGGACGACGACAGCGTCGACGGGGCGGAGCTCGCCGGCTGGCGCGAGCACACCTCGGCCGACTTCGAACTGCACCTGTTCCCTGGCGCCCCCCACCTGTATGTGCGCGGCACGGAACGACAGCTGGCAGAGACGATCACGCGCACCTTCCCCGAACGGGGCTGAGAAAGGATCCGTTCATGGCGCCGACCACCCTGGTCGCACTGTGGGAGCAGCAGGCAGCCGCGACACCGGACGCGGTCGCCGTCGTAGCGGGAGCACACCGCGCCACCTACGCCGACGTGGACCGCCGGGCCACGGCACTCGCCGCCGAGCTGCAGGCACGCGGCATCGGACCGGAGGACCTGGTCGGCGTCTGTCTCGGCCGCTCGGTCGAGATGGTCGTGGCCCTGCTGGGCATCCTGAAGTCGGGCGCCGCGTACCTGCCCCTCGACCCGAGCTACCCGGCCGACCGGCTACGGCACATGACCACCGACTCGGGGGCCGGGCTGTGGCTGTGCGACGCGGACCACCGCGCGCAGGCCCTGGCGTCCGGCGCGGCCGACGTCCTGCTGGTCGAGGACCTCCCCGCGGAGCCTGCCGCACCGGTGGCCCAGGTGGTGCACCCACACCACCTGGCTTACGTCATCTACACCTCCGGTTCGACCGGCCTGCCCAAGGGCGTGGCCGTCGACCACGCGGCGATCGCCTCGTTCCTGCGGAGTGCGGCCGAACGCCCCGGCCTCGGGGCGGACGACCGGGTCCTCGCGCTGACCCCACTGTCGTTCGACATCTCGACACTGGAGCTGTTCCTGCCGCTGACCCGGGGAGCGACGGTGGTGATGGCCCCGCGCGCCGCCAACACCGACCCCGAGCTGCTGGCCGCCACCATCGCCGAGGAGAGTGTGAGCGTCGTCCAGGCGACCCCCACCACCTGGCGGATTCTGCTGGCGTCCGGTTGGACGGACGGGCACGGCCGGGTACTGCTGTCGGGCGGTGAGCCGCTCGATCCACAGCTGGCCCGCGACCTGCTCGCCACCGGCGGCACCCTGTGGAACCTGTACGGGCCGACCGAGGCGACGGTGTGGGCCACCGCCGCCCGCATCGACACCGTGGCCGACCGGGTCACGGTCGGCACAGCCCTGTCCAACACCCGGCTGCACGTCGTCGACGAGGGCGGCCGGGAAGCCGGACCGGGAGTCACCGGCGAGCTGTGGATCGGCGGCGCGGGCGTGGCGCGCGGCTACCTCAACCGGCCCGCGCTGACCGCCGACCGGTTCGTGCCCGACCCGTTCGGGGACGCCTCCGGGCGCCTGTACCGGACCGGCGACCTCGCCCGGTGGTCCGCCGACGGCGTTCTGGAGGTGCTGGGGCGCAATGACCACCAGGTCAAGGTGCGCGGCTTTCGCATCGAGCTCGGCGAGATCGAGGCCTGTGTGCGCAGCCACCCCCTCGTCACGGACGCGGTGGTGGCCGTCGACCGCGAGGCAGCCGGCGGCGACCAGTTGGTGGCGTACCTCGTGCCCGCGCACGACGCGCGGAACGTGTCCGAGGATCTGCCCCGCCAGGTCCGTGACCACCTCGCGCGGCGGCTGCCCGCCCACATGGTGGCCCAGGGCTACGCAGTGCTCGACGCCCTGCCCCGCACCCCCGCGGGCAAGACCGACCGCGGCGCCGTAGAGCGGATCCCGCACAGCCCGGTCCGGGCGAGCGGGCCGATGCCCGACGACGCCCCGCTGCCGCCGCACACCGCGGCGGTGCGCCGCGTGTGGGCCGAGGTGCTCGGGCTCGACGACGTGTCCCCGTACGACGACTTCTTCGGCCTGGGCGGCCAGTCGCTCACCGCGGTACGGGTCGTGGCTCGGCTGCGTGTGGAACTCGGCGTGCCGGTCGACGCCCAGTCGGTCTTCGCGCATCCGACACCCGCCGCGCTCGCTGCCGCCCTGGACGGCGTGGCGCCCTCGGACGACGAGCCGATTCCCGCGGCCGCGACCGCCGAACTCTCCTTCGGCCAGGAACGGATCTGGTTCTTCGAGCAGCTGAACGACGCGGTGCCCGCCTACCACCTGCCGGTCGCCCTGGGGCTGCCCGGCGGCCGCGTCGACCTGACGCTGCTGCAGGACTGCCTGTCCGCGCTGGTGCACCGGCACCCGGCGCTGCGCACGGCGCTCGTCGCCGTCGACGGCCGGGTCCGCCCCGAACTGCGCGAGACGGGACCGGTACCGCTGCGCTGCACCGAGGTCGCCGAGGAGGACCTGGACGCGCTGGTGACCGAGCGGATCCGCGCCCCCTTCGCCCTCGACCGCCCACCGCTGCTGCGCGCGGACGTGCTGCGCACCCCGAGCCGTGACATCACGTTGCTGACGATTCATCACATCGCGTGCGACGGCGCATCGGTGGACCTGATGGTGCGGGAACTGGGCGAGCTCTACACGGAGCTCGCCGCCGGCCGCCGCCCCACCCCGGCACCGCTGCCCGTGACGTACGCCGACTACGCGGCCTGGCAGCGCGAGCGCCTCACGGGCGCCGAGCTGGAGCGGCTGCTCGACCACTGGCGCACCAGGCTGTCCGGCGTGCCCGTCCTGGAGCTGCCGACCAGCCGACCCCGGCCGGCCGTCGCGAGCCACCGCGGTCGCCGCGAACTGCTGCGCATCCCTGCCGACTTGACGCACCGGCTGCGCACGCTGTGCCGGGCCGAGGGCGTCACCTTGTTCATGGGCCTGCTGGCCCCGTTGCAGGTGCTGCTAGGCCGGTACGCCGACGAGAGCGATGTCGCCGTCGGCACCCTGACAGGCGGCCGGCCGCGCCCCGAACTGGACGATGTGGTCGGCTACTTCGTGAACACCGTCGTCCTGCGCACCGACCTGGCGGGCGACCCGACCTGGCGCGAGCTGCTGGGCCGCGTCCGCGAGGTCGCGCGGCAGGCGTACGCGCACCAGGAGCTGCCCTTCGAGAAGCTGGTGGCGCAGCTGAGCCCGGAGCGCGACCTGAGCCGTAACCCGCTCTTCCAGGTGCTGTTCGCCCTGCACGAGGAGCCGAGGGCCGGTCACGTCACCGAGCTGTACGACCGCAAGGAGCTGGAAGGACGGCTCGGCACTGCCCGCTTCGACCTCGCCGTCGACGTGACGGACCACGCCGCAGGGGCCGGTGACCTCAGCATCTCCATCGAGTACGCCACCGACCTGTTCGACGCCGACTTCGTCCGGGGTCTCGGCCGGCACTTCCTGCGGGTGATCGAGCAGATGGTGTCCGGCGCCACGGCCCGACTGTCCGAGCTGGAGATCGTCTCGGCCGATGAGCTTCGTGCCCTCGCCATCGGCAACCGGGCCGAGCCGCTGCCCGAGCCGACCACCCTGGTCCGCCTGTGGGACCGCCAGGTGCGGACCACCCCGGACGCGATCTGTGTCGTGGGCGACGGCCGGTCGCTGACGTTCGCCGAGACCGACGCGCGGGCCTCGGCCCTGGCCCGGGAGCTGCGGACCGGGGGCGTGCGCCCCGAAAGCCTGGTCGGCGTCTGCCTGGAACGCTCGGTGGAACTGGTGGTCGCCCTGCTGGGCGTGCTGAAGGCGGGCGGTGCGTACGTCCCGCTCGACCCCGGCTACCCGGCTGACCGGCTGCGGTACCTGCTGGCCGACTCGGGAGTACGCCTGGTCGTCGCGGACCCGGGGCACCCCAGCTCGGCCCTGTTCGGCGACGGCGTGCGTCTCGTGGCGGTGGACCAGGAACCCGGGGCGGACCCCGGGCCGGCCGAGGAGGCACATCCGCACCACCTCGCCTACGTGATCTACACGTCCGGCTCGACCGGCAACCCCAAGGGCGTCGCGATCACCCACGCCAACATCACCGGGTTCCTGGAGTGGAACCAGCGGCTGTGCCGACTCACCGGGCGGGACCGGGCCCTGCTCAACCACTCGGTGGCGTTCGACAACTCGGTCTGGGAGATTTTCCAGTGCCTGGTATCCGGCGCCGAACTGCATCTGGCGAGCCCCACCGCCGCCTACGACCCCGAGGAGTTCCTGCGAGAGGTCGCCGAGCGTGGCATCACCACGCTCAACGCGACGCCCTCGCAGATGCGGATCCTGCTGGAATCCGGTACGGATCCCGCTCCCCGACTCGGCTCCGTACGGCTGGTGTTCACCGGTGCCGAGGCCGTGCCGCACGATGTGGCCCGCCGCATCCTGTCCTCCACCGCGCCGGGATGCCAGGTCTTCAACGAGTACGGGCCCACCGAAGCGACCGTCACCTCGGCATTCTGCCCGATCACCGAGGAACTGCTCGACCGGCACAGCCATCGCCCGAGCGTCCCGTTCGGGCGGGCTACCGACAACGCGCACCTCTACGTGCTGGACCCGCGGCTGCGCCCGGTTGCCCCAGGCTGTCGCGGCGAACTGTACGTCGGCGGCAGCGCGGTCGGCCGCGGCTATCTCGGCAGGCCGGCCCGCACGGCCGGGGCGTATCTGCCCGACCCCTACGCCGGGGAGCCCGGCGCCCGTATGTACGCCACGGGCGACGTGGTCCGGCTGTTGCCCGACGGAAATCTGGTCTTCCTCGGCCGCAACGACCACCAGGTCAAGGTGCGCGGTTTCCGCATCGAGCTCGGCGAGATCGAGTCCGCGCTCCAGAGCCACCCGGCCTTCGCCGACTGCGTGGTGGCCGTGCGCCGCACCAGCACCGCTGTGGACCAGCTGGCGGCCTACCTGATCCTCGAGCACCCCGGCCGACCCGCCCCGGACCCGGCGGAACTGCGCGCCCATCTGGCGGAGCAACTTCCGCTGTACATGCTGCCGCAGAGCTACACCGTGATCGACGAGATCCCCCTCACCCCGAACGGCAAGGTCGACCGGGACGCACTGCCCGACCCACGCCCGATGGCCGCCCCGGCCCCGGCCACCCGCCGGGCCGTCACCAAGCAACAGCTCCTCGTCGCCGACGTGTGGCGGGAGTGCCTGGGCGTCGAGGAGGACTTCGGGCCACAGGACGACTTCTTCGACGTCGGCGGCACCTCGTTGAGCATCACCACGGTCGCGGGCCGGCTCAGCGAGCGACTTGGGCGCCGGGTCTCGCCGGTCCTGGTCTTCAGGAACCCCACCGTCGAGGGCCTCGCCGAGGCCCTCGGGGAGGACACACAGCGATGAGCGGCACCAACAGCACGAGCGTCGTCCTGGTCGACGCCTATCCGTCGAGTTAGGCGCCGGCGCAGGCGTTCACCGACCGCGGCTGCGCCGTCGTCCGCGTAGAGAGCGCCGCGGAGGTGCCGCACTGCCACCGCGGCGCGTTCGACACCAGTGCCCTCAGCGACGACATCATCCACACTGGTGGCCTGGCCGACACAGTCGACGCCGTCGCGCGGCACGCGCACGTCGCCGTGATCGCAGCCGACGGGTACGGCGCCGAACTGGCCGAACGGCTCGGCGTGGCCCTCGGTGTGCCCACCAACCGATGTCACCGTCAACGACCTGACCTTTTCCCCCACCCGTCAGAACTGGTAAGCGCCAGGCACTCCACGCCGCACGGAAGGAACCCCGGACCCATGACCGTTCTCGCCTCCCCCATCCCCCGTTTCCACCTCGCCGTCCCGGTCGACGACCTGGACGCCGCCCGCCGCTTCTACGGCGAGACGCTCGGCCTGGAGCAGGGCCGCAGCGCCGACACCTGGGTGGACTGGAACCTGCACGGCCACCAGTTCGTCACGCACCTCGCCCCGGCCCGCGCCGCACAGGCACACAACCCGGTCGACGGCCACGACGTCCCCGTACCGCACTTCGGGCTGATCCTGAGCATCGACGTCTTCCACCGGCTCGCCGACCGGCTGCGCGCCGCGGACACCGACTTCGTCATCGAGCCCTACGTGCGCTTCGCAGGCGAAACCGGCGAGCAGTGGACGATGTTCCTGCTCGACCCGGCCGGCAACGCCCTGGAGTTCAAGGCGTTCGCCGACGACTCCCAAGTGTTCGCCGCCTGAGATCTTGTCGTGGGCGTTGCCAGGGCCTGCCTCCCGCGTCGGGACATCGACGGCCTCGCACGGGTCGGCGAACGCTCGGGGAGAGGCGGGCCCTGGACGTCTGCGGCGGTCGGTCACGCCGCCGGCCCCGGCCGGCTTCAGAAGTCCGCCCCAGGGCGAGTTCGGGGCGTCGGTCACCTGCCGGACGTGCTCGGCGACCTCGGCGGACTCGTCGAGATAGATGTCGGCGTCCTTGTTCCAGAGGTAGGCGCCGTTGGTATGACGTCCCGGAAGATCACTCCCAGCCTGCGGCCGTGCAGGACGTCCGGCACGAGCTCCAGTCCAGTTCGCCGCGCTAAACGGTCGACAGAGCGGCGACGGCTCCTTCAGTTGACGGCCAGGGTCTCGACGCCGGGGGCCTGCACCGTGTCCGTGCGCAGTTGCTGGACCCATGTGGGGTCGTAGATGGTCTGGGCGTAGGCGTGGCCGCGGTCGGCGGCGATGAAGGCGACGCGGGGTCGGTGGGTGCCGGGACGGTGCCGCGTGAAGTAGTCCTGGACGGCGGCGTAGGTGCTGCCGGTCGAGCCGCCCGCGTACAGGGCGTACTTGGCGGCCAGGGTGGTGCAGGCCTCGACGGCGCGCGCCTCGGAGACGATCTCGACCTGGTCGATCAGTGCCTGACCGCACAGCGGCGGCACGATGCTGGAGCCGATGCCGGGGATCCGCCGCTTCTTCGGCGGACCACCGAAGATCACCGAGCCTTCGGCGTCGACAGCGACGACCACGCAGCCCGGGTACGTTTCCTTGATCCGGTGGGAGAGCCCGGCGATCGTGCCGCCCGTGCCCACGCCGACGAAGAGATAGTCGAGCGGGCCGGCCTGCGCGATCAGCTCGCCCGCGGTGAAGCGGTAATGCGCGTCGCGGGCATCCGGATTGGCGTACTGGTTGGGCCAGTAGGCCGAGTCGAGTTCAACCAGCAGTTCCTGCACCCGGGACAGCCGATTCTTCAGGTAGCTGCCCGTCACATCACGGATGGAGACTTTCTCCACCCGCTCGCACAGCAGCCGGAGTTGGGCTTCGGTGGCCTCGTTGCAGTTCGGATCGATGACCGGGACGAACGAAATGCCGAGCATTCGGCAGTAGAAAGCCAGGGCCAGCGCGAAGTTGCCGGACGACGACTCGACCACCGTCGTGTCCTGCGCTATCTCCCCGCGACCGATCGCCTGTTCCAGAATCCACAGCGCCGAACGGTCCTTACTGCTTCCGGTGGGATTGCAGAATTCCAGCTTCGCGACGATATCGCACTGCTCGTCCGCCAGGGGAATCAGCGGGGTTCCCATGAGGCCCCTGCGAATTTGCCTTGTCCGTTCGATCAGAGACTGATCAGCACGCCTGTGGAGCATGGGCCGAGTGTGGCACGGGATCGGTCGACACGGCTCAACCGCGACTCAAGTGCGATACGACAAAGGCTTCGTACGGGAGAAAAGAGGGGTCACTCGGCGGAGCTGGGAAGACACCCGCGCCGACCGCCTGCACGCCGGCCTGGAAGGTGGGTGATGGCGTCGTCGGTCAGTGACTCCTCGGGGCCGACCACGTTCCGGTCGGCGGCGCCCAGCTTGAGCTTGGGCACCTGCCGTGCGCCGTTCTCGCGAATCGCGGCGCTCAGCGCGCGGACCACCGGGTCGGTAACGCACCGAGCGCACCGCCGGCACGTGCTCGAACACCGTGACCCGGTGCTCGCCGCTGGGCAGCTCGCGCAGGAACTCGTCGACGTCGAAGCCGACGGGTGGTGAGCTGGTGTGCGCCACGGGCACGCTGACGCCGATGCTGAAGCGCGGGTTGCCCTCGTAGCCGACGCCCACGCAGGACGAGCCGCTGGGTTCCCCCCGCCGAGTGGCGCTCCTCGTCGTCGGCGCCGAGCACGACGACGCGGGCCGACAGGTCGGACCGGGCGAACCGCGCGGCCGCGCAGATCATGGCCGCCGGCGAACCCTCGGCGTCGACCGCGGCCCCGGCCGTGCGGGACGCCGTCGGCGAGCCGCACCGGCGGCCTGCCCGGCACGGTCGGCGAGGGCGCACTCGGAGCCCGAGGCCGACGGGCTGCGCAGCATGGCGTGCGGCAGCTCCGCCTCGTTCGCCCGGTTCGTAGGCTCAGGCCACCGGGTTGAAGTCGATCTGGAGCATGTCGCGCACGCCCGAGGCGCCCTCGGAGACGGTCGGCGAGACCTCGTGGGTGATCATGTTGTCGTCGAAGAATATGGAGTCGAGCGGCTGGAGCAGGGTGGTCTGCACGATGTCGCTGCCGTCGTTGGGGTGGACGGTGGACAGGCCGCCGGTGACGCCGTCGCGGCGCATCAGGTGCAAGCCGACGTAGGAATGGCCGTCGCGGTGGCGGCCCTCGGGGGTGGGCAGGCCATCGGCGCCGGCGCGGGCGACGACGCGGACCAGGTGAACCCCGACCTTCCACGAGGTGTTGCCGTTGAGCGCGGTCGCCATCCGGGCGTTGAAACCGACCAGGGCGCGCATGCCGGCGCTGAGCAGGACGTCCTCGGCGACCGGCTCGAAGACCCGGTCCTTGCCCTTCCAGAGCGGGATGGAGTCCTGGCGGAAGACGGCGTTGGGCAGGACCTCGAAGGTGGCGGTGTCGCCGTCGACGTCGACGCGCAGCCGACCGTAGCGGCGCTCGCGGTAGACGTCGACGCCGTCGACCTGGGTGTCGACCGGCAGGTTCTCCCAGGCGCCGCGGAGTTCCTCGAGGTCGGGGTCGCTGATCAGCCCGGCGAGCTCCTGCTTGTGCAAGACGATGAAGCCGGTGCGGCGGACCTGCTCCGAGTAGGTGGGCACGCCGTCACGGAGCTGCTGTCCGGTGGTCGGCGTGCTGCTGATGATGTCGGTCATGGTGTTTCCCCTCTGCACGGGTGTCCCGGCGGGGCCGGCGTTTCCGGCCGGGCCGGGTGCGGTTGATGTCGGGTGCGACCGATGGTCCGGTCACGCCCGGTAACGACGGTCGTCGAATTGGCCGTCTCGGGTCTGACCAACCGAGAGATCGCCGGTCGACTGCGCATTTCAGTACGAACGGTGGCCGGCCACCCGTACCGGATGTTCGGCAAGATCGGAGTGACGTCGCGCGCCCCGCTGTCGGCGGCCCTCACGCCTGGCAGCGGCCGGGGCGGGCATCCTGACCCGATCCCGGCACGGGGGAATCCCCAGGACTTCCCTGACTTGAGTTCTGACGTACCGCTGGGTCGCCCTCGGAGCGGGCCGTGCCGAGAAGCCACGTTCGGTGGTCAGGCAGATCGCCGGAGGCGTTGTGTGTCGTGGCGTGTGCTCAATCCTGCTCCTCGTACTCGACGTGCAGCGTCCGGGCGAGGTGGTCGAGGTAGGCCTGGGCCTGCGCATCCGATTCGTGGTGGGAGAGCACGACCGCCGGGTTCCCGGACCAGTCCGGGTAGGGGAGCAGCAGTGCGCCGGGGCCCGCGGTCTGCACCACGTAGTCCACCTGCGGGTCGGTACGCACCGCGTCCAAGCCGCGTATCTGCTTGACCCGTCCGCCGCTGCCGATCGGCACCAGATAGGCCGCCGCGTGGCCGGTCGGTGCCGGCTCCTCACGCCAGCAGAGCGGCTCCCGGCCGAGGTGGACGCGCAGCGCCTCGGCGGCCAGGTCGATCCCGCTGCTGACGTGGACGAGGTGGTGCATATTGCCCCCGCCGCCGAGGCGCGCGGTCATCTCCAGCAGCACCGGCCGCACCCCGCCGACCAGCCGCAGTTCGGTGTGCGTGGTGCCTTCCGTGACGCCGAAGGCGTGGTGGGCACCGATCACCTCCGCCTCGATCGCAGCGAGTATCTCGGCGGGCAGTTGGGCGGGAGCCCGCAACGTGGACTCCTCGAAGTAGGGCCCCGTCAATTCTCCCTTCCAGCTGATGGCACAGACCCGTACCTGCCCGTGGTGCACGAGGGATTCGGCGGAGATCTCCGGCCCGTCCAGGTACTCCTCGACCAGCACACTGGTTTCCGAGTCCGATCCGTCGGCGGCGCCCAGGTGGGTTTCGGCGAGCTTCCAGGTGCGGGCCACGGCCTGCTCAAGGCTGTCCCTGTCATCCGCACGGATCACACCGAAGCTGGAGTGGCCGTCCGCTGGTTTGACCACGACGGGGAACCGCAAGGTCAGCGCGTCGGTCCAGCTGTCCGGATCCTTGATGACCACGAAGCCGGGCACGCCCAGACCCGCTTCCAGCAGGCGTTGGCGCATGCTGCGCTTGTCGCGCACCACGGCCGCCGCCTCCTCGGTCAGCCCGGTGAGGCCCAGCTCCCGAGCGGCGCGCGCCACGAACGGTATGACCCTTTCGTTGCCCGACATGATGCCGTCGAAGGGATCCCGCCGGTAGCGGTCGGCGAGCGCGGACAACGCATCGTCCGGGTTTCCGTCGATGTCCAGTGGCAGCACTTCGACCACCGACTTGGCCCGCCCGGCGGACTCCGCCGTGTCGTCCCCCCGGGGGATCAGGATCAGGTCGATACCGGCACGCTCGGCGGCTTCGAACACCCAGGGGAACTTCGACAATTGACCGACGAGGACGAGTTTCGGGCGCTGTGGCATGACGGTTCTCCAAGGTTCGGTTGCTTGGGCGGGTTCGGGCGAGGCGCGCCGGCCGGTACGGTCCTGCGTAAGATCACCCCGGCGATCACGGAGCCACGGAACACACCGGTGGCGTAGGTCTCCACGCTTCGTGTGAATTCCTCGAACCGCACCGGGGTGCGGCCCAGCGCGCTGGTCAGCCCGAGGAAAGAGTCAGACGCGCGATACGACGGGCAAGGTCGTCCTGGAGCCGTGACCGTCAGGCGGAGCACATGACCGGCGCGTTGCTCTGCCGCGCCGCGAACGGGCGTATCCCAGGCTCCCATTCGTAGGAGAACCGGCCGTTCACGCACGGGTGCTGCGCGCGCAGCAGGTAGCTCTCCGACAGTTCCTCCAGCAGGTCCTCGGCCTGCTGGTCGCTGATCCCCAGGGCCGCGGCGGCAAGCGCCGGTGTGAGCCGATCGGGGACGCCGGGAGACAACAGCGCGTACGCCAGGGACCGCGACTCGGCGGGCAGCGTCGCGAGCGTCCGGTCGAATCCGGCCCGCACGCCCAGCGGATCGCTGGCGGCGCCTCCGGACGCGAGGACCCAGGCAATGGCCTGCCGGGCCGACCAGTGCGGGCGGCGGCGCAGCTGCGAAGCGACCGCGAAGAGCGCGCCCGGCAGCCCCCGGCACAACCCGGCCAGCCGCCGCAGCCCCTCCGGGTCCATGGTGGCCCGGTGGCTCGGCACGGAGGATGCCAGCAGGTGCAGACAGTCGTCGAAGGGCAGTCCCGCCAGTTCGACGTGGACCGCCGACGATGACACGAACAGCCGCCGTCGGCTTCCGATCACCACGCCGCAGCCGCCGCCGGACGGCAGCAGCGGCGTCAAGTCCCGTACGTCGCACACGTCGTCGAGCACCACCAGGACGCGCAGGTCTGCGGTCCAGCTACGGAACAACAGGCTCAGGTCGGTCGTGCTCAGTCGCAACTGCTCCTCCGTCGCGCCGAGTCCACGCAGGAACGAGCGGAGGATCTCGGCGGGCCGCACCCGCCGGCCGGCGCCGTCGCGCAGGCGCGCGTAGAGCCGTCCGTCCGGGTAGTGACCGCTCACCTGATGCGCGGCGTGCAGGCACAGCTCGCTCTTCCCCGTGCCGGGAGCGCCCCCCACGATCACGAGCGGCCGGTCCGCCCGCGCCCGGCCGGCCAGCACCGCGGTGAGGCGCGCCAGTTGGCCGGCGCGACCGGTCAGACGCTCGCGCGGGGCGGGCAGATGGCAGGGCGCCCGGGTGGCGGCGGTCACGGCCGTAAGCCGCCCGGCGGGACGCAGCAGCTCCTCGTCCGACGTGAGCATAGCCGTGTGCAGGGCCTGGAGTTCGGGGGAAGGGTCGAGACCCAGCTCGGTGGCGATCCGCTCGCGTGCCCGCTGGTAGACCTGGAGCGCCTCCACCCGCCGGTCCATGCGGTAGAGAGCCGTCATCAGATTGCGCTGGGCCCACTCGTTCGTGGGTTCCCGCCCGGCCATCGAGGTGAGTTCGCCGAGCACCTCGTGGTGCCGGCCGAGGTGCAGGTCGGCTTCGATCCGCAGGTGGTGCGCGCTGGTACGCAACTCCTTCAGGCGGACCGCCTCGGCCTGCAGCGCGGGCCCCTTGCGCACGTCCACCAGGGCATCGTCCCGCCACAGCTGCAGCGCCGCGGCGGCCGTGTCACGTGCTCCTGCGAAGTCCTCGTCACGGAACTCCGCACGGGCACGGGCGAGCAGCGGCTCGCACCGGAAGACGTCCACGTGGTCGGCGGGCAGCGACAGCTGGTAGCCGCCGTCGACCGTGCCCAGCAGCGGGCCGGCCGCCCGTACCGCGCCGCCGCTCCTCGGGTTGCCGAGGGAGAACCGCTTCCTGAGCTGGTACACATACGTCTGCAGAGCGGTGTGCGCGCTGGCCGGCGGGTCGGCGTCCCACAGCTCGTCCATGAGTTGCTCGAAGCGCACCACCCGGCCCGCGTTCAGCACGAGCAGTGCCAGTGTCTGACGTACTTTCTGGGCGGCCGGCGCCAGGTCGACGCGGTGATCGTCCCCGTAGGCCTGGAGCGGCCCGAGAAGGTTGATTCTCATGAAATTCGCCCTGCCTCATGTTCGTTCGGTCCCCGTCGGGCCGGCCAGCGACGCCACCGCCAGGCCCGACCACTCGGGCCGGGCGGTGAGAATGTGCTCGGCCGCCCGGTGTCAGGAACTCCTGGACCCGGCTCCCGCGGCCAGCGTCGGGTGGTGTCGGGCAACGATGTCGGGGAAGGAGCGGATCAGCCCTTTCATGACGTTGTCGCCGTAGAGGGCGAACAACGGGTTGTCGGCGACGTCGATGACTCCGCTGGCGCCCTCGACATATGGGCTGGGCAATGGCTGCATCGTGGCGTCCAGCCGAGGGTTGTAGAAGAAGGGAATGGAGTAACGGTCGACGCCCGGGGCGGGCCGGACCACCCGGTGGAGGGTGGCACGCACGTAGCCCCTCGTCGCCACCTCCAGCAGCTCCCCCAGGTTGACCACGAACGCCCCCGGGATCACCGGCACGTCGGCGAACTTGCCGTCCTCGACCGCGACCTGGAGGCCGCCGTTGCCGTCCTGGACGAGCAGAGTGAGCAGCCCGAGGTCGTTGTGGATGCCGGTCCCCTGGCCCTCGCCCGTGTCCTCGCTCGCCTGCGCGGGGCCGGGGTAGTGCAGGAGTTTGAGGTGGATCTGCGGGTCCGGATCGACCACATCGTCCAGGAACCCGGCGGGGGCGTCGAGCGACTCGAGCAGCAGCCGCAGCAGCCGATGTGACAGATCGGTCAGCCGGGTGATCCATGACTCGATGGCCGGGCGCAGCTCGGGCATCGCCGCGGGCCACTGGTTCCGGCCGATCAGGCACCGGTAGGCGGGATCGCCGGGCTCGGGCTGCCGCTCGGGCTGCTCCGGCCCGATGTCCAGCTGCTGGCGCTGGTCGGGCACGCCCCGGGTGTGTTCGCGGCCGAGTTCGGAGTAGCCGCGGAACAGCGGCGAGTCGAGGATGTTCAGCGCGAGCCGATCGGCCTCGGGCAGGGCGAAGAACCGGCGGGTGAGCTCGAGCATGTCGTCGGCGTCCTCGATGCCGTGGCCGACGAGCTGGAAGAAGCCGATCTCGTGCACGGCCTTGCGCAGCCGGTACAGGAACTCTGCCCGGGCTTCTTCCGAACCGGCGGCGTCACGGAGGTCGAGCACGGGAAAGGGGTCGGTCATCGCAGCTCCTTCGAATCGCTGGTCTGGTAGGTCGTCGGGTCGGTCACGCCGGCGTCCCGGAACGCTTCCTGCCGCTCCCTGCAGGCGGCGCACCGTCCGCACTGCAGCGCGTCGCCACGAAAGCAGCTCCAGGTCTCGCTCCAGGGGACGCCGAGTTCCTCACCGAGCGACACCACGTCGCTCTTGCGCAGCCTGACCAGCGGCGCTGTCAGGGTCAGGTCGGGGTGCGCGTATCCGCGGGTCGCGATCCGCTCCATGGCGAGGAAGGAATCGATGAACGCGGCATTGCTGTCGGGCGCGGCCTGCAGGTCGTCGACCACCCCGACGGCCACCGCTTCCGCCTTCTCGGCGACGGCGACCGCGAAGGCGACGGACAGCAGAAGGGCGTTGCGGTTGGGTACGACGTTGGGGCTCTCGCCGGACGACCCGCTCTTGTGATCCGGCACGTCGACGGTCGGGTCGGTGAGCGAGGAGCCGCTCAGGAGCTTGCCGACGGGGCTGAGATCGACGACGTCGTGCGGCACCCCGAGCGATCGAGCCGCCTTCGCGGCGAACTCGTGCTCGACGAGATGACGCTGGCCGTAGTTCACGGACAGCAGGTGGAGTGTGTGTCCCTGCGCCTGGAGGTGGTAGGCCATGGTGACCGAGTCCAGGCCGCCGGAGACGATTGCGACAGTTTTCGGCATGCGTCGCCTTCCGTCAGACGGAAATGGATGGAGGATCAGTACTTGGGGATCAGGGCCCCGGTGTGCTGTGCACCGAAACAGCGGCGGACGTGCGGGCGTCCGTCACGGCGTCGGCGTGGCCGGGACGAGCAGCCGGGTCGAGCGCCGGCCCTTGCGGTAGGTCAGTTCGACTTCGGGCCGCGGACCGTCCAGCCTCGTGGTGACCGTTCGCTCCTCGCTCCACCCGACCAGGCGGTACTCGTGTCCGCCGAGGGCCGCCAGCGGGAAGAGGTGGTCCTGGGGAGATCGAATGGCGAGGCCCGTGCCGGTGTCGACGATGCTGAAGGTGGCCTGCGGCTGCGGGCCGGTGAGCGACCCGAACACCTCTATCTCCAGCAGGTGCGCCGGCGCGTCGAACGAACACCGCGCAGCTTCCCGCTCTTGGTCGGTCATGGCCACGGCCGGACGGTTGTAGAGCACATCCGAGCCGTTGAAGTAGTCGGCCCAGTCAGCCGGGAACAGCTGTGCGAGCTCCGGTGTGACGAGCACGTCCACGACGAGATGCACCCGATGCTCGGGACCGAGGTTCTGGATCTGGTGCTTGCGGCTGAAGTCGCCGAACCAGAATTCACCGGGCTGCCAGCGATGAATCCCTCCGTCAAGGTCCAGCGAGGCTTCCTCGTGGGTGATGACCGGGATGTGCAGCCGGGCCATACCCCAGTCCGGGGCGAACTTGGGATCGGAATGGCGGTAGCCGACGACGCCGGGTCCAAGATCCATGAATCGGGCCGCGTAGAGGGGCCCGGGAATCGAGCGCAGGACTTCCCGCACGTACGGCATGTGGTCCAGCCACTCGGTGTCGGCGAACTCCGCGCTGCCAGGGCCCCCTGGGTCGGTACGTGTCTTGTCACCACCGGGGCTGCGCACCGAGAGGCAGCGCCAGTCCTGTTCGGCCCACCTGGACACTCGCCCGTTCTCGTACGAGCTCTGCTCATCCCACAGGTGGTCGCGCGCAGTCATGAGGTCGGCGACCAGCCGTTCGGCGTCCAGCACGGGGAGCAGCCGAACCGCTTCCGCAGGCGTCGAAGAATCATCTACGTTCATCGTTGTCCTTTCATGTCGACCGGACCGGATTCGCATGTGTGCCGAAGAGAACGGCCTCGGTTCGTAGCTCTGCGATGCGGATGCGGCCGATAGCTGTCACGATCACCGACACGGCGAGCAAGTGGGCCCGGTGCGGAGGCGATCGACGCGCCGGACGATGTCCCGATGGCGAAGCCGGCCGGGACGGCGCTCGTGCCCCGACTCCTGATCTCGTTGGCGCGCCCGGTCGGTGCGGGACCGCACCGACCGCAACGAACAGAGCCGAGAAGATCGCACCGATCACGGCGCCGGTGAGCGGGCGGACGACGGGAGCAGCAAGGGGAGACCAGGACACAGCCCGTGCGACCACGGCCGTTCCGACGAGGAATGCCGCGCGCAGCCACGGCGTGGTGATATGCCCGCGGATCGGGGGCGTATGAGCTCCAAAGCCCATCGCTCCGACGATGCCGACGCGTCTCGCCCGGCCGATGATCCAGCGATCGCGCGACCGCCTGATCCGCGCAGAACGACGACCGCCATGTCGATCCCACTGAGTACGAACACGCAGAACCGGGAACATGCCGTGGAGAGCAGTGTCGCGACCAGCGGTCCGGTAACGAGCGTGAAGTCGATCAGCGCCGATTCGAGGGAGTTGGCAGAGACCCTGCTCGCGGCGGTCGGTGCGGCCTCGTTCCAGTAGGCCAGAAACAGAGCGCCGACCGGCGGGAAGCACAGGCCGGCGACCGTCGCGGCGCCGAGGAAGAAGACGATCGGCATATGCGCCGACACCGCCAGAACCAGGCCTGTCATACCGGCGAGATGACCGGCCAGGCAGCACCCAAGTACTGGACCCCGTCGGCCGCGAACGACCAGTCTGCCCCGCAGCGGTCCGGAGATTGCGCTCGCAAGCAGCATCGTGCCCGCCCCGAGCGCCGCACCGGACGCGGAGTACTTGGGTGACGCGAACAGGAGGACAGCGATCGAGAACATCGCGGCCGGGTACTTCGACAGCGGTAGGACCGCGACGGCCCCGCGGGCACCTGGCAGGGCCAGGAGTTCGCGACAGCCCTGCTGCGCTCCCGAGCCGTGCGTTCCCGTCGCCGCACCACCTGGATCGCTCACTGCTTTCGCTTTCGGAGTCGACTGGCTCGTCACGCCCGGAGCAGGTCGAACAGCTCGGCCCGGAGACCGGAGTCCGTGCTGAACTCCCCGCGATACGCGGTCGATGTCATCTGCGCGGCAGCCTTGATGCCGCGCATCGACATGCAAAGGTGCTCGCCCTTCGCTATGACCGCGACGTCCGGGGTGCCGCTCAGGGTGCTGATCTCGAGCGCGATCTGGTCCACGAGGCGCTCCTGGACCTGCAGCCTGTGCGCGTACTGATGGGCGACCCTGGCGAACTTCGACAAGCCGAGCAGTTGCCCCGTCGGGCGGTACGCGATCGTCACGGAGCAGTTGAACGGCAGGAGGTGATGCTCGCACAGCGACCACACCTGAATGTCCGAGACGACCACGAGCTGGCTCGTGCCGATGGACTCGAAAAGCGTGCCCAGCGAACCCGGGTCGTAGTTGATGAACTCTCGCCACCAGCGAGCGAACCGCGCAGGCGTGTCGCGCAGTCCGTCGCGATTCGGGTCCTCGCCGATCTCCTTCAACAGCTGGCGGGCGAGCCCGACCAGCGGGTCCTCGGTCGTCCTCGACGCCGAGTCACCATCGAGGTCCAATTCTGTCACCGACATGCGGTCACCTTTCGTCCGGGCTTCGGAGTTACTGACCTCACGGCCGGTACTCGGCCCAAGTCTTGGGAGTTTCTGAGATACGCACGCAGGTCAACTCGGGGAACTCAACCGACCAGGTCTTGTAGACCCAGGCTGCCATGTTCTCAGCCGTCGGATTTTCGTCCATCACATCGTTGAGATGCCGATGATCAAGATGATTGTCGAGCCACACCTTGAATGCGGACAATTCTCCGTAGTCTCGAACGAAGCCCACGGGCGACAGATCCTTATCGTCCGCCCCAAGCTCCAACTCGATCACGTAGTTGTGCCCGTGCATTCGGGCACACTGGTGCTCAGGAGCAAGGCCGGTAAGCCGATGACTGGCCGAGAATTCAAATTTCTTCGTGATTCGAAATGCCATCGATCCGAGTTCCGTTCTTCTTTGCGTGTGCCGTTGCTCACACGGCGCGTTTGTCGTCCCACAACAAGGTGTGCAGTCTGGTCGTCAGATTCCATCCGCGCTCTACCACCGCGTCGGCCAACTCGCTCATATGTTTGGTGACATCGTCGGCGGTACGCCCGATCGGCATGATCCATACCGAGGCCAGGTCGAAGGTGGCAACCAGCTGGGCCACTTCGTCGAGATCGCGGGTGTTCTGGCAGACGAACTTGAACGTGCTTCCCGGCAGTGCCGAGAGACTGGTGAGTGCGGCAGGGACGATTCTGCGATGCAGGGCGTCGCCCGAGTGCGACAGCTTCGGCGAGACGTTGAACCTGACGCCGGCCGCGACGAGTTCGGGGTGCGCGGCGTGCGTCCCGTTGGTCTCGATCTCGATCTCTTTACCGCGTCCGGTCAGTGCTGTCACCAGAGGAATCAGTCGCTCCTGCTGACCCAGGGGCTCACCGCCGGAGATGACGATCAACTCGGTGTCGAATGCGAGCAACTGCGCGACGACATCTTCGACCGGGCGGCGGTGCAGCTCCTTGCGCGGATCGTGGGCGACCCCGCTGTCACCGGCTCCGGTCCAGTCCCATGTGTATGGCGTATCGCACCACGAGCACGACAGGTTGCACCCGCCGAGTCGCAGGAACGCGCACCTGCGTCCGAGGGACCGGCCCTCGCCTTGGACGGTCGGACCGAAGATTTCGTTGACTACGAGATCCTGCTCCATGGCGCACCGTTTCCTATGAGTGGGACGGCTCGAGGGCCGCCGGCTTCTGCGCCTGCACTATGAACCAATGCCGACTCAGCCGGACGCCCTGATCGACGGTCACCGCGGCGACATATCGATCGAATGCCTCCTGGTCGGCCGCCGAATCGTAGTTGTCGACGATCGGCACTTGGTGCAGAAAGGTGTCCAGATCGCCCGCCGAGTGGTAGAACTCCTCGAACCGGAACGCCTGGTTTCTTGTCACAACGAAGCCTGCATCGGACAGTTCTTGAGCGATCTCCTCCGACAAGACCCTGCCGTTCCAGCTGTCGAAGTCCTGGCCGCGACCGAAGGTTTCCTTCAGCTCACGCGCGTCCTGCTCCCCGATCCCCATGTACACCACGACCCCACCGGGGCGCAGCACCCGCTCGAACTCACGGGCGATCAGCGGACCGCGGCGGGAAGTGACCACATCGGCGTACCCGTCGGGCAGCCCCGTGTGGGCGGCATCGCGCAGCTCGAACGTGACGTGCGACAGACCCGCCTCCGCTCGATACCGCGCGGCGCATTCCAGCATCGACGGCGACAGATCCATCCCCGTCACGGCGCCGTACGCACGAGCGATGCGCAACAAACTACGCCCGTCGGCACAGCCGACATCCAGCAGTCGGGCGTGCGGCGCTCCCAGTGCGATCGCCAGTTCGTCGAAGACGGCGTCCGGGCGGCCGTCGGCGAATACGTCGGTGCTCCGCGCATCGCTGAAGTAGCCGCCGAACCGCTCGGCCACCCGTGAGTAGAACTCCGCGTCCATCGTCATCCGTTCACCTTCCGCTGAGCCACGGTCGAGGAGAGGCCCCGGAGCGCACGCACCGGTTCCTTCCTCTTCCGTGGGAACTCCCCGCCAAGGTCTACCGCTGCTGTCGCGGAGGTCTTTGTGCTGCGCTGCGATTCTGTTTCCGGAACGCCGAACGCGGCGTGCGTCACCGCGTCCCGGGTCACTACGGTCATTCGGACCACTCCTTGAGGGCCGTCCCCCCGAAGGGGCGCCGAGGTCGGCAGGACCCAATCTCCGGTGTCGCCCTATCGGCCCGGCATCACGGCGCATCCACGGCGGAACGGGGCCGGGATAGGGCGGTGATAGCGCGAGCATGCGGCCGCGATGGGCACCTGGTTCACGCTGGTTTCAGCAACCCCCGGACGAATTGCAAAACGGGTTGCGAAGGGAAGGAGAACTGAGATGGCCGTCAAGAAGTCCATCAAGAACTTGCTGGCTGCCGCGGGGGCCGTCGTCGTGCTGGTCCTGGGCGCCGTAGGAAATCAGCACGGCGTGGGGCAGGGCTCGGTCGCCGTGACGCTGGCCGACGAAGCACCCGCCGTCAACACGCCGTGGACGTGACGGACCAGCATGCCTCCCGGTGTCAGCCGACCGACGTCATCGGCGTGCCCAGGATGGCAACGATGTCGGCCCGTACGGCAGCGGCCCCGCTGTGGTCCAGGATCCGCTCCCGGATCCTGGCCGCTTGCGAGTAGTACTGGACGGCCTGTTCCACGCGACGCAGGTGGGCATTGACCCGGCCGAGGTCGTGCAGCACATACCCCTCTCCGACCAGGTCGCCGCTCGCCCCGACCATGGCGAGGACCTCGAGCAGGGTCCGTTCCGCCGCCTCGTACCGCTGCTGGTACATCAGCATTTGGCCTAGCCGCCGCAGTGTGAGGGCTTGGCCCCGGTCGAAGCCGGCTGACCGGCAGATCCCGAGAGCCTCGTCGAGATACGAACGGGTTCGCGCGAAGTCCGCTCGCCGCATCGTGATGTGTGCCATCTCGCCGAGCACGTACGCCCGGCCAATGACGTCCTGCGCCCGCACGAAGTTGCGCTCGGCGCTCTCGTAGAGGGCCAGCGCCCGGTCGTCGTCGCCATGGTGCCGCTCGATGCGCGCCAGGTCACGCAGGCACAGCGCTTGGCCACTCAGCTCCCCGATCCGCTCGAAGATCTCCAAAGCGGTGCTGAGGTAAGGGCCCGCCGCCTCATGCTCGCCCCGGTACAGGTGCAGGGTCCCCAACGAGCCGAGTACCGCCGCCTGGCCCCGTTCGTTGCCGGCCTCCTGTACCGCGGCCAGCGCTATCTGATGTGTGCGCTCCCACAGCTCGGGATAGCCACGGGCCTCGAAGAGCGTCACCAGAGTCGTGGCCAGCTCCCAGCACAGCTCGTCCATCCCGAACCGGGCCGCCAACTCGACCGCGTTCAACAGGTTGGTCTGCTCGCTCTCCAGCCACCCGAGCGGGTCGCGGAGGCACCGCTGGACATGGTCCTCCGGCGGATGCCACCGTTCGGCCCGGCCCGCCACGATGGTGTACGCACCGCCGTAGATCTCTTTGTGCGCCCTCTCCGCGAGCGCCAGCCAGCCACCGACCATACGCCGCACCGCTCCGGCGCGTTCTGCCTCGGGAATCTCCGCGGGCAGCCGTTCGTGCGCGAACATCCGTACGATCTGCGGCAGTCCGCATCGGAACTCCCCGCCCTGGTCCATGGCGGTGATGTCGAGGAGCCGCATGTCGATGAGCGGTTCCAGCAGGTCAGCCGGGTGCGGCGTGCGGTCGTCGACCAGGGCGGCACCCAGCCAGCTCGGAATCTCCATCCCCTCGGCCAGGCTGATCAGGCACAACAGGCGACGGTCGGCCGCCGACAGGCCATCGTAGCTGAGCGAAAGACTTGCCCGGATTGACAGCTCGCCGTGTGCCAGCTCGTCCAGCCGGCGGTGCTCGTTCTCAAGCCGGTGCCACATGGAGGTCAGTGACCAGTGCGGGCGCGCGGCCAGGCGCGCGCCGATGATACGCAGCGCGAGGGGCAGCCCGCCCACCAAGCGTATGAGGACCCGCGCCGCCTCCCGCTCGCTCTCCACACGGTGCTCTCCAATGATCCGCCCCAGGAGTTGGATGGCCTGTTCCGGTCCCAGCGGCTCCAAGTCGAACCGGCGTGTGCCCGGCAACGCCGTGAGCTGGCCGCGGCTGGTGACCAACACGCCGCTGCTGCCGGTTCCGGGCAGCAGGGGCATCACCTGCGATTCGCTCACCGCGTCGTCCAGCAACACCAGGATCCGGCGATCGGCCAGCAGACTGCGGTACATCTCCGCGCGCTCGTCAAGCGCATCGGGTATGGCCTGGCCCGGTACGCCCAGCGCTCGGAGGAACCGCCCCAACGCCTGCTCGGGACCCACCGGTTGTCCGCCCGGCCCCCGGAGGTCGCAGTAGAGCTGTCCGTCCGGGAAGTACTCGGTTGCGAGTCGGTGCGCCACGTGCCTGGCCAGCGTACTTTTGCCGACACCAGGCCTGCCAAGCACCAGGACCACGTTCAGCAGGCCCTTTTCCTGCCCCTCGGTGACGGCGTCGCAGACCGCTGAAACGATCGTGTCGTCGGCTACGAGGTCGCCGATGTCGGCGGGAAGTTGCCTTGGGGTGACGACCGGCTCGGGCTCGGCACTGCGCTCTTGCACCGTCTCAGGGAGCGGCGTCGCCACGAGAGAACGTGGTTCGGCCGGTTCGGCCAGTGCCAGGTCGGCGTCGTCGGTCAGGATTGCCTGCGCCAGGTCGCGTAGTTCCCTTCCTGGGTCCAGACCCAGTTCTTCGGTGAGCATCGCGCGGCCCTGCTGGTAGACGTCCAGCGCCTCTGCCTGTCGGCCCGAGCGGTATAACGCCACCATGAGGTGCCCCCGCAGCCGCTCGCGCAGCGGGTGGTTGGCGACAAGCTGCTGCAGTTCGCCGACCAGGTGCTCGTGACGGCCGAGCTCCAGCTCCAGCCGCATGCAGGTCTCCACCGCTTCCAGGCGGCTCTCGTCCAACTGTGCTGCCATGCCGGCCAGGACTTCGCTGGGTAAACCGGCCAGACACCGGCCCCGCCACAGGCCTATCGCCGGGCGGAGCGCCTCCACCGCGGGCACTTTCAGACCAGCACGGGCCAGGGCATGCGCCTCTGTCACCAGGCGACGGAAGTTGCCGACGTCGGTCGCATCCTCCGGGGCCCTCAGGACGTACCCGCGACCGCGGGTCTCGATGGTGGCGTCGACTCCCCCGTCCGACAGCGCCTTGCGGAGCCGG
This sequence comes from Streptomyces sp. NPDC090798, assembly GCF_044768965.1. Classification (NCBI taxonomy): domain Bacteria; kingdom Bacillati; phylum Actinomycetota; class Actinomycetes; order Kitasatosporales; family Streptomycetaceae; genus Streptomyces; species Streptomyces sp. NPDC090798. The sequence continues at coordinate 209,320 of NZ_JBIVXA010000014.1, forward strand.
GAGACGCAGATCTGCACCTGGGTGCGTGCGGTCTTCGGAGGATCGTGAGCCCAGATGACATCCACCAGATAGGTGGTCTCCACCACCCGGTTCAGTTGGAGCACCAGAGCCCCGAGAACGATCTCCTGTCTCCCCGGTGCCACGTACACGGCCCCCCGCTCGCCGCTCACCTCAAGCGGCCCCAGCACCCGGAAAGGAGCCACCGCCACGCCGCTGCCGTCGTAGCCTGCCGAGGCTGCCATGCACACCCTGTTTCTGTGGTACCCGCCAGACTTGGTCTGGCTCGCGCAATGGGCAGTGGAACTCATGCCGACCTGGCTACTCAGCCGCAACCGTTGGCCAACGCAAGTGCTGCCCCAGTCAGATACATGCATACCTGACACAAAAGGTTCCATGACTGGTCATGGATATCGCGAGGCCTTGGCGGGCGACATGTCGTGCTTCTCGGGGCACTTTCATGGCACATTCGGCCAGGCCGTTGACCAGTACGGTGTATTGGACGCGGCTGGCGATGTGCTTCGACGGACAGCGGCGACGTCAGGTCATCCCCGCTCCAGGGATGCGTGTCCGCCCCGTCCGGGCCCACTTTGAGGGTCTCCCGCGCAGCCGCCTCAGCGCGACCACGAGCACCCCGGAGTGCCCGTCGGTGCGAACCGGTGCGCGACAGCGGCCCCACGAGGCCGGCACCGGCACCCGTGACAACGGCCACACGGCTGGAATTTCTTGGTTCACAGGTCTCTTGTCTTTCAAGTGCGTCGAGCCTACAACCACTCGGGACTGCCCTGCTTCCGAAGCCCAGGAAGAGCGGCACAGCGCGGACTTGAACCACAGTGACAGCTACGGCTGTACGTGGTGGGGCGCGGCGCATGGACGCGGGACGGCCCGCCCGATCGCGGCGACACCGTAGCGGCCGTCGCGCTCCGGACGGCACCTCACACCACGGCGAAGATCGTCGTCCGTGGGCTCGCGAGCATCGCCCAGGCAAACTGGGGCGGTCACGGCCACCGGACGCGACCCGTGGGCGCCGCCCGCGGCGGCGGTGTCCCGAGCGAGTCGGCGCGGCGGCTGTCGAACCGCTGTCGATTCGGTCAAGAAGTCCTCAGCTCCTGAACAGCGCAGACGGGCGGACCGTACCTCTGTACGGATCACCATCACGTCCGTTGAAGGGAATGTCAGCATGACCAGCGAATCGCTTCACCCCGTTCCGACCCCGGCCCGCCGCACCGTCGTGGCGGCGGTCGGTACGGCGGGACTCGCCGTCGCGCTGACCGCGTGCGGGTCGGACAACAAGTCCTCCGACTCGACCAGCTCCAACTCCGGCTCCGGCGCGAGCGCGAGCAGCGGGGGTACGGGCGGCGGCGACAACGCCACGGCGGGGAACTCGGGCGGCACGGTCCTCGCGAAGACCACCGACATCCCGGAGGGCGGCGGCAAGGTATTCGCGTCCCAGGGCGTCGTCGTCACCCAGCCGACCGCGGGCACCTACAAGGCCTTCTCCTCCAAGTGCACCCACCTGGGCTGTGCGGTGAAGGGCATCGCCGACAACGTGATCACCTGCCCGTGTCACAACAGCCAGTTCTCCGCGACCGACGGCAGCGTGAAGAAGGGGCCCGCGACGCAGCCGCTGGCCGCCGCCAACATCACCGTGGACGGGGACTCGATCAAGCTCGCGTGACGCGGCCGGGGCCGCGCCTCAACGGCGCGGCCTCTCGAAGCAGGCCAGCACGTCGTCGGTCGCCGTGATCGTGGCGACCAGGGCGAGCGTGTTGCGGATCATCGCGGGGGTGTAGTCGGAGGGCACCCCCGCGATGGCGTCCGCGGGCACCGCGACGGTGTAGCCGCGGTTCACGGCGTCGAACACGGTGTTGGGGATGGCCACGTTGGCGGAGACTCCGGTCACGACGAGGGTGCGACAGCCCAGGTTGCGCAGCAGCGCGTCGACGTCGGTGCCCGCGAGCGGGGACAGGCCGTGCAGGCGGCGTACGACGAAGTCCTCCTCGGCGACCTCGATCGGCGGCGCGACGCGGACCGCGGTGGTGCCCGACAGCTGTTGCACGGGCAGCCGTCCGGCCGCGCGGAACAGGCGGGCGTTGCGGTTGGCGCCCCGCCCGTCGGGCCTTCGCTCGGCGATCGCGTGGATCACCTGGACGCCGCCGCGGTGGGCGCCGGCCACCAGCCGGGCGACGTTCGCGAGCGCCCCCGACGACCGTGCCTCCTTGGCGAGTTCGGGCAGCGCGCTGTCCGGGCCGACGACGCCCTGCTGGCACTCCACCGTGAGCAGAACGGTGCCGTCCGGGTCGAGGAGTGTGCTGAGCTGTTCATGCGACGGCATGACTCCCCTTGTCGTCGAGGGCCGGGCGGGCGAGCGTAACGAGCATTGCGCACGGACGGAAGACGGCCCATGCTTTTCTGACGCACTGTCAGAGGATCTCTGTCGACGCAGAAGATCGACGCATCAGGTCGACATGAAAGAAGAGGTGACCGCATGACCGTCACTCAGCGCAGGGGTCGGAAGATCATGATGACCCCCGGCGAGCTGGACGAGTTCCTCACGACCCAGCGCACCTGTCGCGTCGCCACGGTGTCGAAGGACGGCACCCCGCACGTGAGCGCGCTCTGGTTCGTCTGGGACGGCACCTCGCTGTGGCTGTACTCCGTGGTACGCAGCAAGCGCTGGACGGAGCTGAGCCGCGACCCGCGGGTCGCGGTGGTGATCGACACCGGCGAGGAGTACGGGGAGCTGCGCGGCGTCGAGCTGTCCGGCACGGTGGAGTTCGTGGGCGAGGTCCCCCGCACCGGGGAGCTGTGTGCCGAACTCGACGTCCCCGAGACCTTGTTCGCCCGCAAGAACTTCGGCCTGGAGGAAATGCCGCACGACGGCCGCCACGCGTGGGCCCGGCTCACGCCGACCGCCATCGCCTCCTGGGACTTCCGCAAGCTGCCGCCGCTCTAGGCCCTGTCGTCAAACGTCCACGAGCCGTCACCGCAATCGGCCGCCACGCCACCGCGCGGGGCACCGCTCAGCCGATGCTCTCCCCCGCCGCCCGCAGCGCCGCCACCGCCGCTCTGATCGACGGGCGGCGGTCGGCGTCCGCGCGCCAGATCACGTAGACATGCCGCCGGACGGCCTGTCGCAGCGGCACCGTGACGACTCCGTCCGGCATCGGACGGCGCCCGAGCAGCGGCGCGATGCAGACACCGAGCCCCGCGGCGACCAGGGCGAGCTGGGTGTGCGTCTCGGCGGCGCGATGGCCGATGTGCGGCTCGACGCCCCGGGAGCGCAACGTGAACATCAGCCACTCGTGGCAGAACTCGCCCTCGCCCCAGGTGATCCACTCATCGTCGGCGAAGTCGCCCAGGTCGACCTCCGCGCGGTCCGCGAGCCGGTGGCCGACCGGCATCGCCACGTCGGCCGGGTCGTCGAGGATCGGGGCCTTGACCAGGCCGTCGGGCAGCGGCATCGGCTTGTTGTACCAGTCGAGCACCACCGCCAGATCGAGGTCGCCCCGGATCACTCCGGCGACCCCGGCCTCGGGCTCCAGCTCACTGGAGCGCACCCGCAGCCCGGGGTGGTCGGCGCGCAGCGCGGCGAGCGCGGTGGGAAACAGCCCGCGCGCGGCGGTAGGAAAGGCGGAGAGCCGCAGCTCACCGACGACCTGACCGCGCTGGGCCTCCAGGTCGGACTGGGCGAGCTCGACCTGCGACAGAATGCGCGCGGCATGTTCGGCGAGCAGCCGCCCGGCATCCGTGAGACGCACCCCGCGCCCGTTCTTGGCGAGCAGTTGCTGCCCCACCTCGCGCTCCAGCTTGGACATCTGCTGGGAGACGGCCGACGTCGTGACGTGCAGTCCCTCGGCCGCGCCGCTCACCGAGCCGTGCCGGGCGAGGGCGTCGAGGGTGCGCAGGCGCTCCAGATTCAACATGTAAGAAATGCTACGAGATACCGCTAGAGAAATCTCGCTTGTGCTACGAGATCGCCTGCCTCATCGTTACGTCCATGAGCGCCGTGACCACTCCCCGTACCGACACCCCGACCGCCACGACCCCCCGCCGTCGCACCGCCCTCGACTGGCGGATCCGCTTCGGTGCCCTCTCGCTGATCTGGGGTTTCAGCTTCCTGCTCATCAAGGTCGGCACGGAGGGCTACGCGCCGTTCCAAGTCACTTTCGGGCGGCTGCTGTTCGGGACGGCGGTGCTCGCGACGGCGATGGCGGTGAAGCGGGAGCGGCTGCCGCGCGGGGCCCGCACCTGGGGTCATCTCACGGTCGCGGCCTTCCTACTCAACGCGCTGCCGTTCTCGCTCTTCGCCTACTCCGAGCTGACGATCCCGTCCACGCTCGCGGGCATCTGCAACGCGACCTCACCCCTGTGGGGCATGGCCCTGTCCCTGGTCGCCCTCTCCGAGGACCGTCCGACCCGGCGCAGGGTCGCCGGTCTCGGCATCGGCTTTCTCGGCGTCCTGACGGTCCTCGGCGTCTGGCAGGGCTTCCACGGCCTGGACGCCACGGGCACGGTGATGGCCCTGCTGGCCTCGCTGAGCTACCCGATCGGCTGGATCTACGTCCGCCGCACCCTGGCCGGCACCGGCCACTCGCATCTGTCGATGACCGGCGCCCAACTGCTGCTCGCCACCGCCCAACTGGCCCTCGTCACACCGCTGTTCACCGCGTTTCCGAGACACTTCCCGGTCGTCCCGCTGCTCGCGATCGCCGCCCTGGGGGCCATCGGCACGGGCCTGGCCATGCTCGTCCAGTACGGCATCGTCGCCGAGGTCGGCCCGACGACGGCCCAGATGGTCACGTACTTCATCCCGGTGATCGCCACCGCCGCGGGCGTCGCGATCCTGGGCGAGTCGCTGAGCTGGTCGACGCCGGTCGGCGCGGTGATCGTTCTCGCCGGCGCGGCACTCACCCAGGCCGGCCCGCGCCGCTGACCGCGCCCTCAGGACGTACGGACCGACTCACACGTAACCGCGTACGGGCGCCGGCCCGACGGCGGAGGCGACGGCGTCCGCCAGCGGCTCGATGTCGTCCGGCGTCAGAGTCGAGACGGTGATCCGTATCCCGGGCGGCGCGCTCATCCGGAAGCGCGCCCCGGGGGCGACCGCCCAGCCGGCGTGCAGCAACCGCGCGACCGCCCCCGTCTCGTCCGGGACGGGGATCCACACATTCATCCCGCTGCGCCCGTACGCCTCGATGCCACGCCGCTTCAGGGCGTCGATCAGCGCGTCCCGGCGCCGCCCGTACGCCGCCGCCACGGCCGTTACGTCCACCGCGTCGTTCGCCCACAGGTGCACGACCGCCCGTTGCAGCAGATGGCTCACCCAGCCGGGCCCCAGCCGCTGCCGCCCGTGCACCCGGTCCATGGTGACGGGGTCCCCGGTGAGGACGGCGAGCCGCAGGTCGGGGCCGTAGGCCTTGGCGACGGAGCGTACGAAGGCCCAGTTGCGGGTCACCCCGGCCAGGGGGTGCAGCGGCAGGTCGACGATCCGATGCCCGTGGTCGTCCTCGACGAGCAGGACGCCCGGGTATTCCTTGAGCACGGAACGCAGGGCACGCGCGCGTGGGGCGCCGACCGCGGCGCCGGTCGGGTTCTGGGCCCGGTCCGTGACGATCAGCGCACGGGCACCGGCCTCCAGGGCATGGCGTACGTCGTCGGGGACCGGGCCCTCGTCGTCGACGCGCACCGCAACCGTGCGCAGCCCGAGCGCCGGGGCGAGGTCGAACACGCTGCCCCAGCCGGGATCCTCGACGGCGACGGCGTCCCCAGGCTTGAGATGGGCCGCCAGCACGCGCTCGATGGCATCGAGCGATCCGGAGGTGACGACGACGGGCCCGTCGGGCACGCCGTCCGCGTCGAGGTCGGCGCGCGCGAGCCGCTCCAGCTCCGCCTCGACGGCGGCCTCCCCGTACATCACGGGATCCCGGTCCGACCGTCCCGCCGCCGCCGCGAACGCCTCGGCGAGGGCGGGCAGCAGTGCCGGATCGGGGTTGCCGTCGGCCACGTTCCGCACGCCCTGCGGCACCTCGACCCGGATGTAATCGCGTCCCGTCGTGGCGGGCTTCGAGCGGATCCGGCTGCCCCGCCGCCCCGCGGTCTCGATCACCCCACGTTCGCGCAGGGTGCGATAGGCGGCGGCGACGGTATTGGGATTCACCCCGAGCCGCTCCGCCAACTCCCGCATCGGCGGCAGCGGTTGCCCCGGCTCGAGGTCCCCGCTGCCCACCGCACGCTCGACGCTCGCGGAAATGTCTGCTGCGCGACGCCCTTCGATCCGATACTCTCCTAGCACAAAGAAGATTATGCACTAGTGCAATGGAGAGCGCAATGTCGGAGACGAGCACTCAGCCCGGGACGACGCGGCCCGCCGCCTACACCCCGACCGACCGCACCGTCCCCACCCGTTCCAAGGAGCGCGCCGCGTACGACCACGAGCTGGTCCACGCGATACTCGACGAGGGGTACGTCTGCCACCTCGGCTTCGTCCGGGACGGCGCCCCGGTCGTGCTCCCCACCCTTTACGGGCGGGTCGGCGAGCGCCTCTACGTACACGGCTCGACGGGTTCGCGCCCGCTGCGGATGACCGGTCAGGCCGACCCCGGACTGCCCGTCTGCCTGACCGTGACCCATGTCGACGGTCTGGTCCTGGCCCGCTCCGCCTTCCACCACTCGATGAACTACCGCTCCGTGGTGGTGCACGGCATCGCCCACCAGGTGACGGACCCGGACGAGAAGCGGGAGGCGCTGGACGCGCTGGTCGACCAGGTCGTCCCCGGCCGTTCGTACGACTCGCGCCCTGCCAACGCCAAGGAACTCGCCGCCACCGCCGTGATCCGCCTCGACCTGAACGAGGTCTCCGCGAAGCTGCGCACCGGCGGCCCGAACGACGACGCGGAGGACCTCACCCTCCCCCACTGGACCGGGATCGTCCCCCTCACCAAGGGACACGGCACCCCGATCCCCGCCGACGACCTGGCCCCCGGCATCGAGCTCCCCGACTACCTCGCGAGCCTGTGACGCCGTGGCAGCCGAGGCACCGGGCGGGGTCACCCCCGGTGCCTCGGCCTGATGCCTCATTCCTCATGCCTCAGACCAGCGCCCGTTCCTCCTCGGGCACCCGCCGGGTGTCGCCCCGGACACTCCTCGCCTCGGCCACCGCGAGCCCCGCGACCGAACCCAGCATCAGCAGGGTGCCCGCGAGCGTCGTCATGGTCAGTCGTTCACCGAGCAGACCGACGGCCAGCACGGCCGCGCTCACCGGCTCCAGCAGCATGATCACGGAGACGGTCGCGGACCGGACCACGGCGGCGCCCGCGAAGAACAGGGCGTAGGCCAGCGCCGTGGGGACGGCGGCGATGTAGACCAGCAAGGCCAGCACGTGGGCCGGTTGGGCGGTGTGCGGGACCAGCCCCTCGGCCAGGCCTAGCGGCAGCAGGCAGACGGTGGTGACGGCGAACGTCCACACCGTCGTACCGGAGCCGTCGACACGGCCGTCGCGTCCCCACCACCGGGTGAGCAGCGTCATCGTGGAGTATCCGGCCGCGGACACGACCGCGAGCGCGACGCCCCAGGGCCGCACCGTGGCGCCCCCGGCGCCCAGCGCCAGCACCCCGAGCCCGCCGAGCGCGCCGGCGACGGCGGCACCCCCGCCGCGCCCGAGCCGCTCCCCCAGGGTCAGTCGCGCGCCGAGGGCGATGAGCACGGGTCCGGCACCCAGGGTGACGACGGTCGCCACCGCGAGTCCGGTGGCCTCGACGGCGGCGAAGTAGGCGGTCTGGAAGACGGCGAGCCCAAGGCCCGTGACACCGATCCGCAGGGCCTTGCGGCCGAGCGGCTCCCGGGCGGCCGGCGCGACCCGTCGGCGCCACCGCCGATGGCGCGGCAGGCGCACGGCGAGCAGCAGCACGAGTCCGCCCGCACAGCGCCAGAAGGAGAGGGCGACCGGCCCCATGTCACTGGCCCGGTAGACCAGTGACGCGGCCGCGCCCGCGGTGCCCCAGGCGGCACCGGCGACGATCAGATAGAGGAGGCCTCGCCCGAGGGGCAGGCCGGAAGCAGCATGCGACACGTGTTTCTCTCCGCGGATACGCGCGACCGCGCACAAGGCAGCCGCGCAGAAGTTCGGGAAGGACCACGTCGCAGCCCGTGCCGAGCGGGCAGGGGCGTACGGGAGGGTCCTCGGACTTCTTCTGCGGGCAGCGCCGTGCCACCCGGCACCGGGGCCGGGTGGGATCTCCGGAGGGCCCGCCTCAGGCGGCTGGAGGCGGCAGAACGAGCGTCGAAGGCATGATCAGCACCCTAGACGGCGGTCCCATGGACCGACAACTCCCTTTCGGCGCCGCTCCCGCCGCTCGCGACCGGCCCGTCCGAGGTCTTCGCGGGCGCCGACGCCTGTGCGATGAACGCGCCGACCAGCACCACCGCACCGCCGACGATCTGCGGCGCCGAGAGATGCTCGCCGAGCAGGACCCAGGCGAGCACGGTCGCGATGACCGCCTCCAGGCAGGCCACGACGCCCGCGACCTGCGGGGAGAGCCTGCGCACGGAGACCACTCCGGTGACGTAGGCGACGACGGTCGCGATGAGCACGATCCAGCCGAGCAGCAGGGAGGCGGCGACGGACGTACCGTTCATGTCCGCGCTGCCCCCGAGCAGCGACCAGTCCATGGCCCAGGGACGTGCGACGACCGTCAGCACGAGGGTGCCGACGAGCAGGCCGTACGCGATAACGCCGAGCGGGTCCGGTGCCTCCTCGCCCGCGTCGCTGCCTTGGTCGGACAGGACGAAGTAGCCGACCTGGCAGCAGGCGGCGCCCAGCGCGAGCAGCAGCCCGACGGCGTCGAAGCTCAGCCCGGACCACACCTCGACGACACAGGCGAGCCCGCCGACCGCGAGAGCGACCCCGAGCGCGGCGGCGCGTGTCACGGGCCGGCGCTGCACGAACCGCACCCAGCCGAGCACGAGTGCCGGCGCGAGGTACTCGACGAGCAGTGCGACACCGACGGGGATACGGGAGAGCGCGGCGAAGTAGCAGGCCTGGACGCCCGCCACGGCGAGCAGTCCGAACCCGACGAGCAGGGCGGGGCGCCGACGCACGAGAGCGCGATGGCGCACGGCCAGCGGCAGCATCACCACAGCGGCGCCCGCGACCCGCAGCCACACCACGTGGAGCGGGTCGAGCCCCGCCTCGATCAGCGGCTTCGCCGCGACACCCGATCCGCCGAAGGCGACCGCCGACGCGAGCGCGAGGCCCGGCCCGACGCCCTTCCCGCGGTTGTCCTGACTGCCCTGAGAGCTATGCACCGGCACATGATGACAGGCGACGACATGAGCGTCACCCCCAATGGCACCTGTCTCAACGATTGGACTGGCAGCCCTGGTCGCCACCGCCGATGTGCGTCTCGAAGTCGAGGCGGAACTCGCACGCGAACTCGTCCTCGACGTCGAAGGCGTTCTCGACGCGCAGAAGCAGCGTCTGGACGTCCACGCCGGCCCGCCGCAGGACCTCGACGGCCCGCGACTGCGGGTCGGTGACGATCGCGGCGAGCAGATCGAGACAGCGGGCCCGTTCGTCACCCCGCAGTTCGGCACGCTCGCACGCGCTCTCCATGGCACCGGCCGCCACCGGCGACCAGCCCGCCTCGGCCACGACCCGTGACCAGCCCGCATCGGCGACGACCGGAACCGTCCCCGAGTCCTCGACGCCGCTCTGCCAGCGCAGTCCGTAGCCGATACTGCGCTGCACGAGATAGCCGAGCAGCCGGGCGACCTGCGGGGCACCGTCGAAGACGGCGCGCACCTGAGGGTCGGCCTCCAGCAGGGAGTGCAGCAGATGGGCGGTGTCGATCTGCCGGTCGCCGTCCCGCAGCGCCCGCCTGCGCGCGCCGGAGACCACCGACGCCAGCTCGGCACTGAGCCTGGCATCGAGTTCCGTGCGGTGGGAGCCGCTCTCGGCGGCCGGTTGCTGGGGGATACGCGGTGGCACAACCTCTACCCCATCAGTCCCGGCGACCTGGGTCATCCTCGGTGGGCAGCATCTTCACGTCCCACACAGGGTGGGCAACCGCGAGTACGTTCTCCTCCTTACGGATGACTTCGCGCCGTTTCTCCCTCAGGGCGCGCGCCGCCTTGCCCGCGCCCCGTGCGCAACCGCGCCGCTCCGGGTCTCGCCCCTCAGTGGCACGGAGAGAGGGGCCCTTCCCGCGCGCGGGACCTGTTCGACGCGGCGGCGGATACATCGGGTGAGCCGACTTCACAATTTCTGACGGTTCATCAGTATTGAATGTTCCGAGGGCTACGGCTACGTTCCGCGACACCGTAGCTGCGCCGGGCGCAGCGCCTGACACGAAGGGGTGGTCGCATGGCCGAAGTCAGCGCGGAAGCACGCATCGAGGCGCCTGCCGAGAAGGTCTGGGCGCAGCTCACGGACTTCTCCTCGTACGGCGAGTGGAACTCGACCCACACCAACTTCCCCAAGGGCGGCCCCGCCTCACTCGAGGTCGGCGGCACCTTCCAGGAGAACATGAAGCTCATGGGGTTCCCGGCCGAGGTCGAGTGGACCATCGAGGAACTGGAACCCGCCCGCACCCTGGCCATCCGCGGCAAGGGTCCGATGGCGGTGACCGTCGCCACCCGCTACACCCTGACCCCCGACGGCGACGCCACCTCGGTGCGGATCGACGGGGAGTTCACCGGCGCGGCCGTCTCGCTGATGGCGGGCAAGCTCAAGGACTCGGCGACGGCCGCCCTCAACGAGTCGCTGCGCAAGCTGGCCGGACTGGTGACCTGAGTCCCGTACCTGGCCCGAGGCCCGCACCCAGCCCCCGTACATGGACAGGCGCCCCGCGGAAACACTTCCCCGGGGCGCCGTCAGGTACCACAGCATGCCCGTCAGTCCTCGTCGGCGAGGATCAGGTACAGCTTCTTGCGGGCTTCGTTGATGACCGCCAGCGCCTTGTCGCGCTGGTCCTTGCTGCCGGTCTTCCAGACCTGGCCGAAGGCCTCCATGAGACCGAAGCCGGCCTGCCGGATCTCGTGCAGCGTCTCCCAGTCGACCCCGCGCCCGGCCTCTTCCCACGGCGCGTCGGGGCCCGCCTCGGCCGCGGCACGGCCTTCGTCGGTGAGCGAGAACAGCTTCTTGCCGCCCTCGGCCGCGCTGGTGATGAGGCCCTCATCCTCCAGCAGCTGGAGGGTCGGGTAGACCGAACCCGGGCTGGGCTTCCATGCCCCGCCGCTGCGCTCGGCGATCTCCTGGATCATCTCGTAGCCGTGCATGGGCCGGTCCTTGAGCAGGGCCAGGATCGACGCGCGTACGTCGCCGCGCCGCGCCCTGCCCCTCGGGCCGCCCCGGCCGCCGCGCTGGCCACCCCAGGGGCCCGGCCCGAAGCCGAAGCCGGGGCCGCCAGGGCCGCCGCCCGGACCACCCGGCCCGAAGGGCCCGAAAGCCCCGCGCCGCCCTTCGAAGCGGCCCCGGTCACGCGGACCGGGCCCACCGTGTCGGCCATGCCCACGTTCGAATCCAAATTCCTGTCCTTGGGAACGCATCGCCATCACTCCATTCATTCGTTGATCGGTCGCGATGCGTCAACGATATATCGGAATAGCTCGCCTGACAACCCCCGAGGTCTGGGCAGGTCAGAGGGCCGGACCGTCACGACCGGTCCAGATCCCCGGAATTGGCCTTGTCCCGCGGCTCGCTCCGGCCGCTAGCGTCGGGGCATGCGGATTCGAATCGTCGACGCCTTCACCGACCGTCCCTTCACGGGCAACCCGGCCGGGGTCCTCCTGCTCGACCACGACACCTTCCCCGAGGACAGCCGGCTCCAGAGCATCGCTTTGGAGGTCAACCACGCGGAGACGGCGTTCGCGCACCGCCTCCCCGAGGGCGGCGACGCCGACTGGGCGCTGCGGTGGTTCACCCCCGTCGCCGAGGTCGCGATGTGCGGGCACGCGACCCTCGCCACCGCACACGTCCTGCGCACCACGGGCGCCCACACGGGACCGGTGCGGTTCGCCACGCTCAGCGGCGTGCTCATCGCCACGCCCCACGAGGACGGGTCCCTGACGCTGGACTTCCCCACCGCTCCGCTCACCCCGGTCGAGGTCCCGGACGGCGTCGCCGAGGCCCTGGGCGCCGAGCCGCTCACGACCTTCGACACCGGCCCGAACACCGGCGACCTGCTGATCGAGGTCGCCGACGAGAAGACGGTCCGGGGACTCACCCCCGACCACAAGGCCCTCGCCCGGCACTCCGAGCGCGGCATCATCGCGACCGCCCGCGCCGAAGAGCCCTCCCAGGGCTACGACTTCGTCTCGCGCTGCTTCTTCCCGAACCTCGGCATCGACGAGGACCCGGTCACCGGCAGCGCCCACACCGCCCTCGCGCCCTACTGGTCCGAGCGCCTCGGCCGCCCCGGCCTCACCGGCCTGCAGGCCTCCCCGCGCTCCGGCCTCGTCCGCACCGAGCTGCGCGGCGACCGTACGCGCCTCACGGGCCACGCGGTCACGGTCATCGAGGGCGAGCTGCTCGCGTAGCGACACACGGAAAAGGCGTACGAAGGCTCACTAAGACTCATGAAGGCGGGCTGAAAGGCACAAAAGAGACGCTCGAAAAGGCCGTCAAAAAAAGGGGCGTACGAGTCTGCCGTACGCCCCTTTCGGACCCGCTCACGTCACTGCTCAGGCGGTCGGCAGCCAGCCCACTTTCCCCGCCAGCAGCGCGTATCCCACGAACGCCCCGATGTCGAGCAGTGAGTGCGCCACCACGAGCGGTCCGACCCGGCCCCACCGCCGGTACAGGTAGACGAAGACCACGCCCATCGCCATGTTCCCGATGAAGCCGCCGATGCCCTGATAGAGGTGGTACGAGCCGCGCAGCACCGCGCTCGCCACCAGCGCGGTCCCCGGCGTCCAGCCCAACTGCCCGAGCCGGCGCAACAGGTAACCGACGACGATGACCTCCTCCAGTACGGCGTTCTGCACGGCCGACAGGATCAGCACCGGGTACTTCCACCACACGCCGGGCAGCGCTTCCGGCACCACGGTCAGGTTGGCGCCGAACCCCCGGGCCGCCAGATAGAAGGCGATGCCCGTGCTGCCGATCACCGCCGCGATCACGGCCCCCCGCCCGAGGTCGGGCCAGGGCCGCGTACGGTCGAACCCGATCACACGCAGTCCCTTGCCCTCCCTCATCAGGAAGTGCGCGACCAGTGCGACCGGGACCAGGGCCGACGCGATGCCGAACAACTGCCAGGCCAGATCCAGCCAGGGGCGACCCGGCGCGGCCGAGGCGTTGAGGGTGGCCGCCTGGTCCTTGAGACCCCCCGGTTTGGTGACCGACCCGACAAAGCTGATCAGCGCGGACACTCCGCTCGCCCCGAGCGACAGGCCCAGGACGAGCAGTGTCTCGTCCCGGAGAATCCGTCGTGTCAGCCGCTCCTCGGGAAAGGAATCGGCCACCGACCCCGCCTCCACCTGCACTCCCGCCTCCAGTTGAGTAATCCCGCCTCATCCCCATCTTCGCCCCGCTAGGGTCTCGAAAGAAGTTGCGAAGATCGTGTGCGACAGGCCGTCGGGGGGACCGACGCCGTACGGGCGTACCTCCCCCTCGCCTTCTGCCTCACGGCTGTTTCTACGGCTTTCTCGCGACTCCGGCTCATCCAGGGAGGGCACCACCGTCATGGGACGTCACAGCTTGCCCGATGCGTACGGGGCGGGCGCGGCCGACCCCCGTCCACGCGCACGCCGCCGTACGGTGGCCATCGCGACGGTGCTGGTCCTCACGGTCGCCGCGGGCACGGCGGTCGCGGTCCGTGGTGGCCTGCTCTCCCTCGGCTCGTCATGCAGGGACGACGCCATACCCCTCAAGATCGCCGCGTCCCCGGACATGGCGCCCGCCCTCAGGGCCGTCGCCGAACACGCCCGCGCCCACAACATCACCTCCGACGGCCACTGCATCGCCGTCACCGTGACGGCCCGCGAGTCGTACAAGGTCGCCGAGGCGCTGAGGTCGGGCAGCAGGTCCGACGTCCAGGCGTGGGTGCCGGACTCCGCCCTGTGGGTGAACCGGGTCACCGGTGAGAGCAACGCGACGCGGGTGACCGCGGCGGGCAGCGTCGCCTCCTCGCCGGTCGGCGTCGCGATGGTCCCGTCGGCCGCGAAGTCGCTGGGGTGGCCCACGAAGAAGTACACCTGGACCGAGTTGGCGGGCGCCTCGATGCGGGACGACCGGCTGAGGCTCGGTGCGGCCGACCCGGTGCACAGCGCGGCCGGCCTGCTCGCGCTGACCCAGCTCGGCACCGCCGCGGCCTCCATCAAGGGAGGTGACGCCCAGGCGGCGGCCATGGCGAAGACGCTCTCCCAGCGCACGTCCGACAGCGACAGCCAGGTCCTGGACAGCCTCCCGCGCGACTCCTCCGGCACCGAGCAGGGCGACCCGAACCGCAACCAGGCGCTGATCCTCTCCGAGCAGTCCGCGTTCGCTTACAACTCCTCGGCCGGCACAGGCGCCGGACTCGACCTCTTCTACCCCAAGGACGGATCACCGCGGCTCGACTACCCGTTCACCCTGGTCGACGAGTCGCGGCTGAACACCGACACGAGCCGTGCCGCCCTGCGGTTCATGACGCTGCTCGGCGAGTCGGACGGGCACCGGATCCTGGAGCGGTACGGGTTCCGCACGGACGACGAGAAGGTCTCGCCCGCGCTGGTCACCAAGGCCGGCGGCCGCGCCCCGCAGCCGTTCGCGCGTGCCGCGCTCGAACCCGCCCCGGCGAAGGCGGTCGACGAGGCACTCGGCACGTGGACGATCACGGTGCAGAACGCCCGGATCACCACGGTCGTCGACGCTTCCGCGTCCATGGCGCAGCCGGTGCCGGGCACCGGCCAGTCCCGTATGGACGTCACCAGGGCGTCCCTGCTGCAGGCCCTCGCGACCTTCACCTCGGAGGACGAGGTCGGGCTGTGGAAGTTCTCCACCCGCCTGGACGGCGACCGCGACTACCGGGTGCTGGTGCCCACGGAACGCCTGGGCGACCGCAAGGGCAACGGCACCCAGCGGGACAGGCTGTCCGCGGCGTTCAGCTCGCTGACTCCCGTCCCGAACGGCGCGACGGGCCTGTACGACACCACGCTCGCCGCGTACAAGGCGGCCACCTCCTCCTATGTCAAGGGGAAGTTCAACGCGCTGGTGCTGCTGACCGACGGCGTCAACCAGGACCCGGGAAGCATCTCGCGCTCCGCCCTCGTCACCCAACTGCGGAAGCTCACCGACCCCCGGCGCCCGGTGCCGCTCATCGCGATCGCCGTGGGCCCGGACGCCGACAAGGCGGAGGTCCAGGAGATCGCCAGGGCGACCGGCGGCTCCGGCCAGCAGGTCAACGACCCCACACAGATCCATTCGGTGATCCTCAAGGCGATCGTGGCAGCGGGCAGCCAGAGCCAAGGCTGACACCACACCCCAACCCACTCTGGGGCAGGCTGCCTGTAGTGGATGTTGCTGGGCCAGATGGCCTGTGCCGGGGTCCCTGGGGCGGGTCGGCCTGCGGCGAGACACCGACTCGGGGCGCTCGACCCCGCACACCCGCCGTGACCAGCCCGCCCCGGACACTCCGCCGCAGACCGCCCGGCCCAGAACACCGGACGCAGCCCGCCCGGCCCAGGACACCGCGTAGAGCCCGCCCGGCCCGGACACACCCCCTACGGCCCCAGCGTCACCGGCGATCCGCCCGGAGAGACACCGACCGGAGGCGGTCCTCTCCGGGCACCGACGCGGGGGCACTCCGCCCCCGGACACCCATCGCGCGCAACGCGGGCCGCACCCGTTCGCGGCGGCACAGGCGACGCCTCCCGATCAGCCCAGCGGTACCGGCTCCGGCAGTCCCACCGGCCAGGTGTGCACGGGCTCACCGAGGTGCATCAACTCGCCGTAGCGCCGAGTGGTCGCGGCCAGCGCGGCATCCCTCCCGAGGCCCTTCTCCAGTGCCTGGTGGAAGGTGGCCGCCTGCCAGGTCGCCCCGTTGGCACGCAACCGGCACCGGTCCTCGATCACCCCCAGGTAGTAGTCCCGGTCGGCCGGCTCGACGCCCCACGCGTCCAGCCCCGCCGCGGCGAGCGGCAGCAGTTCGTCACGGACCAGGTGCACGGCCTCGACCTGCGCGGTGGTACCCCCGTACCGCCCCCGCCGCGGCCACTCCAGACGCGCGTCGATGCCATGGCGGCAGGCCGCGTCGAAGTTGGCCGCCGCGGACTCGAACGACAGCCGTGTCCACACGGGCCGCGCCTCCTCGGCGAGCGCACGCACGACCCCGTAGTAGAACGCCGCGTTGGCGACGACATCGGTGACGGTGGGACCGGCGGGCAGCACCCGGTTCTCGACACGCAGGTGCGGGACTCCGTCGGCCACGTCGTACACCGGCCGGTTCCAGCGGTAGACCGTGCCGTTGTGCAGCACGAGCTCGGCGAGCCGGGGAATGCCTCCGGCGTCGAGCACCGCGAGCGGGTCCTCCTCGTCGCTGATGGGCAGCAGAGGCGGGAAGAAGCGCAGATTCTCCTCGAAGAGGTCGTACGCGGAGGAGATCCACCGCTCGCCGAACCAGGTGCGCGGACGCACCCCCTGCGCCTGGAGCTCGGGCGGCCGGGTGTCGGTGGACTGCTGGAACAGCGGCGGCCGCGACTCACGCCACAGCTCGCGGCCGAACAGGAAGGGCGAGTTGGCACCGATCGCGACCTGCACGGCGGCAACGGCCTGCGCCGCGTTCCACACGTCCGCGAAGCGGGCCGGGGTGACCTGGAGGTGCAACTGCACGGAGGTGCAGGCGGCCTCGGGCGCGATGGACTTCGACGTACAGACGAGGCGCTCCACCCCGTCGATGTCGAGCACGAAGTCCTCGCCACGGGCGGCCACGATCTGGTCGTTGAGCAGGGTGTAGCGATCGACGGCCGACAGGTTCGAGGAGACCAGGTCATCCCGGTCGAGCGTCGGCAGAATCCCGATCATCATGATTCCCGCGTCGAGTTCGCCGGCCTTTCGATGGGCATATGCGAGCGAGGTGTGCAACTCCTCGGCGAGCCGGTCGAATACCCGGCCGTCCAATCGGTGTGGGGCTATGTTGACTTCCAGGTTGAACATGGCAAGTTCTGTTTGAAAGTCTCGGCTGGCAATCCTTTCGAGTACTTGCGCATTCATCATCCTGGGCATGCCGTCGGACCCGGCGAGATTCAGTTCGATCTCCAGGCCCATGAGATTCTTCGGGCGATCGAACCGCTTCTCCTCCAGGAGCCGCGCCAGTCCCGTCAGACACTGCCGGAGCTTGCCTCGGTAGTGTCGGCGATCGGACAGGTCGTACGACCCTGCCACGACCTTCTCTCCCATCGAAGCATCCCTCCTCGAATGGGCAGGTCGATCCTCCGGCCCCTGCCGTCCCGGAGGATGATGCCCAGGCAACACGATCGATAACGCCCTGTACAGCCTCGTCGACCGCTACCCTGGTACCCATTGTCCGGAGGCACATTCACGGGGCATGAACCAGAGCACCGTTTCGGCCTGACGATCTCGTGAAAAACGCCGACGAGAATCGGCCGACCGCTCCGACAAAGCAATCCGAGGTCACCGGAGGGCCCCGACACAGAATCGGGATGAACCTCTCGTTTCGTCGACCGGATATCGCCTTGCTCTTCATATTCAGGACGGCTAGACGAAACACCATCTGAACACGTGTCGTATAAACTCCGCAAACGAGGCGGAGAGTTGGCGCTCGCGGTCCTAGGTCCTGTCGTCGAGGTGACGTGCGGCAGGCGACATCCTGTCGGCAGATCCAGCCCCCTCGCCCCTCCGACCCCGAGAGCTGACAGCGCCGTCCGCCCCCGCCCTCGCGCCACTGTGCCTGTCGAATGAGAGGCGACCCACCATGCCGCTGCATGTCCCCCCGGCTCCCTCGCCCGCCCTGCGCACCGTCCTCACGGCACTCGGTTCCCCCACCGCAGTCCGCGAGGCCCGCACCCCGTCCCTACGCATGGCCCAGGGACCCGTCACCCCCGAACTCCCGTTGCCCGTACACGTTCTGGACCGCATCTCACCGGCCGGCGCCTCCACCACCCGGCTCGCCGGATGGCGCTTCCTGATCCGCTGCGGCGAGCGGTCGGTCGCCGCGGCCGACACCATGCTCACTCCCGACGGCTGGGCCTTCTCGCACTTCTTCGAAGGCCCCTACATCGCCTCCACCGAGCGCGCCCTGCGTCACGCCGAGAACATGGGCCAGCCGTACCAGCCGCGGCTGCTGTCCGTTCCCGAGCTCTACATGCTCACCCTCTGGCTGCACGGCGACTGCGACGTGGACGGCGCCACCGGGCACCCGGCCGCCACCGATCTCCTGGTGCCGCTGGCGCCCGCGCCGCCCGGTATCGCCGCGCATCGCCCGCACCGCGTCGCCGAACTCCTCCCGGTCCTCACACACCGGCTCACTCCCGCCCCACTGCTCAGCTCGCCCGCGTAATCACTGCCCGGAGAAGCACACCGAGCGCATCGCCCCGTGCCCCGCTACCGTCGTCCCGGTCGCGGGGCACGGTGCCGTCCGAACCCGTCCGCTCGTTCGGGTCCCACAGCGCTCGTACGAGGGAGAACACCCCTCCGCCCCGACCGGACTAGCCCCATCCGGCCACCGCGAACCCCCCGAAGGGACCGTGCAGTTGGACTGAACCGTCCGCACGGGTGACGCGTCTCCAACCTGTGAGGAGCGCTGCTGCGAAATCCCTGCGGATTGACGCCCGTAGGGCAACACTGGGTTCCAAACACACACCACCGGGGGGCGGCCATGAGCACTTCAAGCCGCGGGAACGACACCACAGCCACCACTCATCTCTCATCCCAGCGAAAGATCCCATCCATGTGCCAGCACCAGCCACCGTGTCCGACAGCCGAATCAGCCGACCGGGAGTCCGCCCGCCTCGTGGCGCACCACCCGGAGCAGGGATGGAGCCTGCTGTGCAACGGCGTTCTGCTCTTCGAGGACACCGGTGAGCTCCTGCCCGACGGCCAGATCATCGCCCCGCACCGCCCTCAGGGCAGCGAGCACGTGATGACGGCCGCCTGAGCCGCACAACCGGGTGGCGGTGACCACCACCCAGACATGAAGAGGGGCCGGCCCGGAGACGTGATCTCCGAACCGGCCCCGACGCGTATCCGAGGGTGACTACTCTTCGTAAGCGTCCAGCGGCGGGCAGGAACAGACCAGGTTCCGGTCGCCGTACGCCTGGTCGATGCGGCGCACCGGCGGCCAGTACTTGTCCGCTGCCGAGACACCGGCCGGGAAGACGGCCTCCTCGCGGGTGTACGAGTGCCCCCACTCACCGCCGAGCGCGGCGGCGGTGTGCGGCGCGTTCCGCAGCGGGTTGTCCTCGGCCGCCCAGACGCCCGAGCCCACCTTGTCGATCTCCGCGCGAATGGCGATCATCGCCTCGCAGAACCGGTCGAGCTCGATCAGGTCCTCGGACTCGGTGGGCTCGATCATCAGCGTGCCGGCCACCGGGAAGGACATCGTCGGCGCGTGGAAGCCGTAGTCGATGAGCCGCTTGGCGATGTCGTCGACGCTGACGCCGGTCGCCTTGGTCAGCGGACGCAGATCGATGATGCACTCGTGCGCGACCAGCCCGGCGGGACCGGTGTAGAGCACCGGGAAGTGCGGCTCCAGGCGCTTGGCGATGTAGTTAGCGGACAGCACCGCCACCTGCGTGGCCCGCTTGAGGCCCTCGCCGCCCATGAGACGGACGTACGCCCACGAGATCGGCAGAATGCCCGCCGAGCCCCAGGGAGCGGCCGAGATCGGCCCCACGCCGGTCTCGGGACCGGCCGCGGGCTGCAGCGGGTGGTTCGGCAGGTACGGCGCCAGGTGCGCGCGTACGCCGACCGGGCCCACGCCCGGACCGCCGCCGCCGTGCGGGATGCAGAACGTCTTGTGCAGATTCAGGTGGGAGACGTCACCGCCGAAGTGGCCCGGCTTGGCGAGGCCCACCAGCGCGTTCAGGTTGGCGCCGTCGACGTACACCTGCCCGCCCGCCTCGTGCACCTGCGCGCAGATGTCGGCGACGTGCTCCTCGAACACACCGTGTGTCGAGGGGTACGTGATCATCAGCACCGAGAGCTCGTCGCGGTACTGCTCGATCTTCGCGCGCAGGTCCTCGACGTCGATCTCGCCGTCCTCTGCGGTCTTCACCACGACCACCTTCATGCCGGCCATCACGGCGCTCGCGGCGTTCGTGCCGTGCGCGGAGGACGGGATCAGGCAGACCGTGCGCTGGTCATCGCCGTTGGCTCGGTGGTAGCCGCGCACGGCCAGCAGCCCGGCCAGCTCGCCCTGCGAGCCCGCGTTCGGCTGGAGCGACACCTTGTCGTACCCGGTGACCTCGGCGAGCCGCTCCTCCAGCTCCTGGATGAGGGTGAGATAGCCCTGCGCCTGCTCGGCGGGCACGAAGGGGTGCAGCTGGCCGAACTCGGGCCAGGTGACCGGCTCCATCTCGGTGGTCGCGTTGAGCTTCATGGTGCAGGAGCCCAGCGGGATCATGCCGCGGTCGAGCGCGTAGTCACGGTCGGACAGCTTGCGCAGGTAGCGCAGCATCGCGGTCTCGGAGCGGTACTGGTGGAAGACCGGGTGCGTGAGGTAGTCGTCGGTGCGCAGCAGCGCCGCGGGCAGCGTGTCCTCGGCGACGGCGTCCAGGGCCTCGATGTCACCGTCGACACCGAACGCGGTCCAGACGGCGCCCACCTGCTTGCGGGCGGTGGTCTCGTCGCAGGCGATCGACACGTGGTCGGCGTCGACGAGATGGAGGTTGACGCCTCCGTTGCGCGCGCCCGCCACGACCTCGGCGGCCCGGCCCGGCACCCGAGCGGTCAGCGTGTCGAAGTAGGCGCCGTGCACGACCTCGACCCCGCCGGCCGTCAGGCCCGCGGCGAGGATCGTGGCGTACCGGTGCGTACGCCGCGCGATGGTCCGCAGGCCCTCGGGACCGTGGTAGACGGCGTACATGCCGGCCATCACCGCGAGCAGCACCTGCGCCGTACAGATGTTGCTGGTCGCCTTCTCGCGGCGGATGTGCTGCTCCCGCGTCTGCAGGGCGAGCCGGTACGCCTTGTGTCCGTCGGCGTCCACGGAGACACCCACCAGCCGGCCGGGGAGGCTGCGCGCGAACTTCTCGCGCACCGCCATGTATCCGGCGTGCGGACCGCCGAAGCCCATCGGCACACCGAAGCGCTGGGTCGTACCGATCGCGATGTCGGCGCCGAGCTCACCGGGCGAGGTGAGCAGCGTGAGGGCGAGCAGGTCGGCGGCGACCGTGACGACCGCGCCGAGCTCGTGCGCCTGCTCGATGACGGGCTTCAGGTCGCGTACGGCACCGGAGGCACCCGGGTACTGGATCAGCACGCCGTTGATCTCACGCCCGGCGATCTCGGCCGGGATGCCCTCGCCCAGGTCGGCGACGACGACCTCGACGCCGGTCGGCTCCGCGCGGGTCTCGATGACGGCGACGGTCTGCGGCAGGGTGTCCGCGTCGACCAGGAAGAGGCCCTTCTTGTTCTTGCCCATGCGCCGGGACAGCGACATCGCCTCGGCGGCGGCGGTGCCCTCGTCGAGCAGCGAGGCGCCGGAGGTGGGCAGCCCGGTCAGCTCGGCGACGACCGTCTGGAAGTTCAGCAGCGCTTCGAGCCGCCCCTGGGAGATCTCCGGCTGGTACGGCGTGTACGCGGTGTACCAGGCCGGGTTCTCCATGACGTTGCGCAGGATCACCGGCGGCGTGAACGTGCCGTAGTAGCCGAGGCCGATCATCGAGTCGAGCACCTGGTTGCGGTCCGCGAGGGAGCGCAGCTCGGCCAGTACCTCGGCCTCGGTGCGCGCGCCCGGCAGCTCCAGCGCCTCGGCGTTCTTGATGACGTCCGGCACCGCGGCGGCCGTCAGCTCGTCGAGCGAGCCGTACCCGACCTGCGCGAGCATCTTGGCCCGTGCCTCGGGGTCGGGCCCGATGTGGCGCTGCTCGAAGGGGATTCCCTGTTCGAGCTCGGAGAGCGGAATGCGATGGGCGGTCATTGCGGAGGCCTCCTGGTCTGACACGACCTTCGAGGGGCACCACGGCGTGGGTACCCCGACGGCCTCCCCCTCTGTCATCTCAACCTGAGAGCTTCACCGGCTCGCCCGCTCACTGCGACCCGGCTTTCACCGTCGGTGAGAGCGGAGGCCTTCGACACCCGCTCTGCTTTCCAGAGTGACCTCGTCCGTGCGGTACGTGTGCCTGAGAGATTCCGGGGAGGATTTGCTCCTTCGGCGCCTCCGATGATGTCTGGAGGACTCTCCCGCACGGGGTCAGCAGCCGCTTGCCAGCCTACCAGCGAGGACAACGCACGAGCTTTCGAGTGGCCACCTTCCCGAATGTGCTCTTTTGTAGTGCTTACGGATGAGCTGCTAGCGAGTGGAGGGACCGTGCAGACCGACATCGATCCGCGCAACCTGATCGGCCGCAAGGCGCTCGACCGCAACGGCGCCAAGATCGGCACGGTCGACGAGGTCTATCTCGACGACGCGACCGGCGTCCCGGAGTGGGCCGCCATACGGACGGGCCTGTTCAGCAGGGACGCCTTCGTCCCCCTGGAGCCCAGCGAAGTCGTCGAGGGCACGCTGCGTGTCCCCTTCGACCGCGCCCTGATCAAGGACGCCCCCGACTTCGGCGTGGGCCGCCACCTCTCCCCCGAACAGGAACTCCAGCTCTACCACCACTACGGCCTGGACGTGACGCCCCCACCCCCACCCCCGGACCGCGACTTCGGCCGCCTGGCAGGCACGGACGAGGGGTAACTTCTCGGATCGGGCCCCGCCGGCGCGCCCCGAAAGGGGCGCGGGGAACTGCGCGACCAGCCACGAACAACCCCCGACCGCCGAACCGACCTCACCCCCCACGGCGATCGCACACGGCCCCCCTCACCAACGGCAGCGGATCAGCCAACTCCAACGCAACGTCATCCGTACGAAACGTCCGCACACGCCCCGGCTCGGAGTAAGGCGTCTCGAACCGCACGGTCACCCTCCCGAGCCCACTCCCCTGCACCCACCCGTGCCCGTACTCCGCATGCCGCACGTCATGCCCCGCAGGCCACCGCCGCTCAGCAGGCGGCGCCTGCTCGGCAGGCACTTCCCCCGCCCCCTCCTCGTCCGGATGCTCCAGCGCCGCCGCCTCCCCCGCGGCGGCCTCCGCCTCCGCTTGCGCCTGAGCCTGGGCCTGGGCGAACAGGTCCTCCTGCGTGTAGTCGGCGAGCCCCGAGACACCGACCCCCAGCAGCCGCACGCCTCCGGTCGTGTCCACCGCCTCCAGAAGCCGCGCGGCAGCCTCCCGTACGACGCCAGGGTCGTCCGTCGGCCCCCGCAGCGTCTCGGACCGGGTCAGGGTCGAGAAGTCGTACCTCCGCACCTTCAGCACGATGGTCCGCCCGGACAGCCCCGCACCCCGCAACCGCCGCACACAGCGGTCGGCGAGCCGCTGCACCTCCAGGCCGACCCGCATCCGGTCGTGGATGTCCACGTCGTACGTGTCCTCCACCGACACGGACTTCGTCTCCCGCTCGGCCACCACGGGTCGCTCGTCGTGAGCCAGCGCCATCGCGTACAGCGCGTGCCCGTGCGCCTTCCCCACCAGCCGTACGAGTTCGTCCTCGCCCGCCTCGGCGATCTCGTCGACCGTGGTGATCCCGGCCCGGCGCAGATGGTCCCCGGTCGCGGGCCCGACCCCCGGCAGCGTCCGCACCGACATCGGCCCCAGCAGCGCGCGCTCCGTCCCAGGTTCTATGACCACGAGACCGTCGGGCTTCGCCTGCTCCGAAGCGATCTTGGCGAGCATCTTGGACGCGGCGAGCCCCACCGAACCCGTCAGCCCCGTCACCGCCCGGATGTCCGCGCGCAGCTTCACCCCGGCCAGCCGCGCGGAAGCCTCGTCCCAGGCCGCTTCCCCCGCCTCCAGATCGACGAACGCCTCATCCAGGCTCAGCGGCTCCACCAGCGGCGACAGCGCCCCCAGCAGCCCCATCACCTGCTCGCTGACCTCCCGGTAGAGCGTGAAGCGGGGCACGAGATACGCGGCGTTCGGCGCCAGCCGCCGTGCCTGGGCCATGGGCATCGCCGAGTGCACCCCGAAGACCCGTGCCTCGTACGAGGCGGTCGCGACGACGCCGCGGGGTCCGAGGCCGCCCACGACGACGGCCTTCCCGCGCAGACTCGGCTTGGCTGCCTGCTCCGCCGAAGCGAAGAAGGCATCCATGTCGAGGTGCAGGATCGTGGGCGCGGTTCTCACATGTCCGATGCTGCCCTACGCCACTGACAATGCCGCTGCGGACCTCAGACGGCCCGATTGCGCCGTCGCGCCAGCTCGTCCGTCGGGCTGTGCCCGACGAGCGTCTCGCCCGTGTCCACGCGCTCCCCGTGCAACTGCGAGAGCGCGCTCTCGACATCGCGCCACACCACGCCCACGGCGATCCCGAAGACGCCCTGGCCGCCCTGCAACAGGGCGTGGACCTCGTCGGGCGAGGAACATTCGTAGACGGTCGCGCCGTCGCTCATCAGCGTCATCCGCTCCAGGTCCCGGAAGCCGCGTTCCCTGAGGTGCTGGACCGTGGTGCGGATGTTCTGCAACGACACTCCCGTGTCGAGGAACCGCTTCACGATCTTCAGGACTACGACATCCCGGAAGCTGTAGAGCCGCTGGGTCCCCGACCCGTAGGCGGGCCGCACGCTCGGTTCGACAAGACCCGTCCTGGCCCAGTAGTCCAGCTGCCGGTAGGTGATGCCCGCGGCGGCACACGCCGTGGGACCGCGGTAGCCGATCTCCTCGACAGCCGCCCCTCCCTCACCGGGCTCACCAGACACCGCTGTCGGCCGCTGCGGAACGTGATCGGCCGCGCTGCCGTGAAGCGGGTACGGGCCGCTCTCCCCCAGACTTCGTCCGGGGGCACCCCCAGCCGTACCGTCGCCGCTGCTTCTCACGCCGACCTCCGTCCTTGACCTGCCCTCTCGACGGTAGGCAGTCACCGGGGGTGCGTCAACGATCGCCACACTCGGCACGCCGAGTGATAATCACCCTAGGAGTGGTTTCCCGTGTCCCACCGCGGGGAAAGGCTAGCCGAATGCTCTCGGAGCGGGCCGCAGCGCGCCACACGGGCCATGGGCAATTGCCGCCCCGGAGTCAGCGATCCATCGGCTTGTCAGGGGCCGACACCACGCCCGCTCCACGAGCCCGGCGTCCGATCGCCCACCCGCGGGCGATCGGTCCCCTCACCGGTTGCCCGGTCTCCTCACTGGCTGTTGGTCCCGAAGTCCTCGGGTGAGATCTGGTCGAGGAACTCGCGGAACTTCTCCACCTCGTCCTCCTGCTCGTCCGGGATCGCGATGCCGGCGTCGTCGAGCACACCGTCACTGCCGTAGATCGGCGTTCCGGTGCGCAGCGCCAGCGCTATGGCGTCGGACGGGCGGGCACTGACCTCGACCCCGCTGGCGAACACCAGCTCCGCGTAGAAGACCCCCTCGCGCAGATCAGTGATGCGCACCTCGGTGAGCTCCTGGCCGACGGCTTCCAGCACGTCCTTGAACAGGTCGTGGGTCAGCGGTCGCGCGGGGGCCATGCCCTGCTGGGCGAAGGCGATCGCCGTCGCCTCCCCCGGTCCGATCCAGATGGGGAGGTAACGGTCGCCTCCCACTTCACGCAGGAGCACGATCGGTTGGTTGGAGGGCATTTCGACCCGGACACCTACGACATCGAGCTCGTTCACACAGCAACCCTAGGCCGTGCCCGGGACGTTTGGGTAGTCGGGCACAGAACGGGTGGCCGATCCGGACGCCCACCGGGCACTTCGGGTCAGGGCAGCCGGACGCCCAGCGCGGTCTGCACCAGCGCCGCGTGCAGCTTCACCGTGAGCCCCGCCAGCTCCCTCGTACGGGCCTCGGCGTGCGCCCTGGTCTGCGGATTGCGGTGGCGCCGCAAAGGGGCGACCACCTGGTCCACGAGCCCCGCGTCACGGTCGGCCGCGGCCTTCATCGCACGCAGATGACGCGGCTCGATCCCGAACCGCCCGAGCTCGACGACGAGCGCGGCGACCGTCACCGCCTCAGCGTCATATGCCCCGTCCGGAAGCGGGGCGAGGAGTCCGTACGACTCCCACTCCTGAAGCTCCTGCTCACCGATCTCGGCGGCGGCCAGCAGCTCCGCACGCCCCACCCGGGCCGCTGTGGGTGCCTCGGGCTCCCCGAAGAGGTCACCGAGCCCACCGAACGGCTCCCCGTCGCCGGAGTCGCGCTGCCGCCCCACGGACGGCAGCCGCACCGGCTCCCCACGCTCCAGAGCGTCCAGATGCTCGCGGATCACCTTCAACGGCAGATAGTGGTCCCGCTGCATCCGCAGTACGTGCCCGAGGCGCTCGACGTCGGCCTGGCTGAACTTGCGATACCCCGAGGGGGTCCGCTGCGGCTCGATGAGCCCCTCCGACTCCAGAAACCGGATCTTGGAGATCGTGACTTCGGGGAACTCGTCGCGCAGCGTGTTCAGCACCGAGCCGATGCTCATCAGCCCACTGTCCGCTGCGGCGGTACCGCTCCCGGCACCGCCGCTCGGTGATCGAAGCATGGACCTTCCTGAGGGTCCCCCCGGACGGCGTCCGGGGGAGGGTCAGAGGCCTCGCTGGCTCGCGTAGAAGACCAGCCGGTACTTGCCGATCTGCACCTCATCGCCGTTCGACAGCGGGACCGAGTCGATTCGCTCCCGGTTGACGTACGTGCCGTTCAGGCTGCCCACGTCGGCGACCGTGAATGAGCCGTCCGCGGCGCGACGGAACTCCACGTGCCGACGCGACACGGTCACGTCGTCCAGGAAGATGTCGCTCTGCGGATGACGCCCGGCCGTGGTCAGGTCACCGTCCAGCAGGAAGCGGCTGCCCGAGTTCGGACCACGGCGCACCACCAGGAGCGCCGAGCCGAGCGGCAGCGCGTCGACGGCCGCCTGCGCCTCCGCAGAGAGCGTCGGCATCTGCGTCTGCCCGGTGACCTCGGCGTCGTAGGCCTCGATGCCCGAAATGGAGATCGTGGATGTGGTCTCGGACGCACGCTCCGGGACCGCACCGGGTCGCAGCGGCGCACCGCAGTTGGAGCAGAAGCGGCTGTTCTCCGCGTTGCGGTTACCGCACCTCGTACACACCAGGGCCGACATGGACGGATCCTCCTGCCGCGGCTGCCCCCCAGGGGCATGGGACGCATACGGGCCGGAGGTAAACCCTCCACCCGCACTTGAGGCTGACGGTTCCCCGAAACCTATGCGTCCGGACTGGGCAGGGTCAACAGACGGCGCGCCCTGACCACCGGGAATGTCACCGACCTGGTCCCGGAACAGCGGGCGGTCGCCGCTCTGGCCCTCCGCGTCTCCATGGCGTGGTGCACGGTGCCGGGCAGTCGCGTTGTCACTGCCCTCTCCTCGTGCGCTCTTGCCGAACAACTTCGCAAACAACTTCACGGGCGATTCCCCTTGACCGAAATAGACCCGCCCGTGGGGCAGGACGAACACTGATCGAACACACCGGTCGACCCGGACATCCTCACAACGTCCGTATCCACCAGACAGTTTCCACCACGCACCACCCATTCGGTGCGCCGACCCCCCGCAACCTCATGCCCTCGCCGGACAACGCCCATGCACCCCCGGTTCACTGGGAGGACGACCGAGCGTAGTCAGGCTGCTTCGCAGCCCGCAAGGCATCCACAATGATCTTCGTCGCACGCTCCACCGTGACGGTGGCCTGCTCCTTCTCGAGAGTCTGCACCACTCCCCCAGGGATGTTGAGCGCCGGCTCGAGGTCCTGCGGCTTACCGATGACCTTGAAACGATAGGGCTGGGTGATCTTGTTCCCGTCGACGCTCACGCCCTTGCCGGAGTCGGCCAGATAGGTGCTGGCGACGACCCGTACACCGTTCACCTGGATCGCCTCCGCACCGGCGGCGCGCAGCTCCTGGATCGCGTCAAGCAGCATGTCCGCCTTGACCGTGCCCTTCGTGTCGTTGACCGTCAGTGTGATGCCGGGTCCCTGCGCCGCCACCGTGCCCGCCAGAATGCCGAGTTGCTTCTCCTTCTCGGCGGTCTGCTTGCGGGCCTCCGCGGCCTGGTTCGAGCTGTTCTCCAGCTCGGTGCGCTGATCTTCGAGACCCTGCTTCTCGTCTTCTAGACGCTGTGTACGGTTGTCGAGTTCATCGAGGATGCGTACGAGATCTTCCTGACGCGCGCCGCGCAGGGCGCTGCCGCTGTCGCTGTTGGAGGCCACCTGGACGGCCAGGCCGAAGCCGAGGCCGAACAGAAGCAGGGCGACGATGAGTTGCGCGCGCGTCACCCGCGGCGGCCACAACCCCTTCACCAGCCGCTGCCGGCCGGTCAACGACGGCTCGTCCTTCTCGTCACGCCGCTCGGGCCCCGAACTCTCGGGAGCAGCGGCCGGGACCTCTTCGGGAAGTTCCTTGCGCAGCCGGTTCTCGGGTGTGTCGCCTTCGTTGCTCATCGGCCTCACGCCCGGAACACGTGCCGACGGATCGCCGCGGCGTTGGAGAAGATGCGGATGCCGAGGACGACCACGACGCCGGTGGAGAGTTGGGCGCCCACGCCCAACTTGTCGCCCAGGAAGACGATCAGTGCGGCCACGACCACGTTCGACAGGAAGGAGACCACGAAGACCTTGTCGTCGAAGATGCCGTCGAGCATCGCCCGCAGCCCTCCGAAGACGGCGTCCAGCGCCGCCACGACGGCGATCGGAAGGTAAGGCTCGACGACCGCCGGAACCTCGGGCCGGACCAACAATCCAGCCACGACTCCCACGACGAGGCCCAGTACGGCGATCACGATGTGCCCTTCTCTGTGCTCGGCTGTGCTGTACGTACGATCACACTCGGTGCGGCGGGCAACTGGACGTCCTTTTCGACGGAAATGGCGGTCCTGATGCCGTAGTTCTCCTGCAGGGCGTGCAGATACAGGCCGTCGGCACTGTTCTGGAACCTGGTGCTGAGCCGTTCGCCGTCCCCCACCGCCAGCACCGTGTAGGGCGGCACCAGCGGCTTGTTGTCGACCAGTATCGCGTCACCCGCCGCCCTGATCGCCGACAGTGCCGTCAGCCGCTGTCCGTTGATCGAGACGGCCTCCGCGCCGGACTCCCAGAGCCCGTTGACGACGCGCTGCATGTCACGGTCGCGGACACGCCCGGTGTCGGAGAACCCGCTGGTCTCGCGAGGGTTGCCGTCGCCGCCCTCGGTGGCTTCCTCGGCGTCGTTCACGACGAGTTTCACACCGGGCCCATGGACGGCGACGGCGCCCGACAGGACGCCCACCAGATCGGCCTGGCCGCTGCCCCCCTGCTTCTTCAACGCCTCGTTCTGCCGGGCGCTCACATCGTCGCGCAGGGTGTCGACACCGCTCTCGAGCTTGTCCGCGGCCGCGGTCTCGCGCTCGACGCGGTCGATGAGCTCCTGGCGCTCCTTGGCGACGACCGGGGCGGCGATCCGCGCGTTCGCCGCGCCCACGGTCACCACCAGGGCCGCGAGGACGAGACCGGCCGCGAGGCCCAGCTTCGCCCGCACCGTTTTCGGCATGCCGCCGGCATCCTCGGTCTGCCTACGGGCGGCCGCCTCGGCGTATCCGTCGTCGAGGCTGTGATCCATGACATTGGTGAGCAGCGACATGGAGGCGTCCGGGCGCGGGGGGCGCGGAGGTGTGCTCCGAATGGGGGGCTGCTGCGGCATGCCGCACATCGTCGCACGTCGCGGGTGCTACCTCCGAATGGCCCCACCGGCGTGCCGGACAGGCCCCTTTGGGGGCACTTGTCCGGCACACGCGCGTGCTGTCCGTTTCAGCGACCCGCGCTGTCCACGACGGCAGCCCACTCGTCGAGCAGCGCCTCCGCGGACGCGTCGTCGGGCCCCTCCGCCCACAGATGCGTCACCGCCTCGGCGGGGTCGGGAAGCACCATCACCCAGCGCCCGTCCGTCTCCACGACCCGTACGCCGTCGGTCGTGTCCACGAACCGGTCCCCGGCCGCCTCCACGACCCGGCGCATCACCAGGCCCTTGACGGCCCAAGGAGTGGCCAGATCGCGCTTGAGAACATGCGCCCGCGGAATCCGCGCGTCGATCTGGCTCAGCGTGAGCTGCGTGCGCGCCACCAGCCCGATCAGTCGTACGAAAGCCGCCGCGCCGTCGAAGACGCTGCTGAACTCCGGAATGATGAATCCGCCGCGCCCGTCACCGCCGAAGATCGTCGACTCCTCGCGGCCGACCCTCGTCAGATCGTCCGGAGACGTCGTCGTCCACTCCACCTGCGTCCCGTGGTACGCCGCCACCTGCTCGGCGATCCGCGTGGTGGTCACCGGCAGCGCCACCCGCCCGCTGCGCCGCTCCGCGGCCACCAGGTCGAGCATGACGAGCAGGGCCCGGTCGTCCTCGACGATCCGCCCCTTCTCGTCGACGAGCGAGAGCCGCTCACCCACCGGGTCGAAACGCACTCCGAACGCGGCCCGCGCGGACGCGACGATCTCGCCCAGCCGCACCAGACCGGCCCGCCGCGTGTCCGCCGTCTCCGTGGGCCTGGATTCGTCGAGACCGGGATTGATGGTCAGGGAGTCCACACCGAGCTTGCCCAACAGGCTGGGCAGCACCAGCCCCGCACTGCCGTTCGAGGCGTCCACGACCACCTTCAGACCGGATTCGGTGATACCGGTGGTGTCGACATTCCTGAGCAGTGATCCGGTGTACGAGTCGAAGACGCTGGCCGGGAAGTGCAGATCCCCGATCTCACCCGGGAACGCACGCCGGTACTCCTGCCGCGCGAACACCCGGTCCAGCTTCCGCTGGCCCCCTTGTGACAGGTCGGCACCCTGCTCGTCGAAGAACATGATGTCGACGGAGTCCGGCACCCCGGGCGTCGTACGGATCATGATCCCGCCCGCACTGCCCCTGGCGGTCTGCTGACGAGCCACTGGCAGCGGTACGTTCTCCAGGTCGCGTACGTCGATGGCGCTGGCCTGCAAGGCCGAGATGACCGCCCGCTTCAGCGCACGGGCGCCTCGGGAGTGGTCGCGGGCCGTGGTGACGGTGGAGCCCTTCTTGAGCGTCGTCGCGTACGCCCCAGCGAGGCGCACGGCGAGCTCGGGAGTGATCTCCACGTTCAGGATTCCGGTGACACCGCGGGCGCCGAAGAGATGCGCCTGACCGCGCGACTCCCAGATCACCGAGGTGTTGACGAAGGCGCCGGCCTCGATGGTCTTGAACGGATAGACGCGTACGTTGCCCTGGATGATCGATTCTTCACCGACGAGGCATTCGTCGCCGATGACAGCGCCGTCCTCGATCCTCGCGGCCCGCATGATGTCGGTGTTCTTCCCGATCACGCAGCCCCGCAAATTGCTGTGCTGGCCGATGTACACGTTGTCGTGGACCACGGCCCTGTGCAGAAAGGCCCCGCTCTTGACGACGACGTTGGAGCCGACGACGGTGTGCTCACGGATTTCGGCGTCGGCCTCGACCTTGGCGTAGTCGCCGATGTAGAGCGGGCCTCGCAGTACGGCGTCGGGGTGCACTTCGGCGCCTTCGGCGACCCATACGCCCGGCGAGATCTCGAAACCGTCGATCTCGACGTCGACCTTGCCCTCCAGGACGTCGGCCTGCGCCTTCACATAGCTCTCGTGGGTGCCGACATCCTCCCAGTAGCCCTCGGCGATATAGCCGAAGACCGGCTTGCCCTCCTTCATCAGCTGAGGGAAGACATCACCGGACCAGTCGACGGAGACATCGGCCTCGACGTAGTCGAAGACCTCCGGCTCCATCACGTAGATACCCGTGTTGACGGTGTCGGAGAAGACCTGGCCCCAGGTGGGTTTTTCCAGGAAGCGCTCGACCTTGCCCTCTTCGTCCACAATGGTGATGCCGAATTCAAGGGGGTTCGGCACACGCGTCAGGCAGACGGTGACCATCGCACCCTTTTCCTTGTGGAAATTGATGAGGTCGGTGAGATCGAAGTCTGTCAGGGCGTCACCGGAGATCACCAGGAAAGTGTCGTCCTTCAACGCCTCCTCGGCGTTCTTGACACTGCCGGCAGTACCGAGTGGCTTCTCCTCATTGGCATAGGTGAGCTCCATACCGAGCTCCTCGCCGTCACCGAAGTAGTTCTTGACCAGCGAGGCCAAGAACTGGACAGTAACGACGGTCTCGTTGAGCCCATGCCTTTTGAGCAGCCGTAGCACGTGCTCCATGATCGGGCGGTTCACCACCGGCAGGAGCGGCTTGGGCATGCTTGAGGTCATGGGACGAAGGCGTGTGCCTTCGCCTCCGGCCATCACGACGGCCTTCATGTCGGAAGCGTCCTCCTTGAAGAGACGGTCTAGCCGACTTCACCCGTCCTGATTGTCCCGCAGTTTTTGAGTGCGGGCCATCCGGGCACTTCAGCTGCCCTATCGGGCCGAGCTCAATCGGCCATGGCGTCCGCCCTGAGAAGCCGGCGGACCTGCACCACGTATAGGACTCCTGCCCACCAATAGAGGGTTGTACCCCACCCGGCGAACGCCCATCCGAAAATCGCGGCGAGTGAAGCGAGCCATCCGCTTCCGTCGCTGAGCAGCAACAGAGGGAAGGCGTACATCAGGTTGAAGGTGGCCGCCTTGCCGAGGAAGTTCACCTGCAGCGGCGGATAGCCGTGCCGCCTGAGGACGGCCACGACCACCAGCAGAACCAGCTCACGCGCCAGAAGCACAGCCGTCAGCCACAGCGGCAGAATCTCACGCCAGGTGAGCCCCACAAGAGTGGACAGAATGTAGAGCCGGTCCGCCGCGGGATCAAGCAGCCTGCCGAGGTTGCTGATTTGGTTCCAGCGCCGCGCGAGCTTCCCGTCGAGATAGTCGCTGACGCCGCTCAGCATGAGCACGAGCAGCGCCCAGCCGTCACTCTTGGGACCACCGAACTCGGGCCGGAGGATCAGCCACAGGAAGACGGGTACGCCGACGAGGCGCGCCATGCTGAGGATGTTCGGGATGGTGAGGACCCGGTCCGTCTGGACGCGGGTCTCCTGGACCTCCACCCGGGGGCCTCCTGTGGGAAACGAGCCAACGATGCCCCCTGACCTTACCCGCAGCGCTCGCGTCGAGGTGCGGAGGGGTGGCGGAGCCACCGCGAAACCGAACCCGGGCCCGAACGCAGAAAACCCCCGTACCGATTTCCCGGTACGGGGGTTCTCCCTACAATTAGTTCGGCGGCGTCCTACTCTCCCACAGGGTCCCCCCT
>NZ_JBIVXA010000015.1:0-225004 GCF_044768965.1 Streptomyces sp. NPDC090798
GGTGCGGGTCAACCCCGCCCCCACCCCCCCCCCCCCTCCGATAGGGGCGGCGGGGCCGCCCCCCCCCGGGGGGGGGGGGGGGGGGGCCGCGGGGCCCGGGGGGGGGGGGGCCCCCGGGGGGGCCCCCCCCACGGCTGTTGTCTGCCTGGGTGCCGTACTGGCCGTGTGCGGGGACGGTGGCAGCGGCGGCGGATACGTGGCGGTGGGAGCCCCGGCCGACTCGGGACCCGTGGTGGCCCCGACCGGGAACGTCTCGCTGGCACCGCTGCCCGCGTCCACGCCACCCGCGGAAGCCGCCAAGGGAGCCCCTCGGCAGGGCAGTTCACGCCCGCAGTCCCCACCTTCCGCACCGCCCGGCGCGGCGACGGACCGCGGCGACGACAACTCCTCCCGTACGAGCGCCGGTTCGGGCACCGCGTCGGCGTCCCCCGCTCGGCCGACCCCGGGTTCCACGGCAAGTAGCGGTCCCCCCGGTACCCCCAGTCCTCCGGGTCCCGTCGGCCCCGCCGTTCTCGACGTGAGCGAGCCCACGCGGGAGGCAACCGACAAGCGCTGGTGCGAGAAGGTGACCGTCTCCTTCCACAACACCGGTGGCAGCGCCGTGCGTTCGGGCACGGTGACCCTCGGGACGCACATCATCGGGGCGCTCGGCATCGACTGGGCGACGATCGACTCGACGCGGGATCTGCCGGCGCCGATCGCGGCCGGAGCGGGCAGCACGAAGACCTGGACGGTGTGCGTCGACGACTGGCGCGTGCCGCTCGGCATGCACATCGAGACGCGGGACGTGTCCGTCCAGTGGAAGTGACCCGCCTCCACCGGTCCTACCGGCGGAGCGGGCGGGTTGCCTTACGCCAGCGCGAGCCAGGCCACGGCGGCCACGACCGCCACGGCGACGACGATGCCGATGATCAGGCCGATACGGGGGCCCGCCGGGGCGGCCGCCTGCTGCTGCCGGGCCTGGGGGCCCTCGTCGACGAAAGCGCGGAACATCTGGGTGCTACCCGCGGGGTCGTAGTTGCCCTCGGGGCCCTGGGTGTTTGCCATGGCCCAGGACCCTAGCGAATACCCGCCCCCTACCCAAGTGCCGGGTTCCCGTTCCTCGGTTCTGGACGGCATGGACGGCGAGCTGGATGACGCACACCCACCGGCAGCGCGCCCCGCCAGGGGCACAAGGAACCACGCGCCCAGCCCCACGGGAGGGCGGTGGCTCAACCCCGCAAGGATCGGACGCGCAACCCCGCAGATGACCGGAGCTCCGCCCCCATCAAGATGCGGAGGCGCAACCCCGGCCGCCGGCAAGGTGCAACCTGCGCGGCCACGGGGCGGCCACCGCCCCGGCCCACCCCACTGCGGCCGGAGTGCAGCACCTGGGCTCCGCCCCGGCCGTGACCCGGCCGTAACCCGGCCCTGGCCCGGCCCTGGCCCGGCCCTGGCCCCGCCTCGCGAACGGCGGGCTCGGGCGGTCCACAGCGGATTCAAAGCCATACGCGCCACCCACCAGCAGGTTTACATTCGCCAATACTTGCCTTTGCCATCTTTTTAGCCCAGCGGCAGCGATATCGTTTGCCTGCAGCAACCAACTGGATTTATGGTTGCCCCAAGCAACGAATACAGGAGGTGTGATGGCCGAGCAGGCGCAGTACGAGGAATTGGCTCGTCAGCTCAGTGCCATCGGCGCCGTGAAGCGGGAGCTCGGGCGGATCCTGCCGCACGACTGCCCCGCGGGCTCCGCCGCCGTACTGACCCTCCTCGGCCGGCACGGCGACATGCGGATGAGCAAGCTCGCCGAGCTGCTCGCCGTGGACATGTCGGTGACCAGCCGCCACGTCGCCCACGTCGCCGACCGGGGCTGGATCGAACGCCTCCCCGACCCCGCCGACAAACGCTCCCGCATCCTGCGTCTCACCGACGCGGGACGCGAGCAGCTCACCGAGCTCTCCCGCCGCTCCTCGCGGCTGTTCGCCGACCGGCTGAGCGACTGGTCCGACCACGAGGTCGGCCTGCTCATCCACCTGATGGACCGGCTGCGCGAGAGCTTCGGCGACTGCCGTGCCGTACCCCGGCCGCCCTACGTGCCGGAAGCAACCGAACTGACCACCCGTACACCCGCGTAAGACAAGAAAAGGAAGCCCATGGCAACGACCACACCAGCCGGTGTGCGGGCTCACGCCAAGCACGGAGGTGGACCCTCCGACGGCGCACCGATGACGCACCGACAGATCATGGAAGCCCTCTCCGGCCTGCTGCTCGGCATGTTCGTCGCGATCCTGTCGTCGACGATCGTCACCAACGCACTCCCCGAGATCATCGGCGACCTGGGCGGCGGCCAGTCCGCCTACACCTGGGTCGTCACGGCCTCGCTGCTGGCCATGACCGCGACCACGCCTCTGTGGGGCAAGCTCTCCGACCTGTACAGCAAGAAGGCGCTCGTACAGATAGCCCTCGTCATCTACGTGCTGGGTTCGGCCGCCGCCGGTCTGTCCCAGAACCCCGGCATGCTCATCGCGTGCCGCGTGGTCCAGGGCGTCGGCGTCGGCGGTCTGTCCGCCCTCGCCCAGATCGTCATGGCGGCGATGATCTCCCCGCGTGAGCGCGGGCGTTACTCCGGCTACCTCGGCGCGACCTTCGCTGTGGCAACCGTCGGCGGCCCGCTGCTCGGCGGTGTCATCACCGACACCTCGTGGCTCGGCTGGCGCTGGTGCTTCTACGTCGGCGTGCCGTTCGCGGTCATCGCGCTGATCGTGCTGCAGAAGACCCTCCACCTGCCCACCGTGAAGCGGGACGTGAAGGTCGACTGGGGCGGCGCGTTCTTCATATCCGCCGCGGTCTCGCTGCTGCTGGTCTGGGTCACCTTCGCCGGTGACAAGTACGACTGGGTGTCGGGGCAGACGTACGCGATGGTGGGCGGCGCGATCGTCCTCGGGCTGCTGTTCGTGCTCGTCGAGTCCAAGGCGAGCGAGCCGATCATCCCGCTGCGGCTGTTCCGCAACCGCACCATCACCCTCTCCTCCCTCGCCTCGCTCTTCGTGGGCGTCGCGATGTTCACCGGCACCGTCTTCTTCAGCCAGTACTTCCAGCTGGCCCGCGACAAGTCCCCGACGATGTCGGGCGTCATGACCATCCCGATGATCGGCGGCCTGTTCATCGCCTCCACGGTCTCCGGCCAGGTCATCACCAAGACCGGCCGGTGGAAGTACTGGCTGGTCAGCGGTACCGTCCTGATCACCGCGGGCCTGGGCCTGCTGGGCACCATCCGCTACGACACGACCTACTGGCACGTCGCGATCTTCATGGCGCTGCTCGGTCTCGGCGTCGGCATGACGATGCAGAACCTGGTGCTGTCCACGCAGAACCAGGTCGCCCCGTCCGACCTCGGCTCGGCCAGCTCCACGGTGACGTTCTTCCGTTCCCTCGGTGGTGCGATCGGCGTCTCCGCGCTGGGCGCGATCATGTCCACCCGGATCACCGACTACGTCAAGGACGGCCTGGCCGGCATCGACCCCAAGTACGCGGCCGCCGCCTCCGGCTCCGGTTCCGGCACCATCCCGAACATGGACGCGGTGCCCGCCCCGCTGCGCACCGTCCTGGAGAGCGCCTACGGTCACGGCATCGCGGACGTCTTCATGATCGGCTCCGCCCTGGCGCTACTCGCCTTCTTCATCGTCCTGTTCATCAAGGAGGTCCCGCTGCGGACCTCGGGCGCGCTGGCCCAGGCCGCGGAGGCGAAGGCGGAGGCCACCGCGGCGGAGGCCTCGGAAACCGCCGAGGTACCCGCCGCGGCGCCCGCCGAGGAGAGGATCCCGAGCTGGGCGGCCGTCGCCGAGACGAGCCTCGCGGCCGGACCCGAGGGCACGCAGCGGCTCGCCGCCGTCGCCACCGCCACACGGGAGAGCGCCCCGCTGCCCGCCTCCGGCGGCGTCCCGGTCCGCGGTCACGTCCGCGGCGCCGAGAGCGCCCCCGTCCCGCAGGCCGCGGTCACGCTGATCTCGCTCGCGGGACGGCAGCTGGGCCGGTCGGTCGCGCAGACCGACGGCTCCTACGCGGTGGACGCGCCCGGCGCGGGCTCGTACGTCCTGATCGCCTCCGCCGACGGTTTCCAGCCGCAGGCCTCGACGATCATCGTGAACGACGAGCCGGTGGCGTACGACATCGTGCTGAGCGGCACGAGCGGGCTGAGCGGATTCGTCCGGGCCGCCGGGACCGGCACCCCGGTCAAGGACGCCATGGTCATCGTGACCGACGTCCGCGGCGACGTGCTGGCCACCGGGACCACCGGTGAGCAGGGCCAGTTCACCTTCGCCGAACTGGTCCCGGGTCCGGTGACCATCGCGGTGAACGCGGCCGGCCACCGCCCGCAGGCCCTCACCGTCGAGGTCGGCGGCGCCGGGGTCACCCGGGTCGAGGTCGAGCTCAGCGCGGGCGCCCAGCTCCAGGGCGTCGTACGGGCCCCCGGCGGCCCCCTGGGCGACGCCCGGGTCACGCTGGTCGACGCGGCCGGCAACGTGATCGGCACCGCCAGGACCGGCATGGACGGCGCGTACGCCTTCACCGACCTGGACGGTGGCGAGTACACCGTCATCGCGACGGGCTACCCCCCGGTGGCGACGGCTCTCACGGTCTCCGGCCGTGGCGTCGACGACCACGACATCACCCTCGCCCACCCCGGCGAGTAGTTGATACGCCGGCCCGTGGGGACGCGCGCGCTCTGAGCGGAGGTGCGCCCCCCACGGGCCGGTCTCATCGCGACCGATTTTTAGTGCTTTGCAGGGAGAAAACGGGATGGGACTGACCGCACGGATTCGCACGCGGGACGGATGGGCCGTGTCGCACGCGGTCGTCACGGTGACCGACATGACCGGGACGCAGGTGCTGCGCGCCGAGGCGGACACCGAAGGAGCCGTGCACGACCCGACCGCCCTCACGCCGGGCGCGTACACCGTGATCGTGACCGCGGTCGGGTACGCGCCCGCCGCCTCCAGCGCGATCGTCACGGCGAGCGGCCGGGCCGAGATCGGCAACGTGACCCTCGCCCGCCAGGGCGGCACCGAACTGCCGCCGCCCGGCCCCTGGACGGTCGACCCGGCGCACTCCTCCGTCGGCGCCGCCGCCCAGCACCTGGGCATCTCCAGCGTGCACGGCCGTTTCACGGAGTTCCGGGCGACGATCGAGATCGCCCCGGACGACGTGTCCAAGTCCCGCGTCGAGGCCGTGATCTCCGCCGCGTCGATCGACACCGGCAACGGCATGCGCGACGGCCATCTGAAGTCCCCCGACTTCCTCGACGTCGAGACGTACCCGCAGATCACCTACCGCTCGACCGGCCTGACCCCGGCCGGCTCCGACCGCTGGACCGTGCACGGCGAACTCACCATGCGCGGCATCGCCCGCCCGGTCGACCTGAACCTCGCCTACCTGGGCACCGGCGCGGACCCCTGGGGCGGTACACGGGCCGCCTTCCGGGCGACGGCCGACCTCCACCGCGAGGACTTCGCCATGAACTACAACCAGGTCATCCAGGCCGGCATCTCAGCGATCGGTACGACACTGAAGGTGGAACTGGACGTCCAGGCGGTACAGGGTGAGTCCCTCCCACAGGCGTAAGGCGAGCGCACCTTCCCGGCGGGCGGCCTAGGCTGGCTCACATGGCACCGAACATCGCTACGAACACCGCCGTGTCCCTGGACGAACTGCTCGACTTCGTACGCCCCCGCCACCGCGCCATCCTCCTCACCCGCCGTACCGACGGCAGCCCCCAGGGCTCTCCCCTGACCTGCGGGGTCGACGACGCCGGGCGGATCGTCGTCTCGACCTACCCCGAACGCGCGAAGACCCGTAACGCCAAGCGCGACGACCGTGTCAGCCTGATCGTGCTGAGCGACGAGTGGAACGGACCCTGGGTCCAGATCGACGGCACGGCCGAGGTCGTCGACTCCCCCGAATCCGTCGAGCCGCTCGTCGAGTACTACCGGAACATCGCGGGCGAACACCCGGACTGGGACGAGTACCGGGAGGCCATGCTCAAGCAGGGCAAGTCGATCATCCGGGTCACACCGGTGAAGTGGGGCCCGGTCGCGACGGGCGGCTTCCCGGCCCGGCTCGCGCCCTAGGCCCTCGCGACCATCGTCTCGATCCCCGCGATCAGCGTCTCCAGCGCGAACGTGAAGTCCCGCTCGCGCATCTCCTCGACCGTGTCACCGCCGCGGGCCTCCATGAGGTCCGCGGCGTTCTCGAAATTGGCGGAGAACTGCGGCTGTTCGCCGATCGTGCTCATGGCCTGACGGAAGTACTCGTCCTGGGTCATCCCCGCCGAGGCGCAGCGCTGCACGAAGTGGCCCTCGATGGTGCCGAACCCGTACACGAACTGGAAGACCGCCGAGAGCGCGCCCATCTGGCCGTGCCGGGGCAGGCCGGTGTTGCGGATCACCTGCTGGACGCAGAGCGAGAAGGCCATGGAGTGCGGGCCGATGTTCAGGAAGGTCCCGATCAGCGGGGACACCCAGGGGTGGCGGACCAGCAGCGCGCGGTAGCCGGTGGCGAGGGAGCGGAGCTGGTCGCGCCAGTCCTCGCCCGACTCCGCGTCGGGCAGCTCCAGTTCGCCGAAGACCGCGTCGAGGGCGAGCTCGAGCAGGTCGTCCTTGGTGTCGACGTACCAGTACACGGACATCGCGGTGACGTTCAGCTCGGCGGCCAGCCGGCGCATGGAGAACCTCGCCATGCCCTCGGCATCCAGCAGCCGCACCGTGACCTCGGTGATCCGGTCCCGGTCGAGCCCCGACGGCTGTCCGCCCCCGCGCGCCGCGGCGCCCCGGGGAGCCTTGCCCTCCAGCCAGACACTGGTCCGCGCCGGACGCTCGGCACGGTCGGCTGCCCTCACCATGGCGCACCTCCTCGGAACTCGGAACCCAGCGCTCGGCGCTCGGTCGGCAATCGGTACTCGGCAATCGAAAGCGGCGGCAGCGGGTCCGCCCTCCCTGATGCTAAGCGGGCGCTACGCCGATACCGCCACCGCGGAGTCTGCCCTCTCCGCACGTCGTAGCAACGCCGCGGCCAGCGGTCCACCGAGAAGGACGGCCACCGCGCCCACCAGTTGGCTGGTCTCCAGTCCCTACGAGAACGCGTCCGTGATCCGCCCGCGCTCCTCGTCCGAGCCCGCCGAGGCCAGCGCCTACGGGAGCGAGGCCGCCGCCACCGGAATCAGCGCCGCGAACCGGGAGTTGAGGATCGCCCCGAGCACCACCACGCCCAGGCCGTTGCCGAACTCGGCGAGCGAGCGTGCCGTTGATGCCCGCGCCCACGCCCGCCTTCTCGGGCGGAATCGCGCTCATGATGGCGTGTGCCACGGCCGGGTTGGCCACGGCGGCGCCCGCGCCGATCAGCGACAGCCCGAGCAGTGTGCCGCCGTACCCGTGCGCGGCGACGCCGGTGTGCCGAGTCGCGCCGTCCACTTCGCCGAGAGGCCGGAGAAGTTCAGCGCCACGACCGCGAGCGCGAGCGACGCCGTACGCAGCCCGGCTTCCAGGGCGCCGTATCCCAGGACGAATTGGAGGCGCTGGGTGAGGAGGAAGAGGGCCCCGCCCATGCCGAGGGCGATGAGGACGGCTCCCGCGACGGCTCCGGTGAAGCGCCGGTCGCGGAAGAAGTGCGGGTCGAGCACGGTGTACGGGATCCGGCTCTCCCCGTACACGAAGGCGGCCAGCACCAGCACGGCGACCGCGTCCGTGGCCAGCACCCGGCCCGACGTCCAGCCGTGCTGGGGGCCGGAGATGATCGCGTACACGAGCGCGGTCATGCCGATCGTGGAAAGCAGCGCTCCCAGGAGGCAGTCGGCGAGTCCGGCCACCACCGAGCCGAACAGTTCCCATACAGCGTACAACGTGGTTCTCCGGGCGCACGAAAAGGACGTACGGAAGGACGCACGTAAAGGGCGCACGTAAAGGGCGCACGTAAAGGGCGGTGGCCCGGAGCTGGATCGCTCCGGGCCACCGCCCCGCGTACAAGACCTGCCGTCAGCTGCTGGTCGGCTGTGTCAGGTCGTAGAAGGTGGCCGAACCGACCGTCACCTTCTTGAAGTTGGCCGTGACCCACGAGCTGATCTGGGAGGAGGTGGAGGTGGTGGAGGAGTTGCCGCCGCCCATGCCACCGCCCATGCCGCCGCCCGAGATGAAGTAGTGGATCTTGCCGTCCGTCACGTACTTCTTGAACTGGGCCAGCGTCGGGGACGGGTCGGTGCCGTTGAAGCCGCCGATCGCCATCACCGGCTTGCCGGTGGAGAGCTGGTAGCTCGCGGAGTTCTGGGAACCGATGGCCGCGGCCGCCCAGGTGTAGTCGCCCGCATTCGTCTCCAGCAGCTTCTTGGCCGCGGAGCTGACGGTCGCGCCGTTGAGCAGACCGCCCACGCCGCCACCGCCCATGCCGCCCTCGCCCACCGCGCCGCCGCCGGGCATGCCGCCCTGCTGGTTCTGGCCCTGAGTGTTGCCGTTGCCCTGCTGGTTCTGGCCGGGGAAACCACCGGTGCCGCCCGTCGGGGGCTGGCCCATGCCGCCGCCCTGCTGGGTGGTGCCGTTACCGCCCTGCTGGTTCTGGCCCTGGGAGTTGCCGCCACGGGGGAAGCCGCCCCGCATGCCACCGCCGCCGGGACCACCCCGGCCGCCCATCACGCTGGCGCCCGCCGGACCGGCCGTGACGATCGAACCGGTGTGCCCGGTGTTCACCGTGGACAGGGTGTACGCCGTCGGGCCCGCTACCGAGGCCATGAAGCTCAGCCCGACCGCCGCGAGGGCCAGTTGACGGCCCAGCCTGGCCGCGAAGACCAGGCCGAGCGCGCCGGCCAGACCGCCGATGAGGACCAGCCACTTCAGCCACGGCAGGTAGGTGGGGGTGCGATTGAGGAGGACGTATCCCCAGGCGGCGCTCGCGGTGACCACGCCGGCGAGGGTGAGCGAGGCCCAGACCTTGCTGCGCTCCTCCCACAGCACCGTCGCGCCCATGCCGACGACGGCCGCGATGTAGGGGGCCAGGGCCACCGTGTAGTACTGGTGGAAGATGCCAGCCATGTAGCTGAAGATGATCGTCGTCATCAGCAGCGCGCCGCCCCAGGCGAGGAACGAGCTGCGCGTCAGGTCGGTCCGCCCGGCCTTGCGGGTGAGCACGATCCCCGCGACGAACAGGATCAGCGCGGCGGGCAGCAGCCAGGCGATCTGGCTGCCGATCTCCGAGTTGAACATCCGGTTCCAGCCGGTCTCGCCCCACTGGCCGGTGCCACCGCCACCGCCGCCACCACCGACGCTGCCGGTCTCGTCGCCGTTGATACGGCCGAGGCCGTTGTAGCCGAAGGTCAGCTCGAGGAAGGAGTTGTTCTGCGAGCCGCCGATGTACGGGCGGGACGACGCGGGCCACAGCTCCACGATCGCCACCCACCAGCCGCCGGCGACGACCATCGCCACCGCCGAAAGACCCAGCTGGGCGAACCGCTTCCTGAGCTGCACCGGCGCGCAGACCGCGTACACGACCGCGAGCGGCGGCAGGATCAGGAAGGCCTGCAGGGTCTTCGCGAGGAACGCGAAGCCGACCGCGACACCCGCCCAGACCAGCCACTTCGTCCGGCCGTCCGCCAGAGCGCGGACCACGCAGTAGATCGTGACGGTCATCAGCAGCGCGAGCATCGCGTCCGGGTTGTTGAACCGGAACATCAGCGCGGCGACGGGAGTGAGCGCGAGCACCGCGCCCGCGAGCAGACCGGCCGCTGGGCTGAAGCGGCGGCGCAGGGCCCCGTACAGGACGCCGACCGTG
Organism: Streptomyces sp. NPDC090798; assembly: GCF_044768965.1. Classification (NCBI taxonomy): domain Bacteria; kingdom Bacillati; phylum Actinomycetota; class Actinomycetes; order Kitasatosporales; family Streptomycetaceae; genus Streptomyces; species Streptomyces sp. NPDC090798. The sequence goes on from NZ_JBIVXA010000015.1 coordinate 9,793, forward strand.
GCGACGCCCATCAGCACCTCGGGGACGAGGATCGCCCACGAGTTGAGGCCGAAGATCCGTACCGACAGGGCCATCGGCCACAGGGAGGCCGGGGGCTTGTCGACGGTGATGGCGTTGGCCGAGTCGAGCGAGCCGAAGAAGAGGGCCTTCCAGCTCTGGCTGCCGGCCTGGACGGCCGCGGAGTAGAAGGAGTTGGCGTACCCGGAGGCGCTCAGGTTGTAGAGGTAGAGCAGACCGGTGGCGAGGAGCAGACCGAGGAAGGCGGGGCGCACCCAGCGCGGGTCCTCGGGCCGGCCGCGCCAGACGCGGTGGAGGAACGGCTGCTTGGGCTCACCGGACCGGGGGGCCGCGGTGGGCGGCGCCACGGGCTCCTGCAGAGCCGTCGAGCTCAGCGGTCCCCAGGAGGGCTCGGCGCCCCCGAAGGGGCTCGCGCCGCCCTGATGGCTCGTATCGGACTGAGTCGTCATCGTGCGTCCCTCGTGTCCCTCGGGTCGTGATCGTGCGGGCGCACCGCTTGCAGCTGCATGGTCGCGTCCCCCCAGGTACGGTCCGCGGCTTCACCGGCGCGGAACTCGTTGGTCTGGTTGGTCTGGTTGTGGTCGTAGTCGATGTACGGGGCTTGGGGCGCCGTCGCGTTCGGGCGCTGGGGCAGCGGCGTGTGCGGATGCTGCTGGTGTGGGAGCTGGTGCGGGTGCTGGTGCTGCTGGTGCGCCGCCGTCGTCGTGCCGTAGGTGGGCGAGGACGGGTTGTGCGAGCCCGGGTTGTGCGAGGCGACGACGGTCGAGGCCGCCGTCTCGTCGCGCCGGTCCGGGAAGACCCAGGCGCGGAAGAGCAGGAACCGCAGCACGGTCGCCGCGAGGTTGGCGGCGATGAGCACCGCGAGTTCGGTGGAGTGCGCCGGGCTGCTCGTCGCCGCGTTCAGGGCGGCGAGCGAGCCGCTGGTGAGGGCGAGGCCGATGCCGAAGACGACCAGGCCCTGCGCCTGGTGCCGGACCGCGCTGCCACGGCCACGGACGCCGAAGGTCAGACGGCGGTTGGCCGCGGTGTTGGCGACGGCCGACACGAGCAGGGCGAGCGCGTTGGCGATCTGAGAGCCCGAGAACGAGCGGAAGGCGCTGTACAGGAGCAGGTAGAAGAGGGTGGACAGGGCACCCACCACGCAGAAGCCGACGAGCTGGCGGGCCAGGCCCTTGGGTACGTCGGTCAGGTCGCGGTCGCGCGGATCGTCCCCGAAGGGGCGCGCGAGCCGGTCGAGCGGGAGCGAACCGGTGGTGAGGGCGCGCCCCACGCGCCACACGCCCTTCAGGTCGTCGGCCGCGGTCTTCACGATGTGCACGGTCGAGTTCGGGTCGTCGACCCAGTCGACCGGCACCTCGTGGATGCGCAGTCCGGCGCGCTCGGCGAGCACCAGCATCTCGGTGTCGAAGAACCAGCCGGTGTCCTCGATCAGCGGCAGCAGTACCTGGGCGACATCGCGGCGGATCGCCTTGAAGCCGCACTGCGCGTCCGAGAAGCGGGCCTGCAGCGAGCCACGCAGGATCAGGTTGTAGGTGCGGCTGATGAACTCCCGCTTGGCCCCGCGCACCACGCGCGAGCTGCGGGCGAGCCGGGAGCCGATCGCGAGGTCCGAGTGGCCCGAGATCAGCGGGGCCACCAGCGGGAGGAGCGCGTTGAGGTCGGTGGACAGGTCCACGTCCATGTAGGCGAGGATCGGAGCGTCCGAGGCCGACCACACGGTGCGCAGCGCGCGCCCGCGGCCCTTCTGCTCAAGCCGGAAGGACCTGACTTCCGGTATCTCCGACTCCAGCCGTGCGGACACCTGAGGGGTGGTGTCCGTCGAGGCGTTGTCCGCGACCGTGATGCGGAACGCGTACGGGAAGGTGCGCTTGAGATGCTCGTGCAGTCTCACCACACACGGCTGGAGATCCTTCTCCTCGTTGTAAACGGGGATCACTACGTCCAGGACAGGCGTACCGGCGGACCCGGCCGGGAGGTGCTCCCGCGCCGGCAGGTTGCCGGGAGAAGAGTCGGTTCGCATGCGAACGACTCTCGTCAAACGCCCTGTTGCACCCATGTGGTGGCGCTGTGCTGTGCCTGTGAGTACAGTTTCGCCCTTGTTTCCACGATCGCGTCGACGGCGATCGCGGGCAGATGAAGGGTGAACACGGTTCGTCCAGGCATGCTGTCCACGGTGACGGCGCCGCCGTGCGCGGCCGCGACGGCCTGCACGATGGCCAGTCCCAGGCCCGTCGAGCCGGAGGACCGGGAACGCGAGGAATCACCGCGTGCGAAGCGTTCGAAGACGCGCGGAAGCAGGTCGGGCGGGATGCCGGGCCCGTCGTCCTGGACGTCCACGCACAGCCACGGCCCGTGCCGGTGCACGCGTGCGGTGACGGTCGTACCGGGCGGGGTGTGCGTTCTGGCGTTCGCGAAGAGATTGACCATGACCTGTTGCAGCCGTGCGGCGTCCGCCAGGACGAGCGCGGGCTCGTCCGGCAGTTCGAGCCGCCAGTTGTGGTCGCGTCCGGCCGCCCGGGCGTCGCTCACGGCGTCGATGACGAGCGGTACGAGATCGGTCTGGTCGTACTGGAGCGGGCGTCCGGCGTCCAGCCGCGCGAGCAGCAGCAGGTCCTCGACGAGCAGGGTCATACGCCCGGCCTCGGACTCGATCCGGCCGAGGGCGTGCCGGGTGTCGGGCCCGGTCTCCTCGCGGCCGCGTCTGGTCAGCTCGGCATAACCCCGGATCGACGCCAGCGGTGTACGCAGCTCATGACTCGCGTCCGCGACGAACTGCCGTACGCGCATCTCGCTCTGCTGGCGTGCGTGCAGGGCGCTGTGGATGTGGTCGAGCATGCGGTTGAGCGCGGCGCCGACCTGACCGACCTCGGTGTGCGGGTCGGCCTCGGACTCCGGAACCCGCTCGTAGAGGGTGACCTCGCCGGTGTGCAGGGGGAGTTCGGAGACGCGGGTGGCGGTGTTGGCGACCTTGCGGAGGGGGCGGGTGGCCACTCCGACGAGCACGTACCCGGCGATGCCGGCGGCGACCAGGCCGGCGGCGGTGACGCTGATCTCGACGAGGATGAGGGTGTCGATGTTGTCATCGACGTCCTTGGTGGGCAGTGCGATGTAGAAGGCGTCGCTGCTGTCCCGGCTCGCCACGTACTTCACGAGGTAGTTCCCGAACCCCGGGATCTCCATGCTGTGGGCGTTGTTGTCCTTCGGTACGGCCTCCAGCGCCGTCTTCTGCGCCGCGGAGAGATTGCCGGCGAACATCCTCTTGAAGAATCCGTCGTCGTCGTTCTGCTGTTTGGCGACGGCGGCGGAGATGATCGAGCCGTTCTTCACGTACGCGGCGACGGTCTTGGGCGGCGTCGGGCCCTTGGTCAGCAGGCTGTCGACCTTCTCGCTCGGTGTGGCGGTGGCCGCCGAGGAGGAGCCCGGGGCCCCCGGAGCCGCACCGGGTCTCGTGCCGCCCGGAGCCTGCTGCATGTGACCGACCGCGCGCATGGCGATGTCGGTCACCTTGCCGTCCAACTGCTGATACAGGTGGTCGCGCAGGGCCAGCGTGGTCACGGTGCCGATCACCGCACACACCACGGCGATCAGCGACACGGACGCGACGACGAGCCGCGTCCGCAGCGTGCGCGGCTGTCGTCCTCGCCCCTGCTTACGCGGCCGTCGTCGCCCGCTCATGACGCCGCGGGCTTGATCAGGTAACCGGCCCCACGCCTGGTGTGGATCATCGGCTCACGTCCGGCGTCGATCTTGCGGCGCAGGTACGAGATGTAGAGCTCGACGACATTGGCCTGGCCGCCGAAGTCGTACGACCACACGCGGTCGAGTATCTGTGCCTTGCTGAGTACACGCCGGGGGTTACGCATGAGGAACCGCAGGAGTTCGAACTCCGTCGCGGTCAGGTGGATGTTCTCCCCGGCACGCGAGACCTCGTGGCTGTCCTCGTCGAGGGTGAGGTCGCCCACGACGAGCACGGAGTCGGAGCGCCGGTCGGCGGCACCGGAACGGCGGATCAGTCCGCGCAGCCGGGCCACGACCTCTTCGAGGCTGAAGGGCTTGGTGACGTAGTCGTCGCCGCCCGCCGTCAGCCCCGCGATGCGGTCCTCGACGGCGTCCTTGGCCGTGAGAAAGAGGACGGGCACGTCGGGCAGATCGCGGCGCAGGCGCCCCAGGACCGCGAGGCCGTCCATGTCCGGCAGCATCATGTCGAGGACAACGGCGTCGGGCCGAAACTCGCGCGCGGTCTGCACCGCACCCTGTCCGTCACCCGCGCTGCGGATCTGCCAGCCTTCGTAGCGAAGGGCCATGGAGAGCAGCTCGGTGATCGACAGCTCGTCGTCCACTACCAGCACTCGGACGGGGCTCCCGTCCGGCCTCAGCAGTTCGGTGCGCCCCTGGGGCGAGGTCGTGGTCATAGCGGACACCTTGTCGGGGTCCTCTGAGAACGCGCTTTCGGCAACCTGTGATTTTCCTGAGAAACACACAGGTGCCTCTCAGGGAACTCCTGGGAAGATCACGAAGTCCCCGAGGGGCGTTCCTGGACGTTCCTGGGCGTCCCGCCAAAGGAACTGATCGGGCGTCCCGTTCAGGGGCTGATCAGGCGCCCCGCTCAGGAATCGATCGTGAAGAGACGCGCACCGTTCCCGTAGCAGACCGCCCTCAGCCAGTCGTCCCCCAGCCCGAGCCGTTCGAGGGCGTGCAGCTGGTGGACGTACGGATAGGGGATGTTCGGGAAGTCGGTCCCCAGCAGGATCCGGTCGCCGAGGGCGGCGAGCCGGGTCCTGGCCTCCCGCGGAAACGGCGCCAACCGCTCGCTGAAGTCCGTGAACGCCATCGTCGTGTCCAGCCGCACCTCCCCGTAGCGCTCAGCCAGGGCGAGGAAGTCCTCGTACTCGGGCATCCCCATGTGCGCCACGATCAGCCGCAGTCGGGGATGCCGGGCGAGGACGCGGGCGACCGGCTCGGGCCCGGTGTGCTTGCCGGGTGCGGGGCCGGACCCGCAGTGGATCACGACGGGGACCCCGGCCTCGGCGAGCAGCCCCCAGGTGGAGTCGAGTAGTTGATCACCCGGGTCGTACGCCCCCACCTGGACGTGCGCCTTGAAGACGCGAGCCCCTTGCTCCAGGGCCTCCCGCACGTATCCCTCGACGCCCGGCTCGGGGAACAGGGTCGCGGTGTGCAGACAGTCGGGCGTCCGGCGGGCGAAGTCGACGGCCCAGGAGTTGAGCCACCGCGCCATGCCGGCCTTGTGCGGGTAGAGCATCGCGGTGAAGGCCCGTACCCCGAACTCCCGGATCACCGCGAGCCGTTCGCTCTCCTCCGCGCGGTAGGTGATGGGCCACTCGACGCCGCCGGTCAGCGGCCCGAGCGCGTCGAAGTAGTCCCACACCTTGTGCAGGACGCGCTCGGGCATGAAGTGCGTGTGGACGTCGACGAGCCCCGGAAGACCCAGCCGCTCCCAGAACCGCCGTACGTCCTCCCCGTCAGAACCGCCCTCCCCGTCAGACCCGTCAGCCGCGCGCACGCTCGCTCCTGCCACTCCGCCCTGCCTCCTTGCTCCGCCTGGTCCCTGCCCTACTCGGGCCCGATGCCCCGCTCAGTCCCCGCAGTCCGCTCGAACCCATGGCTCCGCTCGACCTTGGCAATGTGCAGCGTGTAGCGCTCGTACCACTCGGCGCGGCCACGCCGCTGCGCCGCGCGGTGCTCGGCGTGCCCGCTCCACTCCCTGATCGCGTCCGCGTCCCGGAAGTACCCGACGGTGATCGCCAGACCACCCGGCGTGCGCGCGAAGTCCATGCCGAGGTAGCCCGGGATGTCCTTCACCAGCTCCTCCATACGCTCGTTGGTCTCTGCGTATCCTCCGTCGTCCTCGGTTCTGACGGAGGTGAACACGGCGGCGTAGTAGGGGGGTTCATGGGCTGCGACAGGCGTGATGGAGTGATCGCTCATGTCAGCCACTGTCGGGCCACGTGTCCCCACTCGTCCAGGCCCTTTCCGAACGGGATCCAAGAGGGATCCATCTCTTGACCCTCGGAGAACGGCATCCGCTCGGGCACCCAGACCTGGGCACTCGGACCCGGGCACACACGCAGACACTCGGACCCGGGCACTCAGAAGAGTCCGTCCTGCCTCACGCTCCTGTCTTCCCACTCCCTTACGGGAACCGTCAGTTGCTCACCCCTGACCGCGGTCAGCTCCCACCCGGTCATGAGCCGCGTATCGACCACGACGACCCCACGCCCGGTCGCCAGATGCAGATCGGGCCCGGCCGCGGCGACCAGCTCCCCGCTCACCACACCACCCGCGACAAGCTCACGCACGACACCGACGGCGGGCGGGAGCCCTTCGAGCCCGAACACCTCGGTGTGATCGACGGCCTGGAAGGGCGCCCGCTCCAGGGACTCGGGCCAGCCTTCGAGCTCCATGACCCGCGCGTGCAGATCCCGGATCTCCTCCAGCCGCTCGCCCGGCCCCGGCAGCGCGGCCCGCACCGCCCGCTTCTCGGCGTACGGGATCCGGTCCGGCACCCGGAGCGCGGCCCGCAGCAGCTCCTCGGTCCGCCGCGCCGCCATCAACGGCCCCTGCCCCAGCCAGCTGAAGACGACGGCCCCCTGCTCCAGCAGCCGAGCCGAACCGCGCGCGACTCCGGTGATTCCGACCTTGACCATGCCGGGCCCGAACCACGCGAGGTACACGTGGTACGGCCGTGGGTCGTCGGCCATCGTGTCGGCGGCCACGGAGTGCGCGCGGTCCAGCCTCGCGCACTCCTCACAACGGGCCCCCGCACTCCGCCCCGACACCACCGCCCGCACAGGACAGGCGTTCCCCCGCGCCCCCACACACGTCCGTACGCCCTCGTCCACCACCCCAAAGGCCACCCGCTTCCCCCAGGACAGCGCACTGCCCCGCCCGCCGCCCCACATCAGCACGGGGCCGTCCGCCGACCACCGCAGACCCGAACATCTCCACGTCTGTGCCATCACTCACGAGCGTAGGCGTTGCCACCGACAACGGAGCCGGGCGGCGATCAGGCTGCCCGGCGAACGGGCAGCCGTTCAGGGGCGGAGTCGGCCACGGGTGGACCCGGTCACGGGAGGACCCGGTCAGGGGTTCACGGGTTCACGGGTTCATGCACTCACGGGTTCACCGCTCGCGGGTTCACCGCCGACAGCCACGTCCGACCTGACCGCGGGCCGCCCACGCCCCGCCAGCCGGCACCCCACACACCCGGGATGTCCCTCCCGCGCGCGGAGGTCCCTGACCCGCAGTCCCCACTCCGAGGCCGGCCGCCGCCCGGGCGCCTTGCCCCATCCGGCGAGATGGAGCACCCAGGTGACCAGCACGCTCACGGCCACGACCGCCAGGCCGCCCCACTCACCGAGGGCGTTGTCGGCGCAGACCCCCAGCCCGATACCCGCCACCCCCACGGTGGCGATCCCGAATCCGATCCAGCCCGCAAGGGTGTGCCCCTCGTCATGCTTGCTCACGTATTGCCTCCCTCTGTCCCAACAGCGGAGTTTCGTGACGTGAGGGACTAGAATCCCTCACGGGCTAAGAAATCTACTCCAGAAACATCTCACGCACTAAGGGAAATGCACATGCAGCAGGGCACGCCGCGCCCACCCGCGACTCCGGCCCAGGCGCTGAGCGCCATGGACCACCTCATCGCGACGGGCATGATCGGCCAGCAGGAGATGGCCCAGCGGCTGAACCTGAGCGTCACCGACCTCACCTGCTTCGGCTTCGTCCTGGAGGCGGGCGACACCCTGCTCACGGCCGGCGACCTCGCGGAGCGGGCCCATGTCACGACGGGCGCGGTCACAGGGATCCTCAACCGCCTCGAACGCGCCGACTACGTCACCCGCCGTCCCGACCCCGACGACCGCCGCCGCGTCCGCGTGGCCGCGAACCCGGACGCGGTCGCCCGTGTCATGGCCCTCTACGAGCCGCACTACGCCCGCCTCGCCGAACTCCTCTCCGACTACTCGCCCGCCGAAATCGCGGTCCTGTACGACTGGTTCACCCGTACGGGAAAGTTGATGAGCGAATACCTCGAGGAGCTACGGAAGGGCGACTGAGCCTGCGCGCCTTCACCTGACGTGGAGAGGGCCCGAAGCCGCGAGTATGGGATGCGACTTCGGGCCCTTCTCCTTCGTCCGACGTCCTCCAGCGGCTTCCCGCCGCAGCCGATTACCCCCAGCCATATGGGCATTGCACTCGCCGAAAGGCCGCCGCGGCTACGGCGTGCGGGCCGGCCATGACTCGTCGTTCCCGTTTCCAGCGCCTTCTGCTGCTCGCGACCTCGACCACCGTGATCGTCGGAGGCGCGGTGTTGCCCAGCAGTGCGATGGCCGCCACGGCCGCGCCGCACACGGCCGCCGTCACCACGGTCGCCTCCGATCATGACGCTCACCGTCAGGACGGCAGCCCCGCCTCCACCAAGCAATGGGTGGAGACCACCGACGCAGCGAGCGGCATCAAGTTCCGGCTCCCCGGAAAGCCCAAGGTCATACAGTTCACCCAGGCCGTGGACGGAATGAACGGTCGCCTTTACGAGGTGAGGACCGACAACGGGGTCATCGTCTTCGCGGTCTTCGACCTGCCCGGCGCCAAGGGGGAGCTCGACGACGCTCTTCGAGGCTTGGTGGACGGCTACAACGCGGGCACCCGGTCCCCCAAGCACAAGCTCTCCAGCACCGGCGTCCACAAGATCACGGTCCACGGCCAGCCGGGCCTCGACGCGCATCTCTCCGCCCCTGACGGCGCCGCGGGCTCCGCCCGCCTCGTCGCCGGCGACGCCCACTTCATCGAGATCATCTCTCTCAGCCCGAAGGGGAAGGAGAAGCCCATGAGTGAGACGCACCAGCAACTCCTCGCGAGCGTCCACGACCCGGACGCCGGCGCCACCCGTACCGGCTGACGCCCCCGATGACGACGATGCGGCAGGTGTCTTGGTAGCCGTCCGATCGGCTCCCCGGGACCATCCGACCAGGACTATCCGATGAGAGTCACCTTCGGACGGACTACGCAGAACTCGTTCCCCTCCGGATCGGCCAGCACGGTCCACGACTCGTCGCCGCCCTGTCCGACGTCCGCTCTGCGGGCGCCGAGGGCAAGGATTCGCTCGATCTCCGCCTCCCGGTCCTCCGCAGTGGAGGTCAGATCGAGGTGCAGGCGGTTCTTGACGACCTTGCGGTCGGTCACCGGCATGAAGCAGATTCCCACCGGGGCCGTCTCGTCCGGCCCGATCACGACCTCCCGCTCCCGCTCGGACAGGATCCGCCAGCCCAGCACCGCAGCCCAGAACCGGGCCAGGGCGGGCAGGTCGCGGGCGTCGATGACGATGTGATGCAGCGAGACAGGCATGCCGGACAGTGTTCCCTTCGAGCTCATGGACCGAACAGAGGCGGTTGCCGTCGAACCCTGCCGTCAAGGCAAAAGCCAGAGGCCCCGCGGATCACTCCACGGGGCCTCTGGTCTGATGTGCACTCGGCAGGATTCGAACCTGCAACCTTCTGATCCGTAGTCAGATGCTCTATCCGTTAAGCTACGAGTGCTTGTTCTGTTGTTTCCTGCTTCGTCCCGCTTCCCGGGCTTTCGGCCCGCTCGCGGCGACAGGAAGAACATTACATGACTGCCGCCGCCATGTGAAATCCGTTTGCCGCACCCCTTGTGAGCTGGGAAAACGCGCTCCGCAGGCACTCAACGCCGAAGCCCCGGTCCAGGTGGACCGGGGCTTCGGATCTTGACGCGGAGGCGGAGGGATTTGAACCCTCGATGGGCTTTAAGGCCCAAACCGCATTAGCAGTGCGGCGCCATAGACCGGACTAGGCGACGCCTCCCGCACAACCGCCCGCGCGAGCGCAAGTGGTGCGTGCAGATGATGACACAGCCGGGTGGGGTGTCACCAATCGGCTCCCACGGTACTAGGCAGTCGGGTCACAGAGCAAAGTCCCGAGGAGCCGGAGGGTCGGAGAGCTGGAGAGCCGGAACCCCTGAGACGGGGGGGCGGGCGTCGGCCGCGCGCAACCGCTCGGGGCCCCTCGCGTTAGTCAGGTCATGTTGCGTCGTCTCGTCCTCACCGCCGCCGCGTCCGTCGCGGCGCTGTCCTCCGTGCCCGCCATGCCCGCCGTCGCCCAGGCCGACGCCGGCCGCGCGGAGCCGGCCTCCCTGAGCCTGATGCCTCCGCCGGCCCGCGGCGAGGATTCCGGGGACCGGCTGACCCTGACCGTCCAGCACACGGAAGGCGGCGACGGGACGTACGAACTGCGGTGTCATCCCGATGGCGGCACTCACCCCGACGTGGGCAGGGCGTGCGCGACGCTGGACCGGCGGACCACCTGGGGCAAGGACCCCTTCGCCCCTGTGGCGCCCGACACGATGTGCACCATGATGTACGGCGGTCCAGCCACCGCCCATGTGACCGGGACCTGGGCCGGGCGGCCCGTCGACGCGCGGTTCGACCGGGCGGACGGCTGCCAGATCGCGCGCTGGGACGCCCTCGTCCCCCTGCTCCCCGGCTCCGCCCACAGCCGCGGCACGGCTCGGCCATGGTGACGCCATGGTTCGGCGAGGCAGGGAGGGAAGGGGTGAAATGCGCGGTCACAGGTTCTTCCGTTCTTCTGCGTGCGACCTCCCTCTCATCCGGCGCCGCGAGGGCAACCTCTGCCCGTAGACTCCCTCGCGTGACACGCTGCGGGCAGGTTGGCAAGATGGCCCTCGCGGTCGGCAAGGTGCGGTAACAGGGAGGAAGCGTCTCGTGAGCAGCAGGCCATCCCGAGGCGCTGCTCGCCTCGCAGCCATACTGGACGCGCTGCCCGATGCGTTGGTGCTGGTCAACGCCAATGGCACGGTCGTCAACGCCAACACCATCGCCCTGGAGGCCTTCGAGGCCCCGGGTACGGCTCTGGTGGGCCGGGGGCTGCTCGATCTGCTGCCGCAGTTCGACTCGCGGCTGATCCCCGGGTCCATGCGGCGGCCCGAGACGATCGACCAGAGCGGGCGGACCAAGCCGACCAGGATGATCGCGCGGCGGACCGACGGCAACGAGTTCCCGGTCGAGGTCACCAGCGCGAACCTGGAGAACGGCCAGCAGGCCTACGACAGTTACGGTCCCACCCCTGACGAGCTGCTCATGCTCGTCGTACGCGATCTGTCGGGCACCGTCGACACCGAGGCCGAACTCGCGCGTTCGCAACGACAGACCGAGATGATCCTGCGCGCTGCGGCCGAGGGTGTCGTGGGCACGGACACGGAGGGGCGGGTCGTCCTCGTCAATCCGGCGGCCGCTCAGATACTGGGATACCGGGCCAGTGATCTCGGCGGCCAGGACCTGCACGCCCTCATCCTTCACTCGCGCGCGGACGGCGAGCCCTTCGCGTACGAGGAGTCCCCGCTCGCCGACACCCTGCGCTCCGGGCGCAAGCACCGGGTGCGCGGGCAGGTGTTGTGGTCCAAGTCCGGGGACAAGGTGCCGGTCGACCTGACGACCGCTCCGGTGCGCGACGGAGACCAGCTCGTCGGCGCCGTGATGACCTTCACCGACCGACGGCCGTACGACAGCCTCGTCGAGGAGAGGGACGCCGAGGCCACCCTGCACGCGGAGGAGATCGAGCGGATCCGCGAGGAGCACGCGGCGGAGCTGGAGGCGCTGCGCGAGCGGCACACCACCGAGCTCGCCGAGGTGCGCGAACGCCACGAGGAGGAACTCGCCGCGGGCGACGAGCGCTACGCGGCGCTCGGCGAGCGCGAGAAGGACCGCTACGAGGCACTGGCCGCCCGGCACGATCAGCTCCTCTCGGTGCTCGGCCAGTCCCTGCGCGGGCCCCTCGACCAGCTGCGCGGTGAGCTCTCCAAGCTCGCCGCCGACGATGCCGGACAGCTGTGGCCCGAGGCCAACCAGGTGCTTCACCACCTCGCGGCGGGCTACTCGCGGATCACGACCCTCGTCGACAACGTGCTCGGCTATCAGCGGCTGGACGCGGGGGCCGAGCAGATCGTCCGTACGAACGTGATGCTGGACGCGGTCGTCGCGGCCGGTGTCGACGGGGCCGTCGAACTGATCGGGCCCGGGCGGGTGCAGTTCGCCGTGCACGCGCCGCCCATCGAGGCCGAGGTCGACCCGCAGCGGCTCGCGCAGGCGCTGGCGCACCTCATCGCGGACGTGGCCGGCGTCGACGCGACCGGCAACGCGCCGGTGTCCGCGGGCGGCTACATGGACAACACCGTCGTCGTGGCGGCGGCGCAGCGCGGCGAGGTCGTACGGATCGAGGTGCGCGGGCCGTACAGCGGGGGAGACCCGGTGCACGAGCCGATCGTGCGCGGGATCGTGCGCGCGCACGGCGGCGTGCTGCAGACGCACGAGGTGCCGGGGATGAGCGGCAGCGCGTTCGTGCTGGAGGTGCCGATCGGCGACGGGGCCGGAGCGATGGCCCCCGAGGCGCCGGTGTCGACCGGTGCCGAGATCGCCCTTCCCGAGCAGGCCTCGCACCAGAACGGCGGCAACCAGGGCGGGGGCAGGCGGCGGGCCCGGCGGTCCTCCGTGGACGCCTTCCTGGAGAGCGAGGTCGCCCCCGCGGAGCCGGTCACGACCGAGGGCGGTGCGGCCGCTCCCACCGGGCGGCGCAGGCGCCGTACGGCCGCGGTGCAGGAGGCCGCCGAGGTGTCCGTGCCCACGCAGGCCCAGGGCCCCGGTGACGGCGACGCCGTCGCCACCGGACGCCGTCGTGGGCGGCCGAGCCCGGTCGAGGGCGCGGACGGTGACGCGGCCGAGGGTGTGTCGGAGGGCGCGGTCGTCATGGCGGCCGAGCACGCGGCGGGAACCGCGGCCGTGGGTACGGGGCTGGGCGGGACGGTGCCTCCGCAGGGGGTTCCCGTGGGTTCTCCGCAAGGGCTGCCCGTGCCGTCCGGGCGGCGGGCGCGGCGTGACGGCGAACAGCACGCGCTGCCGCCCGCGTTGCCCGCGGCTCCCAGCGCCCCGAGCGCGCCCGGTGCTCCGGGTGCCCCGGAGGCCGTCCCCGCCGAAGGTGGCGACGCACAGCCGACCGGGCGGCGTCGGCGGGCGCTGGCCGCGGCGGCCGAGCGTGCCGCCGCGCAGGAAGGCGGCGCTCGGACCGTGTTCGCGCTTCCGCCCGCGGAGGCCGACCGCTCACCCGAGTACATCCAGGCCGAACAGGCCCAGCAGGCGCAACGGGCCCAGCAGCAGCTCCTGGAGCAGGCGGGCGACGCCGTCGGTGCCGTCGCCGGTCGTGCCCAGGGGGACGAGGGCCGGCACGACGGGATGCCGCACAACCCGGCCGACGATCACACTCCGCCCCAGCCGCACCCGGTTTCCGCGCCGTCGGGAGTGCGGACCCGCCAGGCCCCGGCGCGGCCGGGCACGGCGGCGGTTCCGGCCCAGGGCGTCCCCGTACCGGCCGCCCCGGCACCCGGAGCCCCGGCCCAGGCCGTCCCCGCGCAGGCCCCGGCCCCTTGGCCGGCCCCGAACGCCGACGACACCTCCGGCGCCGGCACTCCCGTACCGCCAGGCACCCCCGTACCTCCGGGAGCGCCCGTACCGCCTGGCGCACCCGCGGCAGCGGCCGGCCGCCAGGCCCAGCCGCAGGCGCAGACCCCTGCCCCCGCCAACCCCCTCCCGCCGGAGCAGCCCGCACAGCCGGTGCCCCGGCCGGGGGCTCAGCCGCGGGTCGCCCAGCCGCTGCCCGCCGAGGCCGCCGCGCCGGTCGACCCCAACTCGACGCAGGGGCGCGCGTTCAGCGTGCGGACGCTCGGGCAGGGTGTGCCGTTCAGCCGCCAGCCGGCGCCGAACCAGCCGGGGGCCGTACCGGCCCAGGCGCAGGCACAGCAGACCGCCACGCCTCCCCCGCACCAGACCAATGGCTCCGGCCGCCGCCGCAAGCTCGGCACGCCCCCCGAGCCCGCTGCCGAGCGCCCCGAAGGGACGGCGCGCCCGCACCCGCAGGCCGGGCAGACCGCCACGGCTCCCGGGCCGAGGCTGCCCGGAGCGACCGAGGGCGCCGGTCGGTCGTACGCCATAGGAGCCCCGGACAAGAACGCCGACGAGGGTCCTGAGCCGCTGGACGGTCCCGGTGGCGCGGTCGAGGTCGCCGACCAGCCGCAGCCGCGGCCCGTGGACGACGAACTGCCCCCGGAGCCGCTGGACAACCCGCGCCGTCTCCTCGTGTGGCCCGCGCCGGACGTGACGACCCAGCAAGCGCTGAGCGACCGCGGCTACCGGCCCGTCATCGTGAACTCGCGCGAAGAGGTGGACGCGCAGATCGCCGCGTTCCCGGCCGCGCTGTTCGTGGACCCGCTGACCGGTCCGATCACACGCACCGCGCTGCAGTCGCTGCGCCAGGCCGCCGTCGCCGCCGAGGTCCCGGTACTGGTGACGGCGGGACTGGGGCAGGCGACGCGGGAGGCGGCGTACGGCGCCGATCCGGCCGTACTTCTGAAGGCGCTCGCGCCGCGGGACTCCGAGCAGCACCCGCCGCGCGTGCTGCTCATCGAGGAGCACGCGGAGATCGCGCTGGCGTTGACCTCGACGCTGGAGCGGCGCGGGATGCAGGTGGCGCGGGCGTCCACGGACGCGGACGCCGTCACGCTGGCCTCTCAGATGCGGCCGAACCTGGTCGTGATGGATCTGATGCAGGTACGGCGTCGGCGCGCCGGGATCGTGGACTGGCTGCGGGCGAACGGTCAGTTGAACCGCACCCCGCTCGTCGTCTACACCGCAGCTGTGGACCAGGCCGAACTGCCGCGCCTCGCCGCGGGTGAGACGGTCCTGTTCCTCGCCGAGCGCTCGACGAGCGTCGAGGTGCAGGACCGGATCGTGGATCTGCTGGCGCGCATCGGTACGAACTGACCCGCCGCGCTCCGGGTCTCGAACCGGGTTCATACATACGACGGTTGGGGTGCTGTTTCACGTGAAACAGCACCCCAACCGTCATTCTGTCGCGGACGACCTCAGAGCTGGGTGACGTCCAGCGCGCCCTCCGCGTACTGCCTGCGGATCACCTTCTTGTCGAACTTGCCGACGCTCGTCTTCGGAACCGACTCGATGATCGTCCAGCGCTCGGGGAGCTGCCATTTGGCGATCTTGCCCTCCTCGGCGAGGAAGGTGCGCAGCGCCGCGAAGTCGGCCGTGGCGCCCTCCCTGAGGACGACCGTGGCGAGGGGGCGCTCGCCCCACTTGTCGTCGGGGACGGCGACGACGGCGGCCTCGGCGACGGCCGGGTGCGACATCAGCGCGTTCTCCAGGTCGACGGAGGAGATCCACTCACCGCCCGACTTGATGACGTCCTTGGCGCGGTCGGTGAGGGTCAGGAAGCCGTCGTGGCTGATCGTGCCGACATCGCCGGTCTTGAGCCAGCCGTCCTCGCTGAACTTGTCGGCGGGGCGGACCGGTTCGGCGCCCTGGCCGCCGTAGTACGCGCCCGCGATCCAGGGCCCGCGCACCTCCAGCTCGCCCGCGGACTCACCGTCCCAGGGGAGGCGTTCGCCGCCGGGGCCGGTGAGGCGGGCCTCCACGCCGGCCGGGAAGCGGCCCTGGGTGAGGCGGTACGCGAACTCCTCGTCCGTGCCGACGACACTGGCCGGCGGCCGGGCGATCGTGCCCAGCGGGGACGTCTCCGTCATGCCCCAGGCGTGGCAGACGCGCATGCCCAGCTTGTCGAAGGCCTCCATGAGGGAGGGCGGGCAGGCCGAGCCGCCGATGGTGACCTGGGTGAGCGAGGAGACGTCCCGGGGCTTGGCATGCAGTTCGCCGAGCAGGCCCTGCCAGATGGTGGGGACGGCCGCGGCGTGCGTCGGCCGCTCGGACTCGATCATCTCGGCGAGCGGCGCGGGCTGGAGGAAACGGTCCGGCATGAGGAGGTTGACGCCGGTCATGAACGTGGCGTGCGGCAGGCCCCAAGCGTTGACGTGGAACTGGGGGACCACGACGAGCGAGGTGTCCTGGTCGGTGAGCCCCATCGACTGGGCCATGTTGACCTGCATGGAGTGCAGGTAGATCGAACGGTGGGAATAGATGACGCCCTTGGGGTCGCCGGTGGTGCCGGAGGTGTAACACATGGCCGCGGCGGCACGCTCGTCCAGCTCCGGCCAGTCGTAGGTGGTCGGCTTTCCCGCGATCAGCTCGTCGTACTCGTGCACCTGAACGCTCGTGCCCTCGAGCAGCGAACGGTCACCGGGGCCCGAGACGACCACGTGCTCGACCGTCGGCAGATGGGGGAGCAGCGGCGCGAGCAGCGGGAGCAGCGAGCCGTTGGCGATGATCACGCGGTCGGCGGCGTGGTTGACGATGAAGACGAGTTGTTCCGCGGGGAGGCGGAGGTTGAGCGTGTGCAGGACCGCGCCCATGGAGGGAATCC
Source organism: Streptomyces sp. NPDC090798 (assembly GCF_044768965.1). Taxonomy (NCBI): domain Bacteria; kingdom Bacillati; phylum Actinomycetota; class Actinomycetes; order Kitasatosporales; family Streptomycetaceae; genus Streptomyces; species Streptomyces sp. NPDC090798. The sequence goes on from NZ_JBIVXA010000015.1 coordinate 26,178, forward strand.
CGAAGTACGCCTCGACATGCTCGGCGTTGTTCCACATCAGCGTCGCCACACGGTCGTCGTCCTCGACGCCGAGGTCCTCGCGCAGCGCGTGCGCGAGCTGGGCGGCCCGGTCGCCGATCTCGGCGTAGGAACGGCGCTGCGGCTCTCCCTCACCCGTCCAGGTGATCACCTGCGAGGTACCGTGGATGGCCGACCCGTGGGTCAGGATCCTCGAGATCAGCAGCGGTACGTCCTGCATCGTGCTCAGCACGGCGTCCTCCCGGGGCGACATTGCCTACGAGGTGGTAAGGGATGCGCTGATTCTGCGCACATACCACGCGGTATGTCACTAGCTCCGGGCGATCGATCAGGTCACAGGGGCCGTTCGGCGCGGACGGGAACTTTTCCGCGGGGGCCGTTGGGCCCGGATCCGCCGAAGGTCAGCGCACGGGTTCCAGCTCGGGGTCCTCGCGCAGCTTGCCCAGCGCCCGTGACACCGCCGACTTGACCGTGCCGACGGAGACGCCGAGCACCTCCGCGGTCTGTGCCTCGCTGAGGTCCTCGTAGTACCGCAGGACGACCATGGCCCGCTGCCGCGCCGGGAGCTTCATGATGGCGCGCCACATCGCGTCGTGCAGCGCCTGCTGCTCGGCCGGGTCCTCGGCGGGGACGTCCTCCGGCTCCGGCAGCTCGTCGCACGCGAACTCGTCGACCTTGCGCTTGCGCCACTGCGAGGTCCGGGTGTTCAGCAGCACACGCCGTACATAGCCATCGAGCGCGCGGTGGTCCTCGATCCGCTCCCACGCGACGTAGGTCTTGGTCAGCGCGGTCTGCAGCAGGTCCTCGGCGTCGCTCGGGTTCGCGGTCAGCGAGCGGGCGGTACGCAGCAGCACCGGCTGACGTGCCTTCATGTACGACGAGAACGACGGGTACGGAAGGGTCCGCGTCCCGACGCTCGAACCGCTGGTGCAGACGAGTGAGGTCATGGCTCCACGCTAGGAGTGACCCCTACCTTCTCGGATCGGCCGCAGGTCCCGAAGAGGTGTCCCCCTCAGGTTGTAGGAAGGGGGCTGGCCCCACCTCCTGAGGGTGGACGAGCGGCGCCCGCACCCTGAGGGTTCACCCCTGAGAGACCCGTACGGCAGTAGTACGGAGGCGGCCTCCCTGCTACCCGGGGTGTCCCACAGCGGCCCCGAGGGCTCCGTGACGCGGGGAGAGCGGGGCGAGCCCGACAGCGTACTCATCCCCCGTCCGCCCCCAGGATCAACCCCGACGTGGGGACTCCGGTGCCCGCGGTGACCAAAGTGCGGCCGACGCCCCGTATCTGGTTCACGGACGTGCCGCGCAGCTGGCGTACGGCCTCCGCCACCCCGTTCATCCCGTGCAGATACGCCTCCCCGAGTTGGCCCCCGTGGGTGTTCAGCGGCAACCGCTCCTCGGCGACGAAGTCGGGGGCCTCCCCCGGCTCGCAGAACCCGAACTCCTCCAGCTGCATCAGCACGAACGGCGTGAAGTGGTCGTAGAGGATGCCCACGTCGATGTCCTTGGGGGCCAGCCCCGAGGTCCGCCACAGCTGGCGCGCCACGACCCCCATCTCCGGCAGCCCGGTCAGCTCGTCCCGGTAGAAGCTCGTCATCTGTTCCTGCGCCCGGCCCGCGCCCTGGGCGGCGGCGGTGATCACCGCGGGCGGGTGCGGCAGCTCCCGGGCGCGCTCCAGGGAGGTGACGACCAGCGCCTGGCCGCCGTCCGTCTCCTGGCAGCAGTCCAACAGCCGCAGCGGCTCCACGATCCACCGCGAGGCCGCGTGTTCGGCGAGGGTGATCGGTCTGCCGTGGAAGTACGCCGCCGGGTTCGTCGCCGCGTACTTGCGGTCCACCACGGCGACGTGGCCGAACGCCTCGGGCGTCAGCCCGTAGGTGTGCAGATACCGCTGGGCCGCCATCGCCACCCAGGACGCGGGGGTGAGCAGCCCGAACGGCAGGGCCCAGCCCAGCGCGACTCCCTCGGCCGACGGCTCCCGCTGCTGCACCCCCGCTCCGAATCTCCGCCCCGACCGCTCGTTGAACGCCCGGTAGCAGACCACGACCTCGGCCACCCCGGTCGCCACCGCGAGCGCCGCCTGCTGGACGGTCGCGCAGGCCGCACCGCCCCCGTAGTGCACCCGGGAGAAGAAGGACAGCTCGCCGATCCCGGCCGCCTGGGCGACGGTGATCTCCGGGCTGGTGTCCATGGTGAACGTGACCATCCCGTCCACCTCGGCCGGTGTCAGCCCCGCGTCGTCGAGCGCCGCCCGCACCGCCTGCGCGGCGAGCGTCAGCTCACTGCGCCCGGAGTCCTTGGAGAACTCGGTGGCCCCGATCCCGACGATCGCCGCCCGGCCGCCGAGCCGGTCCCTCGTGCGTACGCTCACGAGACGCCTCCGGGCGGCAGGGTGACCGTCACGGTCCCGGTCACGTGTCTGCCGATGCCGTTCGCCCCGACGACGCGCACGGTCGTGGTGCCGCCCTCGACCTCTTCGACCCTGCCGGTCAACACCATCGTGTCGCCCGGGTAGTTGGGTGCCCCCAGCCGTATGGCCACCTTGCGGAGGACGGCGTCAGGTCCGAAGTGGTCCGTGATGTACCGCCCGACGAGGCCGTTGGTGGTCAGGATGTTCATGAAGACGTCGGGGGAGCCCCTGTGCCGCGCCAGCTCGGCGTCGTGGTGCACGTCCTGGTAGTCCCGGGACGCGATCGCCCCGGCCACGATCAGCGTGCGCGTGATCTCGATCTCCAGTGGCGGCAGCTCGTCACCGGCCCGCACGCGCTCGCCCTCTCGGATCCACACGCGCTCGCCTTCTCCGACCCGCACGCGCTGCCCTTCTCCGGCCCGCACGCGCTGTCCCTCTCCGGCCCGCACGCGCTCTCCTTCCCCGGCCCTCATGTCTCTTCCTCCCCGCTCGCGATCAGCTCCCCCAGTTCCTGGAGGACTTCGCTCCCGCACCCCAGGTACGCGTCCAGCTGCCGCCCCCACAGGAAGTACCGGTGCACCGGGTGCTCCAGGTCGGCACCCGTCCCTCCGTGCAGATGCTGGCCCGTGTGCACGACCCGCTGACCCGCCTCGGACGCCCACCAGGCGGCGGTCAGCGCGTGCGTCGCGTACGCGAGCCCCTCGTCGCGCCGCCACGCCGCCTCGTACGCCGTCACCCGTATCGCCTCGGTGTCCATGTACGCGTCGGCGGCCCGGAGTTGGACACCCTGCTTGGCGGCGAGCGGACGTCCGAACTGCTCGCGTGCGTTGGTGTGCTCCACGGCGCGTGCCAGCGACCCGGCGCACACTCCGGCCTGCAGCCCCGCGAAGGCGGTCCGGGCGGTGGCGAGCACGTCGTCGTACGCGTCCGCCCCGCCCACCGGCTCACCCGGCGTCCCGTCGAGCGTCAGCCGTCCCGCCGCCCAGGGCGCCGTCAGCTCGACCGGCGCGCACCGCGCGTCAGCGGTCCGCACGAGCCACATCCGGCGCCGGTCGTCCGCGACGAGCACATGGGTGGAGTCCCGCAGCCACGGCACGACAGGGGCGATTCCGCTCAACCGTCCCTCCGCGTCCGCCCGTACGCCTCCCGGCTCGAAGACCGCCCCGCACACCACCGCCGTCCCGTCCCCGATCCCCGGCAGCAGCCGCTCCCGCTGCTCCGGTGAACCGTGGGCGGACACCGCCAGCAGCCCGTACACACAGCTCGCCGCGAACGGCACCTGGGCCGTGGTCCGCCCCTGCTCCTCCAGGAGCAGCACCAGACCGAGGAGCCCCGTGTCCGCGACGGCCGCCACCAGCCCGGCCGCGCAGAGCGCCTTCCACGTCTCGGCGTCGCTGCCGGTGCCGGCCGCGGCGAGCCGCTCCGGGGTGGAGAGGTCTCCGAAGATCCGCGCGGCCAGGTCGCGGGCGGCCGCCTGTTCCTCGGTGGGCGTGAAGTCCATGTCAGCCTCCCCCCTCCGCACCGGCCCGGAAGACCGGCAGCACCAGCTCCTCGTCGTACCGCTCGAAGCGGAGCCGCACGGGCATCCCGATCCGCACCTTGTCGTACGGCACCCCGATGACGTTGCTGACGATCCGGACGCCCTCGGCCAGCTCGATCAGGCCCACGGCGTACGGAGGGTCGAAGGCGGGGAACGGCGGGTGGTGCATGACGACGTACGAGTAGACCGTCCCGTCTCCGCTCGCCTCGACCGTGTCCCACTCCGGGGATCCGCACGCGCCGCACCCCGGCAGCCAGGGAAACCGCAGCGTCCCGCAGCCCCCGCACCGCTGGATCAGCAGCTGGTGCCGGCCGATGCCCTCCCAGAACCCGGCGTTGTCCCGGTTGACGACCGGTCGCGGCCGGCCCGCCTTGGCCTTGGTGCGCGCCGGGGCGTACTTGAGGATCCGGAACCGGTGCGTACCCGCAAGCTCCCCGTTCGCCCGTACGTCCATCCGGGTCGTGACGAAGTGCCCGGTGCCCAGCTTGGTGGTCTTGCGCTCGGAGACCGACTCGATCACCGCGTCGAAGCTGATCTCGTCGCCGGGCCGCAGCGGACGCAGATACTCCTGCTCGCAGTCGGTGGCGACCACGGAGGTGCAGCCGGCCTCGTCGAGCAGGCCGAGCAGCTCGTCGTACGCGTCCGAGCGGCCCTCGTGCCCGGACAGGCCGCCCATCGTCCACGCCTGGAGCATGGTGGGCGGCGCCACGGCGTCCGGACCCGTGTACGCCGCGTTGGTGTCGCCCATCGCCTCGCACCAGTGCCGGATCATCGGCTCGTTGACCGGGTCCTTGCCCACGCCGGCGACGGCCGCCGCACGCCCTTCGTACGCCTTGAGCCGCGCCGCGGGCTCGGCCGCCTCGTCGCTCACCGCCGCCCCCTCGTCATCCCGAGCCGCATGGTCGCCACGATCTCCCGCTGCACCTCGCTCACCCCGCCCCCGAACGTGTTGATCTGCGCCGCCCTGTTCATCCGCTCCAGCTCGCCGTCCCCGAACACACCCGGCGAACCGGAGCGCACCAGCGCCCGCGCACCCACGACTTCCTGACACATTCGGTACGAAGCGACCGCCGATTCCGTTCCCGCGACCTTCACGCCACTCGCGTCGCCCGGGGCCAGCCGGCCCGCCCCGACATCCCCCACCAAACGCCAGTTGAGCAGGCGCGATGCCGCCAGCCGGGCATGCACCTCGGCCAGCCGAAAACGCACCCAGGGCTCGTCAACCCGACGCCGCCCCGTCACCGGATCGGGGGTGCGCACCGCCCGCAGCGCGGCCGCGTAGAAATCCTCGGCCTGCATGCCGATCGCGGCGAGCGCGACCCGCTCGTGGTTGAGCTGGTTGGTGATGAGCTCCCAGCCGCCGTTCTCCTCGCCGACGAGGTTCGAGGAGGGGACGCGGATGCCGTCGTAGTACGTGGCCGTGGTGGTCAGTCCGCCCACCGTCTCGATCGGTGTCCAGGAGAAGCCCGGCGCGTCCGTGGGCACCAGGACGATCGAGATGCCCCGGTGCTTGGACGCGTCGGGGTCGGTGCGGCAGGCGAGCCAGATCCAGTCCGCGTGCTGGGCGTTGGAGGTGAAGATCTTCTGCCCGTCGATCAGCCAGGACTCACCGTCCCGTGCGGCGCGTGTGCGCAGCGAGGCCAGGTCCGTGCCCGCCGAGGGCTCCGAGTACCCGATCGCGAAGACGAGGTCGCCCCTGAGGACGCGCGGCAGGAAGTACTCCTTCTGCGCCTCGCTCCCGTACTTCATGAGAGTCGGTCCGACGGTGTTCAGAGTGACCATCGACACCGGCGCACCGGCCCGGTACGCCTCGTCGAAGAACACGAACTGCTCGTCGGCTCCGCGTCCTTGGCCCCCGTACGCGACGGGCCAGCCGATCCCGAGCAGCCCGTCGGCACCGATGCGGCGCAGCAGCGCGCGCTGTCGCCCGGGGTCGTCGGCGGGCGGGGGACCGTTGGGCATCAGGTCCCGGAAGTACGTACGCAGTTCGGCGCGCAGTCGTTGCTGGCGCTCGGTGGGGGCGAGGTGCACGGCGGCGGCCCTCCCGGACCTCGTACGAACAAGGTTTTCTGACTGTCCGTCAGATGCCGGGAGCTGTCAAGGTCACGACGGGACCGTCGAGAACGGACACGCGAACACGCCTGCGCGACGGCACCGAAGTACCGTCGCCCAGACGCGTTACCACCCCACAGAGCACCCCACACGGTGCTTCAGGGCCGATGAGCCCGTCGAGAGCGGGCGAATCGGCCCCGGCTCACCAGAGGTTGGTGAAGTTGACGACGGCGTTCGACTGGTCGATGGCCGTGAACGCGGAGTGGTTGACCTGAGCCGTGTTGCTCTGGTTCGAGGCCCCGGAGCCGACCGCCTGCTGCTGCGTGGTGGAGGAGTTGCCGCTGTTGTTGTGTCCGACCCCGCTGCCGCTGACGGTTGCCACGCCCGCGTTCGATCCGTTGTCCGCGAAAGCGCCGTTGTCCGCCACTGCGACACCCGCGAAGAGGGCGGCGGCGAGGGGCAGGGCCGAGACGGCGGCGAGAACACGGGCGGTGCGGATGCTTGCCATGTGAATTCCTCCAAGAACCGGATGTACGGACCGGCGCGAACCGGGAAGTACTGCTCGCTCCAAGGCGGTTGGCCGACCGCCCCGGCGCTGATCACGACGTCGCGAGTCCAGAGTTGCCCACCGAATCCCCGGCGAACCACCCCGGAAGCCGTGATTCGCCCTCAAGCGTGAGTACATGTCGATAAACCCTCTTCATGACAAGAAACCCCAGCTCAGACCGGATCGGACAACTCGGGCCCGGGCACCCCAAGAGGGGAACCGTTCCGCCACTTTTTGGCCAATCCCTCCCGAATCCCCTTCCCGGCGCCCCCGCACCCGGCGAGCCCTTCCTTTTTTCGAACACTCATACGAAAATGGAGACATGGCCACCATCGACCGGCAGGCCACGACCCTGGCCCTGGCCCACGCCCTGTCCGCCGCCGAACGCGGTCTCGCGGTGATCCCGCTGTCCCGCACGAAGCTCCCGGCCCTGCGCTCCCCCCACCGCGACGACCCCGATCCCGACCCGACGACCCCTCCCTGCCACGGCGAATGCGGCCGCTTCGGACACGGCGTGTACGACGCCTCCACCGACCCCCGCCGCATCCGCGCGCTCTTCGCCGCCGCGCCCTGGGCGACCGGCTACGGCATCGCCTGCGGCCTCGACCCGCACCGCCTCATCGGCATCGACCTCGACACCAAATCCGGTACCGACTCCTCGGCCGCCCTGCGCGAACTGGCCCTGCGCCACCTGTTCACGATCCCGGAGACGGTGGTCGTGCTGACCCCGAGCGGCGGTCGCCACCTCTGGCTGACCGGACCGCCCGACGTGGTCGTCCCCAACTCGGCGAGCCGACTGGCCCCGGGCATCGACATCCGCGGTGCCGGCGGCTACCTGGTCGGCCCCGGCTCCCGCACCGAGCACGGCGTGTACGGAACGGCCCCGGGCACCGCCCAGTTGGCGCCCGCGCCCTGTCCACGCGAACTCCTGCGCCTGCTCACGCCCCCGCCCCGCACGCACCACCGCGCGCCCCCCGCGACCGGCCAACACGGCCAGGGGCTCGTCCAGTTCGTGCTCGCCGCCCACGAGGGCCAGCGCAACACCCGCCTCTTCTGGGCCGCCTGCCGCGCCTACGAGAACGGCATCGGCCCGGAACTGACCACCGCACTCGTCGACGCCGCCGTCCGCACCGGCCTCACCGAACGCGAGGCCCGCTCGACGATCGCCTCGGCGTCCCGGATGACGTTTCCACGCCCCGGGCCACCACAAAACAAAACGACACCACGCACCGCCGATCCCTAGGCTGCGCGCCATGGCACTGACCCACGTCACCCTCACCTCGGGCAGAAGCGTCGGGATATCCGACCTGCGTCTCACCTCGACCTACGGCGGAATGCTCGAGGGCTACCCCTTCAAGCGCTGGAACGACCACATCGTCAACGCCCTGGCCCGGCGGACAGCGGAGGCGTTCCCCGGCACCCCGGCGCACCTCGTCACACCCCACCGGGACCATCCGGACCTGCCCGCCCGAGGCTTCGGCCCGGTCGAAATGCTCCCCGCCGTGACCTGCGTCGGCCTCTTCCTTTCCAGCGCGGTCGACCCCTCCCTCGACCCCGTCCTCCACCGCTCGACCCTGGCGGTCGCGTGGTTCCAGGCCACCCCCGACATCCCGTCCGGCCACACCGCCGATCCGGCCCTGCGCGCCATCCCCTGGGAGGAAGCCGCAGAGGACTTCGAGCTGTGAGCCGCCGCCGGCCTACCGAGGATGTTCTGAGACTCTGCCGACAACCGAGGGCGTGTCCCAAGCCGCTGCCGACATGCCGAAGGGGTGCCCTGAAATCAGGACACCCCTTGTCGCCGGCACAGAGGCCGAACACCTGCGGTGGGTGTGGGATTTGAACCCACGGTGACATCGCTGCCACGACGGTTTTCAAGACCGTTCCCTTAGGCCGCTCGGGCAACCCACCTCTGCCCCGCCCACCAGGAGCGGAGCAGTTACAGGGTACCGGCCCCGAATGCTTGGTGGGGGCCATGGTTCACACGGGGCCCACCGGCTCCGTTCCGCCCTCCAGGAACGCCGCTCCGAGCGGCATCAGATCCGCGGATCAGGTGCCGACGAGTGTCCTCGCGTCGGCCCCTGCTCCCACGAGCAGCTTGGCCCGCGCGAGGTCCCTGTTCGCGATGACCCGTTGACGATGGCCTTCGGGCAACTTTCCACCGTCCAGCAGCTTCTCGCAGCACTCCAACGATTCCCGGTACTCGCCCATCCAGTAGGACGACACCGCCAGCTCGTCCAGCGCCCGCCACTCGTACCAGCCATGCTCCACGAACAGGATGTCCTTCGATGGCGGGAGCTCCACCGCGCGCCGCGCGAACATGTACGCGAGTGGCCAGCGCTCCCCGTTCAGACGGTACAGACGCGCGAGCTCGCCGAGCGGTTCGACCCGTGTGGGCCGGTACTCGTGCGCGTCCAGGAAGCGGGCCGTGACCTCCGGCACCCGGCGCTTGGCGTCCATGGCCAGTCGGGCCGCATAGAGCCGGGCGCAGAACGCCTCCTCGGCGAAGCCACCCATGCCCGCGCGCCGGTCGTACGCGGCGAGCGCCTTTCCGGGTTCACCGGCGTCGCGCCAGCTTTGGGCGAGGTAGAAGACGTACCGGGCGTTGTCCGGATCCTTGGCAAGCCCGTCCTTGAGGATCGCGGCATCGCGGAGGTACTTCTGTCGCTGGCTGCTCTGGAGGCGCCCACCGCCGCCCATGATGACCATGCGAGCGCCTTCGAGGGTGGCCCGGCTGAAGCGCGTGTCGCACTCCAGGTACTCGTGCAGCACACCGACGTACCGCCAAGGCAGACGGGTCGACACCATCGTCGGACGCCAGTGGACGATGGGGCCGTGGCGCACCTCGAAGTCGTAGCAGTCATGGGTCAGTTCCGGCATCGTGAAGCCGGGACCGGTCTCCATCACGTCGTCGGCGTCGATGAACAGCAGGTAGTGCGCGCGGTCCCGGGCCAGATCGATCGCCTCGCTGCGGCTCAGGTCGAAGCCCTTCCAAGGGCTCTCGTACAGCGTCCCGGGCAGGTCGGCGAGAGTTTCACGGATGACGTCCTGAGTGCCGTCGGTCGAGCCTGTATCAAGGATCACCCATGTGTCGATGAGGGGGCGCACAGATTCGAGGCAGCGCCGGATCACATGCGCCTCGTCCTTGACGATCATATTAAGGCAGACCGTTTCCATGACTTTTTCTTTTCTGTAATGAAGAGGATCGGTGGGTGAATTTACCGAGTCATAGAACCCCACACAAGGACCGCCACCAGGGACTCGACGTCCATACAGGTGATGGCCCGACCAGATTGCCGCCCCAGCCGCCCGCACCTGTGTATAAGTGAGCAGTTCCTGCTGCAGGGCATGGGAGATATTTATGGTAGTCACCGCGCAACTTCCCCTTCCGCGCGAAGAAATCCAGAGCGCCGAGGCGATCAAACACAGAAGACAGCGGACGGGGCTGTGGCTGTGGCCGCTCGTCCTTACTTTCGGCCTGACCAGCCACGGACTGACCGACTCTCTGCTGGGTCGCGACGAACTGGTCACCTGGGACATGGTGAACCGCAACACCGGTCAGATCCTCGCCACTCTCCAGAACGTCGACGCCGTGCACGGCATGTACTACCTGCTGATGCATCTGTGGGTGGGTCTCTTCGGCGATTCTGTCATTTCCTTGCGGCTCCCCACCGCATTGGCCGTGGCCGGATCGGCGTCCGTCGTAAGTCTCATCGGAGACCGGCTCTTCGGATATCGTGCCGGAATTCTCGCCGGAATTCTCTTCGCGATCGTGCCTGCGGTGAGCCGCTATGGCCAGGAAGCCCGCAGCTACGCTCTGGTGATTTTCGCCGTCGCCCTCGCGACGCTCCTGCTGCTCCGGGCACTGGACGCCCCTCGCAGCCCCTGGCGATGGGCCGCCTACTCACTCACGCTGGCCGTCGTCGGACTCCTCCACCTGATCGCACTGTCCGTCGTACTCGCCCATGCCTGCGTGCTCGCGGCCCATGCGCGGCAGAACCGCTCCCTGTGGTGGAAGTCCGGACTCGCCCTCCTGGCCGTCGCCGCCTGCGTCGCCCCGGTCGCCCTGCTCGGCCATTCCCAGGTCCAACGCCAGCTGTACTGGGTCCCGGAGCCCGACGCCTGGGCACTTCTCTCCATCATGCGTGACGTCTTCGCCTCCGCCCTGTGCGCCGGAGCGCTGATCGCCCTCGCCCTTCTGGCCCGTTCACCGCGCAAGGCCCCCCTGTTCCTCTGCGGCACCTGGGCCCTTGTACCTCCTGTCCTCGTCTGGCTCGCCTCGCACGGCGAGGTCTCGTACTTCCGCCACGTCTATGTCCTCTTCACCCTCCCGGCCTGGGCACTCCTCGCCGGTGCCGGCCTCGCCGGGGCCTCCCGCTCTCGGAAATCCACCGCGGCCCTCCTCGCGGCGCTGGCCGTCCTGACTCTGTCCGACCAGAAGCAGATGCGACAGCCGTTCGAGCATGACGCCCCAGTGCCCCTCGACTACGCGGCGGCGGCGGACGTGATCAAGCAGCGCCACCAGCCTGGAGACGCCGTCGTCTACGACCGCGAGAACACATGGAAGCTCGACAGCGGGGTTCAGTACTATCTGCCCCGCGACCTGAAGCTGCGCGACGTCTTCCTGGCCAAGGCCCCCAGCGCGATCAACGACCTTTACGCGCTCCAGTGCTCCGTCCCGATCCTGTGCCTCAAAGGCGAGCAGCGCATCTGGCTGCTGACCCAGGGCGCCGACTTCCCTTTCAACGCCATCAACCCGGGGCAGGCGATCGCCCTGCAGAGCCGGTACGAGTTGTCCAGTAGCCAATCGGTGACGGGGATGACCGTGAGCCTGCTCGTACGCAAGGAGAAGAGCTAGGCCCGGAGTGCGGGCATGCGCAAGACCTTCGGCTCAGAAGGGCAGTTGAACGGCCCGGGCGACGTCACGAGTGGGCCTGAGGATCTGCACATGCGTCGCTGAAGCGGCCTCGCGACTCATTGGGCCCACTCTGCCTGAGAGGGGCTCGGAGGTCTTGTGGGACGGCGCTGCCGCTTGAAATGCGGCGTCAGCCAACAGTTCCAGGTGGAAGCTGAGGGCCCACGTGGAGGGAGCAGGAGCGGCAAGCGCAGGCGTATCCATGACGTGCAGTTCAAAGTCACCGGGAACGCCAGCAAGTGGAGGCGAAGGGCGAGCCGGATGTTCGGGTTTCGTCCGAACAGTGACGGCCACCGCAACCGTGGACGTGAAGCGCGCATCGGCCCGACCCTCTGCGAGCGCGACGTCCATCGGTTCAGCCACCGCACCCGAGATCACCGGCCCCGCCGACCGCGGCTGCCAACGGCGTGATCAAGGAGCCCCAAGGTTGAGGGGCGCCCGGCGGTCGGCCGGACACCCCTTCATCCCTTTACCTACACTGCCTACGCAGCTTGCCCTTGGGCTCGCACTAGCTGTTGACGGCACCCGGGGTCGGGGAATTCTGCAGGACCCAGGGGTTCGTGCAGGAGAGGATGGGGTGGATCGGGGGCGGAGGCGGCGAGTTGCTCTCGGAGCAGGTCGTCTCGAAGACCTGTCCGCCCGTGGTCAGGACATCGATTTTGACGCTGTTGGCCGCGTTGCTGTGCTCATTGATGGCCACGCCACAGGCGCCGGTGGGGTAGTTGGGCAGGCCGCTGAGGTCGGTCCACAGGAAGCCGGGGACGGCACCGCTGATGTCCCTGATGCCGGCGTACGTATTGCCGCCGGTCAGGGCAGCCCTCAGTTCGTAGTTGTTGTTGAACTGGACCGCGTCGATGTCGGAGCAGGGCCCGGTGGTTCCTGTCGCCCCCGTGGCACCCGTCGCCCCCGTGGCACCCGTCGCGCCAGTGGCACCCGTCCCACCAGTACCCGTCGCGCCCGTCGCACCGGTCGCGCCCGTCGCACCGGTGTCACCCGTGGCGCCGGTAGCACCCGTGGCACCGGTCGCACCCGTGGCACCGGTCGCACCCTTGCACTCGTTCTTGCCGTCGCCCTTACCGTCCTTGTCGCCGTAGACGAGCGGGTCGGACAACGACTTGTGCTGGCCGTTCTCTTCCTTACACTTGTCGCCGCCGTGGCGGCTCATCAGGGCCGCGTGGTCGGTCACACTGTGTGCCGCCGCGACGGCGGGGTTGACCACTCCGGTCGCCATGACCAGCGCGAGGGAGGCCACCATTCCGGCCCTCTTGAACCGCTCTCGCGCCACCGGCCCGAGTAGCGAAGTCGTCCTGTACTCAGGACTCATCTGCTTGCTCCTTGAGTCAACAAGTTCGGGTGAGTTCCCGAATCCGAGTGAGATCTTGACGCTTGTGCGGCCGACCGACAGACCTATCCGGTCGAAACTCGCCCATTTATGAACATATTGGACTAATCGACGCATTCGAATGGGCCCTTTGTCGTTCCGCGGCACCCGCTTGAGCTCACATAAGGCCGATCAGACACAGTTACAGACCATCCCAAATACGTATTAACCGCAGGATCTGTCATTTACCGCATTTATAAGACTTCTTGAGCTGGTTTGATCGCTGATCGCTTCGACGGTTCGCCCGTAAGGTCCTCTCGCCGCGCGAGGCGGGCCATCGCGTGACGCTGCAGGGTGCGCCGGGTTCTACAGGCGGAGAGTCCCGCTGCTCGTCCTCGTTGCAGGTCTGGGCCGTGAGGGTGTCCGGCCGTCAGGTGATGGCGCGGTTGGTAACCGCTGCCAGCAGGTGGTGAAGGCTGTGGACCAGCGCCAGGTTCATCCGATCCGCAGCCGACAACGACGGACGATCAGCCGCATCCCCTCCGGTCAGCTCGCGCCGTGCGTGTGCGGCGGGGCTGGAAGCGGCTCGCGCCGATGCTGAAGCTGTCGGCCACGGACAAGACGCCGACCGCACTGGCGTCGCTGTCGAACACGGACAAAGAGCCGATCAAGCCCCGCGTCCTGGTCCCCGCCCTGAAGGTCACGCATGACGAGTACGGGGTGATCGCACGGGCAACCTGCTTGCCCGGCGTCGGCCTGGAACAGTTCCAGAAGACGGCCCCGCATCTTGCGGACGCTTGGAGGTGCAAGCGGGTCGCGTTGACCCAGGACAAGCCTGGACAGGTGGTCATCCGGGGTGTGCGGCACGATCCGCAGAAGTTCACCACCGAGCACCGTCCCACGGGTGAAGTACCGGACGAGATCGCCCGGTGGGACCTGGGCTCGGACGAGTACGCACAGCCGGTATCCATCGACCTCACTCAGGTGCCCGGCGTGACCGTGGCCAGCCTTCCCGGCTCCGGCAAGACGTGGCACATCAACCGGCTGATCTACGACTGAACTGCGCCGCGCCCGCGTCTCGGCCGCTGAGCGCATCCTCGGGGTGCAGAGCGTGTGGGAGGTCGGGCCGTCCGCAGCGTGGCCGCTCGTCGTCGTGATCATCAATGAAGCGCACTCCTGCTTCCGCGACCACAAGGCAGCGAAGCCAAGACGAAGAAGCTCGCCGCGCTCGCCGCCGAGAACGCCCGGCTCGTCGAGGACCTGGTGAAGATCGGCCGCAGCATGGGCAGCCTCGTCATCCTCGCCACTCGGTGAGGACATCCGAGAACGGCCCGACGCCAACCCGATCAACCTTCAGGACCGCGCCTACGTCGGCGTCGCCTCCATGAACCACCAGTCCCAGCCCGGATTCACCCGCATCCGCATGCCCTTCGTGTCCGGCAGGGACAGCGCAGCCATCGCCCAGCAGTCCGCCCACCTCATCACCGACCCGGCCGACCTGCTCACCGCCCAGCGCCCAGGCGTCGACCTCAACAAGCCCAACCGCATGCTCGGCTTTCGCGGCCACTTCTCCAGCAAATCCCGCGCCTGCCCCACCACCCTCGGCGCGCTCCGCCACGTACGCCGCGACTGCGCTCTACTCGTGGGTCTACCGGTTCGTCCTCGGCGACGACGGAACGCTGAGGCCGCGTCTCGACGTCGAAGAGCCGCCTGCCGACATCGTGGCCGCGTTGGACTGGACCGGCCGGAAGTCCGTGGACATCACCGACCTCAACACGCCCTCGGTGGTGCGGACGGCACTCGCCGCTCTGAAGCTAAAGCAGGACGGCACGGCCGCTGCCGAGAACACGGTGAATCGCAAGCGAACGGTCTTCAGCAACTGCCTCCGGTACGCGGTGGAACGGGAGTTGCTCGGGCAACCCACCTCTGCCCCGCCCACCAGGAGCGGAGCGGGTACAACGTACCGGCTCCAGGCGTTTCGCAGCGGCCGTGGTCCACACGGGGCCCACTGGCTCTGTTCCGCGCCCCATGCCCACTGCGCCGATCATCAGCGCCCGGGGCCGCGGCCCCGGGCCGACGCGGGTAAGCCTAGGGCTCGGCCGGCCTCGTCGGCCTCCCTGGAGAGACAGGCTCTGCTGGGCCTTGTGTCCGCGTCCTCCCGCGACGCCGTGGGGTGAGAGCGAAGAGAGGATCTTGCGACCTTCTGATCCGAAGGATCAGGCAGCACGTGTGAGCTTTCATCAGGACGCTCAGTCACGCATTTCCCTACCTCGTCAAGGCCGGACCTGCGCTCGGTGGTCGGAAGCAGGAGATGAAGCCAGGCTCAGCGTTGCCGGGACTCCCATCTCAAGGTTCCCTCAATTTTGCACACAGAATACTTTTTGATCCCTAGGCTCCACGATCGACGGTCTGACCAACCGTTCCACCCACAGGAAACCAGGGGAGCAAGTGCGCCTAGTTGCAGACTTAATAGTGTTCGCAAGGGCCGTGGCCTTGGGGATATCAACCCCGGCATTGGCTGCTGACCCAACC
The DNA here is from genome assembly GCF_044768965.1 of Streptomyces sp. NPDC090798. Classification (NCBI taxonomy): domain Bacteria; kingdom Bacillati; phylum Actinomycetota; class Actinomycetes; order Kitasatosporales; family Streptomycetaceae; genus Streptomyces; species Streptomyces sp. NPDC090798. The sequence continues at coordinate 41,510 of NZ_JBIVXA010000015.1, forward strand.
GCATCTCCCACGGCTGCCACAGCAACGGCTCAAGACGGCAATGATGACAGTGCGGGATTGCTTGACCCCGTCAAGAACGTTCCTCCGCACAAGGCTGCCCATGCGCAATACGGCGTGTGGCACCGCAAGTTCACCTGCACCGCTTACTACCAGCACCACACCTGCTACCTGACACAGAACAAGGTGACAGGCTACGGCCCTACGCATGTCGGGTGGTACACATGGGACGAATAGGGATAGTCGTTCCGGTAGTCCTCCTTGCGTTGACCGGGTGCACCAGCACAACGTCAACCGGTGGTCGAGCGACGGTGAGTGAGACGCCGGTCGAAACAGCTTCGTCCGGTACGCCCTCCGCCACCGCGGACTCTCGCATTCCACCCCAACTGCCAGACGCGCAGAAAACATTTATCAAAACCGGTAGAAATACCGGTCCTCACTCATTTCCGGCGATCTCTCAAATTCAGCAGGGAACTCTGGAAGTCGCAGTGATCTGTTCGGGTTCCGGGACCATCGAAGTCAATGTCGGCTCTCTCGTGAGCTATACCGTCGTCTGCGCAAACGGCGATCCTGGGCAGTTCAACGAAGTAGGTCTAAGCCACAGCCACAAGAACGTCGCTGTTTCGGTTACCAGCAAGACGAGTGGATCCTGGGGAATCTCGGTGGGATGGACCAAGACCATCGGCCCTCGCGGTTAGCCTCGATCTTTCGTAGCGGCCCGTCGGCTTGTCCGGCGGGCTGTTTCGGCGGCGAGGCTCGTGCCAGAGCGCTCTAGTTGGCGAGCTCGGATGTCGTCGCGGAGCGGGTGGGTACGATCGCCGGCATGGCCCTTCGACCTGTCCAGGTGAACATAAAGGCTCTTGATGGCTTGGCGGTCGGCCGGTTCTGGGCGGAGGCGCTCGGCTGGGGTGTTTCCAGCGAGGGCCCCGGCGTGACCAACGTGGAACCCGGCGGCGGCTTCGTCTGGCCGGACCCGGTCGCCGTCTGCATCGACGTCGTCACCGTCCCGGAACCCAAGACAACGACAAAGAACCGTGTGCACCTCGATCTCGCCACCACCTCCGCGGCCCATCAGGCGGAGTTGGTCGCGCGCCTCCGGGCTCTCGGTGCGACACCCGCCGACGTGGGCCAGGGCGAAGTGCCCTGGACGGTCCTCGCCGACCCCGAGGGCAACGAGTTCTGCGTGCTGGAGCCCCGGGAGATCTACCGGGACACCGGCCCGATCGCCGCGGTGGTGGTCGACTGCGCGGATCCGCGGGCCATGGCCCGGTTCTGGGGTGAGGCGACGGACTGGACCCTGCACGAGGTGACCGACGATCAGGCGACGTCGCGCTCCGCCAAGGGTGTCGGCCCCTGTCTCGAGCTCCTCCGCACACCCGGCGTGAAGACCGTGCCGGACCGCGTCCATCTCGACCTGCTGCCCTACCCCGGTGACGACACAGCAGCGGAGGTGGCCCGGCTGCGGACCCTCGGCGCCACCGACCTCGACCTCGGCCAGGGCGACGTCCCATGGACGTGCCTGACCGACCCGGAGGGCCACGAGTTCTGCGTCCTCGCCCCGTCCTGACGCGGAGCCTTGAGACGCCAAGTCACACCGCCGGCCGGTCATCCGCTGCGGTATCACCGGAGGCATTCGGTATCCACAAGGGGGCGGGTTGACCGCCGAACGCCAGGAGTTTCGCGAGGGCTTACGGCTCCAAGCGGCGGAGCGGTTCGCTCGACGCCGTTCTGTTGCGCAACGGCTGGTCGTGCCAGGTGCCGGCCCGACGCGCCATGACGCCGCCGCAGGCGTGGGGCCGTTCGCATGGGTGCCCGCCGATGTGAGCCACGGCGATCATCACACGCCCGTTGGGCGAGCTTGGCCCAGCACTCGCGTGGCGCGACGACCTCCGGGAGATGACGGCGCGCTCGACGTTCAGCCTTGCCGACATGGGAAAGAACTCTGGTTCCACGGATGCATCCGTAGGCCGACGGGCGAGAAGCTGGTCAGTCCCAGCGGACGGCAAAAGCAAAGGCAAGGAGAGCCCTCTCCTTGCCTCTCTCAACGTATAGCGCGCTGGGGGGCTTGCCGCAAGACCCGGGTCACGGCGCAGAATCGTCGGCCGATGCCACAACCTGCGGAAATGAGGGCACGACGTGCGTGTGCGGTTGTCGACGTACGGGGGACGCGGTGACGTCGAACCGGTGGTGGGACCGGCAGTGCGGTCGCGGGCGCTCAGCGCCAAGGCGCGGGGGTGCGCGCCGCCCGGGAGAGCGGAGCGGCCGGCCGGCTCGTCGAAGGGAAGGCAACCAGTGAGGAGGACGTGCCCGACAAGAGGTTCGACAGAGGCGGAGGCGCCGGTGATTCGACCGGCCACCGCGGTGCAACCGAGCACGACTGCCTCGGAGGTATCGCAATGATCGAGCAGTACGTGTTGGATCTTCAAGAGATTGACGAGACGCAGGTCGCGGTCGTCGGCGGCAAGGGCGCGCACCTGGGCGGGCTGTCGCGGATCGAAGGCGTCCGCGTGCCGGGTGGCTTTTGCGTGACGACGGAAGCCTTCCGGCGGATCATGGCGGAAGCGCCGTCGATCGACGACCGGCTCGATCAGCTGTCGCGCTTGAACCCGGACGACCGGGAGGCGATCCGCACGCTCAGCGCGCAGATTCGCCGGACCATCGAAGGGGTTGCCATCCCGGCCGATCTCGCGGCGGCGATCACCCGCGCGCTCGCCCGGCTCGGCGAGCAACCCGGCGAACCCGGCGAACAACTCGGCGAGCAAGCCGCCTACGCCGTCCGATCCAGCGCGACGGCAGAGGACCTGCCGACGGCCTCCTTCGCCGGACAGCAGGACACGTACCTGAACGTCCTGGGGCCGACGGCGATCCTCCAGCACGTCAGCCGGTGCTGGGCCTCGCTGTTCACCGAGCGGGCCGTGACCTATCGCCAGCGGAACGGCATCGACCACCGTACGGTCCACATGGCCGTGGTCGTGCAGCGGATGGTCTTCCCGCATGCGGCCGGCATCCTGTTCACGGCCGACCCCGTCACGGGCAACCGGAAGGTCGCCACCGTGGACGCCGGCTTCGGCCTCGGCGAGGCCTTGGTCTCCGGCCTGGTGAACCCGGACGTCTTCAAGGTGCGACACGGCGAAGTCGTCGCCAAGGCGATCGCCGCCAAACAGCGTGCCGTTCATGCCCTGCCGACCGGCGGTACGGGGGAAGTGGCGATCGACTCGCAACGGCAGGAGCAGCCGGCGCTGACGGATGCGCAGGTCGTGCGGCTCGTGCGGCTCGGGCGGCGGATCGAAGCGCACTTCGGCCGACCGCAGGACATCGAATGGTGCCTGGCCGATGACGGCTTCCTGATCGTTCAGAGCCGGCCGATCACGACGCTGTTCCCCATTCCCGCGGCCGGCGACCAGGAGAACCACGCCTACGTCTCCGTCGGCCATCAGCAGATGATGACCGACCCCATGAAGCCCCTGGGGCTCTCCATGTGGCAGCTGACGGCCATGGTGGCGATGCACGAGGCCGGCGGGAGGCTGTTCGTCGACGTAACCCCGAGGCTGGCCTCGCCCGCGAGCCGCGCCGCCCTCCTGGACGTCATGGGGAGAGGCGATCCGCTGGTCAGGGACGCTCTGGAGACCGTCCTCGAACGCGAGGATTTCGTCCCGTCGCTCCCGGACGCGGGTCCCGGCGGGCCGCCGGCCGGCGGTGCGTCCGCCCCGATCGAGACCGATCCGGCCATCGTCACCGGGCTGATCGAGCACAGCCAGGAGTCCGTCGCCGCCCTGGAGCGCGACATCCGGACGAAGACCGGACCGGCGCTGTTCGACTTCCTGCTGGAGGCCTTCGAGGAGCACAAGCGAGTCCTCGGAGATCCGCTGAACCTTCAGGCGATCATGGCGGGGATGGAGGCCACCTGGTGGCTCAACGACAAGCTGCAGGAGTGGCTGGGCGAGAAGAACGCGGCTGACACGCTCACGCTGTCCGCCCCCGACAACGTCACCTCCGAGATGGGACTGGCGCTGCTCGACGTCGCGGACGTGATCCGCCCGCAGCCGGAGGTGGTGGCGTTCCTGCAGGGCGTCCGGAACGAGGGCTTCCTGGACGAGGGCTTCCTGGACGAGCTGGCGAAGCTCGCGGGCGGGACCGAAGCGCGCGACGCCATAGAGGCCTACCTCGACCGGTACGGCATGCGCTGCGTCGGCGAGATCGACATCACGAGGCCGCGTTGGCGCGAGCGCCCCACCACGCTCGTGCCCGTGATCCTCGACAACGTCAGGAACTTCGAGCCGGGCACCGCCGCGCGGCGCTTCGAGCAAGGGCGGCAGAGGGCGCGGAAGAAGGAACAGGACGTGCTGTCACGCTTGCGGGCCCTGCCGGACGGGGACCGGAAAGCCGACGAGACCAAGCGGATGATCGACCGGGTCAGAACCTTCATCGGGTACCGGGAGTACCCGAAGTACGGCATCGTCAGCCGCTACTTCGTCTACAAGCAGGCTCTGCTGGAGGAGGCCGAGCGCCTCGTGCAGGCCGACGTGCTTTCCAAGAAGGAGGACGTCTTCTACCTCACGTTCCAGGAGTTCCACGAGGCCGTGCGCTCGAACCGGGTGGATGGCCGGCTCATCCAGCGGCGCAAGGACACGTTCCGGTCGTACCAGGCGCTCACACCGCCCCGGGTGCTCACATCGGACGGCGAGGCCGTCACCGGGGCGTACCGGCGCGACGACGTGCCGGCCGCAGCCCTGATCGGCCTACCGGTTTCCACCGGGACCATCGAAGGAAGGGCCCGCGTCATCCTCGACATGGCGGAGGCCGATCTCGAAGCGGGCGACATCCTGGTCACGACCTTCACGGACCCCAGCTGGTCGCCGCTGTTCGTCGCAATCGCGGGCCTGGTGACGGAGGTGGGCGGCGTGATGACCCATGGCGCGGTGATCGCCCGGGAGTACGGCTTGCCGGCCGTCGTGGGAGTGGAGCAGGCCACCCGGCTGATCCGGGACGGGCAGCGGATCCGCGTGCACGGAACCGACGGGTACGTCGAGATCCTGCCTTGACCGACCACACTGCTCGGGCTCCTGTCGGACCTGCCGCGCAGGACTGCTGAACCGTCGCGGGTCAACGAGACCGGGGATGTGAAGAAGCGCACCGCCGGGACCGGGGCCAAGGGCCATCGCTTCTACGACCGGGCATCATCGACCTCGCCGACCCCGGGCCCGGTAGTCGCCGACTCCTGCGCCGGCGCAACCGCAGCACTGGCGAACTCGCCTGCTACCGCCGTCAGACGCCGCACCGAGCCGATCAAACATGGATCACGAGCTGCGGGTCCGTTCAGCTGAAGGGAACGGCGTCCGTCGGGGCGGTGTGCCAGTTGGTGACGATCGGGTCTTCGACAGTGATGGTGCCGACCGGCAGGGAAACCGGGTTGGGGTCGTCGTCACCGACGCCGACGATGATGAAGTCGAGTTCCTTGCCACCGTTTCCGCCGGTGCTCTTCGGGTTCACCCCGGCGTAGGCGGTGGTGCTCCCACTCAGCTTGATCTGCTTGCCGACGGCCTGCTCCGCGGGACCCGCCTGGGTGCCGTCGGAACCGAACGCCACGGTCGGAAGCGCGGCCGGCAGGTAGCAGGTTATCCCCGACTTCGCCTTCGCGATGATCAGGATGTATCCACCGGCCTGGGTCTCGGACCTCGTGCTCCAGGAGATGTCGTTGGCGCCGCAGCTCTGCCCGACCGGCTCCCGCTCGCCGTTGCCGGTGTCGGCGCCGGAGCCGGCCCCGTCCTCGGTTCCCTTGCCCGTCGCGCCGGAGCCCGTGCCTGCTCCCTTGCCCGTCGCGTCGGACCCCTTGCCGGTGCTCTGCCCGCTGCCCGCGGTCGACGAGCCGGACGGGGTGGCCGCGTTGCCGACCGGAGTGGCGGACGACGAGCCCTGCGGGGCGCCGGTGTCCGTGGCCTTGTCCGTGCCCTGGCACGCGGTCATCAGCATGGCGCCGCCCACGAGGGCCACGGAGACGAGGAGGGCCTTGCGACGGTTGCCGGACATGAAATCCCCTTGGTGATCAGTGGTCGAGGCCGAAGCGGTTTCGGCTTCTCGGTGCTCGCTTGATCACTATGAGGGGGTTGTGAGCCGGAGCGATCCCGGCGTCTGCGTTCCAGGACAACGCTGTCACCGGCCGGTGACATGATCACGAAGTGGAGACAGCTCCCATGTGGAAAGGGTGCCCCTCAACGCGAGGCACCCCTTCTGACCTGCAACGTCCAAGACCTGCAGATGGTGGGATGCGAAGTCACGGAGGCGCTTTCACGCCCTCACGTATTCAAGACCGTTCCCCTGGGCCGCTCGGGCAACCTACCCCGCGCCACCGGCGATCGCCGGTGGCGCGGGGACGAGGCCAACCGGTCAGCTGTCGCCGTCGCGCTGTCCGAGGGTGACCTCGGCGGTGTGGGTCTTTCCGTCGCGCGTGTACGTGAGCTTGACGACGTCGCCGGGCTGGTGGGTCCAGATCTCCCCGATGAGGGTCGGGCCGCTGTCGATCACCTGGTCGTCGAGCTTGGTGATGACGTCACCGGGCTTGAGGCCGGCCTTGTCGGCGGGGCCGCCGGAGGTGACCGCCGCGGAGCCGCTCGCCCCCTGCTCGGTGATCTTCGCGCCGCCGGTGCCGTCCTCGAGGGAGACCGAGGCGCCGATCACCGGGTAGACCGGCTTGCCGGTCTTGATCAGCTGCTGGGCTACGTGCTTCGCCTGGTTGATCGGGATCGCGAAGCCGAGGCCGATGGAGCCGGACTGGCTGGTGCCGCCCAGACCGCCGCTGCTCGAGGACTGGATCGCCGAGTTAATGCCGATGACCGCGCCCTGGGCGTCCAGGAGAGGGCCACCGGAGTTGCCCGGGTTGATCGAGGCGTCCGTCTGCAGGGCGCTCATGTAGGAGGCCTTGCTGCTGGCGCTGCCGTCGCTGGAGGCCACGGGGCGGTTCTTGGCACTGATGATGCCCGTGGTCACCGTGTTCGAGAGGCCGAAGGGCGCGCCGATCGCGATCGTGGAGTCGCCGACCGCCACCGAGTCGGAGTCACCCAGGGTGAGCGGCTTCAGGTCCGACGGCGCGTTCTTGAGCTTGATGACCGCCACGTCGTAGCCCTGCGCGTGGCCGACGACCTCGGCGTCGTACTTCTTGCCGTTGGGGAAGGTCGCGGTGAGCTTGCCGCCGTCGACCGCGTCCGCCACGACGTGGTTGTTGGTGAGGATGTGGCCCTGGGTGTCGAAGACGAACCCGGTGCCGGTGCCGCCCGAGCCGTTGCTGCTCTCGGCCTCGATGGTGACGGTGCTCGGCAGCGCCCGGGCGGCCACGTTCGCGACCGTGCCCGAGGCCCGCTTCACGTCACCGCTGCTGCTCGGCGCGGAGACCGTCGTCGAGTCGGTGGAGTTGTCGTTGTTCTTGGCCAGCGAGTAGCCGATGCCGCCGCCGACACCACCCGCGACCAGGGCGGCCACCAGGATCGCCGCGACGAGGCCGCCGCGCCCGTTCTTGGGCTTCGGCGTGGGCTGCCCGTAGGAGGAGCCCCAGCCGCCCGCTCCCGAGCCGCCACCGTCCGCGTACGAGGGAACGGCGGGCGGCGGGGGCGGCCAGCCCGCCTCGGCGGCGGAGACCGGCGCTCCGGGCGCCCCGGAGTCGTGTCCCTGCGCCCCGGGAGCCGCGGCGCCGAACGACGCGTACGCCGGTGTCTGCTCCGGTGCGCCGGGGGCGCTCGGAGGCACCGCCGGGATCTGGGCAGTCGGCGCGCCCCCTTCGGGCGCAGCGCCCTGCGCGGAAGCAGCGGGAGTTTCCACCGGCACAGGAGGTGCGGACGGGGCCGGGGGTACTGCAGTGCCCTCGTTCTCGGTGCTCACAGCTCTTCTCCTCGGTCCACGGCTGTTGTTCTCGGTCGCACTCGGTCACGCTCACTCACGCTCGTCAGACGGTCCGGCGCGATGCAACTGTGCTGGTGTGCATGTGCTTTTTTGTACGCCGTCAGCTTTTCCCACGGGACGTCAGAGCACCATAAGCGGTGGCTGTGGGTCCAGGACCATCCTTTATACCGGGCTTTTTATACTAAAAAGAAACATTCCTGGTGTCTCGACCCCCACGTCGGCCCTGTGACGGTGGCACCATGACGCGGTGACCCACGCACGACAGCACCCGATTCAGGTCGTCGCCCACCGCGGAGCCTCCGAAGAGGCTCCCGAGCACACCCTGGCCGCGTACAAGAAGGCGATCGAGGACGGTGCGGACGCCCTCGAGTGCGATGTACGGCTGACCGCGGACGGACATCTCGTCTGTGTGCACGACCGCCGCGTCAACCGTACGTCCAACGGCCGCGGAGCCGTCTCCGCCCTGGAGCTCGCCGAGCTCGCCGCCCTGGACTTCGGCTCCTGGAAGAACCGCGACGAGTCCCCCGACTGGGAGTACGGCCCCGGGGACCCGCAGGACACCTCCGTCCTCACCCTGGAGCGACTGCTCGAACTCGTCGCCGACGCGGGCCGCCGCGTGGAGCTGGCCATCGAGACCAAGCACCCCACGCGCTGGGCGGGCCAGGTCGAGGACCGGCTGCTGCTGCTCCTGAAGCGCTTCGGTCTGGACGCGCCGGCGAGCGCCGCCACCTCTCCGGTGCGCGTCATGAGCTTCTCGGCGCGCTCCCTGCACCGCGTCCGGTCCGCGTCCCCGATGCTGCCGACGGTCTATCTTCTGCAGTTCATCTCACCCCGGCTGCGTGACGGACGGCTGCCGGCCGGTGTCCGGATCGCGGGCCCCTCGATGCGGATCGTACGCAGTCACCCCGGATACATCGAACGGCTGAAAAGAGCCGGTCATCAGGTCCACGTCTGGACGGTGAACGAACCCGAGGACGTAGATCTCTGCGTTGAACTGGGCATCGACGCCATCATCACCAACCGCCCTCGCGCGGTGCTGCATCAACTCGGCCGCTGACCTCGCGGCTCACCGTCCGGAAACCACCGCCCGAAGTGCCGCCAACGACCGTCTGACCACGTCAATCAGCGTCGAAATCCAGCCACACGGTTACAGGGAGTGCACCGGCGCGTTCGTTCCGTATTCGATCGTTACGAGTGCGTCAGCAGACGTGGGTTGGCCGGTTTCCGGTCCAGTCCCAAGGGGCATCCACTCCGTGGCGTGGGGCAAAGGAGGTCTCGGGGGTGGCGTTGGTGGTGGCACAGGAGGTGCCCACGTCGTCGAGCATGGCCGTTCCCCATGGCCCTGCGGGCGTGGGGAAAGCAAGACATCGGATGCGCGACCAGCTACGCATCGGTGGAGTGACGGAATCGGTCATCGACGACGCCGTACTGATCCTTTCCGAACTTTTGAGCAATGCGTGCCGGCACGGCAGGCCCCTCGGCGACGCCCTGGCCGGGGACGGCGACGTCCGGGCCGCGTGGCGCGTGGACGCGTCCGGGAGGCTCACCGTCGAGGTGACGGACGGCGGTGGTCCGACCCGCCCGGTTCCCGCCACGCCCTCGGTCACCGCACACGGCGGCCGCGGGCTGAACATCATCACGGCGCTGGCCAAGGACTGGGGTGTACGGGACGACACTCACGGAGAGGTCACCGTGTGGGTCATCGTCCAGGACGACGTGACGGACACAGCCGCCGCACGCCGGCGGGAAGATTTCGCTACGCGCGTCGCGTCACCGGGTGTGGCGGGGCTGCCCGGCCTGGACTTCGCGGACGCCTTCAACGACCTGGACTGACGACCGCGCACCCACCGACCACCGCGCACAGCAGGACGGGTCGGGGAGGGCACCCCGGACGGAAGGCTCTGTTCCGGGACGACTCGGTGCGTTGTCCACAGGGTCCCGTCGGCCGACGTACGAGCGGCTAGGCTCGCGCCAGTACGAGACGAGCCGTGATCGGGAGACACCCACGATGGCCAAGAAGCGACCCCAGACGAAGGCCAAGCAGCCTCAGCTCAAGGACGGGGAGATCCCGGTGGTCGGCGCTCGCGAGCCCTGCCCCTGCGGCAGCGGCCGCCGCTACAAGGCCTGCCACGGCCGGGCGGCCGCACACGCGGTGACGGAGCTGGTCCAGCGCCCCTTCGAGGGCCTGCCGAGCGAGGGCGACTGGGTCGCCCTGCGCGAGCTGGTGCCCGCCGCGACGGTCGAGCTGAAGCTCAAGGAGAGCCTGCCCGAGGGGGTTCCCTCGGTGACGCTCGCCACCGTCCTGCCCATGGCCTGGCCCGCGCTGCGCCGCGACGACGGCTCCGTCCTGATCGGCCTGCAGAACGACACGGCGTCCGGCGACATCAGCCGCGACCTCGCCGACACCCTCCAGCGCGCGCTCACGGCGCAGCCCGGCACCCCGATCCAGGGCCGCCGCGCCCCGGCCGACGGGCCGCGACTGCAGGAACTGCTCGACCCCGAAGGCGCGTTCGAGCCAGTTGTGCACTCGGGCTTCGAGTTCTGGGTCCCGGACGCGGAGCACTCGACGCCGGAGGTCACCGCCTCCCTGGAGCGGGCCAACGCGGCGGCGATCCCGACCGTGAAGCTCTCCGGCGTGGACGCGGCCTACTGGTGCGAGACCCCCGACAAGAACCACCTGCGCTGGGTGATGCCGTACCCCGAGGAGCAGCTTCTGGACGCGCTCGCGCGGCTGCACGCGGCCGGTCGCTCGAGCCTCGGCGAGGGCACCCGGCTGGTCGGTTCCTTCCGTGCGCACGGGCTCACAGTGCCGGTCTGGGACCTGCCGACGGGCGTCACGGCCGACGATGTGGAAAAGCCGGCGGCCGAGTTCGCCGAGCGCCTCGCGACCGCCCTGGCCTCGGACGCACCGCTCACCGTGGACGAGCGGCGGGCACGCGGCGGCCTCACGAACCGACAGGTCACGCTCAGCTGACACACAGCTGGGACACTGACCGACCGGTCAGCTGGTCGGTGCTTCGCGAAACGGGTGACTCCTGTCACAACTCCCGGCGGTGACAGGTAAATCCGTGTCCGAATAGCCGAGATCGAATTTGCGAACCGCCGATCTCTTGTTACCGTTCGAGTAGCCCGGTTGCTGGTGCATCCCCCGTCGCCAGCAACCGGGTCTTTCCATGTCCGGAATTTCCCGCGGCGTCAACCGCCTTGCTACGGGGCCGAGTTGCTCCCTGAGGCGCTCTACGGTCCGCTTTCCGAGGTGCTCTCGGAGTCGCTCCCCGCGGCGCTCTCCGCCTCGCTTCCCGACCGCAGCAGCATCGGCCCGCTCCCGGCGCTCCTCGCGAACTCCGCGACCGCCGTGTACGCCCCCACACCCCCCGCCGTACGCCCTCTGGGCGTCTCGCACACCCCCGGGTCGTCCTCGGCGCCCACCACGCAGTTCATCTGCACGGTGCGGCCGCCGGGGCCCATGAGGCTCAGTGCGGAGCTCAGCTCATCGCCGGTCGCGTTGCGGTAGTAGGTGCGCGCCCAGGTGTCCTCCCCCTGGGTCATGACGCAGGTCTGCGCCTCGATGCCGTCGGGGGAGGAGAGCTCGGGGCCGCAGCGGGCGGCGGTGGCCCGGCCGAGTCCCAGAAGCCGGGGCACGGGGGCGGAAGCGGGAGGGGTCGCGGAAGCGGAACGGGGCGCGGCGGGGGCGGCCGTTGCCTTGTCGTCGATCCTCCGGGACGCGCGTACGGCCTCGGAGCTCCCGTCACCGACGGGTCCTGCGGAGGCCACGGTCAGTGGCAGGGCGACCGTGAACACCACGAGGCCCGCCAGCGCCACCAGGCGAACCCTTTGGGGGTCCGGCCCGGCACGTAGAGACGATGGGGCCCTGTGTCCCCCGGAATGACGCTGCATAGTGCGGAACATAACGAGCGCGGGTGGGCGCGCGGCTCACCGCGCGCCGGGCACCCTACAACTCGGGCGCGCTCACACCCGTACGAGTGAGCGCCTCCACCACCGCGTCCACCACGGCCTCCACATCGGGCACCCAGGGCGCGGCCGAGCCGGGCAGTGGTGCGCGCTCCCAGCGGATCTGGCCCTGGCCGGTCTCGGACGGGGGCAGCGCGATGTAGCCGCCCTCGCCGTGGAAGCGCAGGGACCCCGGCACGAAGTCCTTGGCGTAGAGGAGCTCGCCGAGCTGCTCCATGGAGTAGGGCGCGACGAGGATCGCCCAGCGCGTGGGCGCCGCGACGACCGGGCCGAGGCGCATGCCCGTGCGGTCGAGCGCGTCGAGTGCGCGGGCCGCCGCGAGGGCGGGCAGGCTCACCGCGCAGGGGGCCCTGCCCCCGGTGGCCAGCACGATGGGTGCGGACGGGCGGTTGGTCCACCACCAGCGCACCATGCGCTCGTCGGTGGTGGCCGCGAGGAGGCCGGGGTCGAAGGGGTGAGCACCGGGCACCGTGCACTCCGGGTCCGGGCACCCGCAGCGGGCACGCCCCTGCGGGTCCGGTGCCACACCCGGGAGTACGGGCCACTGCCAATCGGTCGCGAAGGTCAGGGCCGCGCTGAGCATCTCAGGCCTGCCGTTGTTCCGCCTGGACAGGAGCCTGCGTCGCCTTCCGAGGATCTCGCGCATGAGCGCTCGTTCCTTTCCGTTGCACGCCTGGCAACACCGTGGATCACATCACACCATGTGTCGATCACTTCACTGTGCGTACCTGCTGGCGCATCACACCCTCGCGTAGGGCAAGGGGAACCCATCTGGGCCGAGCATTGGCTGCGTCCGCGTCCATACTGCGTCTGTCTGAAGCATGGGCATGGCGTGGGGTGGCGGCGCCTGGCGTTTTGCCGTCCCGCTGTTTCTTGCCGCCTCCGCCACGGGAGGATGGGGCACGGTCGTCGGTGGTTAAGACGCCCGGGTCCGTCGCCAGGTTCCGGGCGGATCCCAACCACCCCTGGCCTTCACCGAGTACGTACCCATCACGACCGCTGTGACGCTCCGTCGAACGAGGCCAGTCGACCTCAATAACCCGTTACCCGAGTCAGTTTTAAGCCAACTTTGCTTTCCCGCAAGGGTTACCGAGGGTCTCATGGACACCAGGAATCCCAGCAGGACAATGCTGGACATCCCCTCACGAGTGCGTGTACATGTGGAGACACTGCTAGCGGCGCAGAACGACATGGGGGTTTGCGATGCTATCGAGCAATACGCACCGGTCGGAAAGCCGGACGCCATGAACGCCCCTCACGTTCCGAAAGTGGCCGGAATCGATTCAACGGTTCCCGCGCCCGCACACACTGTCGCGCCGACAACCTCCGTCACGGGTTCCGCAACGGGCTCCTCTTCGGCCACCTCGTCCACCGGCCCCGGAGCCGTTCTCCAAGATCGGCTCGCCGGCTGGGTGTCCGACCTCACCACCCTCCACGAACTCACCGAGCGCCTGGTGCGCACCGCGACACTGAACGACGCGCTGCAGGAGCTGCTGCGCGCCGGAGCCGCCCTCGTGGGTGCCCGGCGCGGTCTCGTCGTCATGGAACCGCGCGACGGACTCGGCCCCGACACCACCATCGGCCTGGGCCTCGCCCGCGCCGACCTCGGCCACATCGAGACCGTCCCGCGCAGCGCCATGTCGTACGGCAGGATCCTGGACGGACTGCCCGGCGGCGAGGGCGAGATCTCCCAGCCGGACCTGCTCTCCGAGGACGGGCTCGACCCCCGCCACCGCGAGGTGGCCGCCCGGCTCGGCTACGCCGCGAGCTACGCGCTGCCGCTGTCCACCAAGGCGGCGGGCCGGCTGGGCGCCGCCGTATGGCTCTACGACGAACCCGCCGAACCGGTGGAGCGCCAGCGCCACCTCGTCGGCCTCTACGCCCGCTACGCGACCGAACACCTGGCACGGCTGCTGGAACTGGACCGCACGCGCGCGTGCATGAAGACGATCTCCCAGGAGCTGCTTCCGCCGCGGCTGCCCCGGGTCTCCGGTGTCCAGCTCGCCGCCCGGCACCGCACGGGCCCGCGCGGCGGCGGCGACTGGTACGACGCGCTGCCGCTGCCCGACGCCGCACTCGGCCTCGCCGTGGGCTCCGTCACCGGGGCCGGGCCCAGCGCGGTCGCCGCCATGGGCCGGCTGAGGGCCTCCCTGCGGGCGTACGCCGTGATGGAGGGCGAGGACCCCGTCGCCGTCCTGTCCGACCTCGAGCTGCTGCTGCGCCTGACCGAGCCCGCCCGCTCCGCGACCGCCCTCTTCGCGTACTGCGAGCCCGCCCTGCGCAAGGTCACGCTCGCCGGTGCCGGACACAGCCCGCCCCTGGTGATCGGCGCGCGGCGCACCGAGTTCGTGGAGACCTCCCTGTCCGCGCCCCTGGGCATGCTCGCCTGCTGGGAGGCGCCCAGCGTCGAACTGACGGCCGAGCCCGGCGAGACTGTGCTGCTCTACACCGACGGCCTGCTGCACCGCACCGGCGACCCCATGGACCGCGCCTTCGCCCGGCTGCACGCGGCGGCCGCCAGCGTCCCCAGGACGCTGCGTGAGGACCCCGGCGCGCTCGCCGACCATGTTCTGCGGTCCGTGCTGCCGGACGGGCTGGACGAGGCGGACAGCGCGGAGGACGTCGTACTCCTGGCGGCGCGCTTCGAGTGAGGTCCTCGGGCCGCGCGTTGCTGAGCTCCGCGCGTAACGGGACTTCCGGCCCTGGGCCCGCTCCCGTACGACCGTACGATGATGGGTGTCCCCCTGCTCGAGCACAGCGGAGAGCTGGGGGGAAGGTCCACAGTCGTATCTAGGAGGCAGACCGTGTCGGAGGCGCTCAACCCGGAGACCCCGGAAGCCGTGCTCGACGATGCCGCTGACGAAGCGGGATCGGAGGCGCTCAACCCGGAGACCCCGGAAGCCGTGCTCGACGATGCCGCTGACGAAGCGGGCGAAGAAGAGCCGATCAAGCAGCGCAAGAACGGCCTGTATCCGGGCGTGTCCGACGAGCTCGCCGAGAACATGAAGTCCGGATGGGCCGACACCGAGCTGCGCGGCCTCACCCCGATCGCGCAGGCCGAGTACACCGCCGCCCGCCGCGCCGCGCTCTCCGCGCGCTTCCCGGGCGAGCGCCTGGTGATCCCGGCGGGCAACCTGAAGACGCGCTCGAACGACACGGACTACGCCTTCCGCGCCTCGGTCGAGTACGCGTACCTCACCGGCAACCTGACCGAGGACGGCGTCCTGGTCCTGGAGCCCGCCGTCTCCCCGGACGGGACCGGCAGCCACAAGGCGACGATCTACCTGCTGCCGCGCTCCGACCGCGAGAACGGCGAGTTCTGGCTGTCCGGGCAGGGCGAGCTGTGGGTCGGCCGCCGCCACTCCCTCACCGAGGCCGAACAGCTGTACGGCATCCCCGCCTCCGACGTGCGCGAGCTGGCCGACCAGCTGCGCGAGGCCACCGGCCCGGTCCGCGTCGTGCGCGGCTACGACGCCGGCATCGAGGCGGCCCTGACCGACAAGGTCACCGCCGAGCGCGACGAGGAGCTGCGGGTCTTCCTCTCCGAGGCACGGCTGATCAAGGACGACTTCGAGGCCGGCGAGCTGCAGAAGGCCGTCGACTCGACGGTGCGCGGCTTCGAGGACGTCGTGAAGGTCCTGGACAAGGCCGAGGCGACCAGCGAGCGCTACATCGAGGGCACGTTCTTCCTGCGCGCCCGGGTCGAGGGCAACGACATCGGCTACGGCTCGATCTGCGCCGCCGGCCCGCACGCCTGCACGCTGCACTGGGTGCGCAACGACGGGCCCGTGCGCTCCGGAGACCTGCTGCTGCTCGACGCGGGCGTGGAGACACACACGCTCTACACCGCCGACGTCACGCGCACGCTGCCGGTCAACGGCCGCTACAGCGAGATCCAGAAGAAGATCTACGACGCCGTGTACGAGGCCCAGGAGGCCGGTATCGCGGCGGTGCAGCCCGGTGCCAAGTACCGCGACTTCCACGACGCCGCGCAGCGCGTGCTGGCCGAGAAGCTCGTCGAGTGGGGTCTGGTCGAGGGCCCGGTCGAGCGCGTCCTGGAGCTAGGTCTGCAGCGCCGCTGGACCCTGCACGGCACCGGCCACATGCTCGGCATGGACGTCCACGACTGCGCCGCCGCGCGGACCGAGACGTACGTGGACAGCACGCTGGAGCCGGGCATGTGCCTGACCGTCGAGCCGGGCCTCTACTTCCAGGCGGACGACCTGACCGTCCCCGAGGAGTACCGGGGCATCGGCGTGCGCATCGAGGACGACATCCTGGTGACCGAGGACGGCAACCGGAACCTCTCGGCGGGGCTCCCGCGCCGCGCCGACGAGGTCGAGTCGTGGATGGCGGCGCTGAAGAGCTGACACAGCGACTGTCTGAGGCTGATACGACACTGATGGCCGGGTACCTGTGAGGTGCCCGGCCATTGGTCTGTCTAGGGGGAACGGCTTTTCGTGAACAACGGTGTGGTGGACGACTTCTGGTCCGGTGTCGGGGTGGATCTGCATCTGGAGCCGGACGTGGCCGCGGGGCGCAGGACCGGGCTCGAACGGGCTCTACGGGACGCGGTGCGCGACGGACGACTCGCTCCGGGCACACGGTTGCCCCCGACCCGACGGCTCGCGGCCGAACTCGGCATCTCGCGCGGGACGGCCAAGGGGGCGTACGACCAACTGGTCGCCGAGGGGTATCTGACGGCCCGGCAGGGCTCGGGCACCGAGGTCGCGGTGCTTCCCGCGGACGCCGTGTCGGAGGCCGTCGGGGCTCCCCGCGCGCGTGCGCCCCGTTTCGATCTGCGGCCCGGCAGCCCGGACGTCGGTACGTTCCCGGCGGCGGCGTGGCTGCGGGCGCTGCGCCGCGCGATCGCGACGGCGCCCTCCCTGGCGTACGACTACGGGGACCCGCGCGGCCGGATCGAACTGCGGACGGCGCTCTCGGGCTACCTGGGACGGGCCCGGGGCGTGATCGCGCCGCCCGAGCGGATCGTGATCACCTCGGGGTACGTGCAGGGGCTCGCGCTCCTCACGCGTGTGCTGGACGGCGGGGTGGTCGCGATGGAGGACCCCGGGCTGCCGTTCCACCGGGACGTGGTGCGGCGGGGCGGGGGCACGGTGGTGCCGCTGAGGGTGGACGAACGAGGCGCCCGCGCCGGGGAGTTGGCTTCCTCGCAGGCGGACGCGGTCGTCGTCACGCCCGCCCATCAGTACCCGACCGGGGTGACCCTGCACCCCGAGCGGCGGCGGGCGCTCACCGACTGGGCACGCGCGCGGGGCGGGCTGATCGTGGAGGACGACTACGACGGTGAGTTCCGCTACGACCGGCAACCCGTCGGCGCCCTCCAGGGCATGGCACCGGGGCAGGTCGCCTACCTGGGTACGGCGTCCAAGACACTCGGGCCCGCGCTGCGGCTCGGCTGGATGGTGCTGCCGCCGCACCTGGTCGACGCGGTGGCCGACGTGAAGCTGCACAGCGACCATCACACCGAGTCCATCGGCCAGTTGGCGCTGGCCGAGATGATCACCAGCCACGCGTACGACCGTCATGTGCGCGCCTGCCGCCTGCGGTACCGGCGGCGCCGGGACCAGCTGCTCGACCGGCTGGGGGCGCGCAGGAGCGTACGCGGTATCGCGGCCGGCCTGCACGCACTGGTGGACGTGGCGGACGAGGCGGAGGTGCTGGCGCGGGCGGAGGAGGAGGGGCTCGCGGTCGGGCATCTCGGCGAGCACTGGCACGAGCGCGGCGAGGGGCGGCCGCAGGGCCTGGTCGTGGGCTACGGGACTCCCCGGGAGCGGATCTATCCGGAAGCGCTGGAGGCGTTGGGGCGGGTGCTGGACGGGCGCCAGGGGGCGTCGGGCGGAAGCCAGGGGGCGTCGAGCAGGAGCCAATTGGGTCGCAAAAATGCGTGAGGATTGGGCCTGTTGACGGGTCCACCGGGTCCGTAGCGTCGAAGCCATGACGAATCCGGCAGCATCCGCGCAGTCGAGCCGCCTCGTCCCGCCCGCGGGACCGCAACGCGTCCTGGCCCTCGCCCAGCTGGCCAACTCCGTGGGGGACGGCGCCTATTACGTGACCTCCGCTCTGTACTTCACCCACGTCGTGGGGCTGGCCCCCGCGCGCGTGGGGCTCGGGCTGACCGTCGCCTGGGCGATCGGCTCTCTCGTGGGCGTACCGCTGGGGCGGCTCGCCGACCGGCGCGGGCCGCGTGGCACGGCGGTACTGCTGGCCCTTGCGACCGGAGCGGCGGTGGCGTCCTTCCTGGTCGTCCGCGGCTTCCTGCCCTTCGTCCTCGCGGCCTGCGCCTACGCCTCCGCGCAGTCGGGGCTCGGGGCGGCCCGGCAGGCGCTGCTCGCCGGGCTGATACCGGCCGGGGAGCGGACCTGGCTGCTCGCCCATCTTCAGTCGACCCTCAACGCCGGACTGGCGGTGGGGGCGGGCCTCGGCGGGCTCGCACTGCACGCCGGAACACGGGAGGCGTATCTCGGGGTTTTCGCGCTGGACGCGGTGAGCTTCCTGCTCTGCGCGGGAGTGCTGCTGAGGCTGCCGTCCGTGCCACCAGTGACCGTACGGCGCGAACACGGGACCGGTGTCCTGCGCGACCGCCCGTACGTGCTCGTCACGTTCCTCAACACCGTGCTGCTGCTGCGGATGCCGCTGCTCAGTCTGGGCATCCCGCTGTGGATCACCGAGCGCACCCAGGCGCCCGCCTGGCTGGTCTCCGCGCTGTTCGTGCTCAACACCGGTGCGGTGATGGTCTTCCAGGTGCGGATGGCACGCGGTGTGACGGGCCTCGTGTCGGCCACGCGCGTGATACGCCGTTCCGGGCTGGTGATGCTGGTGTCCTGCGCGGTCTTCGCGCTGTCGGCCGGTGCCTCGCCGTGGGTCGCGGCCGGGGTCCTGGTGGCGGGCGCGCTGCTCCAGGTCGTCGCCGAGATGCAGCAGTCGGCGGGTTCCTGGCAGGTGGGCTTCGACCTCGCCCCGGCCGACCGCATGGGCGAGTACCAGGGCTTCTTCGGCACGGGCGTCACGGTGGCGCGCACCGCGGGCCCGCTGGTCCTGACCGCGCTGCTGGTGGGCTGGGGCACGCCGGGATGGCTGCTGCTGGGGGGACTGATGCTGGGGGCGTCGTACGGGATGGGACCGGCGGTGCGGTGGGCCGCCACGCGCGAGGTGACAGCCCACCGCCGGAACCAGGACCGGGACCGGAACCAGGACCGGGACCGGAATCAAGACCAGAACCAGAACCAGGACCGGGTCAGGCAGCAACCCGTACCCGTGAACTGACCACCACCGGAAGCGAGTCCACGAACAGGGCGCCCGCGAGCAGTCCCCCCGTGCCACGGGGGCTCCACGCGCGCGTGTGGAGGTCGTCGTCGAAGGCGGCCAGGGCCGCGCGGCCGGCCTCCGTCGCCGTACCGCCCGCCTCCAGCACGCCCCGGGCACCCGCCTGGACGTGCCGGAGCCCGTGCGGGCCCGCCGTGTACAGCAACTCGGTGTCCTGGAGGGTGGATATGACGGTGAGGAGGGCGTCGAGCCGGGCGTACGACTCGGACGCGCCGGCGGAGCGCGAGGCGGCGAGCGCGTCCCACGCCCGCCGTACGTGCGGGAATCCGGCGCGCGCCTCGCCCCGCGCCCCGGCCGCGCCGTACTTCGCGGACACGGACGACCCTCGGGAGGGCCGCCGCGGCGCCCGCCGGTCGGGGTGCGCCGCGATCCGCTTTGCGGTGGCGGCGACCTCGGAACCCTTGGCCCCCGGGTCCAGGGCCGCCGCCGCGACCAGGAAGCCCAGGACCCACAGCGCCCCGCGATGGCCACCGCCCGCCAGCGTCACCGAGTGTTCGGTGGACCGGCCGATCGCGCCCAGTTCCGTGCGGAGTTCGGGCGTGGGCCGGCCGATGCGGCGGGCGGCGGCCGCCATGGCCGTGAGGCCGGGCGTCAGCGCCTTGGCCGACCAGCGCAGGGAACACAGGTCCCGGCCGGTCGCCCGGGCGCCGAGGTCGCGCGGATCGGGCAGGCCGGGCTTGGGGGTGAGCTCCAGTTGCCCTGTCAGCGCGGCCACGGCGGCCCGCGCCAGCGTCTCGTCCTCGCGGCTGCTCATGCGCGAGCCCTACGAGGACGCCGAGGCGGACGGACTGGCACTGTCGCTCGGGGCGTCGCTCGGCGGCGTGCCGGTCGGGGCGCCGCTCGGGGCGCCGCTCGGGGGCATACCACCGCCACCGCTGCCCGCACCGGTGTTCTCGGCGTCGGGGTCGATGCCCAGGACGATGGACCCCTTGAAGCCCTTGGACGGGTCCTTCTTGTGGACCGGTTTCAGGGTGAGCAGCCCGCTGGAGGTGCCGCCGCCGTCGTAGACCATGTCGTCGGTGAGCTTGGTGTAGCTGCCGGTGTGCTTGGAGTACGGCTCCAGGGCCTGGACCTCGGCGGCGATGTCGT
The DNA here is from genome assembly GCF_044768965.1 of Streptomyces sp. NPDC090798. Lineage (NCBI taxonomy): Bacteria > Bacillati > Actinomycetota > Actinomycetes > Kitasatosporales > Streptomycetaceae > Streptomyces > Streptomyces sp. NPDC090798. Next base: position 61,805 of record NZ_JBIVXA010000015.1, read on the forward strand.
CGTCGAAGAAGAGCTGGCCGGTGAAGTTGACCTTGCCGCCCTCGTAGGTGCCGTCCGCCTTCTCGCCGCCGGTGTGCACCTTGACGTGGATGTGCGTGGTGCGGGGCGTGTACCAGCCGGGGAAGATCGTCTCGAACTTGACGACCCCGTTGGCGTCGGCGACCTGGTAACCGCGCAGGTACGTCTGGTCGTCGGCGGTCGAGCCGTCCTCGCTCTCGGCGGGCGCGGAGCCGCCGGGGTTGGCGGTGGTGTAGCCGGAGTAGTAGCCCCAGGCGTCGCAGTGCCAGATCTCCACGGCCGCGCCCGCGACCGGGCCGCAGGAGTCGGTGGTGTCCCGCACCGTGACGCGCAGCGTCAACGGGACGCCACCCTTGCCCTCGGTGATGTCCTTGCGCACCAGAGCACCGTCGAGGTAGTACGGCCCCTGCGTGACGCTGGACATCAGCACGCACTGGCCGCTGCTGGTGGACGTCGCCGAGGCCGTCGCCTCGGCGTCGGCGGCGGTGGTCGTCCCGTCGGCGAACGCCGATTGGTAGCCCGCGACCGCGAGCCCGCCCGCGGCGACCGTGCCGCCCGTCACCGCGAGCGCGCGGCGCCGGGTGACCGAAGTGTCCTTGTGGCTTCTCGTCATGATCGGAAAGCTAGGTAGGGCAGCCGTCAGGGGCATGGGGTGGAACTGTGAGGAGGGTAAGAATTCTGAGAAAGCTGAAGTCGACGGAAAATCGCCCTCTCCAGGGAGCACGAAAGGCCGTCGTCGGCCTGCTGCGGCACGAGGACACCGCGGGCATGTCCTCGCCGACCGCTCCCGGCCCCGCCCGCGCCGACCGCTCCCGGACCCGCCCGCGCCGACCGCTCCCGGACGCGCCCGCCTGGCCGGCCTGACCGCCTCCTTCCGGTGCGCCGGTCTCAACGTCACCGTCAGCACCATGCCCGAAGGCGCCCAGTCCGTGGGCGGCCGCCTCCTGGCCGGGCCCCGTCCCGGGGGAGGCTTCGAGGTCAGGACCGAACTCCCGCTGGGCGAGACCGCCTTGGCGATCCGTCCCTGCCCGGACGCTAAACAGCCATCAGGGGCGCGTCCTTCTTCCACTTGAGGATCTTGTCGAAACTGACCACCGCGCCGCCCCGCCCCGGCTCGTTGCCGATCTGGACGTGATCGGCGAGTTCCCGGATCAGGCACAGCCCCCGGCCGTGCTCGGCGTCGCTGCGGACCGGGCGGAGCGTGGGACGCGCACGGCCCGGGGCGAAACCCGGGCCGGAGTCGGAGACCTCGATGCGGCACTTCTCGCCGTCGAGGTAGGCGGTGACCCGATAGGCCTCGGACGCGGTACCGGGAGCGGCGTCGCCGCCGTGCTCCACGGCGTTGGCGCAGGCCTCGCTGAGGGCCACGGAGAGGTCGTACGAGACGTCCGGATCGACGCCCGCCGTCTCCATCGTGCCGAGCAGCAGACGTCTGGCGAGCGGAACGCTCGCAGCCTCACGCCGCAAATGGAGTGACCACCAGATGCTCATGCTCCAGCCTCCCGGCCGCGGCTCGACATACCGTTACGTATTGCCGCAACCGCCTGTGCGCAATCGCCTGCAGGACGTGATGCCGCCCATATGGCGGATGCGCACGCGACAACGATCGGTGTATGTGCGGGTGGTTCGGCCCAGATCGTGATCTTCCGGACCAGGGCTCGCGGACCCTCATCTTGCGGACCTGCCTCAGGAAGCGGGTGACTCCAGTGCGATGATGGGCCCGCCATGACTGCCCCCCACCAGCGCAGGGCGCGCTCCGGACACGGGCTCCGGATTCTGCGGGCCGCGGTGTTCGCCGCGGTCTGTGTCGTGCTGGCCGCGGCCGGTCATGGGCTCGCCTCCTGTGCCACCGTCCCGCTGTGGACGCTCGGCGCCGGATTCCTCGCGGTCTTCGCCGTCGCCGCCGCGCTGGCGGGACGGGAGCGTTCGCTGCCGGGCATCGCCGCGCTGCTCGCGGGCGGTCAGACCGCCCTGCACACGCTCTTCGGGCTCGCCGGGACCGCTACGGCGGGCTCGGGCTCCATGTCGATGGCCGACACCTCACTCGTGGAACGTGCCGCACGCCTCGTGTGCGGCACGACCGCGGCGGCGATCAGCCCGGCTCAGGCCATGAAGATCCTCGCCGACGCACGGCTCGACACGGGCACGACTCCGTCCATGTCCATGCCCATGCCCCACTCCGCGGACGCGATGTCGGCCGCCACAGGGGCCTCGATGTCCGTGTGGCCGTCCCTGCCGATGCTGCTCGGCCACGTCCTCGCGGCCGTCGCCGCCGGTTGGGTGCTGCGCCATGGTGATCTGGCGCTGCTGCGGCTGATACGGCTGTCCGCGCACGGGGTCGCGGAAGGGGCGCTCGTACGGTCCCTGCGCGGGGCGCTCGCGCTCGTACGCGCCCTGCGGGCCGGGCTTCCGGGTACGCCCGACGCGGCACCGCGCGGCCGGCGCACCGCCCCTGTGACGCCGCCCAAGCCCCGTACCGCCGAGCTCCAGCACAGCGTCGTCCGCCGCGGACCGCCCCACTCCACCGCTCTCGTCCTCGCCGCCTGACACGACGCGCCACTCCACCGGACCGATCCGAAGGGGATGCCGTCGTGCGGCACGGGCGCGTGCACGCGAAAAACCTCCAGGGGCCCATCGCACCTTTCGCACGCGCACCCCTCTTCTCTTCTCATCGGACTGAAAGTGGAGTGCTCTCTTCCATGAAGGCTTCCCGTATCGCCGCCGCCGGTGCCGTCGCCGTCTCGGCCGTTCTCGCCGTCTCCGCCCCCGCCTTCGCGCACGTCAGCGTGCAGCCGGAGGGCGAGGCCGCCAAGGGCGGTTACGCCGTCGTCGACTTCAAGGTCCCCAACGAGCGCGACGACGCCTCGACCAACAAGGTCGAGGTGAACTTCCCGACCGACCACCCGCTCGCCTCCGTCATGCCGCAGCCCCTCGACGGCTGGTCCGTGAAGGTCACCAAGAGCAAGCTGGCCAAGCCGCTCACGATGCACGGCGAGAAGATCTCCGAGGCCGTCACCAAGGTCACCTGGACCGCCACCGGCAAGGGCATCGAGCCGGGCTTCTTCCAGAAGTTCCCGCTCTCCGTCGGCGCGCTTCCCGAGGACACCGACGAGCTCGTCTTCAAGGCGATCCAGACGTACGACAACAAGGAGGTCGTGCGCTGGATCGAGCCGCAGCAGGAGGGCCAGGAGGAGCCCGAGAACCCGGCTCCGGTGCTCACGCTCTCCGACGCGTCCGCGGACGGACACCATGGGTCCTCCGGGACCGCCAAGGACGCCTCCGACACCTCCACGGCGGCCCCCGCCTCGTCCACCTCCGCCTCCTCCACGGACAGCAGTGACACCACCGCGCGCGTCCTCGGTGTCGTCGGCATCGTCGTCGGCGCGGCGGGCGTGGCGTACGGCGTTCTGGCCGGCCGTCGGCGCACCGAGGCCTGAGGCCCACCGCACCTCTCCTTTGTGCACCGGTAGGTCGTACGCCCTCGTCAAAGAGGTCGTACGACCCCGGTGCACACCGGAGCCCTCACATCTGGGACATTTTTCTATGCGCAAGAAGACGTATGCCGTGGCCGCCCTGTTCGCCGCCGCCGCACTGACCCTTTCCGCCTGCGGCAGCGGCGACGACAGCAACAAGCCGATCGCCGACGTGTCCGCCGAGGCCGACACGGGCAAGGCAGCCACGGTCCTCGACAAGGCGTTCGAGAAGCCCGATCTGGTCCTCACCGACACGAACGGCAAGAAGTACGACTTCCGGGCCGAGACCAAGGGCGTCCCGACGCTGATCTACTTCGGCTACACCCACTGCCCCGACGTCTGCCCGACGACGATGAGCAACCTCGCCGTCGCCAAGAAGCAGCTGCCCAAGGCCGAACAGGACAAGCTCAAGGTCGTGTTCGTCACCACCGACCCGGCCCGCGACACCCCCGCGGCGCTCGGCAAGTGGCTCAAGGGGATCGACCCCGCCTTCGTCGGCCTCACCGGCGACTTCCCCACCATCCAGGCGGGCGCCCGCACCCTGGGCATCTCCATCGAGCCGACGGCGAAGAACAAGAACGGCAAGCTCGTCTCCGTGCACGGCACCCAGGTCATCGCGTTCTCGCCGAAGACCGACGGGGGCTATGTGGTCTACAGCGACAACGCCACCGTCGACGACTACATCAAGGACCTCCCCAAGCTCATCAAGGGAGAGAATCCGTGAGCCGGCCCGGAGCCCCTTCGAGGCGTCTCGCGGGATGTGCGGCGCTGACGGCCACGGTGCTGGCGCTGGCGGGCTGCGGCTCCCACGACTCCTCCGCGGACAACGCGGGCAAGCCCGAGCTGAAGATCACCGGCGCCTACATGCCCGCCCCCGTCATGGACACCATGGCGGCCGGTTTCTTCACCGTCACCAACTCCGGCGGCGCCGACACCCTGACCTCCGTCACCAGCGACCTCGCCTCCGACATCACGCTGCACTCCACCAAGGGCGGCGCGATGGAGGAGCAGAAGTCGTTCGCCGTGCCCGCCGACGGGTCACTCGACTTCGCGAGCGGCGGCAACCACGTCATGTTCGAAAAGCTCACCCACAAGCCCCTGGAGGGCGAGAAGGTGTCGGTGACGCTGCACTTCACCAAGGCGGGCGCGGTGAAGGTCTCCATGCCGGTGAAGTCCGCGACGTACAACCCGAAGACCGGGCACTGAGGGAGGGATCACCGTGACACAGACCATCGCTCCCCGTGCGGCTGCCACCACCACTGGAGGGGTCGCCTTTCGGGTACGGGCACCGCTGTTGCTGCTCCTCGCCGTGATCGGCGCGGTCCTGGCCGGCGCCACGCCCGCCTCCGCGCACGCCGCGCTCACCGGCAGCGACCCCCAGCAGGGAGCGGTGGTCAGCCAGGCACCCGCCCAGATCTCGCTGACGTTCTCCGAGAAGGTCGCGATGTCCGACGACTCGGTGCGCGTGCTCGACCCCAGAGGCAAGCGCGTCGACACCGGCAAAGCGGCCGACCTGGGCGGCACCACCTACGGCATGAAGCTCCACTCGGGGCTGCCCGACGGCACGTTCACCGTCACCTACCAGGTGGTGTCGGCGGACAGCCACCCCGTCTCGGGCGCGTTCACCTTCTCCATCGGCGCGCCCTCGCAGACCTCCGTCGCACTCTCCGACCCGGCCGTGGGCGGCGGAGTCGTCGGCGCGCTCTACGGGTTCGGGCGTTATGTCTCGTACGCCGGATTCATCCTTCTGGTGGGTGGCGCGGCCTTCGTACTGGCCTGCTGGCAGCGCGGCGCCGGGGTCCGTCCGGTGCAACGGCTCGTGGTCTCCGGGTGGCTCACGCTGACCGGCGCCACCCTCGCGCTGCTGCTCCTGCGCGGTTCCTACGTCGGCTCCGGCAAGGTCGGCGACATCTTCGACCTGACACTGCTCGGGCAGGTGCTGCAGACCAAGGCGGGCGCGGCACTGGTCTCGCGGCTGCTGCTGCTCGCCGCGGGCGCGCTGTTCATCGCGGTGCTCTTCGGGGCGTACGCGCGGCGGGACGAGGCCTACGCGTCGGATGAGGCCGACGTGACCGGCGGCTCCGGCGGCTCCGGCGGCTCCGGCGGCTCCGGCGGCTCCGGCGGCTCCGGCGGCTCCGGCAAGGGCGATGCGTCCGGCAAGGTCAGCGCGTCCGACGAGGGCCGCGTCGATGCCGATGCCGAGAAGAAGGACCTCACCTTCGGGCTCGCGATCGGCGGCGTCGTCGTCGCGGCGGGCCTGGCGGCGAGCTGGGCGATGGCCGAGCACGCCTCCACCGGTATCCAGGCGGGCCTCGCGATGCCCGTCGACGTGCTGCACCTGCTGGCGGTCGCCGTCTGGCTGGGCGGTCTGTCGACGCTGCTCGTGGCGCTGTTCCGGGCGCCCGCCGAGACACAGATCGACGCGGTGGCCGTACGGCGGTTCTCACGCGTCGCGTTCGGCAGCGTGACCGTGCTGGCCGCGACCGGGATCTACCAGTCCTGGCGCCAGGTCGGCTCCTGGTCCGCGCTGACCGGAACGTGGTACGGGCAGTTGCTGCTCATCAAGATCGGCCTGGTGGCCGTCCTCGTCGGCATCGGGTGGATCTCGCGGCGGTGGACGGCGCAGCTCTCCGAGGCGCCGCGGGCGAAGGTCCTGGCGAAGGGCGGGGCGAAGGGCGGGGCGAAGGGCGGAGCGAAAGCCGGGGCCACAGTCGGGGCGACAGCCGGAGCGACGGCTCTCGCCGGACGGCGGACCAAGCAGCCGACGAAGGTGCCCGCGAATTCCAGGGACTCGAACTCCGGGGACTCGAACTCCGGGGACTCGGATTCCGGGGGCTCGAGCTCCGGGGGCTCGACCTCCGGGGACTCCCGGCGCGCCGCTCAACTCGCCCGGCAACAGGCCGCCGTGGCCACCACGCGTCAGAAGCGCCTCCGCGACGCCGACCCGGCCCGGGCCGGCCTGCGCCGCTCGGTGCTCGCCGAGGCGGGCGTCGCCGTCGTCCTGCTGGCCGTGACGACCGTGCTGACGTCCACCGAGCCGGGGCGCACGGAGGAGGCGGCCCAGCAGGCCACCACGTCCTCCTCACAGCGGTCCGGGCCGCTCTCCCTGAAGCTCCCGTTCGACACGGGCGGCCAGGACGGCAAGGGCACCGCGGAGGTCACCCTCGACCCGGCCCGCGTCGGCGGCAACGAGATGCACGTCTTCGTCGAACGGCCGAACGGCAAGGCCTTCGACGTCCCCGAGGTGAAGGTCGCCTTCACCCTGGAGGCCAAGAAGATCGGCCCGCTGCCCGTGACCCCCGACCGCATCGCCACCGGCCACTGGTCGGCGATCGGAGTGCAGATCCCCATGGCGGGCGAATGGGAGATCGCGGTGACCGTGCGCACCTCCGACATCGACCAGACGACCGTCACCAAGAACGCGAAGATCGGCTGAACCTCACCATGGCTGACCAGCCCACTCCGGAAGCCACCACGGAAAAGAACCCTCCAGGAGAGGCCGTTTCCCAGCAGCCCTCTTCTGGCGGGGTCTTTTCCCGGCGCCGGCTGCTCGGCACCGCCGGTGCCACCGGTCTCGCCCTGGGCGCGGCCGGAGGTGCCGCCGGGTACGCGGCAGCGCCCGCCGCCGGCAAGACCGCGCCCCTGACCTCGCTCGGCGCGAACACGGTGATGTTTCACGGGAAACATCAGCCCGGCATCACCACCGCGCTCCAGGCCCGAGGCCACCTGGTCGCATTCGACCTGGCCGCGGGCGCGGGCCGCAAGGAGGCCGCCGCACTGCTGCGCCGCTGGTCGACGACGGCCCAGCGGCTGATGGCGGGCGAGGCGGCCACGCAGGACGACACGGACGTCGCCCGTGACGCCGGACCGTCCTCCCTGACGGTCACCTTCGGCTTCGGAAACAGCTTCTTCGCGCGGACGGGCCTGGAGAAGCAGCGCCCGGTCGCCCTCGACCCACTGCCCGACTTCTCCTCCGATCACCTCGACAAGACACGCAGCAACGGCGACCTGTGGGTGCAGATCGGCGCCGACGACGCTCTGGTCGCCTTCCATGCCCTGCGCACGCTCCAGAAGGACGCGGGCAGCGCGGCCCGGGTGCGCTGGCAGATGAACGGCTTCAACCGTTCGCCCGGCGCCACGGCCCAGCCGATGACGGCCCGCAACCTGATGGGCCAGATCGACGGCACCCGCAATCCGAAGCCGTCCGAGTCCGACTTCGACCGGCGCATCTTCGTGCCGGCCGTCGGCGACCCAGCGTGGATGGCGAACGGCTCGTACGCCGTCGTACGCCGGATCCGGATGCTCCTCGACGACTGGGAGAAGCTGTCGCTCAAGGCCCAGGAGGACGTCATCGGGCGGAAGAAGTCCACCGGGGCACCGCTGACCGGTGGCACCGAGACGACCGCGATGAACCTCGACAAGACCGACGCCGACGGCAACCTGGTCGTCCCCCTCAACGCGCACGCCCGGATCACCCGGCCCGACCAGAACGGCGGCGCCGCCATGTTGCGCCGCCCGTTCTCCTTCCACGACGGCTTCGACACGGACGGGGTGCCCGACGCGGGCCTGCTCTTCGTCTGCTGGCAGGCGGATCCGCTGCGCGGCTTCGTCCCGGTGCAGCGCAAGCTCGACCGCGGCGACGCCATGTCGACGTTCATCCGCCACGAGGCGAGCGGGCTGTTCGCGGTGCCGGGCGGGGCGGCGGAGGGGGAGTACGTGGGTCAGCGGCTGCTGGAAGGGTGATCCGTGCGGGACGGGGCCCATTAGGGTGACGGGTATGTCGGCGACGCGCTACACCTATCTCGGCCCCGAGGGAACGTTCACCGAGGCCGCCCTCCGCACGCTCCCGGAAGCCGCGACACGGGAGCTGGTACCCATGGTGTCCGTGCCGGCCGCGCTCGACGCGGTGCGCGCGAGCGAAGCCGCGGGCGCACTCGTCCCGATCGAGAACTCGGTCGAGGGCGGTGTCACCGCCACCCTCGACGAGCTCGCCAAGGGCGAGCCGCTGATGATCTACCGTGAGGTCGTCCTGCCGATCGCCTTCGCCCTGCTGGTGAGGCCCGGCACGGCCCTGAAGGACATCAAGACGGTCACCGGCCACCCGGTCGCCCAGCCGCAGGTACGCAACTGGCTCGGCGCCCACCTGCCGAACACCGTGTGGGAGTCGGCGGCCTCCAACGCGGACGGCGCCCGCCTGGTCCAGGAGGGCCGGTACGACGCGGCCTTCGCGGGCGAGTTCGCGGCGGCGACCTACGGGCTCGAGCCGCTGGTCACCGAGATCCACGACGCGGCGAACGCCGAGACCCGCTTCGTGCTGGTCGGCCGTCCGGCCCGGCCCGCGGCCCCGACCGGCGCCGACAAGACGTCCGTGGTCATCTGGCTCGGCGACGACCACCCGGGTGCGCTGCTCGAACTGCTCCAGGAGTTCGCCGTGCGCGGCGTCAACCTGATGCGGATCGAATCACGGCCGACCGGCCAAGGCATCGGCAACTACTGCTTCTCCGTGGACGCCGAGGGCCACATCACCGACCGCCGTGTGGGCGAGGCGCTGATGGGCCTCAAGCGGATCACCCCCCAGGTGCGCTTCCTCGGGTCCTATCCGCGGGCCGGGGTCGCCCTGGAGGACGTACGGCCGCTGCGGCCCGGGACGTCGGACAGTGCGTTCTCGGCGGCGTCGGACTGGCTGGCGCGCTGCCAGGACGGACGGTTCTAGGCCGGTCTCCAGGCCGGACCCAGGCCAGATCCCGGCCTGCTCGTGTTCCCGCGTCGGTGGCTCGTCGGCACGGACTTTTCCACTGTCCTCCTCCGCCTTCCACCAGTCCTACCTGCCGATTTTCGTCATCCACAGATGTTATCCACAGGTGTGCTTCTCGACCTGGGGACAAGTCGACAACGAAGCGCTACATCGTCGACAAATCGGCCTACAGGGCCCAAGTTCGTCCACAGCCCCGCACGTCACCCCTCGTCCACTCTTTTCCCTTGATCAATCCTTTGGAGCGAAGCATTTCCACTCGAACGTGGGTGTACGGATGGTTTGACCCGGGAATTCTTCGTCCGGCATGCGGCTTTCGGAACGATCACCTCCGAAGTCCACAGATCTTCCGCACAGCCTGTGGATAACTCTCCGGAGGCGTGGATCCCTGTGGACAACCCTCCTCAAGTCCCGCCCAGCACAAGGGAATCCGGTCAACCCACTGACTACCGTCTGCCCCGTTTCAGGGAGTAGCGTCCCTTTTATTGACGCGAACCGACACTCATCGGCGATCATTGGCGATCAAGAAATACCGGTCCGGCATTTCACTCATGACGTCACAGAAGTGACGGAGCGGAATATCGGGTCGATGGCCGGAAGCGCGCACCGGTAGCCTTGAGGGGTGATTGACCTTCGCCTGCTCCGTGAGGACCCCGACCGTGTTCGCGCCTCCCAGCGCGCCCGTGGAGAGGACGTCGCCCTCGTCGACTCCCTCCTCTCTGCCGACGAGCGGCGCAGGTCGTCCGGCGTCCGCTTCGACGAGCTCCGATCCGAGCAGAAGGCGCTCGGCAAGCTGATCCCCAAGGCATCCGGCGACGAGAAGGCCGAGCTGCTGAAGAAGGCCGGGGAGCTCGCCGCCGCCGTCAAGACCGCCGACGCCGAACAGCACGAGGCGGACGAGGAGACCAAGCGTCTGCTCCTCCAGCTCGGCAACCTGGTCCACCCGGACGTCCCGGTCGGCGGCGAGGAGGACTTCGTCGTCCTGGAGACGCACGGCACGATCCGCGACTTCGGCGCCGAGGGCTTCGAGCCCAAGGACCACCTGGAGCTGGGCGAGGCGCTCGGCGCCATCGACGTCGAGCGGGGCGCCAAGGTCTCCGGCTCGCGCTTCTACTACCTGACGGGTGTCGGCGCGCTCCTGGAGCTCGCCCTCGTCAACGCGGCGATCGCGCAGGCCACCGAGGCCGGCTTCACCCCGATGCTGACCCCGGCCCTGGTCCGCCCGCGCGCCATGGAGGGCACCGGCTTCCTCGGCCAGGCCGCGGAGAACGTGTACCACCTGGAGAAGGACGACTACTACCTGGTCGGCACCTCCGAGGTCCCCCTCGCGGCCTACCACATGGACGAGATCCTCGACGCCGACCAGCTGCCCATGCGCTACGCCGGCTTCTCGCCGTGCTTCCGCCGCGAGGCCGGCACCTACGGCAAGGACACCCGCGGCATCTTCCGCGTACACCAGTTCGACAAGGTCGAGATGTTCTCGTACGTCGACCCCGAGGACGCGGAGAACGAGCACAGGCGACTTCTGGACTGGGAGAAGCAGTGGCTGACCGGCCTCGAGCTGCCCTTCCAGGTCATCGACGTGGCCTCGGGCGACCTCGGTTCCTCCGCGTCCCGCAAGTTCGACTGCGAGGCGTGGATCCCGACCCAGGGCAAGTACCGCGAGCTCACCTCGGCCTCGAACTGTGACGGCTTCCAGGCACGCCGCCTGTCCGTGCGCATGCGCGACGGCAAGAAGGTCCAGCCGCTCGCCACGCTGAACGGCACGCTGTGCGCCGTCCCGCGCACGATCGTGGCGATCCTGGAGAACCACCAGCTGGCCGACGGCTCCGTGCGAGTGCCCGAGGTGCTGCGTCCGTACCTGGGCGGCCGAGAGGTCCTGGAGCCGATCTCCAAGTGACCGCCGCCGCCGGGTCGACCGGTCCGACCGGATCCACGGGTCCGAGCGGATCGTTCCCGTACAAGCTCGTCGCGACCGATCTCGACGGCACGCTGCTGCGTTCCGACGAGACGGTCTCGGAGCGCACACGTGAGGCACTCGCCGCGGTGACCGCGGCGGGCGCCGCGCACATCGTCGTCACCGGGCGCGCGGTGCCCTGGACCCGGCACATCCTCGACGACCTCGGCTACGAGGGTCTCGCGGTGTGCGGCCAGGGCGCGCAGCTGTACGACGCGGGGGTGCACCGGCTGCTCACCTCGGTGACGCTGGACCGGCAGCTGGCCGGGCTCGCACTCGCCAAGATCGAGGCGGAGGTCGGCCCGCCGCTGCTGGCCGCGAGCCGCGACGGGCTCGACGGCGAGGTGCTGGTCGGCCCCGGCTACCGAAGGCAGGACGGCCCGCTCCCGGTCGTCCCGATCAGGGACGCGGCAGACCTCTGGTCGGCTCCCCTGAACAAGCTGTACGTGCAGCACCCGACGCTCTCCGACGACGAACTGGCCGCGGTGGCGGCCAAGGTCGCGGGCGGCCTGGTCGGCGTCACCATGGCGGGCGCGGGGATAGTGGAACTCCTCCCCCTCGGCCTCTCCAAGGCCACGGGGCTGTCCCTGGCCGCCCGCCGCCTCGGGGTGAAGGCCGCGGACACGATCGCCTTCGGTGACATGCCCAACGACATCCCGATGTTCGCCTGGGCGGCCCACAGCGTGGCCATGGCGAACGCCCACGACGAGCTCAAGGCCGTCGCGGACGAGGTGACGTCCTCGAACGAGGAGGACGGCATCGCGGTGGTGCTGGAGCGGTTGCTGGGTCAGCGGGTGAGGGCACAGCCCGCGGCGCCGGATGCCCGGTGAGGCACCCCAGCCCGGCCAGTTCCCGGTGACAACGTCTCGCGGAGGATGCGCGGATCGAACGCGCGCGGGGTTGACCCCGACCACGGCTTAGCAAGCCGGTGCCTTACCTCTCGGCCAATCCTCCGGGTGGGCGGCCCGCGCGACGTACGCGCGCTCGAAGCGGCCGCCCCGGGCAGCCCCCCGTGCGGGCGGGCTCCACGGAGGGGTAACTACTCCGGAGCCTGCCGCGGGCTGCCCTGTAGGGAGCTCGACGGACTGCTACTCATGGGCATCGTCGCGCTCCTCTCCCAGAACGTGGCGCCGGCTTGATGCGGCGGCGTGGACATAACTACTGTGCCCGTACGCCGACTTGGGCGCCACTGAATAAAGCCGCCCCTCAAGGGGGGTACCAACGGGTGAAAGAGGGTTACCGGCGGCGCCACCTGCGCCGACGTGCCTTGCTGAAGAACCACCCCGCGGGCGGCTCGTCGGAGCGCCAGGGCTGCGGATCCGGTCCCCCCTCGCGCCAGCGGGCGGCGAGCATACGGGCACGGGCGGACGGCTCGGTCGTCTCCGCCGATCGTATGAAGCCCTCGTCCAGTACGAGGCCGTCCCAGACGTCCTCGGTCTCCCTCTGTTCCTCGCCCTGCGGTTCCGCCATCCCCGTTCCTCCTAGCCGCGCATCCTCTCCGCCCAGTGTGCCGGGACAGAGGTGAAGCCACTGTCAAGAAAAAAGGGGCGCCACGCGCGCGTACGTGGCGACAACCGGTACACGCGCGTGGAACCCCTGGCTCACTCCTCGCCGGCCAGCGTCAGCGACCGCAGCCGCTGCCCGGCGTACCAGGTGGCGAGCACGGTGACCACGACCAGGAGCACCGTCGCGGTGGGCAGGCCCACGTCCGAGGTGACGAGGTCGCCGCCGGTGACCTTGTGGCCCACGGCGAGCGCCCACTGCTGGACGCTGAGCGTGCGCGCGCCGGACACCAGCGACCCGAACAGGGCCTCCCAGACCAGCGCGTAGACGAGCCCGAAGACCACCGCGTGCCGGGTGACCGTCCCGAGCAGCAGGAACAGCGCGGCGTACGCGATCGAGGCGACCAGCGCCGCCACGGTGTAGGCGACGGCGACCTGCTGGCCGTTGCCGTTGAGGATCATGCCCGCGATGAACGTCGGCAGGGCGGAGAACGCCATGGTGACGGCAATCGCGACGATCAGCTTGGTGAAGATGATCGTCGGCCGCTTCAGGGGCTTGGCCAGCAGATACACCACCGAGCCGTCGTCGATCTCGGGGCCGATCGCGCCGGTGCCGGCGATGACGCCGATGATCGGCACCATGGTGGCGAGCGCGAACCCGCCGAGCAGGTCCGATGCCACCTGGTCGTCGGCTCCGGCGAAGCTGCGTACGGCCGCGGAGATCACGATGAGCAGGACGGGCAGCGCGCAGAGGATGAGGGCCCGGCGGCGGCCGAGCAGGGCTCGATAGGTGAGCCGGGCGACTGTGGGGTCGTACATCTTGGCCTCCTACGCCGCGACGAGATACGAGAAGACGGACTCGAGGGACTCGTCGGACGGCGAGACCGTGAGCAGCCGGATGCCGTGCTCGCGCGCGACGCGCGGCAGCAGCGCCGTGAACCGGCCGAAGTCGACCGCCTGGATGCGCAACGCGCCCTCGGCCAGGTCCACTTCGATGCCGGACGTCGACGGATCGGCGATCAGCGCGGCGGCCAGTACCCGGTCGTCGCTGGAGCGCACCAGGTAGCGGTGCGGGCGGTCGGTCATCAGGCGCCGGATGCGGCGGAAGTCGCCGCTGGCCGCGTGCCGTCCGGCGACGATCACCTCGATGTGGGCGGCGAGCTGTTCGACCTCTTCGAGGATGTGGGACGAGAACAGCACCGTGCGGCCCTCGTCGCCCATGCGGCGCAGCAGGTCCATGAGCTGCATGCGCTGGCGCGGGTCCATGCCGTTGAAGGGCTCGTCGAGCAGCAGCAGGGACGGGTCGTGGACGAGCGCGGAGGCCATCTTCACGCGCTGCCGCATGCCCTTGGAGTACGTCGAGATCTTGCGGTCCTGCGCGTACTCCATCTCGACCGTGGCGAGCGCCCGCTGGGCGGCCTTCGCTCCGAGGCCGTGCAACTCGGCGTTGGCGACGACGAATTCCTGGCCCGTGAGGAAGTCGTACATCGCCTCGCGCTCCGGGACGATGCCGATGTGCTTGTAGATCTGTTCGTTGCGCCAGACCTCACGGCCGTCGAGGGTGACGGTGCCGGTGGAGGGGGCGAGGAAGCCGCCCATCATGTTGATGAGGGTGGACTTCCCGGCGCCGTTCGGGCCGAGCAGGCCGGTGACGCCGGGGCCGATCGTCATCGTGATGTCGTTGACCGCCACCACGTTGCCGAACCAGCGCGAGACATGGTCGATGTTGAGCGTGGTCACAGCCCGACCTTTCGGTAGCGGCGCATCAGAAGGCCGTAGGAGCCCGCGATGAGCCCCAGGACGACGACGAGGTAGACGACTCCCTGTCCGGACGAGGGGCCCTCCCCTCCGGGGAAGGCGGAGGTGGCGCCGAGGAAGGCCGTCTGCACCCCGTCGATGAGCGTGATGGGGGAGAAGAGGCCGAGCCAGGGCACGGCCGAGGTGCTGGACTGCTCGAAGGCGATGGCCTGGACCGTCGACACGGCTCCGTAGGAGATCGTCAGCGCCGCGATGACGGCCGCGATACCGAAGCCGCGGCGTGGGGTGATCGACGAGATGACCAGGCCGATCCCGGCGAAGAGCAGCGACAGCAGTGCCACGGAGACCAGCCCCTGTCCGAAGCCCTTCGTCTGGTCGGCGAAGTCGAGCTTCGCCAGAAGCGCCCCTACGTAGAGCACGATCAGCGGCGCGGCCGTCAGGATGAACAGCGCCGAGGCCAGCGCCGCGTACTTGGCGCGTACGTAGTCGACGGTCTCGATGGGGCGTGAGAAGTACAGCGGCACGGTCTTGAAACGCAGGTCGCGCGAGACGGACTGCGGTCCCTGGGAGGCGACGTACAGACCGATGACGGCCTGCATGATGACCGCGTAGCGCGTGTAGTCGACCGGCAGGGCCTTCGCCTTGGTGGCGACCGCGACGGCCACCATGATGAGTGCGGGGACGCACATCACCACGAAGAGCAGCATCGGCAGCACCTTGGACTTGACCGAGCGGCCCAGGCCGTAGGAGCCGCGCAGGGACTGCGAGTACAGCGAGCGGCGGGCGTAGGCGCGGCCCAGGCGTGGGCCGTCGTAGTGGCGGTAGCCGATGTCGTGGATCCGGGTCTGCTCACCGCGGGGGGTGAGGGACTGCTCAACTGCCATGGCCCACTGCCTCCTTCCGTACGCCCTGCACGTCGGTCCCGTCCGTCTGTTCCTCGCGGAAGACCTCCGCGATGTGGTGCCGGCGCTGTTCCATCCGGATCAGGCCGAGGCCGAGGTCGGCGACGACGTCGCGGACGAGGTCGTAGGTCTCCTCGCCCTCGGCGGTCAGCAGCAGGATGTGGCCGGCGCCCGGCAGCCCGCTGCCGTCATGGGTCTCGACCCCGCGCGCGTGGAGCGCCTCACGGACCGCGTCGGTGCCGTCCGGGTGCTCGTCGGTGTCGGTGACCTCGATGGCGAGGGTCGTCGTGGTCTGGGTGAAGTCCCTGGTGGAGCTGGACCGCAGCAGCTTGCCGCCGTCGACGACCACGACGTGGTCGCAGGTGCGCTCCAGCTCGCCCAGCAGGTGCGAGGTGACCAGGACCGAGATCCCGAACTCGGTGTGGATACGGCGGATCAGGCCGAGCATCTCGTCGCGGCCGACCGGGTCGAGGCCGTTGGTCGGCTCGTCGAGGAAGACCAGCTGGGGGTCGTGGACGAGGGCCTGCGCGAGCTTGACGCGCTGCTTCATGCCCGTCGAGTAGCCGCCGATGGGGCGGTAGCGCTCCTCGTACAGTCCGACGTGGCGCAGGGTGTCCGCGGTGCGCTCGCGGGCCGCGGCCGGCGGGAGCCCGGACATGCGCGCCATGTGCACGACGAACTCGGTGGCCGAGACGTCGGGGGGCAGGCAGTCGTGCTCGGGCATGTACCCGACCCGCTCGCGGATGGCGCCGCCCTGGGTGGCGACATCCAGTCCGAGCACTTCGGCGCGGCCCTCGGTGGCGGGGGAGAGACCCAGCAGGATCTTGATAAGTGTGGACTTGCCGGCTCCGTTGGCTCCGACGAGTCCGGTCACACCGGGCCCGACGTCCACGGAGAGCCGGTCAAGAGCGGTCACCCGGGGGTACCGCTTGCTCAGGCTTTCGGTCGCGATCACAGTCACGTTGTCGAAGGTAGTGGCGCACACCACAGCGGTCGTCAACCCACGGAGCTGGATCCACGTCAGACTCCAGTCGTACGGGCCCGTAGGGGTCCCCCTGAAGTCGAACATCCGGCGGGGGTTTATCCACATCGGACCGGTTGTCCACAGGTGCCACGCAGGACTATTGACGCAGCCTCTAACCACTGTCACATTCGCCAGTGTCAAGTTACGGACACGTACCGTGCGGCGCTGGGCGAAGGAGAAGTGACTCTCGTGACTCTCGAAGGCGCGCGCGAGCGCCGGGTGCGAACGGGCGGGATCGAGCTGTGCGTCGCCGAGCTGGGCGATCCGGCGGAGCCCACGGTGGTGCTCGTGCACGGCTATCCGGACTCGAAAGAGGTGTGGTCCGAGGTCGCGACGCGCCTGGCCGAGCGTTTCCACGTGGTGCTGTACGACGTCCGTGGCCACGGACGGTCGACGGCCCCGCAGCCACTGCGGGGCGGGTTCACCCTGGAGAAGCTGACGGACGACTTCCTGGCCGTCGTCGACGCGGTGAGCCCCGACCGCCCGGTGCACCTGGTGGGGCACGACTGGGGTTCGGTGCAGTCCTGGGAGTTCGTCACGATCGCGCGCACCCAGGGCCGGATCGCCTCCTTCACCTCCATGTCCGGGCCGTCCCTCGACCACTTCGGCCACTGGATCAAGCGGCGTGTGCGCCGGCCCACCCCGCGCCGGGTCGGCCAGCTCCTCGGCCAGGGCGCCAAGTCCTGGTACGTGTACCTGCTGCACACGCCCGTGCTGCCTGAGCTCGCCTGGCGCGGCCCCCTCGGCAAGCAGTGGCCGAAGATCCTGCGGCGGGTCGAGAAGGTGCCCGCGGGCGACTATCCGACCTCCTCGCTGCCGACGGACGCGGCGCACGGCGCGTGGCTGTACCGCGACAACGTACGGGCCCGGCTGAGCAGGCCGCGCCCGGACGCCTACGCGCACGCGCCCGTGCAACTCGTCACGCCCCTGGGGGACGGGTTCCTCTCCGAGCGGCTCTACGACGACCTGGAGGAGTGGGCCCCGCAGCTGGTGCGTCGCACCCTCCCGGACAAGCACTGGATCCCGCGTACACGGCCCGACCAACTGGCGTCCTGGATCACGGACTTCGTGCACGCCAACGAGGACGGCGTGCCGGTGCGGGACGCCATCGCCACGGGCAGGTACGCCGACCGGTTCGGCGGGCAGCTCGTGCTGGTCACCGGCGCGGGCAGCGGCATCGGGCGGGCCACCGCCCTGGCGTTCGCCGAGGCCGGCGCGCGCGTGGTGGCCGTCGACCGGGACGCGGAGAGTGCGGCCCGCACGGCGGAGATGTCCCGGCTGATCGGCTCCCCCGAAGCGTGGGCCGAGACGGTCGACGTCTCCGACGAGCAGGCCATGGAGAAGCTCGCCGAAAGGGTCGCGGGCGAGTACGGCGTGGTGGACGTGCTGGTGAACAACGCCGGGATCGGACTGTCCGGGTCCTTCTTCGACACGACTCCGGAGGACTGGAGGAAGGTACTCGACGTCAACCTGTGGGGCGTGATCCACGGCTGCCGGCTCTTCGGCAGGCAGATGGCCGAGCGGGGACAGGGCGGCCACATCGTCAACACCGCGTCGGCGGCGGCGTACCTGCCCTCGAAGGCGCTGCCCGCCTACAGCACCTCGAAGGCGGCCGTGCTGATGCTCAGCGAGTGCCTGCGCGCGGAGCTGGCCGGGCAGGGCATCGGTGTCTCGGCGATCTGTCCGGGTTTCGTCAACACGAACATCACCTCGACCGCGCACTTCGCCGGGGTGGACGCGAGCGAGGAGAAGCGCCGCCAGAAGAAGTCGGCGCGGTTGTACGGGCTGCGCAACTACCCGCCGGAGAAGGTGGCCGACGCGATCCTGCGCGCGGTCGTCCGCAACCAGGCGGTGGTGCCCGTCACTCCCGAGGCGCGCGGTGCCCGCCTGATGTCCCGGCTGGCACCGAGGGCGCTGCGCGCGATCGCGCGGATGGAGCCACCACTGTGAGGTTCGTGACCGCCCTCAACGGGGCTGTACGCGCGGACTCGTTGCCCACCCGGGAGGAGCTCGGCACGGCCATGTCCCGTTGTCCGTGGCGGTCGTACCATCCCTCGCGGGAGGGCTCGCCGCGCGGGACCGTCGCGTAGTACCCAGGGGGTCGGGAGGCAGACAGCGTGAACGACGAGCCGGTCCGGGTCGCGTACCGCATCGAGGATCTGGCGCACCACAGCGGCGCCACGGTCCGGACGATCCGCGCCTACCAGGACCGCGGGCTGCTCCCCCGTCCCGAGCGGCGTGGTCGCGCCAATGTGTACGCGGACGCGCATCTGGCCCGGCTGCGGCAGATCGCCGACCTCCTGGACCGCGGTTACACCCTGGCCTCCATCAAGGAACTCCTGGAGGCCTGGGACACGGGCCGGGGGCTGGGCGGGATCCTCGGGCTGGTCGCGGAGGTCGACGGACCGTGGACCGACGAGGAGGCCGTGCGCATGTCGCGGGCCGAGCTGGACGAGCGGTTCGGTGGCAGTCCGGACGACGCGGCGGTGGCGGAGGCGGTGGAGCTCGGAGTGCTGGAGCGCGTCCCCGGCGACGGCGAGGTGTATCTGGTCCCGAGTCCCCAAGAGCTCGCCGTGGCAGTGGAGTTGTTCGCGGCGGGCGTTCCGCTGTCCGCGATCTCGGGCCATCTGCGGGAGTTGAGGGGCAAGGTCGAGCATATCGCCGCGCGTTTCCTGGAGTTCACGACCGAGCACGTCTTCGCGCGCTATCTCGGTGAGCATCCGCCGAGCGACTCGGAAGCGGCCGAGGCGGCCTCCCTCGTACGTCGACTGCGACCGCTCGCACAGCAGACGGTGGACGCGGAACTGGCGCGCGCCATGCGGCTGTTCGCGACCCGGCACCTGCGTGCGCGCCTTGGGGCGGGGCGGTCCCAGGATCCTGCGGACGAGACGCGTTCCGTTCAGCTCCCCGTGGCCACAATGCGGGCCGTGGAAACCCTGGTTGGTGCCGGGCGGGTGGCCGCCTTCGTCGCGGCTGCCGTCGAACGGGAGGTCCAGGCCAGGACCTTGGACCATCTCACCTCAAATTACCACAATCACCATGCTGTTGACGAAATGCCCTGAATCTCCTGCCCGTTGTCCACAGATTCGTCAATTCACCTGTGGATAACCGGACTTGCTTGTGGATCAAACCTCCGAACCAAAATCAAATGCGTGATCCGCCTCTCGCCCGGCACGCTGGCAGGATGAACGAACCGATGGATGAAAGACGCACCGTGAAGGTGTCGAAGTACCTCTCGAAGCATCTGCGGCATCAGCCCGAGCGGATCGGGCTCACGCTCGGCGAGGGAGGCTGGGTCGAGATCGACACGCTGATCGCGGCAGCGGCGGCACACGGCTTCCGGATCGCCCGCGAGGAGCTGGACCATGTGGTGGCCACGAACGACAAGCGGCGCTTCGCCGTGGAGGGCACCCGCATCCGCGCCAGCCAGGGCCACTCCGTCGAGGTCGACCTCGGACTGCCCCCGGCGACTCCGCCGACGTACCTGTACCACGGGACCGTGGCCCGCAATCTGGACGCGATCCGGGCCGAGGGGCTGCGGCCCATGAACCGGCACGACGTGCATCTCTCGCCCGACCGCGAGACCGCGACCCGCGTCGGCGCCCGCCGGGGCCGGCCTGTGGTGCTCGGCGTGGACGCCGCCGCCATGCACCGCGACGGCCATGTCTTCCGGGTCAGCGCGAACGGGGTGTGGCTCACCGAGGCCGTACCGCCGAAGTACCTGCGCTTCCCCGGTCCGCACTGATCGTCCGCCGACCGGCCGGTCAAGGGGCGCCGGTGGAGCGATCACGCGGTGGCCACGACCACCCCGCGGCTCCGCTTACGCTCGATGCATGAGTCTGCGTCTGAGCACTGTGATCCTGCCGTACCTCCGCTGGCACGAGGGCGGGCGTGCCGCCTGGCAGCGTGCGGAGCAGCTCGGCTTCCACACCGCGTTCACGTACGACCACCTGGCGTGGCGGACCTTCCGGGACGGCCCCTGGTTCGGTGCCGTGCCCACCCTCACCGCCGCGGCCGCCGCCACCGACCGGCTCCGCCTGGGCACGCTCGTGACCTCGCCGAACTTCCGGCACCCGGTGACCCTCGCCAAGGAACTGATCTCCCTCGACGACATCTCGAACGGCCGGATCACCCTGGGCATCGGCGCGGGCGGCAACGGATTCGACGCCACGACTCTTCTGAAGAGCGGCCAGGAGCCCTGGACCCCGCGCGAGCGCGCCGACCGCTTCGGCGAGTTCGTGCCGCTGCTCGACCGCCTCCTCACCGAGGACTCGGTCTCCCACGACGGCGACTTCTACTCGGCACACGAGGCGCGCAACATCCCGGGCTGTGTCCAGCGGCCCCGATTGCCCTTCGCGGTGGCCGCCACCGGCCCGCGCGGCATGAAGCTCGCCGCCCGCCACGGGCAGGCCTGGGTGACGACCGGCGACCCCAAGTTGTACGAAACGGGCACCCCTGAACAGTCGGTTCAGGCCATTCGCGGACAGGTGGAGAAGCTCGCCGCCGCCTGCGTCACGGTCGGCCGTGACGTGTCCGAACTCGACAAGGTCCTGCTCACCGGCTTCACCCCCGACCGTGGCCGTCCACTGGAGTCCCTCGACGCGTTCGTCGACTTCGCGGGCCGGCACGCGGAGCTGGGCGTCACCGACATCGTGATCCACTGGCCCATCCCCGACTCGGACTTCGCCGCGGACGAGAAGGTCTTCGAACGCATCGCCATGGAGGCCCCGGCGCAGCTGGCCTGACGGCCGGAGCCACCACGGGTGGCGACAGCGGGGTGGAACGGTACTGATGGCGACAGCAGGGTGGAACGGTACTGATGGCGACAGCAGGGTGGAACGGTACTGATGGCGACAGCGGGGTGTAACGGTACTGGTGAGGGCGGTAACCACTCACATGTGCGGGCTCCCGCACGGCCGTGCGGGCATATGCGCGAGAATGGCCCGGTGACCTCAGCGACTCGACAGCCAGAGACCCCGGCAGCCACCCTTCCGCCGCGCCTGATCGCCACGGATCTCGACGGCACCCTCCTGCGCGACGACAAGTCCGTATCCGAGCGCACGGTCGCCGCCCTGGCCGCCGCCGAGGAGGCCGGCATCGAGGTCTTCTTCGTGACCGGCCGCCCGGCCCGCTGGATGGACGTCGTCAGCGACCACGTCCACGGCCACGGCCTGGCGATCTGCGGCAACGGCGCCGCCGTGGTCGACCTGCACGGCGGCCCCGGCGCCCACCGGTTCGTCAAGGTCCGGGAGCTGGCGCGGGAGAACGCGCTCGACGCCGTACGACTGCTGCGGGAGGCCGCGCCGGGCACCGTGTTCGCCGTCGAGCAGACGTACGGCTTCTACCAGGAGCCCGCGTACCCCAAGCTGCACATGGAGACCCCCGACACCCTCGCGCCCGCCGAGCAGCTCCTGGCCCCGGACGCCCCCGGCGCCGGCGAACCGGTGCTCAAGATCCTCGCCTTCCACCATGAACTCG
Organism: Streptomyces sp. NPDC090798; assembly: GCF_044768965.1. Lineage (NCBI taxonomy): Bacteria > Bacillati > Actinomycetota > Actinomycetes > Kitasatosporales > Streptomycetaceae > Streptomyces > Streptomyces sp. NPDC090798. The sequence continues at coordinate 83,669 of NZ_JBIVXA010000015.1, forward strand.
ACCCCGACGCCTTCCTCACCGTGGCCCGTCGTGCCGTCGGCGACCACGCCACCATCACCCGCTCCAGCCCCAGCGCCCTGCTGGAGATCAGCGGCCCCGGCGTCTCCAAGGCCAGCACGCTCGAACTGTGCTGCGCCGAGCGCGGTATCTCCCCCGAGGAGGTCGTCGCCTTCGGAGACATGCCGAACGACGTCGAGATGCTGACCTGGGCGGGCACCTCGTACGCGATGGGGAACGCACACCCCGCCGTGATCGCCGCGGCCTCCGGTCGCACGGTCGCCAACAACGAGGACGGGGTGGCGGTCGTCATCGAGAAGATCCTCGCCGAACGGCTGTAGGAGCGGCTGGGCAGCACCGGCGGTTCCACGGCGGCCCGGAGTTCCGAACCGGTCCCGCGCCCGGGGTTGTTAAACCGGTTCCGCCTGCGGCGCCTGCCACACCACCGTCGTACCGCCGCCGTCGGCTCCGGGCCCCGGTCCGTACCAGCTGTCGCCGCCCAGCGACTCGGCGCGCCGCCCGAGGTTCCGCAGGCCGCTGCGCCGGCCGCCCTCGGGGATGCCGACGCCGTTGTCCGCGACGGTCAGCCGGACACCCTGCCGGCCGTCCGGCAGGACGACGCTCGCGTCGACGACGACATCGATGCGGGAGGCCCCGGCATGCCGGAACGCGTTGGAGAGGGCCTCGCGCAGGGCCGCGATGAGGTTCTTGCCCGTGAGTTCACCGACCGCCGTGTCGACGGGCCCGACAAAGCGGTGCGTGGGCTTGAAGCCGAGCGGCACGGCTGCCATGTTGATCTCCCGCAGCACCCGGGTGCGCAGCCCGGACGGCACTTCGGCGGGTCCCTGTTGGAGCGCGAAGACGGCGCTGCGGATCTCCTGGATGGTGACGTCGAGTTCGTCGACCGCCTTTTCGACGCCCTCCCTCACCTCGGGCACGGCCGAGTTCCGCTGTGCGCTCTCCAACATCATTCCGGTGGCGAACAGCCGCTGGATGACGAGGTCGTGCAGGTCACGGGCGATCCGGTCACGGTCCTCGTAGACCGCGAGCCGCTCCCGGTCGCGCTGTGCCTCGGCCATCATCAGCGCGAGCGCGGCCTGCGAGGCGAAGTGCGCGGCGAGGGTGCGCTCGGTCGCGGTGAAAGGACGCCCGCCCCGTTCCCGGGGAGTGACGAGGGCTCCCAGGAGACGGCCGCCGCACTGCAGAGGAAGCATCATCGTCGGCCCGTACTCGCGGGCGAAGTCGGTGACCATGCGCGGGTCGGTGGCCGCGTCGTCGAGGAACACGGCCTCTCCGTCGAGGAGTTCGGCGACCAGTTCGCTCTCCGGCGGGACGACGGCTCCCAGCACCTTGGACGGGCGGTCCTTGGCGACCGCGCTGATCTCCAGACCGCCCTCCGCGGCGGGCAGCAGCACGATCCCGGCCACCGATCCGGAGAGCCTGCGGGCCTGTTCCGCGACGACCTGGAGCGCGTCCTCGGCGTCGTCGACCGACAGGAGTGCCCGGGTCACGGCCACCGAGCCGTCGATCCACCGTTCGCGCTGCTGGGCGGCCTCGTACAGCCGGGCGTTGCCGACCGCGATACCCGCTTCCGCGGCCAATACGCGGACCATGTCGAGGTCGTCGTCCGTGAACGGGCCGCCGCCGCGCTTCTCAGTCAGGTACAGATTCCCGAAGATCTCCCCCTGCACCCGGATCGGAACCCCCAGGAAGCTGCGCATCGCCGGATGGTGCTCGGGAAATCCGCACGCGCGCGCGTCCTCGTCCAACTGCGCGAGCCGTACCGGCGCCGGGTCGTGGATGAGCGCCCCGAGCAGCCCCTTGTGTCCGTCGGGCAGCTGCCCGATCCGCCGGGCGGTCTCCTCGTCGACACCGCGGAAGACGAAGTCCACGAGTCCCTCACCGTCTTCCGCCACGACCCCGATGGCGGCGTAGCGCGCATCCGTCAGCTCGGCCGCCTTCTCGCAGATCCGGTCCAGCGTCGAGTGCAGCTCCAGCCCCGACCCGATCGACCGCACCGCCTCCAGCAGCCGCGGCACGTCCGGGCCGCCGTCCGGACGGGGGGAGGCGGGCACCACTGACATGCCTCGAGAGTAGTTAGTCCCCTTTGGGTAGGAAAGTCAGAATGTTGCCCAGGGGTCGCTACCGCGCCGCCGCCCCGACCAGCAGATCCCCCGCCGCCTCCCGCTCCAGCATCCCCCGCAACGGCCCCTCCACCATCGACAGCTCCGCGTACGCACCCCGCTGCGCCACCCGTCCCGCCACCAGCACGATCACCTCGTCCACCGCCGCGAGACCGGCCAGCCGATGCGTGATCAGCAGCGTCGTACGGCCCTCGGTCGCCGCCAGCAGGTCCGCGGTGAGCGCGTCGGCCGTCGGCAGGTCGAGGTGTTCGGCGGGCTCGTCGAGGACGAGCACGGGGAAGTCGGCCAGCAGCGCGCGAGCGAGCGCCAGCCGCTGGCGCTGACCACCGGACAGCCGCGCTCCGTGTTCGCCGATCAGCGTGTCGAGCCCGTCGGGCAGTGCGTCCGCCCACTCCAGGAGCCGGGCCCGCGCGAGCGCGTCGCGCAGCTCGGCCTCGGTGGCGTTCTTCCGGGCCAGCAGGAGGTTCTCGCGCACCGTGCTGTCGAAGAGGTGCGCGTCCTGGGCGCAGAGCCCGACGAGTCGGCGTACGTCGTCCCCGTCCATCCCGCGGGCGTCCGTGCCGCCCAGCGTGTACGTCCCCGCCTCCGTGTCCAGGAACCGCAGCAGCACCTGTGCGAGCGTGGTCTTGCCGGAGCCGGAGGGGCCGACGACGGCGACCCTGCGGCCCTGTTCGAGGGTCAGGTCGAGGCCGGCGAGCGCGTCCCGGTCCTGTCCGTCATGGCGCGCCCGGAGCCCCTGTACGCGCAGCGGGAACGGCGACGCGGGCGCCGGCTGCGGCAGCTCCGGTTCGCGTACGGGATCGGGGGCGTCCAGCACCTCGTACACACGCTCCGCGCTCCTGCGCACCCGCTGCCGGTACTGGACGGCGAGCGGCAGCCCCAGGACGGCCTCGAACGCGGCCAGCGGGGTGAGGACGACCACGGCCATCGCCACGCCGCTCAGTCGCCCGCCGGCGACCGCCTGGGCGCCCACGAGGGCGGTTGCGGCGACGGTCAGTCCGGTCGCCAGCGCGGTGAGCCCGTCGCCGAGCGCGGTCGCGGTGGCGGCCCGGGAGGCGATGCGGGTCAACACGGTGTCGGCCCGTCGCGCCTCGGCCGTACGGGTGGGCAGCGCGCCCGCGACCGTCAACTCGGCCGTGCCGGTGAGGAGGTCGGTCACCCGGGTCGCCAGGGCGCCGCGGGCGGGGGACAGCCGGTGCTCCGCACGGCGCGCCACGGTGCCGGTCAGGAGCGGGACACCGACCCCGGCCGCCAGCAATCCGGCGGCGAGCGCGGCCCCTGCCTCGGGGAGCAGCCAGGCGGTGAAGCCGACGGAGGCGGCGGACACGAGGAGCGCCGCCCCGGCGGGCAGCAGCCACCGCAGCCAGTAGTCCTGCAGGGCGTCCACGTCGGCCACGAGCCGCGACAGCAGGTCGCCCCGCCGGGCCGTCCGCAGTCCGGCGGGGGCCAGGCGCTCAAGGCGCCGGTAGACGGCGACCCGGGTGTCGGCCAGCATCCGCAGCACCGCGTCGTGCGACACGAGCCGCTCCGCGTAGCGGAAGACGGCCCGGCCGATCCCGAACGCCCGCGTGGCGGTCACGGCCAGCATCAGATACATCACGGGCGGCTGCTGCGACGCCCGCGAGATCAGCCACCCGGAGGTGGCCATCAGCCCGACGGCACTTCCGAGGGCGAGGCTCCCGAGAAGAAGGGCGAGCGCGAAACGACCGCTACGGGGGCCGGCCGTCGCGCGGACCCGGGCGAGCACGCCTCCGTGCCGCGGAGGGGTCGCGTGGTCCTCTTCCGTAGCGGCCGCGGGCACGTCCTCCGGCTCGACCGGCCGGAGCTCCTTCGCGCCCTCGCCGTGGAGGGAACCGGTCGCGGCGACCGACGCCGCGGCCTCGAGCCGCACCACCCGGTCGGCCACCTCCAGCAGCGCGGGCCGGTGCACCACCAGCAGCACCGTCCGGCCGACGGCGAGCCGGCGCACCGCCGCGACGACCTCCGCCTCCGTCGCCCCGTCCAGTGAAGCCGTCGGCTCGTCGAGGAGCAGCACGGGCCGGTCCGCGAGAAACGCCCGGGCCAGCGCGAGACGTTGACGCTGCCCGGCGGAGAGGCCGCTGCCGTCCTCACCCAGCACCGTCCCGATCCCGTCGGGCAGGGCGTCCACGAACTCCAGCGCGCCCGCGTCGGCCAGCGCCCGGCGCAGCGCCGCGTCGTCGGCGTCGGGCCGGGCGAGCTGTACGTTCTCGGCGATCGAGCCGGCGTAGAGGTGCGGCCGCTGAGGCACCCACGCCACCCGGGACCGCCATTCCTCAACATCGGCCTCGGCGAGATCGACTCCCCCGATCCGCACCCGCCCCGCGCCGGGCTCCACAAACCCCAGCAGCACGTTCAGCAGCGTCGACTTGCCCACACCGCTCGGTCCGACGAGCGCCACCGTCTCACCGGGCCCGACCACGAAGGAGACATCGGAGACCGCGTCCCCGGAGCGCCCCGGATACCGGACCGTCACTCCCTCGAAGCCGATCTCCCCCTCCGGCGCGACGAGCGAACCGGTGGCCGGCACCGGGGTCTCCAGCACCGAGAAGATCTCCTCCGCCGCCGCGAGCCCCTCGGCGGCGGCGTGGTACTGCGCCCCCACCTGCCGCAGCGGCAGATACGCCTCGGGGGCGAGGACGAGGACAACGAGCCCGACGTACAGATCCATGTCGCCGTGGACGAGCCGCATCCCGATGGTCACCGCGACCAGGGCGACCGAGATCGTGGCGAGCAGTTCCAGCGCGAACGAGGACAGGAAGGCGATCCGCAGCGTCCGCATGGTCGCCTGGCGGTACTCGCCGGTGATCCGCCGGATCGACTCGGCCTGCGCCTTGGCCCGCCCGAAGACCTTGAGCGTGGGCAGACCGGCGACCACATCCAGGAAGTGCCCCGAGAGCCGGGACAGCAGTCGCCACTGATGGTCCATCTGGGACCGGGTCGCCCAGCCGATCAGCGCCATGAAGACGGGAATGAGCGGCAGGGTGACGACGATGATCGCCGCCGACACCCAGTCCTCGGTGATGATCCGCGTGAGCACGGCCACGGGCACCACGACCGCGAGTCCCAACTGGGGGAGGTAGCGCGAGAAGTAGTCGTCGAGCGCGTCCACTCCCCGCGTGGCGAGGGCGACCAGCGACCCGGTCCGCTGCTCGCTCAGCCACCCGGGGCCGAGCGCGGCGGCCCGCTCCAGCAACCGCCCCCGCAACTCCGACTTGACCGCCGCACTCGCCCGGTGCGCGGCGAGTTCGGTGAGCCAGGAGACAACCCCCCGCCCGACGGCGACCGCGACCAGCAGGACCAGGGGCGTCCGGAGTTCGGAAGCCGAGTGACCGTGCTGGAAAGCGCCGACGACCACTTCGGCGATGAGCATCGCTTGGGCAATGACCAGCGCCGCCCCGGCCGCACCCAGCCCCACGACCGCCACCAGGAAGAAGCGAGTGGCACGGGCGTACCGCAGCAGACGCGGATCGATTGGTTTCACGTGAAACACACCCTTCGCCGTCCGGCATGTTTCACGTGAAACATGCCCTTGGGTCGGACTTGGTCCATGAGGTCGGATTCAGCCCATAAGGCCGGACTCAGTGCGCACCTTCCGTGGCGATGTGATGCGTACCGATCCTCTTGCGGAACACCCAGTACGTCCAAGACTGGTAGAGCAGGACCATCGGTGTGGCGATTCCCGCGCACCAGGTCATGATCCTCAGGGTGTACGGAGACGACGAGGCGTTGGTGACCGTCAGGCTCCAGTCCGGGTTGAGCGAGGACGGCATGACGTTCGGGAAGAGCGTCAGGAAGAGCATCGCGACAGCCGCCACGATGGTGAGCCCCGACAGCGCGAACGCCCAGCCCTCGCGCCCCGTCTGGGCCACCGCGATCGCGGCGACGAGGGCGACCACGGCCACGATCAACGCGGCCAGGGACTTCGTGTCGCCGTTGTCGGCCTGGGTCCAGATCAGGAAGACGAGTGCCACCACGGCGGCCACCAGGCCGACCCCGAGCGAGAGCTTGCGCGCCCGCTCCCGGATGTCCCCGACGGTCTTGAGCCCCACGAACACGGTCCCGTGGAAGGTGAACAGCGTCAGCGTGACCAGACCGCCCAGGAGCGCGTACGGGTTGAGCAAGTCACCGAAGTTGCCCACGTACTCGAAGTTCTTGTCGATCTTCACTCCGTGCACGATGTTGCCGAAGGCCACGCCCCACATGAACGCGGGGATGAGCGAGGTCCAGAAGATCGCCGTCTCCCAATTGCGCTGCCAGTTCTCCTCGGGTCGCTTCACCCGGTACTCGAAGGCGACTCCGCGCACGATCAGGCAGACCAGGATGAGCAGCAGCGGCAGATAGAAGCCGGAGAAGAGCGTGGCGTACCACTCCGGGAAGGCGGCGAAGGTCGCGCCGGCCGCCGAGAGCAGCCACACCTCGTTGCCGTCCCAGACGGGTCCGATGGTGTTGATGAGGACCCGCTTCTCGGTGCGGTCGCGGGCCAGCAGCTTGGTGAGGACGCCGACCCCGAAGTCGAAGCCCTCCAGGAAGAAGTAGCCGGTCCACAGGACCGCGATGATGACGAACCAGACGTCGTGGAGTTCCATGACTCAGCAGCTCCCTGGGCCTAGTAGGAGAAGGCCATCGGCTTGTCGGCGTCATGGGGGTCGCCGCCGATCTTGGTGGGCGGGTTGAGGTCGGCCTCGGTGAGCTCCGGCGGACCCTGCTTCACGTACTTGCGCATCAGCTTCACCTCGATGACGGCGAGGATCGCGTAGATGAGGGTGAACACGATCAGCGAGGTCAGCACCTCCCCCTGGGAGACCCCGGGCGAGACCGCGTCCCTGGTCCTCAACAGTCCGTACACCACCCAGGGCTGACGCCCCGTCTCGGTGAAGATCCAGCCCCAGGAGATGCCGATGAGCGGGAAGATCAACGTCCACTGGGACAGCCGCCACCACCAGATCCCGAGCTTGGGCGTCAGCTCCATGTTCTTGGTGAGCATGAGCTTCGGGACGTCCTCGTCCCCGGTCCGGTGTTCCGGCGCCAGCCAGAACTTCCGCCTGGTCAGCCAGAGGCCGGCGGTGCACAGGGCCATCGAGACCCCACCGAAGCCGATCATCCAGCGGTACGCCCAGTAGGCGGTGGGGATGTTGGGCCGGTAGTCACCGGGCCCGAACTTCTCTTGTTCGGACTTGTTGATGTCGTTGATGCCGGGGATCTTGGCGTTGAAGTCGTTCTTGGCGAGGAACGAGAGTATTCCCGGGATCTCGATGGCGACCGTGTTGTGGCCCTTGGCGACATCGCCGTACGCGAAGAGCGAGAAGGGCGCGGGCTGCTGCGAGTCCCACAGGGCTTCGGCGGCCGACATCTTCATCGGCTGCTGCTCGTACATCACCTTGCCGAGGGTGTCGGCGCTGACGACGGTGAGGAGCGTGCCGACCAGCGCGGTGACCAGGCCGAGCCGCAGCGACATCCGCATGGTGCGGACGTGCCGCTTCTTGCGCAGGTGGAAGACGGCGATGCCCGTCATGAAGGCGCCGCCGACCAGGATGGACGCGCTGATCACATGCCAGAAGTTGACGAGCGCCGTCTCCTGGAAGAGCACCTTGGGGAAGTCGGTCAGCTCGGCACGCATCGTGCCGTCCGCCTTCTTCACCAGCCGGTAGCCGACCGGATGCTGCATGAAGGAGTTGGCCGCCATGATGAAGTACGCCGACAGGACCGTGCCGATGGAGACCACCCAGATACAGGCGAGGTGCACCTTCTTCGGCAGCTTGTCCCAGCCGAAGATCCACAGCCCGATGAAGGTGGACTCGAAGAAGAAGGCGATCAGGGCCTCGAAGGCCAGCGGAGCACCGAACACATCACCGACGAAGCGCGAGTAGTCGGACCAGTTCATACCGAACTGGAACTCCTGCACGATGCCGGTCACGACACCCATGGCGATGTTGATCAGGAACAGCTTTCCCCAGAACTTGGTCGCCCTGAGGTAGTGCTCCTTGCCCGTCCGCACCCAGGCGGTCTCCAGAATCGCCGTGAGTGCGGCGAGGGAGATCGTCAGCGGGACGAAGAGGAAGTGGTAGACGGTGGTGATGCCGAACTGCCACCGAGCCAGAGTCTCCGGTGCCAAAGCCAGTTCCACGTCGTCAGTCTCCTTACGCCGCCATGGTCAACAGCGGCAGTTTGCCCCTTTTGTTACATACATCACGGGACAAGCGGGACACGCTTGTGAACGCGTTCACATTCACAAGCAATTATGACGCACCTGCTTTCGACCTTCGAAGGGGGGTCCCCCTTTACGTCAACCCCTCGGAAGGTCTCGAACACACCAAGGTGTCCTCCGGACCGACGACGACCACCCCGGCGCTCCGGCGCCGCGAGGCACCGGAGCAGCGGGGTTGCGGGGTTGCGCGCAGGGATGTGACGTCAGAGCTCCTTGCGGAACCCCTCGGTCGCCTTGAGGAAGATGTCGTTCGCCTCGGTCTCGCCGATCGTCACGCGCACCCCTTCCCCGGCGAAGGGCCGCACGACGACACCGGCCTGCTCGCAGTGGGCGGCGAAGTCGAGCGTGCGCTCCCCCAGCCTGAGCCACACGAAGTTGGCCTGCGTCTCGGGCACCGTCCAGCCCTGACCGCGCAACGCCTCGACCACACGGTTGCGCTCGCACACCAGAGTGCCGACCCGGCCGAGCAGCTCGTCCTCGGCGCGCAGCGAGGCGACCGCCGCGTCCTGCGCGAGCTGGCTCACCCCGAAGGGCACCGCCGTCTTGCGCAGCGCCGCGGCCACCGGCTCGTGCGCGATCGCGAAACCGACCCTCAGGCCCGCGAGCCCGTACGCCTTGGAGAAGGTGCGCAGCACACAGACATTGGGCCGGTCACGGTAGATCGAGACGCCGTCCGGCACCTCGACGTCCCTGATGAACTCGCGGTACGCCTCGTCCAGGACCACCAGGACATCGCTGGGCACCCGGTCGAGGAATCGCTCCAGCTCGGCCCGGCGCACCACGGTGCCGGTCGGGTTGTTCGGGTTGCAGACGAAAATCAGCCGCGTCCTGTCGGTGATCGCGTCGGCCATGGCGTCCAGGTCGTGCACCTCGTCCGAGGTCAGCGGCACCCGTACCGAGGTCGCCCCGCTGATCTGCGTGATGATCGGGTACGCCTCGAAGGACCGCCAGGCGTAGATGACCTCGTCGCCGGGTCCGCTGGTCGCCTGCAGCAGCTGCTGGGCCACCCCGACCGAGCCGGTGCCGGTCGCCAGGTGCGAGAGGGGGACCCCGAAGCGGTCCGACAGCTCGCTCATCAGACCCGTGCACGCCATGTCCGGGTAGCGGTTGAACGCACCGCTCGCGGCGATCACGCTCTCCATCACCCCGGGCAGCGGCGGGTAGGGGTTCTCGTTGGAGGACAGCTTGTACGCCACCGCGCCGGCCGCGGCGGGCTTGCCCGGCTTGTAGGTGGGGATACCCTCCAGCTCGGCACGCAGCTTGGGGCTCGTCTCGCTCACCGCAGTCCTCCTCGTGACCACCGCTGGCTCATGACCACCAGCGGCTACCAATGCTTCTCACCTTATGAGGATTCGGCGCCGCTGCGAATGGGCCGGGGACAACCACCCGACGCCCCTGGCCGGGGCCGACGACCCGCCGCGTACGCCCTGGTGATCATCGTCATACTCCCCGGCGGCCGTCGCCGTGCCGGGTCTGCGGTCATCCTCGTACGAAGGCGTACGAATTGGGGGGGGCGCGTTGCCTTCAAGGCTGTGCGCTGGTGGCTCACGCCGTAGCGCGCATCACCCGTGCAGGTGAGTTGAGACCTCTTCGAAACATGACCCACTTGGCAGGCCCATGCGCGCCGACGCGTCACGTACTGCCATTGGATCGTTTAACTGACTTGATTTCAAAGGCAGTAGGGCATTGTTGATCATGCAGAAACGTGCCTGTCAACGCGTGCATATGCGTCCGCACTACCCCACCGCATGAGCCCTACTATCGGCTCGCCATGACAGCAGCAGGGAAGCACCAGGTGAGCCGGGCGGAGACTACCCGCCGAGGCGGTCGACCGGGCCGGGCGGGAATCAGAGACGTCGCCGCGGCCGCAGGCGTCTCCATCACAACCGTCTCCGACGCCCTCAACGGAAAGGGCCGGCTCCCGGACGCCACCCGACGCCACGTCCGTGAAGTCGCCGACCGGCTGGGCTATCGCCCGTCGGCCGCCGCCCGCACCCTCCGTACCGGCAAGTCCGGCCTCATCGGCCTGACCGTGACCACCTACGGGGATGAACCTTTCACCTTCACCGAATTCGCCTACTTCGCCGAGATGGCCAGAGCCGCCACCTCCGCCGCACTCGCCCGCGGCTACGCCCTGGTCATCCTCCCCGCCACCTCACGCCACGACGTCTGGTCCAACGTCGCCCTCGACGGAACCGTCGTCATCGACCCCTCCGACCAGGACCCCGTGGTCAGCGAACTCGTCCGTCAGGGCTTACCCGTCGTCTCCGACGGCCGCCCCGCCGGCACCCTGCCCGTCACCGCCTGGGTCGACAACGACCACGAAGCCGCCGTCCTGGACATCCTCGACCACCTCGCCGACGCCGGCGCCCGCCGCATCGGCCTCCTCACCGGCACCTCCACCGACACCTATACCCACCTCTCCACCACCGCGTATCTGCACTGGTGCGAGCGGGTCGGACAAGATCCGGTGTACGAGGCCTACCCGGCCCACGACCCGTGTGCGGGCGCCGTCGCCGCGGACCGGCTGCTGGCCCGGCCCGACCGCCCCGACGCGGTCTACGGGCTCTTCGACCCCAACGGCACCGATCTGCTGGCCGCGGCCCGGCGCTACGGGCTGCGCGTCCCGGACGACCTGCTGCTGGTCTGCTGCAGCGAGTCCACCGTCTACGCCAGCACCGAGCCGCCCATCACCACCCTCTCGCTCAAACCCCGCCGTATCGGCACCGCCGTCGTCCAGCTCCTCATCGACGCCATCGAGGGGGCAGAAACCGACCAACCCGTCGAACAGGTCATACCGACGGAGTTGATCGTGCGGACCTCCTCCGAGCGGCGTCCACCCCGTACGACGGTCAGCCCGCCCCGGTCACCCGAGAAGGGGTAGTCCGGGTCCGCCGGGGAGGAGTGGCCCGGCGTAGGCTGAGGTTGACGTCCGTCATATCGGCGGCGGGGCATCCACCAGGGAAAGCCCCGCCCAATTCGGGCGAAAACCGTGGTGAAGAGGGTTCCTGTTCCGATTCACCACCCCTGGGTCATCACATGGCGCGATCCGCATTCCTATGATGGGCCCACGACACCGCGGGCCGCTGCGACCAGGCAGTCCGATCCGGTGCAGATGCGGCGCGATGGTGGTGGAGGGGTCGATGACTCAGGGGGCCGGTCAGGGACCCGAGGCGGGGCGTACGGAGACGTTGCGCGACTTCCGGGTGCCCGCGTACATCCACGAGACCGGTCCGTACACGCCGAGCGCAGCTCCCGGCGAGACGGCCGGAGTCGGCGAGGAGCCCGAGGGCTACACGCCCACCCGGCGCGACCTGCCCGTCATCAACCGGGGCGACACGGTGCAGGTCGTCGTGGACCCCGCCGCCGTGGCGGCCCCCCGGCCCGTCGACGGGCCGGGTCCGCTGTACGTCGTCGGCGACGTGCACGGCTACCTCGACCAGCTGGTCGCCGCGCTCCAGGAGCAGGGCCTCCTCGACGCCGCGGGCAACTGGTCCGCCGGGACCGCGCGCCTGTGGTTCCTCGGCGACTTCACCGACCGCGGCCCCGACGGCATCGGCGTGATCGACCTCGTGATGCGGCTGTCCGCCGAGGCGGCCGCCGCCGGCGGCTACTGCAAGGCGCTCATGGGCAACCACGAGCTGCTGCTGCTCGGCGCCAAGCGGTTCGGCGACACCCCCGTCAACTCCGGCGCGGGCACCGCCACCTTCCAGGCCGCCTGGCTGCTCAACGGCGGCCAGAAGACCGACATGGACCGCCTCCAGGACCACCACCTGCAGTGGATGGCCCGCCTGGACGCCATGGAACAGGTCGACGGGCACCTCCTCGTGCACTCCGACACCACCGCCTACCTCGACTACGGCGACTCGATCGAGGCGGTCAACGACACCATCCGCGAAACCCTCACGCGCAACGACGCGGACGAGTGCTGGGACCTCTTCCGGAAGTTCACCAGACGATTCGCCTTCCGCGACGACGGGGGCGCCGAGGCGGCGCTGTCCCTGCTGGACACCTACGGCGGCACCCGCGTCGTCCATGGCCACAGCCCCATCCCGTACCTCCTGGGCGAGGTCGGCTCGGAGGAGGGCGAGGACGCCGCGGGCCCCGTGGTCGAGGGACCACATCTTTACGCCGACGGACTGGCCATCGCGATGGACGGCGGAGTGACCATGGCCGGAAAACTGCTGGTCCAGCAACTGCCCCTGGATAGCTGAGGGTTCTTCGGGCAGGCGTCCCCCACGGAGGACAGCGCTGGCCAGGGGGCAATTTCTGGAAACCCCCTGTCACGGCGTGCCGTCACCGCTCTACCATCGGCTTATCCGTAGCAGGCTCCCCTCCGTTTCTGCCCGACGGCTCGTCAGCGTGCGAGCCACCAGCCCTACGGAGCATCGGGGGATGCACATGAACAGCGTTCCGCAGCACCTGCTGAGCGAGGACCGCCAGGAATACGAGCGGATCCTCGATGAGGCGCTGCGCTCCGCCCCATACCGCCCGGAACTCGCCGCTGTCGGCCAGCGGCTCAACGCCGAACAGCTGCGCACCATGGCGCTCAACGCCACCACACTCATCACGGCGGCCGCCGCGACCGAGTACGCGCACTACGTGAAGGTCCGCGAGGAACTGCGCCGCCCGGCGCCGTCCACCCCAATCGTGAGCGAAGGAGCCGGCTCCGCGGAGCCCGGCGCGACCGCGATGGGGCTCGCCGCCACCATGGGCGAGGTCACCGAGACCGCCGGAGCCGGCGCCATTGCCGTCGTCGCGGTGCTCGCCCCCGTCCTCGCCGGAACAGCCGCGGCGATCTTCCTGCTCGTGGGGTTCATCCTGAAGGTCCTCACCCCCGAGCTGGCGTTCGCCCAGACCCTCCTGACCACCGGGTGGGTCTTCGGCGCGGTCACGGCGGCCGCGATCCTGGTCGCCGGGGCCGGGCTTTTGCTGACCGCCCTGCGCAACGGCTCGTCCTCGCTCCAGGCCGGAGCGCCCGGCGAGCTCAACGCGGAGGTGGCCCGGGCCAGGGAAGCCTGGCGCGAGGCCCTGCTGGAACGCGGCATCATGCCGTTCCTCCGGGAGGCCCTCGCCGATCCTGGCTCGGCGGCACTGACCCGTCCGTCACCGACGCCGACCACCGGCCGCATGCCGCACCTCGGCTACAACCGGCCGGGCTTCAGCAGCCCCGACGGCGGCCCCGCTGCGGGTCCGCGCCCGAGCTTCACCAGCCCGGACTTCACGAGCCCGGACTTCGGGGGGCCCGAGCACCAGCCGGAGTGACACCCGGCGGGCCGACACCGGGGTGACGGGAACGAGGGCCTGCGCCGATACGGCGCGGGCCCTTTGCCGCTGGCCGCCCCTTCACCGGAGCCCGCCCCGCTCGTCCCGCTCGTCCGGTCCCCGGCGCGCACCGTCAGATGATGCCGAGCCCCCGGGCCGCCGTCATCCAGGCCGGGAACTGCGAAAGCAGCCGGTCGTACAACTCCGGGTCCGGTACGCCGCTGATGTCGTCCACCGCGAAGAACCCCACGTTGTCGACGCGCCGACCGGGCAGCGTGTCGAACCGCTCCAGCACGCCGTAGTTCGACCGCCCCAGGCCCACGAACTGCCAGAAGATCGGCTCCTCCACCGCGTCCCTCAGCTCCTGCTCGATCTCCTTGTTCCGATAGACACCTCCGTCGGAGAAGAACAACACCAGCGTGGGATCGACAGCCGGGTTCTCTCGTACATACGTACGCACCTCGGCGATCGCCTTCTGCTCCTCGTTCTGGATACCGACCGCCCGCATGTCCACCTGCCCCGGCAGCAGACCCTTGCGCTGCTTCTTGCTCCGCCGGAACAGGCTCAGCTCACCGACCCGGACATGGAGTTCCAGCCACTCGGGCAGCTCGCCGAGACTCAGGTCCGGCAACCGGGCGGCTTGGGAGGCGAACGTCCACGCCTGCATCACCCCGTCGTCGTCCAGCTGCGCCGCCACCGCGGCCATCCGCTCCACCACATCGGCCACGACGCCCTTCGAGTAAAGGAACGACATGGAACCGGAGGCGTCGAGGATCAGCACGACGCGCGCCGTGACCCCTTCCGCACCGTGCTTCCGCAGGCTGACCGCCACCTGCTCCTTGCGCAACGAGAGCCGCTTGCGCATGTCCACGGGCAATCGTTCCTCGCCCTTGCTGAGACGCGAGGAGGAAGCCGGGGGCGTCGGGGGTGTTGGGGGTGCCGGGGGTGCCGGGGGTGTTGGCGGGGCGACCGCAGCGGAGGAAGCAGCCGTCCTCGAGCCCGTCGGCGGGAGCACGGGCGACACCGCCGCCGTGCCCCCGGGCGAAACCGCCGGCTCCGCCCCGGACGCACCGGCCGCGTCGGACTCCACGCTGATACCGAAATCGGTGGCGAGACCGGCCAGCCCGGACGCATACCCCTGTCCGACCGCCCGGAACTTCCACTGGCCTCCCCGCAGGTACAGCTCACCCCCGATGAATGCCGTCTCCGTCGTGGCCTCCATCTCGAAGCGCGCGAACTCCCGCTGGGTCTCGGCATCGAGCAGCCGCAGCGTCAGTCCGGACAGCTCACCGAAGGTGCCGCCGTCGGCCGAGGCGCACAGGACGACCCGCTCGATCTCCGGTTCCAGGGCACGCAGATCCACCTCGACGGTGTCCGTCGTGGCAGCGCCGTCCCGCTGCTTCCCGAGATGCCGTACGGCGCCTGAGGCGTGCTGCGGCTGGTTGTAGAAGACGAAGTCCCCGTCGTCCCGCACGCGTCCGCCCGGGCCGAGCAGCAGCGCCGAGGCATCGGCGTCCGGCGCACCGGTCCCTCCTCTCCAGCCGAGCACGGCCCGCACCGCCCCGGCGGCGACGGGAAGGTTGGCGCCCTTGCTCATGGATGTCGATGTCATGCGCCCAGTCTGCCGAGAGAACCCGGCCCGGGAGCCGTTCGTTGCCTGATGTACGCCGCGAACGGCTCCGGGCACGACCGCGCGTGCGTGCGGCTCAGTCCGCGAGCGGCAGATAGACCCGGTTGCCCGCGGCGGCGAACTCCTTGGACTTCTGCGCCATGCCCTCCTCGATCTCGGCCTTCGTGCCCCCGTGCTCACGGCGGATGTCCTGCGAGATCTTCATGGAGCAGAACTTCGGGCCGCACATGGAACAGAAGTGCGCCGTCTTGGCGGGTTCGGCCGGCAGGGTCTCGTCGTGGAACTCCCGTGCCGTGTCCGGGTCGAGGGCCAGGTTGAACTGGTCCTCCCACCGGAACTCGAAGCGGGCGTCGGACAGCGCGTCGTCCCATTCCTGCGCACCTGGGTGCCCCTTGGCGAGGTCGGCTGCGTGGGCGGCGATCTTGTAGGTGATGACACCGGTCTTGACGTCGTCACGATTGGGCAGGCCCAAGTGCTCCTTGGGCGTGACGTAGCAGAGCATGGCCGTGCCCCACCAGGCGATCATCGCGGCACCGATGCCTGAGGTGATGTGGTCGTACGCCGGCGCGACGTCCGTCGTCAGCGGGCCGAGCGTATAGAACGGAGCTTCATCACAGATCTCCTGCTGAAGGTCGATGTTCTCCTTGATCTTGTGCATCGGGACATGTCCCGGGCCCTCGATCATCGTCTGTACATGAAAACGCTTCGCGATCGTGTTGAGTTCCCCGAGCGTCCTCAACTCCGCGAACTGAGCCGCGTCGTTGGCGTCCGCGATCGACCCGGGCCTCAGCCCGTCGCCGAGCGAGTACGTGACGTCGTACGCCGCGAGGATCTCGCAGAGTTCCTCGAAGTTCTCGTAGAGGAACGATTCCTTGTGGTGCGCGAGGCACCAGGCCGCCATGATCGAGCCGCCGCGCGAGACGATGCCGGTCTTGCGGTTGGCGGTGAGCGGCACGTACGGCAGTCGCACGCCCGCGTGGACCGTCATGTAGTCCACGCCCTGCTCGGCCTGCTCGATGACCGTGTCCTTGTAGATCTCCCAGGTCAGCTCCTCGGCGCGGCCGTCCACCTTCTCCAGAGCCTGGTAGAGCGGCACCGTGCCGATGGGGACGGGGGAGTTGCGCAGGACCCATTCCCGCGTGGTGTGGATATTGCGGCCGGTGGACAGGTCCATGACC
The DNA here is from genome assembly GCF_044768965.1 of Streptomyces sp. NPDC090798. NCBI lineage: Bacteria > Bacillati > Actinomycetota > Actinomycetes > Kitasatosporales > Streptomycetaceae > Streptomyces > Streptomyces sp. NPDC090798. Next base: position 100,109 of record NZ_JBIVXA010000015.1, read on the forward strand.
GTGTCCGCGCCCCAGCGGGTCGCCCAGGTCATCTTCTCGACCTCCTCCTCGATGGAGGAGGTGACGGCGGAGTTGCCGATGTTGGCGTTGACCTTCACCAGGAACCGCTTGCCGATGATCATCGGCTCGATCTCCGGGTGGTTGACGTTCGCGGGCAGCACGGCGCGACCGGCGGCGATCTCCTCGCGTACAACCTCGGGGTCGACGTTCTCGCGGACCGCCACGAACTCCATCTCGGGCGTGATCTCGCCCCGCCGGGCGTACGCGAGCTGCGTGACCGCCTCTCCGGGACGACCTCGGCGCGGCTGGCGCGGCCGACCCGGGAAGACCGCGTCGAGGTTGCGCAGGCCCCCTCGCGGCGAGGTGTGCTTGATTCCGTCGTCCTCGGGACGGACGGGACGGCCCGCGTACTCCTCGGTGTCACCGCGGGCGATGATCCAGTTCTCGCGCAGTGGCGCGAGGCCCCTGCGTACGTCGGTGTCGACGATCGGATCGGTGTACGGGCCGGAGGTGTCGTACAGCGTGACCGACTGCCCGTTGGTGAGGTGCACTTGACGGACCGGCACCCGCAGATCGGGGCGCGAACCCCCGACGTATCCCTTGTGCCAGCCGATGGACTTCCCGGCCTCCCGCGGCTGTTCGCCCTCGGGCGCGGCAGGCGCCCCGTCCATCTGGCTGGAGGCAGGCGTGCGTACGTCCTTGTTGGTCATGAGACCTACTCCCTACGCCGGCATTACCCGGTAACAGGTTCGGCGGTCGACGCAGCGGATTCCGTCTGCCGACGTCCCTCGTGAAACATCACTCGTTCCACGTGAAACATCGCTAAGACGGAGGTCAGCGCCCTCTCAGCCCGGTGCTCCGAGCTCCCGCGTGTGCAAAGGTGACTCCACGCTAGCGTCATATCTGGCGCGGTGAACAGAGGGCCCTCGCCGTTCTTGCGATGATCGGTCGGTGACCACAACGCAGCAGCCCCCGTTCCCGCCGTCCGAGCCGCCGCGCCGACGCGGTCCCGGAGACGGCTATGGACCGCGCTCCGGAGACGGCCGCGGATACGGGCCGGGCGGTGGCCCCGGTCCCGGTCCAGGGGGCGGGCACGGGCACGGGCCGGGCGAGGGACACGGGCACGGCCCCGGGGACGGACACGGACATGGGTCTGGGTCTGGGGACGGCCCTGGGAATGGAGGTGGGCCGGGGAATGGGCACGGCCCTGGGGACGGGCACGGATCTGGGCACTCGCACAGTCACAGCCATGGGCCCGCCACACCCGTCTCCAAGCATCTGCGCAAGGTCATCGCGGCCATTCTGATCCCCTTCGCCGCCGCGGTCGTTGTGGGTCTCGCGGTGCTCTGGCCCGGTGGCGCCCCTTCCCACGAGCGCACCGGCGTCGGCTTCGACCGGCAGACCCAGCAGGCCACGGTCACCAAGGTCGACAAGGTCAGCTGCAAGTCCGTGAACGCGTCGGGGGAGACCCCGACCGGCGACACGTCCACCGCCGAGGGCTCCTCCGCGCAGCAACAGGCGACGGGCGACTGCAAAAAGGCGACGATCCGGATCGACACCGGCAAGGACAAGGGCCGTACGTTCACGGAGATCATCCAGCCTGACCAGTCACGGCAGTTGCACGAGGGCGAGAAGGTCGTGGCCGCGTACGAGCCCTCCGCGCCCAGGGACCTGCAGTACTCGGTAACCGATGTGAACCGGAAGTTCCCGATGGCGCTGCTCGCCGGGATCTTCGCACTGGCCGTCGTGGTGGTGGGCCGGATGCGCGGTGTCATGGCGCTGGTCGCACTGGCCATCAGCTTCCTGATCCTGACCTTCTTCATCCTGCCCGCGATCCTGCAGGGCTCGAATCCACTGGTCGTGGCCGTGGTCGGGGCGAGCGCCATCATGCTGATCGCGCTCTACATGTGCCACGGCCTCTCGGCCCGTACCTCGGTGGCGGTGCTCGGCACCCTGCTCTCCCTGGTACTGATCGGCATCCTCGGCTCGGAGTTCATCGGCTGGGCGGCGCTGACCGGCAACACGGACGACAACACCGGTCTGATCCACGGCCTGTATCCGTCCATCGACATGAGCGGTCTGCTGCTCGCGGGCGTCATCATCGGTTCGCTCGGTGTGCTCGACGACGTGACGGTGACGCAGACATCGGCGGTCTGGGAGCTGCACGAGGCCAGCCCGACCATGGGCTGGCGCGATCTGTACCGCGCGGGCATCCGGATCGGCCGTGACCACATCGCATCGGTCGTCAACACGCTCGTCCTGGCGTACGCGGGTGCCGCGCTGCCCCTGCTGCTGCTCTTCTCGATCGCGCAGAGCAGTGTGGGTACGGTCGCCAACAGCGAACTGGTCGCCGAAGAGATCGTGCGCACCCTGGTCGGCTCGATCGGCCTGGTCGCCTCGGTGCCGGTGACCACGCTGCTGGCCGCCCTGGTCGTCTCCGCGGACCGCCCGGCAGCCCCGGCCGCCGCCATGGAGCCTGTCGAGAGCAGGACGCCGGCACGCGGCGGGAAAGGCCGTCGCCGCAAGCGCTGAAGCCTCCCCACGCCCGCGTCACCGGTGAGGAAGCGTTACTCCACTTGAGGGGTGCTGGGGGGCTTCAGCCCGCGCTCTGCTCCTCCGCCAGGATGCGGTCCAGCGCCTCGTCGAGATGGGTGTCGAAGTCCGCGAGGGAGCGCTCCTGCCCCAGCGGCACCAGTTTGTCCGTGCGGTCGAGGAAGGCCACGAGCGGCGCGGCCCCGGACCGGAACAGCGCGTGGTCGCCACCCACCTGGAGCCGGATCAGCACCTCGCCGAACGCCTCCGGGTCGGCGGGCGCGATGTGCACATCCCCGTCACCGCACGGCCGTCCCACGCCGTCGATCAGCAACTCCCGCCCGAACGCCCAGGTCACGGGCGCGTCGCCGGGCAAGTGGAAGGTCAGCCGCACGGCGTAGGGATCACAGGTCTCGTATCGCAGCTCCACCGGAATGCGGAAAGAGAGCTCCTCCGAAACGAGGAAGCTCATCATGACCTCTGCCTGTACCGACTCGCGCATCGCCTACCCCGTCGTTTGCCGTCGACTGGCCAGGAATCATCCCCCTGACTCTGCTGAAATATTGCTCAACGTACACAAGAGATCACAAGGAGTGAGTTTTCAGATGCTGATAGAGATCGACAGTGTCCCCAGTAGTCTGCCGATCTCACCTTGCAATTGTCGTGCCGCAGGCAGCAGTCGATCGGCCTGGTGAAGAGGGAGGGAAATGGCCATCGCCGCGGCAGTTGTGCCGACCGTGATGGGAAGTGCCGCGCAGACCGTGCCCAGCGCGTACTCCTGGCGCTCGATGACGGGCTCCATCCGCCCCGTCCGTTCCAGTCGCCGCAGCAGACTGGCGTTGTCGCGCACCGTGTAGGGAGTGATCGACTGCACGGGGTAGCGGTCGAGATGATCCCGGCGGGCCTTCTCGTCGAGCTGGGACAGCAGACACTGGCCGATCGCATGGGCGTGTCCGGTCTCCCGGAAGTCCGCCCACTCCTCCACCGCCGGATTCCCTGGGGTGTCGGCGACGCTCATGACCTCGATCTCGCCGTCACGGTAGACCGCGTAGTACACGGGCGCACCAATCGAATCGCACCACTGGGCGAGCGTCTCGCTCACCGTGCTGCGACGTTTCTGCTGCGCTCCGCTGCTGCCCAACCGCTCGGCGGCCTCACCGAGGAAGAACAGCCCCTTGTCACGGCACAGATAGCCCTCGTGGACCAGGGTCCGCAGCAGATGGTAGGCCGTCGGCAGCGCGAGCCCGGCCTCCCGGGCGAGCTGCTTCGCAGGTGCCCCGTGCTCGCGTGCGGCAACGGCCTCCAGCAGACGCATCGCCCGCTGCACGGAGCCGATCAGGGTCGTGGGATGCGGCTCCGGCGACACGGCTCCCAGGGGAGGAGTGCGCGCATCCGGCAGGGGGGTACGCGCCTCGGCGGGCGAGGTGCGCGGTTGGGTGGGCGGGAGACATGTCCCCGCGGAAGCGCTGGACCGCTGGAGGGGTGGGGCGGGTGATTGTGCGGGTGCGGTGTCAACCGTGGCCAAGGGGCACTCCCGAAGCGCGAGGGGAACCGCCCGTGCGGGGGAACACGGGAGGGGGCTGTGCGCTGCCCGCGGGGGGTCGGCCCCGCGTCGAATTCCGGACTGTAACCGTCCATCACCGCATGCAGACGGCCTCGCCGGAAAACTTCCCTCGGCCGAGGGAACCTTGAGTTCCCTTTCCCGACCTGCCCGTTACCCCTTGCTCACCCGGTTGTGTCTCACCAGTCGCTGCGCGACGACGAACTCGACATGAACTTCCGTACTACGTAGATCAATCCGCCGACGAGGGCGACGAAGATCAGGACCTTGAAAAGCAGGCCGATCAACACACTGAGCACGCTGACTATCACCGTGCCGAACACGACCAGAGCGATGACCGGCACCGCGATCCACTTCACCCACCACGGCATCCCGCTGAAGATCTCTCGCATCGCCCTTGTCCTTAGCCTCTCTACGCCCGTCGCCCCAAGTCCGGGACTCTGATTCCGGGTTCTGTGATGTCCTGCATTCGATGCTAGGGCCGCGAAGGGGCCGGCGGGGGCCTCGCACCCCTTGTCCTCCCCTGACCGTTCCCCTAGGGAACCCTGAGGCTCCCGTCAGCTCTCGGGCGGAGAGAACACCACCAGAACCCGCAGGTCCTCGGTGATGTGGTGGAACTTGTGGGCCACCCCCGCGGGTACGTAGACGACGCTGCCGCGCGCGACCTGGGTGGTCTCCAGGCCGACCGTGATCGAGGCGCGGCCGCTCACGACGAAGTACACCTCGTCCTGCTGGTGCGGCTTCTGCGGGTCGGGCTCGCCCGCGTCGAGCGCGTACAGACCGACCGACATGTTCCGTTCACGCAGAAACTGCAGGTATGCGCCGTCGTTGGCGGCGCGTTCCGCTTCCAGTTCGTCCAGCCGGAATGCCTTCATCGCCCTCGTCCGCTCCCGTGCTCCGAAAGCTGTGTCCACAGCCTTGCTCACCAGTCGATCTCTTCTGCCACGATCAGACACATGAAGAATTTCGTAGTCAAGACGATCGCCAACGCGGGGGCCCTGGCCGTCGCGGTGTGGCTGCTCGACAAGATCACCCTGACAGGGACCAGCACCGGCAAGAAGGTCGGCACGCTGCTGGTGGTCGCCCTGGTCTTCGGTCTGGTGAACTTCCTGGTCAAGCCGGTCGTGAAGGTGCTGACCTTCCCGCTCTTCATTCTGACGCTCGGCCTGATCACTCTCGTGGTCAACGCCCTGATGCTGCTGCTCACCTCGTGGCTGGCCGGCAAGCTCGACCTCAGTTTCCATGTGGAGGGTTTCTGGACCGCCGTGCTGGGCGGCCTGATCATCTCGGTCGTGTCCTGGGCGCTCAATGTCGTGCTGCCCGACGGCGAGGACTGAGAGCGTCCGATGTCCTATCGCGTCTGTTTCGTCTGTACCGGCAACATCTGCCGCTCGCCGATGGCCGAGTCCGTCTTCCGTGCCCGCATAGAAGAGGCCGGACTCGACGGCCTGGTAGAGGTCGACAGCGCGGGCACGGGCGGCTGGCACGAGGGCGACGGTGCGGACTCGCGCACCGTCGCCGTCCTGGAGGCGGCCGGCTACGAGAGCGGTCATGAGGCCCGCCAGTTCCACGCCGCGTGGTTCTCCCGCCTCGACCTCGTGATCGCCCTCGACTCCGGCCACCTCAAAGCCCTGCGCCGGCTCGCGCCCACTCCCGCGGACGCGGCGAAGGTCCGGCTGCTGCGGTCGTACGACCCCGACGCGGGCGATGACCTGGACGTTCCCGATCCGTATTACGGACTCGTGGACGGCTTCGAGGAGTGTCTTGAGATGGTGGAGGCGGCGAGCCCCGGACTGCTCGCCGCTGTACAGCAGGAACTGGAGGGACGGGCAGCATGACGTCAGGGGATTTCGTCACGGGAAGCGGCGACGGCACGCGAGCGGTACGGGCGGGGCTGCCCGACCCCGTCAAACACGAGCCGACGCTTCCGGGCCCGGTCTTCGCCGCGCACTTCCATCTGCCGGGCGATCCGACCGGCCCGTACACCTACGGTCGTGACGAGAACCCGACCTGGACGCTCCTGGAGCGCGCCATCGGCGAGTTGGAGGCACCCGGGCAGGACGGTGTGACGACGCTCGCCTTCCCCTCCGGTATGGCCGCGATCTCGGCGGTGCTGTTCTCCCAGCTGAAGGCCGGAGACGTGGTGGTCCTGCCCGTCGACGGCTACCAGGTGCTGCCACTGGTGCGCGAGCAGCTCACCGCGTACGGCATCGAGGTACGCACCGCCCCGACCGGCGGCGACGCCCAGCTCGAGGTGCTCGACGGCGCGAAGCTGCTGTGGATCGAGACCCCGTCGAACCCGGGGCTCGACGTCTGCGACGTACGACGGCTCGTCGCGGCGGCCCACGCGCAGGGCACCCTCGTCGCGGTCGACAACACCCTGGCGACCCCGCTCGGGCAGCGCCCGCTGGAGTTGGGCGCCGACTTCTCGGTCGCCAGCGGCACCAAGATGCTCACCGGGCACGGTGACATCCTCCTCGGATACGTCACCGCGCTCGACGCCGACCTGATGGCGCCCGTGCGGCGCTGGCGGAAGATTGTCGGAGCGATCCCCGGGCCCATGGAGGCCTGGCTGGCCCATCGCTCCCTCGCCACGCTCCAGCTGCGCGCCGACCGGCAGAACGCCAACGCACTGGTGATCGCCGAGGCGCTGCGCGGCAGGCCCGAGGTGACCGGGCTGCGTTATCCGGGGCTGCCCGATGATCCCTCGCACAAGATCGCCTCGCAGCAGATGCGGCGCTTCGGATGCGTGGTGTCCTTCACCCTGCCCACACGCGCGCGTGCCGACCGTTTCCTCGACGCGCTGCGTCTGGTGGACGACGCGACGAGTTTCGGCGGGGTGCGGTCCACCGCCGAGCGGCGCGGCCGGTGGGGTGGCGACGCGGTGCCGGAGGGCTTCATCCGTTTCTCGGCCGGCGCCGAGGACCCCGAGGACCTGGTGGCGGACGTACTGCGTGCGCTCGACGAATCCGCGGAGTGACCCGTCTCTGAACGACCGGTGAGTACGCTGCGGCACACATCCAGGCTGTCGGCCCAGTGCCTCGCTACGGACAACGGACGGTCCGAGCCTCCCCCCTCGTGGCTCGGACCGTCCCGGTTCCGCGCGCGAAGAACCGCGCGAACAAGGCTAGTTGACTCTGTGTCAGTGTCCAATCACAGTAGCGACAGAGACCTATCGACTTATTTATAGTTGGGGTTCGGTCGGGGGTGCTGGGAGGGGAGGGGCACCATGGATTTGGCCCTGCTGCGCACATTTGTGACCGTGCACCGGGCCGGTTCCTTCACTCGCGCCGCCGCGCTGCTGGGTCTCTCGCAGCCTGCCGTCACCTCACAGATCCGCACGTTGGAGCGGCAGTTGGGGCGGCCGCTCTTTCTTCGCCAGGCGCGCGGAGTGACCCCCACGACGATCGGTGACGAGCTCGCCCACAAGGCCGCGCCACATCTGGACGCCCTGGTGGAGATCGCCGAGACCGGACTCGACGAGGACTCGTCACTGCGCACCCTGCATCTGGCCGGGCCACCCGAGTTCACCGCCGAGCGGGCACTGCCCGCGCTCACGGAGCTGACGGGCGAGGACGGCCAGGGTTTCGCACTGCGCGCCTCCTTCGGCAATGCCGAGGAGACACTGGAAGGGCTCGCCGCCGGACATCATGATCTGGCCATCACCACGGCCCGTCCCCGTGGCACCCTGCTCACCGCGACTCCGCTCTGCGACGAGGAGCACGTGCTGGTCGCCGCCCCGCGCTGGGCCGCCCGCATAGGTGCCGGGAAGCTCCGCCGAAAGGGCTCGCCGGCCCTGGAGAACTTCCCCGTCGTCGAAGTGCACGAGTCGCTGCCGCTCGTCGCCCGCTACTGGGCGTCCGTCTTCGACTCCCACCCGGCCGCCTCGGGCACCGTCGTCGTCCCCGATCTGCGCGCCGTGCTCGCCTGCGCCGCCACGGGAGCGGGCCTCGCTGTGCTGCCCCGGTATCTGTGCGCCGAAGCCCTGGAGCGAGGTGACGTGGTCGCGCTTCTCGACCCGGCGGTGCCTCCACTGCGTACGTACTTCCTGGTGGTCCGCACCGGCACGCTGGCCATGCCGCACATCGCACGGGCGCACGACTGGCTGCTCCACGCCGCGGCCGACTGGTCCTGATGCCCCCTGAGCCTTCCCGGGCTCCCTGAGCCGCCCAGGGGGCTTTCTGAGCCCTTCCTGAGTCCCTCGGGGCTCCGCGATGTTTCACGTGGAACCAGCCGGGCCACATTCCTCCCATGACCGTCCGACCCGTGGTCAAGCGCACCGCCCGCGCCATCCTGCTCGATGGCAACGACCTGATCTTGATCAAGCGCACAAAACCCGGCGTCGATCCCTACTGGCTCACACCGGGTGGCGGGGTCGAACCGGAAGACACGACTGTCGTCGACGCACTCCATCGTGAGGTGCACGAGGAACTCGGCGCCAAGATCACCGATGTGGTGCCCTGCTTCGTCGACACCGTCGAGCACATCGGTGATGACGGCGGCGCGACCGGCGTGAAAGTGCAGCACTTCTTCGTCTGCCGTCTGGAGTCCATGGATCCGTCCCAGCGGCACGGCCCCGAGGTGGACGAGCCCTGCGGCGAGTACGAGATCGTGCGGGTGCCGTTCACCCGGGTCGGCATCGCCTCCGTCCACCTCGTACCGCTGTCTCTGCGGCACTATCTCGACGGGAACATCGAAGGCGTACGGGCGATGCACGCACCAGACCTGGGCTGAGGTTCTTCGGGCCGGGGTCGTGACCCCGTCTGCCGGGTGGGCCCGGTCAGTCCCCGGCCGCGACGAGTTCCTCGACCGAGTCGTGGCGTATGCGGTTCGACGGGATGCCCGCTTCTCTCAGAGCGTCCACCCCGCTGCGGATCATGCCGGGTGGCCCCGAGAGATAGGCGTCGTACTCGTTCCACGGCCCGTACTCGCGTACGGCGTCGGGAAGATGGAGATGCGCCTGCTGGTCGACGACCGGGCGCACGGCAAGCCATGGGTGGCTCTGCTGCAGCCGCAGCATCGTGTCGATGTCGTACAGGTCGTGATCGGTGCGGGCACCGTAGAAGACCTCGACCGGCCGCCGCTCCCCGTGCTCGGCGACGTCCTCGACCAGCGCCTTGATGGGCGCGATGCCGGTGCCACCGCCGAGACAGAGCAGGCCGTTGTCGGTGGTGTGGTCGACGGTCATCGATCCGGCCGGCGGCCCGAGCCGGATGATGTCGCCCGGCCTGGCGCGGTGCACCAGTGCGTTGGAAACCCAGCCCGCCGGAACCGCCTTCACATGGAACGACAGCAGCCCGTCGGACCTGGGCGCCGAAGCGAAGGAGTAGTGCCGCCATATACGCGGCCACCACGGCGTCTCCAGGCTCGTGTACTGCCCGGCGAGGAAGGGGTACGGCTGGTCGGGGCGGACCGTGATGACAGCGATGTCCGGCGTCCTGAGGTCGTGCGCGACGACCTCGGCGTACCACCAGGCCGGCGCGCGCAGCTCGTCCGCGGCCGCCGCGTCGATCATCACCTGGGAGATCGTCGTGTACGCGCGCACCCAGGCCGCCTCGGTCTCGGCGTCCCAGATCGCCGAGGCGAACCGGCTGAGCGAGCCGATGAGGCACTCACCGACGGCCGGGTAGTGCTCGGGCCGGGTGCCGTACTTGCGGTGGCCACGGCCGAGGTTCTGCAGGTAGTCGACGAGCACCGGGGTGTTGTCGATGTGTTCGGCGGCGGTCAGCAGCGCCTTGAGCAGTCGGTCTCGCTGGGTGTCCATCGCCGCGGGGAACAGCGACCGCAGATCAGGGTGGCGCACGAAGAGCAGTGCGTAGAAGTAAGAAGTGACCTTGTCGGCGACGGGGCCGACCTCGGCCATGGTCCGGCGGATGAGCACGGCGTCCGGAGACGGCTGCGGAGTGGGGGCGGACCTCTGGGCGGGCAACCGCGGCTCCGGGCCGGACGGTCCTGGCGCGGGCAGCGGAGGCGTCTGAAGGGACGCGGGCGGCTCGGGCGACAGCGGCTTCTGAAAGGGCTCAGGAGGCTCGGGCAACCGCGACCGGTCAAAGGGGGCGGGAGGCTCAGGCAACCGCGACCTGTCGTAGGGCGCGGGAGGCTCGCGGAACCGCTGCTCCTGGACCGGGACCCGAGGCTCGGCCAAGCGCTGCTCCTGGGCGGGTCCACGCGGCTGCGGGCCGGGGCCGGACTGCACACGCCCGGGATCCGTCCGCTCCCGTCCGAACACGGACTGCTCCGGGCCGGCATCGGACTGCGCAGAGCCGTGTTCGGGCCCGGCCTGACCTGACAACGGCCGAGCGGATACGTGGGCGGGCTCCGGCTCGGGGCGTGGGGCCCCAGTGGGCGCGGCCTGCTGGGAAGTCGGCTCTGCCTCCACGGCGGAGGATATTCGTTCCTGCTCTGTCGTTCCCCGACCCGCGGCGGGTCGGCCGACCGGGCGCATCGCTGCCAGACGGCGGCCGTCGGCGGGTTCCCTCTCCCCACCTGACGGCAGTGGTTCCTTGCGCGGCGTGAACCAGCCGCCCCCGCCATTGCCTCCGGAAGTGCCGTTGTCGGCCGACGTGGTGGTCGGAGCGTCCATGGTGTGCCTCGCCTCGAACATCTTTCGGTCGGTCTGCGCACTTCCGCGGTCGGAAGATGCCTACTTTCCCCCGTAGACGACTTGCTTTCCTGCCCCGTTCAGTCCCTACCGGCCAATGCGGCCACATTCAACCCGAATTCTCACTCTGTACGGACAAGTAAGGCGAGAGTGTGACATTGGCCGCACTACTGTCACTGCAGCATCCCACTCCGAGTCAACACCCGGCCGCATAACGGGAAATACGGGTCTTCGATCTCTCCATCCCGTTACGCTGCATTGGCCTGCGTTCGTGCCCCCACGAGACATGCGTACATCAGGTGGACGCGAACCGGAGTCGACCATACCGGCAGCGGCCCCACACACAAGTACCCCCTTCCTTCCGCCCGAAGAGGCGGCACCCCACTCGCAACCGCCGTAATTACAAGGCGCGTCGGACCAATTCATAGGCATCCCACAGGTCCCGTCCCATGTAGGAGTGCGTGGCAAGGCCCGCCAGATGCCGATCCGCATTGACCGCGACGGATACCGGCACCGTCTCGAACAGGTCCTTGTCGGACAGCGAGTCGCCATAGGCGACGCAGTCGGCCCGCATCACCCCGAACTCTTCACAGAGCCGGTCCGCGATCTGCACCTTCGCCGCGGCGCTGAGAATGCCCGCGAGGTCAACGGGCTCGCTGAACGGCAGAGCGGGAAAACGCGAACCGTATGCCGCATGCGCACCCCACGTCGTCAGTCGCTCGACGAAGAACGAGGGCGAGAGGGAGACGACAGCGCAGTAGTCGCCGTTGTCTCTGATCTCCGCCCAGACGTCCTCGATGCCGGACAGCCACGGCGCGCCCTCGAAGGCCGCCGCCACATGTTCCTCCCTGAGATCCGCCCACAAGGCGCGCACCTGTGTGGCGTACTCCGGCGGACCGATCCGTCCTGCCGAGATCGCTTGGTCAAGCGCGACCGTCTCGGCCTCCAGACCGATCTGCCGTGAGATCTCCTGAGGCGCGGAACTCCCGTACAGCAGCGTTCCATCAAGGTCGAAGAGATGAAGGCGTGGCATGGAAGCCGAGGTTAGCGGTCCGGGCACACATCGCTGTTTCACGTGAAACATCTGTCCGTGTGCTGTGAGAAGCGTCGCTGTCTCCATGCCGCACCTGGGGCATGACATGGCCAAAAGCGCATAGGTCCCTGGGTAAACAGGTGGACGTCAGGGGTGCATGTCAGACAGCCTGACCTGCGTGTCGACACCTTCCCCCGCCGTTCTGCCCATCCGCCGACTGACGCCTCGCGATCTCACCGCCTGCGCCGATCTGTCAGAGAACCGGGGGTGGCCCCGTGAGGAACACAAGTGGGGTCTGCTCCTCGCCGCCGGGACGGGTTACGGCATCGACGACCCCGACGGCGGCCTTGTCACCGCCTGTGTCGTGACCGAGTACGGAACGCCGGAGAGGCTCGAACTGGGGGCGATCGGAATGGTGCTGGTCGCCGAGCGGCATGCCCGCCAGGGTGTTGGCCGGCGCCTGATGCGGCACGTCGTGGCAGAGATGGGCACCACCCCGCTGACCCTGCACGCGACTCCTTATGGCCGACCGCTCTACGAAGAGCTGGGCTTCAAGGTCACGGGCCGCGCCGAGATGGTCCGTGGACACTTCGTCCCTGGCGGGCCGGACCCGAAGGTGGCCACACGCCCAGCCACCGCCGAGGACCTCACCCCGATTCTTCGGCTCGACGCGGAGGTCTTCGGCTCCGACCGCACCCATGTGATCACGCGGCTGCCCGCCTTCTCCGACCAGTTGCGCGTCGCCGTGGAGAACGGCCGGATCATCGGCTACGCGGCCGCCTGGCCCAACACGGACACCCATGTGGTGGGTCCGCTGATCGCCCGTGACACCGAGACGGCGAAGTCACTCATCACCTCGCTCGCCGCCCACACCGACCGCCCGCTGCGCACCGACATCGACGTACGGCACGAAGAGCTGCTGTCCTGGGCGAAGGAACACGGCCTGGAGCCCACGAGCTTCAACGCGGTGATGACGTACGGGATCTCGGAGTTGCCCGGGGACTGGACACGACGTTTCGCTCCGCTCACGGTGGCAGCGGGCTGAGAGCCGCCGGGGTGTAGTCGCATCCACCGCGCAGAGAGTCGCTCACCGCGTAGAGAAGCGCCGGTCCCCGACGTCTGTGGGGGACCGGCGCTTGTCTACGGGGGTGCGGTCGAACAATGTCTACCGTGGTGCGGTCAGACGAGCGTCTCCACCGCCGCCGCGGCGAAGCCGTGGTCCTGGTCGGGCGCTCCGCCGCCGACCCCGATCGCCCCGATCAGACGACCGTCGCGACGGACCGGAACACCGCCCGCGATGAACAGGAGCGGACGGTCGAGCGCGGTGGGCAGGGTGTGGAAGAGGCCGCCGGGCTGCACCGCGTCGACCAGTTCCCTGGTGGCGGAGTCCAGCTGGAGGGCCGTGTAGGCCTTGCGCGTGCTGGTCTCGCCGGAAATCAGTACGGCGCGGTCGTCGCGCCGGAAGGCGAGCAGATGGCCGCCCGCGTCGAGGACGGTGACGCTGACCGTGACCCCGGCGGCCTCGGCGGCCCGGCGGGCCGCCGAGACGAGAGCCTCGGCGTCCTGGATGGTCAGCGGAGCAACGGCGACGGTGGTGGTGGTCATGAGGGACTTTCTCCTTGAGGTGCTGTTCGGCCGTGGCCGATCAGGGTGCTGGGCTCAGCCGTGAGGGGCCGGCTGCTCTTCGGTGACTCAGTGGTGGACGGCGGTCCGCTGCTCGATGGGCACGCTTGCGGCGACGGTGCCGGCGGCATCGGCCCGGCGTTCCAGGGCTGCCGACACGACGGCGAGGACCAGGGCTCCCGCGGCCAGCGCCGCGCCGACCCAGTTGGGGGCGGTGTAACCGAGGCCGGCTGCGATGACGAGGCCACCGAGCCAGGCCGAGAGGGCGTTGCCGAGGTTGAAGGCACCGATGTTCACGGCCGAGGCCAGGGTGGGAGCACCGTGCGCCTGGTCGAGGACGCGCTTCTGCAGCGGCGGCACGGTCGCGAAGCCGAGGGCGCCGATCAGCGCGATCGTGAGGGCCGCCAGGATCTTGTTGTGTGCGGTCACGGTGAACAGGGCGAGCACGATGGCAAGGCCACCCAGGGACACGTACAGCATCGGCATCAGGGCGCGGTCGGCGAACCTGCCACCGATGAGGTTTCCGCCGACCATGCCGAGGCCGAAGAGGACCAGCAGCCAGGTGACGGAGGTGTCGGCGAAGCCGGCGACGTGCGTCATCATCGGCGCGATGTAGGTGATGGCCGCGAAGACGCCTCCGAAGCCGAGCACGGTCATCGCCATGGCGAGCAGGACCTGGACGTTCTTGAAGGCGGCGAGCTCGTGGCGGAGATGTACGCCCTCGGGCTTCGGCATCTCGGGGACCAGCTTGGCGATACCGAGCAGACCGATCACTCCGAGCGCGGCGACTCCGGCGAAGGTGACCCGCCAGCCCGCGGACTGCCCGATGAGCGTACCCAGGGGGACACCGACCACATTGGCGATGGTGAGTCCGCTGAACATCATGGCGATCGCACCGGCCTTCTTCTCCGGCGCGACAAGCTCGGCGGCGACGACCGATCCGATACCGAAGAAGGCGCCGTGGGCGAGCGAGGCGACGACTCGGCCAGCCAGCATCAGCCCGAAGGCCGGGGCCACGGCGGAGAGCAGGTTGCCGACGACGAACAGCCCCATCAGCAGCATCAGCATCCGCTTGCGGGACACCTTCGTGCCGAGTGCGGTCATGATCGGGGCGCCGATCACCACGCCGAGGGCATAGCCGGTCACCAGTAGTCCGGCCGTGGGGATGGAGACACCGAAGTCACCGGCGACCTCGGGCAGCACACCCATGATCACGAACTCGGTGGTGCCGATTCCGAAGGCCCCGATCGCGAGGGCCAGAAGCGCGAGAGGCATGGTGGGGACACCTTCCCAAACGATTGCAGGAGCGCTTTGCGTGCGTTCACAATAGTTGCACACGCGGGTTAAATGCAAGGGCGGACTATTGCGTTCGTGCTCTACCCTGGTGTCAGCTGCTCCGGGATGGAGGAACACGCCATGACAGCCACGGACCCCGCACTCACCGCCCTTGCCCAGGGGTGGTGCGCCCTCTCCCTGCTGCACGGGAGGATCGAGGCCCACATCGAGCGCGCCCTGCAGGCCAGGCACGACCTCAGCGTGCGGGAGTACTCCCTGCTCGACGTGCTCAGCCGACAGCACGACGGCGAGGGTGGTCACTTGCAGATGAAGCAGGTCGCGGACGCGGTCGTGCTCAGTCAGAGCGCCACCACACGGCTCGTCACCCGGCTCGAGGACCGTGGTCTGCTTGCCCGCTATCTGTGCCCGACCGACCGCCGCGGCATCTACACGAACGTCAGCGAGGCCGGCCTCAAGCTCCTCGAAGAGGCACGGCCCACCAATGACACCGCCCTGCGCGAGGCGCTCGACGAAGCAGCCAAGTCCCCCCAACTGGCCCCACTGGTCCGCGTCGTGGAATCGGCGAGCGTGTCCGCCTAGGCAGGGACGTGCTCCCGTCCCCTGCCGGGCACCCACGCAGCCCGCACAGGGCCTGGATACGCTGTGGCCATGGGAGATCTTGAGATTCGACCGGCCGCTTCGGACGATGTCCCCGCCATTGTCGCGATGCTCGCCGATGATCCGCTCGGCGCCCAGCGGGAGTCACCCGACGACCTGACCCCCTACCTGGCCGCACTCGAGCGGCTGAGCGCCGACCCGAATCAGCACCTGGTGGTCGCGGTGCGCGAGGGACGCGTCGTCGGCACCCTGCAGCTCACGGTCATACCCGGGCTGTCCCGCAAGGGCTCGACCCGCTCCCTCATCGAGGGCGTGCGCATCCACTCCGACGAGCGCGGCAGCGGCCTCGGCTCCCGGTTCATCGAGTGGGCGATCGATGAATCCCGGCGCCAGGGATGCCAGTTGGTCGAGCTGACCTCCGACGCCACCCGCACTGACGCCCACCGCTTCTACGAGCGGCTCGGCTTCACGGCCTCACACGTGGGCTTCAAGCTGGCGCTCTGAGCCACCTGTGTACGCCGGGGGTCTGTTTCACGTGAAACAGACCCCCGCAGCATGACGGCGGCTACTGAATCCCTCGCCAGCCCTCGGGGTCCACTCCACCCGGCACAGGAGCGCCCTCGTCGTACGGCTGACGCGTGAAGACGAACGAACCGAGGTCGAGGTGGCTCAAGGACCCGTCAGGGCGCCGTACGGCCCGTAGCCGCTCCCCCGTGTAGTACCCGTCGAGCCCCGTCCAGGTCCCGTCCCCGTTCACCCGGAAGCGCGAACCGCGGCCACCTCCGGCCAGCGGGCCCATCTCGACCATGCCGTCGGCCCTCAGACGAAGCGCGCACGCCTGGGTACCCCAGTACCAGGGACCGGCCAACTCCAGGACGGACTGATCGACTTCGGCGGCCGGACGCCATGGCTCGGGGATCCGCGGCTCGGCCTCGGCGACGATCCGTACGAGATCGGTGGCCACGGTCAGCGTCCGCGGACCGGAGGTGCAGTTGGACAGCACCACCGCCGCCACGTCGTCCTCCACACCGATCGCGAGTGCCGCAAGGAAGCCGGGCAGAGACCCTGAGTGCCCCACCAGGATCCGGCCCGACCGATGCAACACCTGGAGTCCCAAGCCGTAGGAGTCTCCCGAGGCGAGCTGATCGGCTTCCAGGGGGGCCGCAGGCGTACGCATCTCCCGCAGGGACTCCGCGCTGAGCACCGCCGCGTGCCCCGTGGCCAGGAAGGCAGCGAAGCGCGCCAAGTCCCCTGTGGTGGACCACAGTTGCCCGGCCGGAGCCATCCGGCCGAGGTCCTCGGCGGGCTCCGGCATCATGACATCCGCCCACGGATGCACGGCCCAGCCGCCCGCATGAGGTGCCTGCGGCTGCCCACTCGTGCGGTGCAGGCCCAGCGGCTCGAGCACCTCGCGCCGCAGCGCCTCTTCCCAGGGGACTCCCCGCAGTTCCTCGATCAGTGCGCCCAGCAGGGTGTAGCCGGGGTTCGAGTAGTGATGCAGCCGCCCGGCCGGATGCAGGAAGGGCTGCTCACCGAGCACGTCGGAGAGCTCGGGGCGCAGCGAACCGGGTGTGCGTTCCCACCAGGGTCCGGGGGTCTCGGCCGCCAGCCCGGCGGTGTGCGCGAGGAGCTGGGCGATGGTGGCCTCCCCCGCACCGGTGCCCGGCAGATGCTTCTCCAGCGGGTCGCCCAGGTCGAGCAGTCCCTCGTCGCGCAGCCGCAGCACCAGCACGGCCGTGAAGGTCTTGGTGATCGAACCGATCCGGTACTGCACGTTCTCGTCCGGTCCGTGCCCGTCCACCGAGGTGCGTGACCCATGCCACACCGCCTCCCCGCCCCGGACCACCGCCGCGACCAGCGACGGCGCCCGCCCTTCGGCCTGAGCGGCGGCGATGCGGTGCAACAGAGCCCGGCGCGTGCCGGGAAGGAGCTTTTCCTGGGGTGTCGTCATGCCCTCAGTCCACCCGGCCCGGCACCGCACGTCGAGTGCATTTCCCCGAAGACCGGGCGCATGTCCTCCGCACCGCGCCCAGGAGGGTGGATCAGGTCTGTGCCATGTCCACGAAGCGCGAGTAGTGGCCCTGGAAGGCCACGGTGATCGTGGCGGTCGGGCCGTTACGGTGCTTGCCGACGATGATGTCCGCCTCGCCGGCGCGCGGTGACTCCTTCTCGTAGGCGTCCTCGCGGTGCAGCAGGATCACCATGTCCGCGTCCTGCTCGATCGATCCGGATTCACGCAGGTCGGAGACCATGGGCTTCTTGTCCGTGCGCTGTTCGGGACCACGGTTGAGCTGCGAGAGCGCGATCACCGGCAGCTCCAGCTCCTTGGCCAGCAGCTTCAGGTTTCGCGACATGTCGGAGACCTCCTGCTGTCGGCTCTCGGACCGCTTGCCGCCCGACTGCATCAGTTGCAGATAGTCGATGACGACGAGCTTCAGATCGGCGCGCTGCTTGAGGCGGCGGCACTTGGCGCGGATCTCCATCATGGACAGGTTCGGGGAGTCGTCGATGTAGAGCGGCGCGGCCGAGACGTCGGGCATCCGGCGCGCGAGCCGCGTCCAGTCCTCGTCGGTCATCGTGCCGGATCGCATGTGGTGCAGGGCCACTCGGGCTTCGGCTGACAGCAGGCGCATCGCGATCTCGTTGCGCCCCATTTCGAGCGAGAAGATCACGCTGGGCATGTTGTGCTTGATCGAACAGGCCCGCGCGAAGTCCAGCGCCAGCGTCGACTTACCCATGGCGGGACGAGCCGCGATGATGATCATCTGGCCCGGGTGCAGACCGTTGGTGAGGGAGTCGAGGTCGGTGAAGCCTGTCGGCACGCCGGTCATCTCCCCCGACCGTGAACCGATCGCCTCGATCTCGTCGAGCGCACCCTCCATGATGTCGCCGAGCGGCAGGTAGTCCTCGGTGGTGCGCTGCTCGGTGACCGCGTAGATCTCGGCCTGGGCGGTGTTGACGATCTCGTCCACGTCGCCGTCGGCCGCGTATCCCATCTGTGTGATGCGCGTGCCGGCCTCGACCAGGCGGCGCAGGACCGCGCGCTCATGGACGATCTCCGCGTAGTACTCGGCGTTCGCCGCCGTGGGGACCGTCTGGACGAGGGTGTGCAGATACGAGGCACCACCGACCTTGGTGATCTCACCCCGCTTGGTGAGCTCGGCTGCGACCGTGATCGGGTCGGCCGGCTCGCCCTTCGCGTACAGATCGAGGATCGCGGTGTAGATGGTCTCGTGCGCGGGCCGGTAGAAGTCGTGGCCCTTGATGACCTCGACGACATCGGCGATGGCGTCCTTGGACAGGAGCATGCCACCGAGAACGGACTGCTCGGCGTCGAGGTCCTGGGGAGGTACGCGCTCGAAGGACGAACCTGCGCCTTCCCACGGCCCGTTGTCCCGATCGCGGTCGTGCTGTTCGTCGCGGCCCCGGCCACCCTCGCGGCCCCGGCGGGAAGCGGGCAGACGATCACTGGGACCGCTGTCGGCCCACGGGTCGTCCAAGGGCTCGGAAATACTCACCGAGCCACCTCCTCCCGTCCGCCGAGCGGACCTAACCGTGCCCCACATTTCTACGGCACGGCACTGACAAATAAGAGGCCCAACTCCGGTTCTGATGCGTCGGTTTTGCGAGGTTTCCGAGGGCAGAACAGAGAGCGGGCGCCGCACCACGTTAGGCCCGCGGGCACCGTCAGCCAATCTGGTTATCCACAGGCCATGTGGACGACGGCCCGGATGCTGTGGAGAACTCCACAAAACCTGTGCACGACCCGGTGGACAGGCCTGTGAACAAGCCCTCAACCACTCGAAAGAAACCGCTCTGACCTGCTCGTTTACCGTCCACCGGCTGTGCAGAAGAAAAACTTTCCCGGTCGGACCAAGATCGCTTCAAACGGTACACGGCGACACGCCCGACGGGAGCGCTGGTAATGGTCACTATCACGTTGCATCTCTTACCTGTGGAAGATTAGATTGGTGCCCATGACACAGGCTCCCCCGGCACCCGAGGCCGCCCGACGCCGGCACGACCGAGAGATCGTCGCGCTGGCCGTCCCGGCCTTCGGCGCACTCGTCGCCGAGCCTCTTTTCGTGATGGCCGACAGCGCCATCGTCGGACGCCTCGGCACCGCGCAACTGGCCGGCCTCGGTGTCGCTTCCGCCCTTCTCACGACCGCCGTCAGTGTTTTCGTCTTCCTCGCGTACGCCACCACCGCCGCCGTCGCCCGACGGGTCGGCGCCGGTGATCTGCGGGCCGCGATACGCCAGGGCATGGACGGCATCTGGCTCGCGCTGCTGCTCGGCGCGCTCGTCATAGCCGCTGTCCTGCCCACGGCACCCGCCCTCGTGGAACTCTTCGGCGCCTCGCACACCGCGGCCCCGTATGCGACGACCTATCTGCGCATCTCCTCACTCGGCATCCCCGCGATGCTCATCGTGCTCGCGTCCACCGGGGTCCTGCGCGGCCTGCAGGACACGAAGACCCCCCTTTACGTCGCCGTCGGGGGCTTCGTCGCCAACGCCGCCCTCAACGCGGGCCTCGTCTACTGCGCCGGACTGGGTATCGCCGGCTCCGCCTGGGGCACCGTCATCGCCCAGTTCGGTATGGCCGCTGTGTATCTCTTCGTCGTCGTCCGCGGAGCCCGGAAGCACGGGGCCTCGCTACGACCGGACGCCGCCGGGATACGGGCCTGCGCTCAGGCCGGTGCGCCCCTGCTCGTGCGCACGCTGTCGCTGAGGACGATCCTCATGATCGCCACGGCTGTCGCCGCACGGCTCGGGGACGCCGACATGGCCGCGCACCAGATCATCCTGTCCCTGTGGAGTCTGCTCGCCTTCGCGCTCGACGCGATCGCCATCGCCGGACAGGCCATCATCGGACGCTATCTCGGCGCGAACGACGCTCAGGGTGCTCGCGAGGCCTGCCGTCGCATGGTGCAGTGGGGCATCGCTTCCGGCGTCGTCCTCGGCCTGCTGGTCATCGCCGCCCGCCCGGTCTTCCTTCCGCTGTTCACCAGCGACTCGGCCGTCCAGAACACGGCGCTTCCCGCCCTGGTTCTGGTGGCCGTCTCACAACCGATCAGCGGGGTCGTCTTCATCCTGGACGGAGTCCTGATGGGCGCGGGAGACGGCCCCTACCTGGCGTGGGCCATGCTGCTCACCCTGGTGCTCTTCACTCCTGTCGCGCTGCTGGTACCCACGCTCGGGGGCGGGCTCACCGCGCTCTGGGGAGCGATGACGCTGATGATGACGGTGAGGATGCTGACCCTGTGGCTGCGCTCCCGCTCGGGGCGCTGGATCGTCACGGGCGCGACACGCTAAACCAACGCACCGGCCGTTTCACGTGAAACGGCCGGTGCGGCCGGCCAACCCGACCTGGCCATCGCCCGGCCGCCACCGTTGCCCTTGCGCTGGCCCTCGCGCCGGCCCAGACCCTCGCCCTGGCCGTCGGCGCCCCCGTCCTCAGACCTGTTTCACGTGAAACCCCCGTTTCACGTGAAACACAGAACAACTCGCCCCTACCGAACGAAGAAGGGCCGTACCCCAGCGGGTACGGCCCTTCTCTCAGCTATGCCGAGCGCAGCGGTCAGGCCGCGACGACCTCGATGTTGACCTTGGCGGCAACCTCGGGGTGCAGACGCACGGACGTCTCGTGGGCGCCCAGGGTCTTGATCGGCGAGCCCAGCTCGATGCGGCGCTTGTCGACCTCGGGGCCACCGGAAGCCTTGATCGCCGAAGCGATGTCGGCCGGGGTGACGGAACCGAAGAGACGACCGGCGTCGCCGGAGCGGACAGCCAGACGGACCTTCACGCCTTCGAGGCGGGCCTTGATCTCGTTGGCCTGCTCGATGGTCGCGATCTCGTGGATCTTGCGAGCACGACGGATCTGCTCGACGTCCTTCTCGCCACCCTTGGTCCAGCGGATCGCAAAGTTCCGCGGGATCAGGTAGTTGCGAGCGTAACCGTCCTTGACGTCGACGACGTCGCCCGCGGCACCGAGGCCGGAGACCTCGTGGGTGAGGATGATCTTCATTAGTCGGTCACCCTTCCCTTATCGCGCGGTGGAGGTGTAGGGCAGCAGCGCCATCTCACGGCTGTTCTTCACGGCCGTGGCGACGTCACGCTGGTGCTGCGTGCAGTTGCCGGTCACGCGGCGGGCACGGATCTTGCCGCGGTCGGAAATGAACTTCCGCAGCATGTTCGTGTCCTTGTAGTCCACGTACGTGACCTTGTCCTTGCAGAATGCGCAGACCTTCTTCTTCGGCTTGCGCACAGGCGGCTTCGCCATGGTGTATCTCCTGTGTGATCAAGAAGTGGGGGTACGGCCCACCCTCGGCCCTGGGGCCTAGAAGGGGGGCTCGTCCGAGTAGCCGCCGCCAGAGCCGCCGGAGCCGCCGGAGTTTCCACCCCAGCCGCCACCGCCGCCGCCCTGGTTGCCACCCGCGGGAGCGCTGGTCGCCCAGGGGTCGTCCGCGGGAGCTCCGCCGCCGCCCTGCTGGCCGCCGCCGGAGCCTCCGCCCCAGCTGCCGCCCTGCTGACCGCCGCCACCGCCGCCGTAACCGCCCTGGCCACCTCGACCGGTGGTCTTGGTGACCTTGGCCGTGGCGTTCTTCAGGCTGGCGCCGACTTCCTCGACGTCCAGCTCGTAGACCGTGCGCTTGACGCCCTCACGGTCCTCGTAGGACCGCTGCTTCAGCCGGCCCTGCACGATGACGCGCATGCCTCGCTGGAGCGACTCGGCGACGTTCTCCGCCGCCTGACGCCAGACCGAGCAGGTCAGGAACAGGCTCTCGCCGTCCTTCCACTCATTGGTCTGACGGTCGAAGGTGCGGGGGGTGGACGCGACACGGAACTTCGCGACCGCCGCACCGGAAGGGGTGAAGCGCAGCTCGGGGTCGTCGACAAGATTGCCGACGACCGTGATGACGGTCTCGCCTGCCATGGGGGAACCTCTCGGCGGGTTTGCTGCTGGCTGCTAGTGCTGCTACTCGATGCCCGAGATCAGCTGAGCTGCAGAGCTCAGTGGGTCTCGGGACGGAGGACCTTGGTCCGGAGGACCGACTCGTTCAGGTTCATCTGGCGGTCGAGCTCCTTGACGACCGCAGGCTCGGCCTGCAGGTCGATGACCGAGTAGATGCCCTCGGGCTTCTTCTTGATCTCGTACGCGAGACGACGACGGCCCCAGGTGTCGACCTTCTCGACCTTTCCGTTGCCCTCACGGACGACGGAGAGGAAGTTCTCGATCAGCGGGGAGACTGCGCGCTCCTCGAGATCGGGGTCGAGGATGACCATCACCTCGTAGTGACGCATGTGGAACCCACCTCCTTTGGACTCAACGGCCACGGCGGTTCCGTGGCAGGAGGGTTGTGATGCGTTCGCAACGGTATCCGCCGCCACTGACAACGCCACTGACAAGAGGACTCCGTCGATGTACCGAGTGATCGGTGAACCGAAGGGGAATCCTTGTCGTGACCTGGCCATGGCTTGGGCAGACACCGGTGCAGAGGGTACAGAGTACCCGCACACCTGCTTCCGGTTGAAATCCGGCCGGGGTCACCGTCAATCTGTACACATCGGGTGTGTATGGCGCTACGATGCGCCGCCTTCCGCAGGAGGTGCCCTATGGCACAGACGCGACCCACCGTTGCCGGCTCTCTGTTCGCGACGGACCACAAGCCCCACCCCCTCCAAGACACGCTGCTCGCGGTGACTCTGGTCCTCGGAGTCACCGCTCTCATCACGTCAGCCTTCAACAGCCTGCATCTGGTCAGCTCATGGGCAGGCCTGATCGGGATCATCACCGGCGCCTCCGGGCAGTTCATCTCGGAGACGACCCGGGAGCGCTTCGGTCTGGTCCTGGGTCTCGGCGCCTCGGCCGTCGGCTTCTTCCTCGGCATGGCGCACGGCGGCCTCTTCGGCGGCATCATCGGCTGAGGCGACCGGACCCGTTCCGCGGGCCGGGCAGCCGGACACAACCTCGTCCGGACGGCCGGAGACGCCACCTCCTGCCGGCACAGCCGGACACATCACCTCAGAACGCCCTGACCACGCTTCGGTCAGGACGCAGGTTCAGTGCGGCCAGTCGGGGCGCTCCCAGGGCGCAGTAGGCTTCGGCGCGAGAGCCGGAGCCCCTGTACCCATGGGGACACACCAGCCCGAGGAGCGCCCCGAATGAGCCTGACCCTGAGGACCATCAGCCGAGAGCAGCATCTGGCGTACATCCAGAGCCTGCCCGCGGCGAGCCACATGCAGGTTCCGGCATGGGCCGATGTCAAGGCGGAGTGGCGCTCCGAGAGCCTCGGCTGGTTCGACGAGCGGACCGGCGAGATGGTGGGCGCCGGGCTGGTGCTGTACCGCCAGCTGCCCAAGATCAAGCGCTACCTCGCCTATCTCCCCGAGGGTCCGGTCATCAACTGGTACGCGCCGAACCTCGACGAGTGGCTGCAGCCGATGCTCGCGCACCTCAAGCAACAGGGCGCCTTCTCCGTGAAGATGGGCCCGCCGGTGATCATCCGGCGCTGGGAGGCCACGTCCATCAAGGGCGGCATCCAGAACCCGGACGTGAAGCGCCTGCGCGACATCGAGGCTGACTTCATCGAGCCACGCGCCTTCGAGGTCGCCGACAAGCTGCGCCGCATGGGCTGGCAGCAGGGTGAGGACGGGGGGGCCGGCTTCGGCGACGTACAGCCCCGCTACGTCTTCCAGGTGCCGCTGGCCAACCGCTCCCTGGAAGAGGTCCACAAGAACTTCAACCAGCTGTGGCGGCGCAACATCAAGAAGGCCGAGAAGGAGGGCGTCGAGGTCGTCCAGGGCGGCTACCACGACCTCGAGGAGTGGCAGCGGCTGTACGAGATCACGGCGATCCGCGACCACTTCCGGCCGCGCCCGCTGTCGTACTTCCAGCGCATGTGGTCGGCCCTCAACACCGAGGACCCCAACCGGATGCGGCTCTACTTCGCCCGGCGCGGCGGCGTGAACCTGTCCGCGGCCACGATGCTGGTCGTCGGCGGGCACGTCTGGTACTCGTACGGCGCATCGGACAACATCGGGCGTGAGTTCCGGCCGTCGAACGCGATGCAGTGGCGGATGCTGCGCGACTCGTACGCCCTGGGCGCGACCGTCTACGACCTGCGCGGCATCTCCGACTCGCTGGACGAGACGGACCACCTCTTCGGCCTGATCCAGTTCAAGGTGGGCACGGGCGGGCAGGCCGCCGAGTACCTCGGCGAGTGGGACTTCCCGCTCAACAAGCTGCTCCACAAGGCGCTCGACATCTACATGTCGCGTCGCTGAACCCACTGCGTGTCGCGCCGCTGAGCCGGCCCGGAGCGCATGCGGAGCCGCCCATCCGGCCCGGCGTCGCCCCGTTGGTCCAGCGGATCCGCCACAATTTCCCTACCTCTGATTCACCGCAGCCACGAGAAAGGTTCCGGGACCGGCCATGGCGCTCACGCTCTACGTCGACACCGCGCGCTGGCGGGCACACCACAAGCAGGTGTCCGAGCAGTTTCCGGGGCTCGTCCCCGTCTGCAAGGGCAACGGCTACGGCTTCGGCCACGAGCGGCTCGCCGACGAGGCCACCCGCCTCGGCTCGGACATCCTGGCCGTCGGCACCACGTATGAGGCCGCCCGGATCAAGGACTGGTTCGGCGGCGATCTGCTGGTCCTGACGCCGTTCAGGCGGGGCGAGGAGCCCGTACCGCTGCCCGACCGTGTCATCCGCTCGGTGTCGTCCATCGACGGCGTGTACGGCCTCGTGGGCGCCCGTGTCGTCATCGAGGTGATGTCCTCGATGAAGCGGCACGGTGTCAGCGAACAGGATCTGCCGCATCTGCACCAAGCCATAGAGAACGTCCGGCTGGAGGGCTTCGCCATCCACCTGCCGCTGGACCGCACCGACGGCTCGGACGCCGTCGAGGAGGTCATCGGCTGGATGGACCGTCTGCGCGCGGCCCGTCTGCCGCTGCACACGATGTTCGTCAGCCACCTCAAGGCCGATGAGCTCGCGCGGCTGCAGCAGCAGTTCCCACAGACCCGCTTCCGCGCCCGCATCGGCACCCGGCTGTGGCTGGGGGACCACGAGGCGACCGAGTACCGCGGAGCCGTCCTGGACGTCACCCGTGTCTCCAAGGGCGACCGCTTCGGCTACCGGCAGCAGAAGACGGCCTCCGACGGCTGGCTGGTCGTCGTGGCGGGCGGTACGTCGCACGGAGTGGGCCTGGAGGCCCCGAAGGCTCTGCACGGCGTCATGCCGCGCGCCAAGGGCGTCGCCCGGGCCGGCCTGGCGACGGTCAACCGGAACCTTTCTCCGTTCGTCTGGGCCGGCAAGCAGCGCTGGTTCGCCGAGCCGCCGCACATGCAGGTGTCGATCCTCTTCGTGCCGTCGGACGCCACAGAGCCGCAGGTCGGCGATGAGCTGGTGGCCCATCTGCGGCACACCACCACGCAGTTCGACCGCATCGTGGAGCGCTGATCCCGGGACAGGAACACCTGCCCCTGCCCTTGGGGGCACAGCCGAAAGGCCGTACACGCATACCGTGTACGGCCTTTCGCGTTGCCCATCGGAGCCGGGCCCGAGCCCTGTTCGCTCAGAGCGAACTGTCCTCCGGGGCCGGCCCCCCGCCGTTGCCGCCCCATTCCACCTGAGGCCCCTCGAAGTGGGCCGCGTGCCGCGGTGGATGGGCCGCCGCGCCGAGCACGAAGACGTCCTCCGCGCCGTCCAGGACGCCTCCTGAGGGATCGTCCTCGCCCGCCCTGCGCACGACGTCGCGCTCCGGCATGAGGATGTCGCGCACGACCACGGCGCACAGGTACAGGGTGCCCAGGAGGTGGGCGGCGATCGCGAACTGGTACCCGTGGGAGGAGAGGCCCTTGTGGGCCTCCCCGCTGGTCGTGTACGCGAGGTACATCCAGATCCCCAGGAAGTACGCGACCTCGCACGCCTGCCAGATCAGGAAGTCCCGCCACTTCGGCCGGGCCAGCGCGGCCAGGGGGATCAGCCACAGCACGTACTGGGGCGAGTAGACCTTGTTGGTGAGGATGAAGGCCGCGACGATCAGGAAGGCCAGCTGGGCGAAGCGGGGGCGGCGCGGGGCGGTGAGCGCGAGCGCGGCCATGGCCACGCAGACGAGCACCATCAGGACCAGCGCCCACGCGTTCGCCGTCTGGTAGCTGATCGGGATCTTCCACCAGGTGGAGATGAACAGGAAGACCGAGCCGAAGTCGATCCCCCTGGTCTGGCTGAAGCTGTAGAACTTCGCCCAGCCCTCCGGCGCGAGGTACATCACGGGAAGGTTCACCACGAGCCAGGCTCCGACCGCGCCCATGAGCGCGTTCCCGAACTCCCGCCACTTGCCCGCCCGCCAGCACAGCACGAGCAGCGGTCCCAAGAGCAGGAACGGGTAGAACTTGGCGGCCGTGGCGAGCCCGAGCAGGATGCCGAAGGCGAGGGAGCGGCCACGCGACCACATGAGCATCGCGGCGGCCAGCAGGGCCACCGCGAGGAGGTCCCAGTTGATGGTGGCCGTGAGCGCGAAGGCGGGCGCGAGGGCGACCAGGAGGCCGTCCCAGGGGCGCCGGCGGTGGGTGCGCGCGGTGCATACGGCGATGACCGCCGCGCACACCATGAGCATCCCGGCGTTGACCATCCAGTAGATCTGCTCCTGGTGCTGGATGCTGCCGCCGCCCGGCGTGAGCCAGGCCGCGACCTCCATGAACAGACCGGTCAGGACCGGATACTCGAGGTAGTCCATGTCGCCGGGGAGCTTGTCGAAGTACGGCACGAGCCCGTCGGCGAAACCGCGTCCCTGGTAGAGGTGCGGGATGTCCGAGTAGCACGCGTGCGTGTACTGCGTGCTGGCCCCGAAGAACCAGCCGCTGTCGTAGCAGGGCAGTTTCTGCACCATACCGAGGGCGAACATGCCGATCGCGACGAGCGCGATCACCCGCACCGGGGTCCACCAGGACGCCCCCAGCAGCGCTCTCCGTCCGATGGGGCCGCCGATCAGCTCACTTCCGGCCGCGGCGATCTCGTCGTCCTTGGTCGGCCGCACCGGATCCGGCTCGCGCACGCTCGTTCGCGTCGTCTCTGCACTGGGCATGGCGCACATCCTGCCGTACGCGTCTGAGAATGGCCGCAGGGGCAGTGAAGCTCTTACCGTCCGGCGCCCACGATGCCGCCGGGTGAGCGAGGCGCGGCTGCGCGTTTCGGCCCGCACGCGCAGAACGTTCTCCCCGCACGCACAGAACAGGGGCCGTCAGCCACAGCTGACGGCCCCTGTTCCTCGGGTTACGCGTCTATCTATCCGCCGTTCTGCCCGGCGAAGATGCCGCCGTTGGCATTACCTCTGGTGTTCCCGTTGGTATTGGTAGCCGTCGCTGTGGGTGAGGTGGTTCCGGTCGGACCGCCGGTGCCCCCGGCGTCCGTCCCCCCGTTGTTCCCACAGTTCCAGCTGAAGTTGCCGCAGGTGTCGGTCGGCGAGGCCGTGGGAGAGCTGCTGAGGGACGGGCTGGGCGAGGTACTCGGCGTCGGGCTCGCCGACGGCGACGGTGTGGTCGACGGGGTCGGGCTCGGGCTGGGGCTGGCGTTGAGGATCTCGCCGAGCGGTTCGGCCGCCGGGAAGTCCTCGTGCTTGGAGTTCTTCAGGGCCACGGCCATGTAGTCCTTCCAGACCTGGGCCGGGATGTCACCACCGTGAACGGACGCCACACCGCCGGTGCCGTTCATCGATTCCAGCTTGCTCGTCTTCGGGTCGGACCTGAACAGGGTGACGGCCGTGGACAGCTCCCTGGTGTAGCCGACGAACCACGCCGACTTGTTCTTGTCGGTCGTACCCGTCTTGCCGGCCACGGGGAAGCCCATGTCGGCGACCTTCTTGCCGGTTCCGTTCTGGACCACGTTCTGCAGGACGTCGGTGACGTTGTTCGCCACGTTCTCGGGCATCGCGGTCTGCTCGGCGGGCGGCTTGAACTGGGCGAGCGGCTTGCCGTCCCTGAGGACCTGGGTGACCGAGTACGGCTCGTAGTGCGAGCCCGACGCGGCGAAGGTGCCGTACGCGTCGGCCATGCGAATGGCGCTCGGGGTCGACGTACCGAGGGAGAAGGAGACGTTGTTCAGGTTTCCCTGGTCGAAGGAGTCCGGCAGGATGCCCATGGACTCCGCGACCTTCCGGGTCTTGGAAAGGCCGACGTCGACGCCCAGCTGCGCGAACGGGGAGTTGATGGACTGCTCCATGGCCTTCTTGAGCGTCACCATCCCCCAGGCCTTGGTGCCCTCGTTCTTCTGCCGGAACGGCTTCCCGTCGTTACCCATGATCGGGTCGCCGTTCTGGTCCTTGATCACCAGAAGGTCGTCGCCGTTGTAGCGGGCCATCGGCGAGAGGACCTGTGGAGCGGTCTTGTACGTTCCGTACTGCATCGCGGTGGCCAGCACAAACGGCTTCCAGGTCGATCCGACCGGCACGCCTGTCGTATTGGCGTTGTTGGAGTAGTGGCCCTTGTCGAAGCCGTCGCCCCCGTAGATCGCCACGATCTTGCCGGTCTTCGGATCGACCGACGCCGCGCCGAACTGCACGTCCTTGTCGGTCGTGGGTCGCGCCTTGGTGTCGAGGAAGCTCTTCTTCGTCGCCTTGACGGCCTTCTCCAGCTCGCTGACCTTCTTCTTGTCGAAGGTCGTGGTGATCCGGTAGCCGCCCTTCTCCAACTGCTCCGGCGTGATGCCGGCCTGCTTCGCCACATACTCCTTGGCGATGTCGACGAGATAACCGGTCTGGCCGGACAGGGACGAGGTCTGCTTCTTCGGCATGGGGAACTTGGTGATCTTGTCCCGATCGGCCTGGGTCATGTTCCCGACCTTGACCTCACGGTCCAGGATCCATGTCCATCGGTCCTGGACGCGCTTGGTGTTGGCCTCGGGCGAGGCCAGCGCCCCGACACCCCCGTCGGGGTTGTACAGGTTCGGGCCCTTGAGGACGGACGCGAGGAAGACGCACTGCTCGGTGCTGAGGTCCTTGGCATTCACGCCGAAGTAGGCCTGGGCCGCCGCCTGGATCCCGTAGGCGTTGCGCCCGTAGTACGCGGTGTTGAGGTAGCCGGCGAGGATCTCGTCCTTGCTCAGCTTCGAGTTCACCTTGATGGAGATGAAGAGCTCTTTGAACTTACGCGTGATGGTCTGGTCCTGGCTCAGGTACGTGTTCTTCACGTACTGCTGAGTGATGGTCGAACCACCCTGCGTCTGGCCGCCCTTGGCCATGTTGACGAAGGCGCGCGCGATGCCCATCGGGTCGACGCCCGAGTCCTTGTAGAAGGTCGCGTTCTCGGCGGAGACCACCGCGTTCTTGATGGCCTTCGGGATCTCCTCCGGCCCCACGATCTGCCGGTTCGTCTGACCGCCGGTGGCTGCCATCTGGGTCCCGTCGGACCAGTAGAAGACGTTGTTCTGGGCCAGGGCCGTGTCGTTCGGGTTCGGGACGCCCACCATGGCGTACCCGATGCCTGCCGCGACCAGCAGCCCTCCTATGAAGGTGAGGAACGTGCCCGTCACCAGCTTCCAGGACGGCATCCAGCGCCCGGCTCCCGACTTGCCCGCGCGCGGGTAGTCGATGAAACGCTTCTTTACAGGCCCAGAGGCCCGCGCGCGCCCGGGTCCGTCAGGACCGCCGCGGCGACCGCCGGGCCCGGTGGCGTCGGCGCCTCGGCGCCGGCCGCCACCGCTGCTTCTCTGGGCTGCACGCCGGGCCTCGGCGCGGCCGGTGTACGGGCGCTCCTCCTCACCTCCCGACTCATAGGAGTCGGAAGGGGACCCGGTGGCGCCTCGCGGTGCCGCACGGCGGCCGGAGGACGGGCCGGTCTGGCCGCGTCGGGCCGCGGCACGTCCGCCGCCCTGTGGCTGCGACGGTTTGCGACGGTGCTCGCTCATCGAACGATTACTCCTCGGGCAGGCGCACCCGTGCGCGCCTGGAAACGGCAGCTGGTTTCCGGTCCCCCCGAAGTACGGATGCGGTCGATTGCGCATTCACCCGTACTGCACCAGGGACGAGGACGCCCTCAGGCGTCACTCGGTTCCCGGTGGTTTTGCATGGCGCACAGACTACGCACCGTCAAAACCCCCCTTTCCCTGAAGTTCACCCCAAATCAGGCAACTTGCTTCGTATGAATCGGTGATGTGACGCCGTTCACCATGGTCCCCCTTGTCGCAGACGGACGGCCGATCTATCGTGCTGATGTATCGAGTCGATACATCAGCTCGGCATAAAGAACGTGCCGGGGAGGCCGCGACAGCGAGGAGGCGATATGAGCCGGCGTTCCGGGATCCTTGAGTTCGCCGTCCTCGGCCTGCTTCGCGAGTCCCCGATGCACGGCTATGAGCTGCGCAAACGACTCAATACGTCACTGGGTGTGTTCCGCGCGTTCAGCTACGGGACGCTCTACCCCTGCCTCAAGACGCTGGTCGCGAGCGGCTGGTTGATCGAGGAATCGGGGAGCACCACCGAGGACGCCCTCGCCGCTCCGCTCGCGGGGCGGCGCGCCAAGATCGTCTATCGGTTGACGGCAGAAGGTAAAGAGCACTTCGAGGAGTTGCTCTCGCAGACCGGACCCGACGCGTACGAGGACGAGCACTTCGCTGCCCGTTTCGCGTTCTTCGGGCAGACGTCACGCGACGTGCGCATGCGCGTACTGGAGGGCCGCCGCAGTCGGCTCGAGGAGCGACTGGAGAAGATGCGTGCCTCTCTGGCACGCACCAGGGAGCGCCTCGACGACTACACCCTTGAGCTCCAGCGCCACGGAATGGAGTCCGTGGAGCGCGAAGTGCGCTGGCTGAACGAGCTCATCGAGAGCGAGCGAGCGGGACGGGACGTCAAGGATTCCGCCTCCGAAGGCACCCCCCAAGGTGCCTCCGAAGGCAGCTCCCCGGGCGCCTTCGAAGGCTCCGCTCAGCAGAACAGCACATCTGGAGAGACGGGCGGCCTGCCCCGGCACCGGGACCAGTCCCGGCCGGATCCGTCCGACGACACCACCACGTGAGGTCCAGTCGGGGCTTCACCTCGTACACACAGGGAGCAACCGGAATGGGTTCGGTTCGCGTAGCCATCGTCGGCGTGGGCAACTGCGCCGCCTCGCTGGTGCAGGGCGTCGAGTACTACAAGGACGCCGACCCGGCGGCCAAGGTCCCGGGTCTGATGCACGTCCAGTTCGGCGACTACCACGTCGGTGACGTCGAGTTCGTCGCCGCCTTCGACGTCGACGCGAAGAAGGTCGGCCTCGACCTCTCCGACGCCATCGGTGCCAGCGAGAACAACACCATCAAGATCTGCGACGTCCCGAACAAGGGCGTCACGGTCCAGCGCGGCCACACCCTCGACGGTCTCGGCAAGTACTACCGCATGACCATCGAGGAGTCCGCCGAGGAGCCGGTCGACGTCGTCCAGATCCTCAAGGACAGGCAGGTCGACGTCCTCATCTGCTACCTGCCCGTCGGTTCCGAGGACGCGGCGAAGTTCTACGCCCAGTGCGCCATCGACGCCAAGGTCGCCTTCGTCAACGCTCTCCCGGTCTTCATCGCCGGCACCAAGGAGTGGGCGGACAAGTTCACCGAGGCGGGCGTCCCGATCGTCGGCGACGACATCAAGTCGCAGGTCGGCGCCACCATCACGCACCGTGTGATGGCGAAGCTGTTCGAGGACCGCGGTGTCCGCCTTGAGCGCACGATGCAGCTCAACGTGGGCGGCAACATGGACTTCAAGAACATGCTGGAGCGCGACCGCCTCGAGTCCAAGAAGATCTCGAAGACGCAGGCCGTCACCTCGCAGATCCCCGACCGCGACCTGGGCGAGAAGAACGTCCACATCGGTCCCTCGGACTACGTGGCGTGGCTCGACGACCGCAAGTGGGCGTACGTCCGTCTCGAGGGTCGCGCCTTCGGCGACGTCCCGCTGAACCTGGAGTACAAGCTCGAGGTCTGGGACTCCCCGAACTCCGCGGGTGTCATCATCGACGCCCTGCGCGCCGCGAAGATCGCCAAGGACCGCGGCATCGGTGGCCCGATCCTGTCGGCGTCCTCGTACTTCATGAAGTCCCCGCCGGTCCAGTACTTCGACGACGAGGCCTTCGCCAACGTCGAGAAGTTCATCAAGGGCGAGGTCGAGCGCTAGCAAGACAGGCCTCCGAGCGCCGGCGAGACACGGCGCGGAGCGCCGAGGGGCTTTTCGCTCCTGCCCGTCGAGGGTCCCTGGGTCTTTGACCCGGGGACCCTCCTCGTATGTGAGGCTGTGCCCCATGGCTGTCGTGCGTGACCTGCGCGTCCTCCTGCGCTTCCAGGGCTTCAGACACCTGCTCGGTGTCCGGTTGCTGTCCCAGGGCGCCGACGGCGTCTACCAGGTCGCGCTCGCCACGTACGTCGTCTTCTCGCCGGAGAAGCAGACCTCCGCGGCGTCGATCGCCTCCGCGATGGCGGTACTGCTCCTGCCGTACTCCCTGGTCGGCCCCTTCGCCGGCGTCCTGCTGGACCGCTGGCGGCGCCGCCAGGTCCTCCTGTACGGCAATCTGCTGCGGACCGCGCTGGCCTGCGTGACGGCCGTGCTGATGCTGAGCCATGTTCCCGACTGGCTCTTCTACGCCTCCGCCCTGTGCGTCACCGCGGTCAACCGGTTCGTCCTCGCGGGGCTTTCGGCCGCCCTGCCCCGTGTCGTCGACTCCCACCGGCTGGTCATGGCCAACGCTCTGTCGCCCACCGCCGGAACACTCGCCGCGACCGCGGGCGGCGGTCTCGCGTTCGTCGTACGACTGGTCGCCTCGGACTCGGACGCGGCGGTCGTCCTCCTCGGTGCGACCCTCTACTTGTGCGCGGCGCTCGCCTCACTGCGCATCGCAGCGGAACTGCTCGGCCCTGATCAGGAGTTGGTGCAGCCGAGCTTGCGCACGGCGCTCACCGGGACCGCGCGCGGCCTTGCGGCCGGTGTGCGCCATCTTGCCCAGCCCGCGCGGCGGGAGGCGGCCTGGGCGCTCCTGTCGATGACCCTGATGCGCTTCTGCTACGGCGCTCTGACCGTCATGGTGCTGATGCTGTGCCGGTACGCCTGGTCGTCCGGCTCCGACGGCGGACTCGCCCTGCTGGGCCTGGCGGTGGGCATCTCCGGGGCGGGCTTCTTCGTCGCGGCCGTGGTGACGCCGTGGGCGGTGGGACGGCTGAGCCCCGGCGGCTGGATCGCCGCGTGCGCGGCCACGGCAGCCGTCCTGGAACCCGCGCTCGGTCTCCCTTTCGAGGCGGCGCCCATGCTCGCCGCCGCCTTCGTTCTCGGCCTGACCACACAGGGCGCGAAGATCGCCACCGACACGATCGTGCAGTCCTCGGTCGACGACGGCTACCGCGGCCGGATCTTCTCCGTCTACGACGTTCTGTTCAACGTCGCCTTCGTCGGCGCGGCCGCAGTAGCCGCCCTGATACTGCCCCCTGACGGCCGCTCAGCTTCCCTCGTCGTCACGCTGGCCGCGGTCTACACAGCAATTGCTGTTGCTATGGCCCGCTTTGAGATGCAGTAAGTGTCACATCAGGGCCACAGAGCCTCTCTGGGCTACTGCGTTGTCAGTCGGTCCCGATAACTTACGTGCGTCTTATTCGCGCCACGCGCTTACGTTCTAGGGGGACCCCTAAGTGACCACTCCGCCGCCCCAGGGCCAGAACCCGTTCGCCCAGGGCCAGCAGCCCTACGGACAGCCGCCCCAGGGCCAGGCTCCGTACGGTCCGCCGCCGCAGGGGTATCCCCAGCAGCCGGGTTACCCCCAGCAGCCCGGCCAGCCGGGCTTCCCGCAGCAGGGACCGATTCCCTACGCTCCGGTCGCACCGCAGCGCCCGAAGCGCGGCGTCAAGTGGTACCTGCGTATCGTCGTCGTGGTCTGTGCGCTCATAGCTGCCGGCGTCGGCTACATATCGAGCCGCCACGACCCCGACACCGCCAAGGTCGGCGACTGCATGAGTATCAGCGACCCGAACAGCGCCACCGACCCTGGCCTCAAGGTCGTGGACTGCACCAGCTCCAAGGCCAAGTACAAGGTCGCAGAAAAGAAGAGCGACAACTCCGGCTGCGACCGTACCAAGTACGCCGAGTACACCCAGACCGGTAAGAGCGACTTCACCCTCTGCCTGTCGGAGTACTCCGCCAAGTAAGGGCCTCGCCCACGATCGAAGGGGCGGTGTTTCACGTGAAACACCGCCCCTTGCCGTTCTCCGGCACAGACCCCAGGGTCATGTTTCACGTGAAACATGACCCCACACGGTCCGTTCCGTGAGCCTCAGCCCTGCTCGGCCCACCACTCCTTGAGTGCCGTCACCGCCGCGTCATGCTCCATCGGCCCGTTCTCCAGCCTCAGCTCCAGCATGAACTTGTACGCCTGGCCGATCGCCGGGCCAGGGCCGATGCCCAGGATCTCCATGATCTGGTTGCCGTCGAGGTCGGGACGGATCGCGTCCAGCTCCTCCTGCTCCTGGAGCTCGGCGATGCGTTCCTCCAGGCCGTCGTACGCCTGCGAGAGCGTCGTCGCCTTGCGCTTGTTGCGCGTAGTGCAGTCGGAGCGGGTCAGCTTGTGGAGACGGTCGAGGAGCGGCCCCGCGTCACGTACATAGCGACGGACCGCGGAGTCCGTCCACTCGCCGGTGCCGTATCCGTGAAAGCGCAGATGAAGTTCGACCAGACGCGAGACGTCCTTCACGAGGTCGTTGGAGTACTTGAGCGCCGTCATCCGCTTCTTGGTCATCTTCGCTCCCACCATTTCGTGGTGGTGGAAGGAGACCCGCCCGTCCGTCTCGAAGCGCCGCGTCCTCGGCTTGCCGATGTCGTGCAGCAGCGCGGCGAGCCGGAGCGTCAGGTCCGGACCATTCTCTTCGAGCGCCATGGCCTGTTCCAGGACGATCAGCGTGTGGTCATAGACGTCCTTGTGCCGGTGATGCTCATCACGCTCCAGTCGCAGCGCGGGAAGCTCCGGCAGCACATGGTCGGCGAGGCCGGTGTCCACGAGCAGCGTCAGACCCTTGCGCGGGTGAGCGGAGAGGACCAGCTTGTTCAGCTCGTCCCGCACCCGCTCCGCCGAGACGATCTCGATGCGCCCGGCCATGTCCGTCATCGCGGCGACGACGTCGGGGGCCACCTCGAAGTCGAGCTGCGCGGCGAACCGCGCGGCCCGCATCATCCGCAGCGGATCGTCGGAGAAGGACTCCTGGGGCGTACCCGGAGTGCGCAGCATCCGCGCGGACAGGTCGTCCAGACCACCGTACGGATCGATGAACGCCTTCTCCGGCAGCGCCACGGCCATCGCGTTCACGGTGAAGTCACGGCGCACGAGGTCTTCCTCGATCGAGTCGCCGTAGGACACCTCGGGCTTGCGCGAGGTCCGGTCGTACGCCTCGGAGCGGTACGTCGTGATCTCGATCTGGAAGGACTGCTGCACGTCGTCCACGCGGGCGTCCTTCTGCGCGCCGACGGTGCCGAAGGCGATCCCGACCTCCCAGACGGCGTCCGCCCAGGGCCGCACGATCTTCAGCACGTCATCCGGGCGAGCGTCGGTCGTGAAGTCCAGATCATTGCCGAGCCGGCCAAGGAGCGCGTCCCGGACCGAGCCGCCGACCAGGGCGAGTGAGAACCCCGCCTCCTGGAAACGGCGGGCGAGCTCGTCGGCGACAGGGGACACCCGCAACAGTTCACTCACCGCGCGGCGCTGCACCTGACTCAGGGCACTGGGGTTGTCTTCGTTGGCGTTCGGCACAACAGAAAAGGGTACGTGGCCGAGGCACTCGGGGGCGCCTCCATAAAACGTGCACAGCCATCCCCTTCTCATAGGGGGATCAATACTTACGCATACAGGACACTCGACCCTGTCTCCTGATCTTGTGGAGCGGTCCGCGGCACTTACCCTCAGCGCGCATCGTTACCATGCGTGGACGCACATTCCGACGACCACTGACGATGACGAGGGACGGGCGAGCGCGTGGCCGAGGCGGCAGACTTCCAGGGGATGAGTCCCTCACCTGCCCGCCGGTGGCTGCGGCGCACCGGCACACTGCTGGCCGGTGCGCCCCTGCTGGCCGGCGTGCTCCAGCTGCCCGCTTCCCCGGCCGCACACGCCGCTCAGACGGCCGCTGTGGCCGACGCCACCGGGTCCGGCACGGTGGACGTCTCCCTCGACTCGCTGACCCCCAGCGCGCCCACGGACGGCGACACGATCACCGTCTCCGGTTCGGTCACCAACAAGGGCAAGCAGACGGTCACGGGCGCGCACGTGGGCCTGCGCGTGGGCCCGACGCTCCAGGGCCGGGTCGCCATCGACGACGCGGAGAAGCGCACCGGGTTCCAGCTGGGCCCGGACCCCCTGGAGGTCGGCGGCAAGTACGTCGAGAAGTTCTCCAAGCTCGCCGCGGGCGTCTCGCAGCACTTCAGCATCTCGGTGCCCGTCAAGGACCTGAACCTCGACTCCGACGGTGTGTACCAGCTCGGCGTCTCCCTCACCGGCCAGACCGCCGCGCAGCCATGGGACCAGGTGCTCGGCATCGAGCGGACGTTCCTGCCCTGGCAGCCCGCCGGCGCCGACACGAAGACGAAGACGACGTATCTCTGGCCGCTGATCTCGACGGTCCACCTGCGGGCGGAGACCGGCTCGGACGCGCAGCAGACGCCGGTCTTCCAGAACGACGACCTGGCCAAGGAGATCTCTCCCGGCGGCCGCCTGGACCAGCTCCTGTCCCTGGGCAGCGACCTTGATGTCACCTGGGTCCTCGACCCGGACCTGCTGGCCTCCGTCGACGCCATGACGCGCAGCTACCAGATCAAGAACGGCGACACCACGACGGCAGGCAAGAACCAGGCCGTCGCCAAGGCGTGGCTCGACAAGCTCGAGAAGACCGTCGCGGACAAGGACAAGGAAGTCGTCGCTCTCCCCTTCGCCGACCCCGACCTCGCGTCGCTCGCGCACAACGGCAAGGACGTCCCGGGCTCCCTCAGCCACCTCAAGGACGCCACGGACGTGGCCTCCAGCACGGTCCAGACGATCCTCCATGTGAAGCCGGACACGGACTTCGCCTGGCCCACCGAGGGTGCCGTCGATCCGTCGATCGTCAAGGTCGCCACCTCCGCCGGCGCCGACAAGGTCATCGCCCGCAGCGACAGCCTGCGCGAGACCGGCGGGCTGACCTACACGCCCTCCGCCGCCCGTCCCATCGGGGGCGGCACCACTGCGGTGGTCGCGGACTCCAGGCTGTCGACCGCGTTCGAGGGCGACATGGCGAAGGCCGACAACTCGACGCTCGCCGTGCAGGAATTCCTGGCCCAGAGCCTGATGGTCAATCTGCAGGAGCCGAACAAGCAGCGAAGCATCGTCGTCGCCCCGCAGCGCACGCCCTCCGTGAGCCAGGCCCAGACCATGGCGACGGCGGTGAGGGCCCTCCAGGACGGAAACTGGTCCGACTCCCAGAACCTCTCCGCGGCCGCCAAGGCCAAGCCGGACCCGAGCGCCACGACGAAGGTGCTCTCGTCCTCCTCGTACCCCTCCTCGCTGCGCAAGCAGGAGCTGCCGAGGTCGGCCTTCGAGCAGATCCAGCGCACACAGAGCATGCTCGACAACTTCAAGGTCATCCTCACCGACAAGTCCCGCGTGGTCACTCCCTTCGGCCGGGCCATAGACCGGGGGATGTCGACGTCCTGGCGTGGCCGTGCCGACCAGGCGGAGATCTTCCGCGAGGGCGTCGAGTCGTACCTCGGCGACCTGACCGGTCTCGTCAGGCTGATCGACAAGTCCGACGCGAAGCTGTCGGGCCGCAGTGCCACGATCCCGGTGACGGTGCAGAACAACCTCGTGCAGGGCGTCCACCACCTGGTGCTGCGTCTCACCTCACAGCAGCCGACCCGACTCAAGATCGGCAACGACGCCTTCGACGAGCGGCCGATCCAGGTCGCGGGCGAGCACAGCCAGTCGGTGAAGTTCACCACCTCCGCCAAGGCCAACGGTCCGGTGACGGTCGTCGCGCAGTTGTTCACGGACGACGGCCAGGCGTACGGTCCCCCCGTCAAGTTCGAGGTGAAGGTCACCGAGATCACTCCCACGGTGATGCTGGTCATCGGTGGTGGCGTCCTGCTCCTCGTGCTCGCCGGATTCCGGATGTACACCCAGCGCAAGCGTGCGGCGGCCCGCCAGGCCGAGGAGGAGCAGGAGGACACCCCCGACACCGAGGGCGGGGCCGAGGCCCCGAACGGCGTGAACAAGGACGCCGAGGGCACCGTAGACACTACTGACGACACCGAGCGCTCCAAGGACGGTCCCGACGGGGAGTCCACGACGGAGTCCGGGGCAGACGACCCGGAGCACCCGAGTGACCCGACACCGGACACCGCACCGGAAAGCACCGACCCGTCCGGCACGGGTGAGAGAGTGGACCGTTGAGCGATGTCGTGGCCGGTGGGCCCGGGGACGATGAGGTGGGGTAACCATGAACGCGCCGTACGACGGTGACCGCGGCCAGGGCGCGGGCAACTCGGGCTACCCCGAGGGCCACCCGGACCAGGCCGCGGGCGGCTCGGGCTACCCGGACCAGGGCATGGCCAACGCCGGTTACCCCGAGGGGTACCCGGAGGGGCCACCGGCCGACCCCGCGCAGCAGCCGCAGGGGCAGTACCAGGACATGTACTTCCAGGACACCTACACCCAGGACCCGTACCGGGCGCAGGACCTCGCCGCCCAGGATCCGGTGACCGAGGCGCTCTACGACCGTGCGGCACACCCCCCGCCGCCCCCGGGCTCCTACTACCCGCAGCAACCGCTCTACGCCCAGCCGCCCACCTCGCAGTACACCCCCGACCCCCGTGTGTGGGCCCAGACGCCCCCGCCGGAGCCCGCGGGCCCGACGCGGCACCTGCCCTACGGCGAGGACGCCCGCACGACCCAGTTCGTCGGTGTGGACGACCTCGTGACCCAGGCCGGCGAGCAGCAGCACGAGCCCGACGCCTTCGCGCATCTCTTCCGCGACCAGGGCCAGGCAGGCACCCGTACCTCCGTCGCCCCGCCCGGCGTACCGTCGCCGACCCAGGAACCGGCTCCGGCCGCCCCGCACGCCCCCGCACCCGAACCGGCGCCCGCCGCGAAGAAGTCCGGCGGCCGCGCCTCGGGCCTGCTGAAGTCCAGCGCGGTGATGGCGGCGGGCACGCTGGTGTCCCGGCTCACCGGCTTCATCCGCTCCGCGCTGATCGTCTCGGCCCTGGGCATCGGCTTCCTCGGCGACTCCTTCCAGGTCGCGTACCAGCTGCCGACCATGATCTACATCCTCACCGTGGGCGGCGGCCTCAACTCGGTCTTCGTGCCGCAGCTGGTACGCGCCATGAAGGACGACGAGGACGGCGGCGAGGCCTTCGCCAACCGGCTGCTGACCCTCGTCATGGTGGCGCTCGGCGTACTCACCGCACTCGCGGTCTTCGCCGCTCCGCTGCTCGTCCGAATGCTGTCGACGTCGGTCGCGGACAACCCCGCGGCCAATGAGGTCGCCGTCACCTTCACCCGCTACTTCCTGCCCACGATCTTCTTCATGGGCATCCACGTGGTGATGGGCCAGATCCTCAACGCCCGCGGAAAATTCGGCGCGATGATGTGGACCCCGGTCCTGAACAACATCGTCATCATCGTGACGCTCGGCATGTTCATCTGGGTGTACGGCACCGCGGCGAACTCCGGCATGGAGGTCACGAACATCCCGCCGGACGGCCAGCGGCTCCTCGGTGTCGGCGTCCTCCTCGGCCTCGTCGTGCAGGCCCTCGCGATGATCCCGTATCTGCGCGAGACCGGATTCCGGATGCGGCTGCGCTTCGACTGGAAGGGCCACGGCCTCGGCAAGGCCGCGATGCTCGCCAAGTGGACCGTGCTCTTCGTCCTCGCCAACCAGGCGGGCGCCCTCGTCGTCACCCAGCTGGCCACCGCCGCCACCAATGACAGCAAGGTCACGGGCGTCGGCTTCTCCGCCTACGCCAACGCCCAGCTCGTGTGGGGCCTGCCGCAGGCCATCATCACGGTCTCGTTGATGGCGGCGCTGCTTCCGCGCATCGCCCGTTCGGCCCATGAGGGAGACAGCGGAGCCGTCCGTGACGACATCTCTCAGGGACTGCGCACGACTGCCGTGGCCATCGTGCCGATCGCCTTCGGCTTCGTCGCCCTCGGCATCCCGATGTGCACCCTGATCTTCGGTTCCTCGGGCACCAGCGAGGCCACCAACATGGGCTTCATGCTCATGGCCTTCGGCCTCGGCCTGATCCCGTACTCCGTGCAGTACGTCGTCCTGCGTGCCTTCTACGCGTACGAGGACACCCGCACCCCCTTCTACAACACGGTCATCGTCGCCGCCGTCAACGCCGTGGCCTCCGCAGCGTGCTACCTCGTCCTTCCGGCCCGCTGGGCCGTGGTCGGCATGGCCGCCTCCTACGGTCTCGCCTACGCGATCGGCGTCGGTGTCGCCTGGAACCGGCTGCGCAAGCGGCTCAGCGGTGACCTGGACGGCACCCGCGTCCTGCGGACGTACGCCCGTCTCGGCATCGCCTCGGTGCCCGCGGCCCTGCTGAGCGGCGCGGCCTGCTACGGCATCGGCCACACCCTCGGACAGGGCGTCGGGGGCTCCCTGGCAGCCCTCCTCGCGGGCGGCATCGCCCTGCTCGGTGTCTTCTACGTCGCCGCGCGGAAGATGCGCATCGAAGAACTCAACTCAATGGTCGGAATGGTCCGCGGGCGCCTGGGGCGCTGAGTCGGGGGTACGCGCACAACCATCGTCCGTCGCCGTGTGTCGTGCATAGCGCCGGACTGTGGGCACAATTGGTTTCTGCGTCGGACAGCGCGCAATGAATGGGGAGGCGGGAACGACGGTGGCGGAACGGAGCACGGCTGCCGTCGACGTGGCAGACAACAGCGGTGACGAGCCGCTGACCGCGAAGGCGGACCAGTCCACGTCCGACGGGGTGGCCCAGAACCGGGAGCGGGAGACGGACAGCGAAGAGGCACAGGGGAGCGGCGGGACCGACAGTCCCGGAAAGGCCTCACCGCCCGAACTGCACAGTGGTCACAAACTCGCCGGGCGTTACCGCCTCGAGGAGTGTGTCACCCGTCTGGACGGTTTCAGCAGTTGGCGTGCGGTGGACGAGAAACTCCGCCGCGCCGTCGGTGTGCATCTCCTGCCCGCCGACCATCCACGGGCCCGCTCCGTACTGGCGGCGGCCCGTTCCTCGGCCCTGCTGGGCGATCCCCGGTTCGTCCAGGTCCTGGACGCGGTCGAGGAGAACGACCTCGTCTATGTGGTGCACGAGTGGCTGCCGGACGCCACAGAGCTGACCGCGCTGCTCGCCTCGGGCCCGCTGGAGGAGCACGAGGCCTACCAGATGGCCAGCCAGGTCTCCCAGGCCATGGCCGCCGCGCACCGTGAGGGCCTCGCGCATCTGCGGCTGACGCCCAGCGCCGTGCTGCGCACCTCGACCGGCCAGTGGCGCATCCGTGGGCTCGCCGTGAACGCCGCGCTGCGCGGCATCAGCTCGGACACCCCGCAGCGCACCGACACCGAGGCGATCGGGGCGCTCCTGTACGCCACGCTCACCCAGCGCTGGCCCTACGACAACCACGCCTACGGTCTGTCCGGGCTGCCCAAGGGGGTCGGCCTGATCGCCCCCGACCAGGTACGCGCAGGCGTCCACCGCGGCCTGTCGGAGCTCGCCATGCGCGCGCTCGCCAACGACGGCGCGACCGCCTCCCGCCACGAGACTCCGTGCACCACGCCGGAGGAACTGGTGAAGGCGATCGCCGAGATGCCCCGCATCCGCCCGCCGGAGCCCGCGTTCACGGCCCCGCCGGAGTACCAGCGCACCTCGTACCAGCAGGGCTACGGCCGCCCCGCGCCCCACATGGGCGCCACGCAGCCCGTGACGGCCCCGCCGCCCCCGCTGCAGAGCCGTACCGGCAAGGCCCTCAAGTGGGCCGTGTCGGCCCTCCTGATCGCCGCCTTGGGCCTCGGCAGCTGGCAGCTCGCGGACGCCCTGATGGAACACCGCAAGTCCGACGACACACAGAAGACCAAGACGACGGACGGCAACGGCAAGGGCACCGACAAGACCAAGCCGCTCAAGCCGATCGCCATCGCCGGCGCGCAGGAGTACGTCGCGAAGGGTGACGCCCAGGCGCCCGGGGACGTGGGCAAGACGTACGACGGCGACAGCTCGACGTATTGGCGGAGCAAGAGCTTCGTGGACGGTCCGGAGATGAAGCCGGCCTTCAAGCCCGGCGTCGGCATCGTCTACGACCTCGGTTCGCAGCAGACCGTCACGGCGGCTTCGATAGGGCTCCGGTACCCCGGTGATCACACGACGATCACCCTCTACGGAACGGACTCGATGAGTTCCTCGAAATCGGTGGATTCGATGACGAAGATCGGGACCGTCACGACGAGCGGCACCAGCGCGAAGATCACGGTCAGCAAGAAGGCGAAGACCCGGTACGTGCTGCTCTGGATCACGGCAATGCCCTACGCGTCCGGTGATCAGTACAGCGGCGCCGGCTACAAGCAAGCCATCACGGACGTGAAGTTCACCGGCTGACGTTCGTCGACGAGGGGGAGGGGGTCCGATGGCCGATGAAACCGGATACGGCGATGCAAGCGATCAGGACCTCCTCGCCCGCCACGTAGAGGGCGACCCTGACGCCTTCGGCGAGATCGTGCGGCGCCATCGCGACCGGCTCTGGGCGGTCGCCCTGCGGACGCTGGGAGACCGCGAGGAGGCCGCTGACGCCGTCCAGGACGCGCTGGTCTCCGCTTATCGGGCCGCTCACACCTTCCGCGGCCAGTCGGCCGTCACGACCTGGCTGCATCGCATCACGGTGAACGCCTGTCTGGACCGCGCCCGCAAAGCCGCGTCCAGGAAGACGTCTCCCGTCGATGACACCGAACGCCTGGAACAGCTCCTCGAACCGCACGAGTCCGCCTCCGCCCCGGCCGAGCGCAACGACCTGCACCGCGAGCTGCTGGCGGCACTGAGTACGCTCCCGGCCGACCAGCGCGCAGCTCTCGTCCTGGTGGACATGCAGGGCTACCCCGTGGCGGAGGCGGCCCGCGTCCTCGACGTACCCGTCGGCACCGTGAAGAGCCGTTGTGCACGGGGCAGAGCCAGACTGCTCCCGCTGCTCACCCATCTCCGTGCGGACAACGGAAGCGGCGGCGGCAACAAGTCGGGCGGCGGAAGGAACCGGACGCAGGGGGCATCCGTCCCACCGGCAGCGGGACCGCACGATGCAGGTCCACGCGATGCAGGACCAAGCGATTCAGCTGCTGTGAAGGGCGGAGGTGGGCGAGCGTGACATCCACGACGGATACGGCCGGGCACCCGGATGTCGCGGAGATCTCCGACCTCTCCGAGGGGCTGCTTCCGCCTTCCCGCACCGCGGACGTACGGCGACACCTCGACGAGTGCATGCTCTGCGCCGACGTGTACGACTCCCTGGAGGAGATCCGGGGGCTGCTCGGCACTCTGCCGGGACCTACGCGCATGCCCGATGATGTGGCCGGCCGTATCGACGCCGCCCTTGCCGCAGAGGCTCTGCTGAGTGCCACGGCGCCCGACCGCGACGCGGCCGAGGACGAACGAGCGAGTGTTTCACGTGAAACATCGGTCGCCGTTTCACACACGTCGGGCGAACCGAGCCCTGCTTCCCTCATGGACCGTCCCTCGGGACATCCTCACGCTGCCACCGGCCCCGGCCGCTCGCGTCGGGGCCGCCGTGGGCGCCGCAGGGTGGTCGTTCTCGGCACGGTGTTCACGGCCGCCGCTCTCGGGCTGGGCGCGATCCTCGTGCAATCGCTGGGCGACGGCTCCGGCAAGAGCCCGCAGTCGGTGACGCAGCAGGGGGCGAAGGACACTTTTTCCGAGGGGGAGCTGAAGACTCAGGTCGCGGGTCTCCTCGCGAAGAACAAGAGCGCGAGCACCCGCTCCGCCAGCCCGAAGCGTCCCTGGGGAGTCGAGTCCAACGACGCGGGCAACGGGTCCGCCG
The DNA here is from genome assembly GCF_044768965.1 of Streptomyces sp. NPDC090798. Classification (NCBI taxonomy): domain Bacteria; kingdom Bacillati; phylum Actinomycetota; class Actinomycetes; order Kitasatosporales; family Streptomycetaceae; genus Streptomyces; species Streptomyces sp. NPDC090798. The sequence continues at coordinate 144,385 of NZ_JBIVXA010000015.1, forward strand.
GGGTCGACACCTTGATCACACCCACCGTGCAGGTCCCCGAGTGCATTCAGAAGGGGACCGGGAGCAGCGCGACGATCCTCGCGGCGCAGCAGGGCACATACAAGGGGACGACGGTGTATCTCGTCGTAGTGCCCGACGCCTCCGACAGCACGAAGGTCACGGCGTACATCGTCGAAGCCGCGTGCGTAAAGCAGGCTTCGGCGTCCCCTGGCAAGCTCCTGGTGACGCACTCGTACGCCCGCTCCTGAGCGCCTCCGCGTCGACCGGCCGACTCCCCAGTAACCCCATGGCATCTCTGTGCGGTGTCTCGTCTCCGTGTGCCCGGGCACACGGGGAATGCAAGCCCCTTAGGATCCGTTGGGTGGGGTGAGAGTTCTGAGAGAGGCTCCCACCGGCAGTACGCAGCAGTCTCCAGAGACGAGGAATCAACCCGTGAGCGACGTCCGTAACGTGATCATCATCGGATCCGGGCCTGCCGGCTATACGGCAGCGCTCTACACCGCGCGCGCGTCGCTGAAGCCGTTGGTCTTCGAAGGCGCCGTCACCGCCGGTGGTGCGCTGATGAACACCACCGAGGTGGAGAACTTCCCCGGTTTCCAGGACGGCATCATGGGCCCCGAGCTCATGGACAACATGCGCGCCCAGGCCGAGCGCTTCGGTGCCGAGCTGATCCCGGACGACATCGTCGCCGTCGACCTGACGGGCGAGATCAAGACCGTCACGGACACCGCGGGCACCGTGCACCGCGCCAAGGCCGTGATCGTCACGACGGGCTCGCAGCACCGCAAGCTCGGTCTGCCCAACGAGGACGCGCTCTCCGGACGCGGCGTCTCGTGGTGCGCGACCTGTGACGGCTTCTTCTTCAAGGACCAGGACATCGCCGTGATCGGCGGCGGCGACACCGCGATGGAGGAAGCCACCTTCCTCTCCCGCTTCGCCAAGTCCGTGACGATCGTGCACCGTCGTGACACTCTGCGCGCCTCCAAGGCGATGCAGGAGCGTGCCTTCGCCGACCCGAAGATCAACTTCGTCTGGGACAGCGAGATCGCTTCGATCGAGGGCGCCCCCAAGCTTGCCGGCCTGAAGCTGCGCAACCTCAAGACCGGTGAGATCTCCGACCTGGCGGTGACCGGCCTGTTCATCGCGATCGGCCACGACCCGCGCACTGAGCTCTTCAAGGGCCAGCTCGACCTGGACGAGGAGGGCTACCTCAAGGTCGAGGCGCCTTCGACCCGGACGAACCTGACCGGTGTCTTCGGCGCCGGTGATGTCGTCGACCACACGTACCGCCAGGCGATCACCGCGGCCGGTACCGGCTGCTCCGCCGCCCTCGACGCCGAGCGTTATCTCGCTGCCCTCGCGGACAGCGAGACCGCCGCGGCTGCCACCGTCTGACCCCCGTCCGCCCCACCGCACCAACCAGTTAAGGAGCCCGCTGTGGCCGGCACCCTGAAGAATGTGACCGACGACTCCTTCGAGCAGGACGTCCTCAAGAGCGACAAGCCCGTCCTGGTGGACTTCTGGGCCGCCTGGTGCGGTCCTTGCCGCCAGATCGCGCCGTCCCTCGAGGCGATCGCCGCGGAGTACGGCGACCAGATCGAGGTCGTCAAGCTCAACATCGATGAGAACCCGGGTACGGCCGCCAAGTACGGCGTCATGTCCATCCCGACCCTGAACGTCTACCAGGGTGGCGAGGTCGCCAAGACCATCGTGGGTGCGAAGCCGAAGGCCGCGATCGTCCGCGACCTGGAGGACTTCATCACCGAGGGCGCCGAGAAGACCGTCTGACCGGAAGCACCGTCCTGCGAAGGCGGCGATGTTTCACGTGAAACACGAATGGGCCAGCCCGGAAGGGCTGGCCCATTCGTGTGACGGAGGGGTTGCCCCGGCGCGGGGCATCACGGCTACAGAGGACGAAGCGCCGGTTCCTTCTGTACCGCCCCCAGAAGGCGGTCCAGAGCCAACTCCACGTCTTCCTTCCAGGAGAGCGTCGTCCGCAGCTCCAGCCTCAGACGGGGGTATCTGGGGTGCGGGCGTACCGTCTTGAAGCCGACCGCGAGGAGATGGTCGGCGGGGAGCACACAGGCCGGTTCCTTCCACCGTGCGTCCCCGAAAGCCTCGATCGCCTTGAAGCCTCGCCGCAGCAGATCCTTGGCGACCGTCTGGACCATCACCCGGCCGAGTCCCTGTCCCTGATAGCCCGGCATGATGAAGGCAGTCATCAGCTGGACGGCGTCCGGTGAGACCGGGCTCGTGGGGAACGCCGTGGAGCGGGGTACATAGGCAGGGGGTGCGTACAGCACGAAGCCCACCGGTACGTCGTCCACGTAGACGACGCGGCCGCACGATCCCCACTCAAGCAGGACGGCGGAGATCCACGCCTCCTTCTCGAGTTCGGGCCTTCCCGCCTTTACCGCGGCTTCCCCACTGACGGGATCCAGTTCCCAGAAGACACACGCGCGACAGCGCTTGGGAAGGTCCGGAAGGTTGTCCAGCGTGAGCGGTACGAGCCGGCGCCCCATGAAGGATGTTCCTCGCTTCCCTCGCCCGCAGCGTCGCGAGCGGCTGTCAGAGCGCTTCGCTCCCTGAGCAGACTGCCGATGAACCCACCGACCGCCCCCAGTCCCAGGCCCGCGGTCACCAGTCCGGTACGGCTCACGGTTTGCATGGCCCCCGCCTCCCCGATGAAGGTGCCGCCAGGTGGATGCGCCATACCCAATCGCATCGTATCCACGATGCGATTGCATCAATACTGCCTGAAAGCAAAGAGCAGGCCGTGTTCCGGTACACACCGGACACGGCCCGCTCTAGCGGCCGGCCGACGGGGACCACCCCGTCGCCGGGCGGCTCAGGCCTCCGTGTCCTCGGAGTCGTCGTCCAGGAGGCTCCTCTGGAGAACGCCTCCCTCACCCGGGGCGAGAGAGCTGAGGATCCGCTCGAGGTCGTCCATCGAGGCGAACTCGACCGTGATCTTTCCCTTCTTCTGCCCCAGGTCGACCTTCACGCGGGTCTCGAAACGGTCCGAGAGGCGGGTGGCGAGGTCGCTCAGCGCCGGGGAGAGCCGGGCACCGGCCCGCGGTCCCTTGGAGCGCGGAGCGGTCTGGGGGCGCGATCCCATGAGGGTGACGATCTCCTCGACAGCCCGCACCGACAGTCCCTCGGCTACGATGCGGTGGGCCAGCCGGTCCTGCTCCTCCGAGTCCGCGACGGAGAGCAGGGCGCGGGCGTGGCCCGCGGAGAGCACTCCGGCGGCGACACGACGCTGAACCGCCGGCGAGAGCTTCAGCAGCCGCAGGGTGTTGGAGACCTGCGGGCGCGAGCGGCCGATACGGTCCGCCAGCTGATCGTGCGTGCAGTTGAAGTCCTGCAGCAGCTGGTCGTAGGCGGCCGCCTCTTCCAGCGGGTTCAGCTGGGCGCGATGCAGGTTCTCCAGCAGCGCGTCCAGGAGAAGCTTCTCGTCCTCCGTGGCCCGCACGATCGCGGGAATGGCCTCAAGCCCCGCCTCACGGCAGGCACGGAAGCGCCGCTCGCCCATGATGAGCTCGTAGCGCGTCGGCCCCACCTGCCGCACGACGACCGGCTGGAGAAGTCCGACCTCCTTGATGGAGGTGACCAGCTCGGCAAGAGCGTCCTCGTCAAACACCTCACGGGGCTGACGCGGGTTGGGGGTGATGTAGTCGAGGGGCAGTTCAGCGAAGTGAGCACCGACAGGCGCGGAAGGCACCTCCGGGCTTCCGATCGTCGGCGGTTCCTCTGTTTCATGTGAAACAGGCGGCAGTGTGGTCACCTTCGCCGCAGCCACCCCGCGCTCTGCCGTGAGCACGGGTACGGCAGCCGAGGAGGCGGAGGATCCACCTGCCGGCGAGGGAACCGTCTTCTCTGTCGGAGCCGCGGGGATCAGTGCGCCGAGGCCCCGCCCCAGCCCTCGTCGTCGCTCACTCACTGGATCCCCTCCACCATGTTCTGACTGTTCTGTACGCCCACGTGGGCGTTCTGCGCGTCGTACGCCACTCCGACTCCGCGGAGGGCGATTTCTCGTGCAGCCTCAAGATACGAGAGAGCGCCGCTAGACCCTGGATCGTAGGTCAGCACCGTCTGACCGTAGCTCGGGGCCTCGGAGATACGGACCGAGCGAGGAATGCTCGTCCGCAACACCTCGTCACCGAAGTGGCTACGCACCTCGTCCGCGACCTGGGACGCAAGGCGCGTCCGGCCGTCGTACATGGTGAGCAGGATCGTCGAGACATGGAGGTTGGGGTTGAGATGCCCCCGTACCAGGTCGACGTTACGCAGGAGCTGGCCCAGGCCTTCCAGCGCGTAGTACTCGCACTGGATAGGGATGAGGACCTCCGCACCGGCGACCAGCGCGTTGACCGTGAGGAGGCCGAGCGAGGGTGGGCAGTCGATGAGGATGTAGTCCAGTGGCTGCTCATACGCCTGGATCGCTCGCTCCAGCCGGCTCTCCCGTGCCACCAGGGACACCAGCTCGATCTCCGCACCGGCGAGATCGATCGTGGCAGGCGCACAGAAGAGACCCTCGACATCGGGGACCGGCTGGACGACTTCGGAGAGCGGCTTGCTGTCAATCAGCACGTCGTAGATGGAAGGCACTTCGGCGTGATGGTCGATACCCAGCGCGGTGGAGGCGTTGCCCTGAGGGTCGAGGTCGATCACCAGGACACGGCCGCCATGCAGGGCAAGCGAGGCAGCAAGGTTGACCGTAGTCGTGGTCTTGCCCACCCCACCCTTCTGGTTGGCGACCACCATGACGCGTGTCTGTTCGGGCCGTGGCAGGCCCTCACCGGCGCGACCCAGCGCCTCCACCGCCAGTTGGGCAGCACGACCAATAGGAGTGTCGTCCATTGGGGGCGGTGTTTCACGTGAAACATCCTCCCCCATCGACTCGGTACGGGGACCGGGGACCGGATCGGTCATCGGTCCCGCGATGTTGGCGTCGGACCGCAAGGATTCACTCTCCTCGACTTCAGGCTCGCAATGAACAGAGCCTCCCATGTCTTCGGGGTCGTGAACCAGCGAGGCCCGTTGTTCTGTGGAGAAATCCACCTCTGTGGACAACTCCGCACCCTCCGCGAGTGAACCAAGAGGCTTCCGGTCGCGGGGTTCGGCCGCGGCGCGGCCGCGACTGATGATGCCGTGCAGCAGTGAGCGACGTTTCACGTGAAACACGATGCCTAGCGGTCAGGGTCATCGCGGCGCGACACTCCGAGATGCGTAGGTTTGGCAGCTTGTGTGGAGTACGGCTCGCCGTCAGGACGGATGAGTCGGAGTGACAAAGAACTCCCGGCTCCGCCCTGCGGAACCGGGAGTCCACGATTCATTGCGCGCTCAGGATCAGCGCCGTCGGCGCGTCCGCCCCGTCCGGGCCGCCTTCGCCCTTTTCGCGGCGAAGCGCACGCCACCCGGGCTCTCCCCGACCTCCACCCGCACCACGGTCGACAGCGGGTCCACAATGCCCTCGCCGACGTGCAGGATGGACGTCTCCACGGCGCCGAGCTTGCTGAGGGCCGTCGCGGCGCTCTTCAGCTCCTCCTCGGCGGTGTCGCCCTTGAGAGCCAGCATCTCGCCGTACGGGCGGAGAAGAGGGATGCCCCACGTCGCCAGCCGGTCCAGTGGAGCGACAGCCCGGGCCGTCACCACGTGGACCGCCGGCAGCTTGCCCATGACCTCCTCGGCGCGGCCGCGCACGACGGTCACATGGTCGAGGCCGAGGAGCTCGACGACCTCGGTGAGGAAGTTGGTCCGCCGCAGCAGCGGCTCCAGCAGAGTGATCTTGATGTCTTCCCGGACCAGGGCCAGCGGGATGCCGGGCAGCCCCGCGCCGGAGCCGACGTCGCACACGGTCACACCCTCGGGCACGACCTCGGAGAGCACCGCGCAGTTCAGGATGTGCCGCTCCCACAGCCGGGGTACTTCGCGGGGGCCGATCAGCCCTCGCTGCACTCCCGCCTCGGCCAGCAGCTCCGCGTACCGGACCGCGTCTGCGAAGCGATCGCCGAATACCTCGCGCGCCTGCTCGGGCGCAGGGGGAAGCTCCGCTGCCTCCGTCACGGGGACCGTCCTTCCGTACCGCATAAGCGCGCTGGGCGCTGACCACCAGGGCTATCAGGGATTACCAGGAACTACGAGGGACTATCAGGCTGACAAAGTTCGGCCCCGCCTGCTCAACAGACGGGGCCGAAGGAACCTTCGTACCGATCAGGCGGGAAGCACGACGACGAAGCGCTGCGGCTCCTCGCCCTCGGACTCACTGCGCAGACCCGCGGCCTTGACCGCGTCGTGGACGACCTTGCGCTCGAAGGGCGTCATCGGCTTCATCTTCACCGGCTCGCCGGAGCTCTTCACCTCGGCCGCGGCCTTGGCGCCCAGCTCGGAGAGCTCCTCGCGCTTCTTGGCCCGGTAGCCGGCGATGTCCAGCATCAGCCGGCTGCGGTCCCCGGTCTCCCGGTGAACGGCCAGGCGCGTGAGCTCCTGGAGGGCCTCGAGCACCTCGCCGTCGCGACCGACCAGCTTCTGCAGGTCACGGCTGCTGGCGTCGCTGATGATCGAGACAGCGGCGCGGTCGGCCTCGACGTCCATGTCGATGTCGCCGTCGAGATCGGCGATGTCCAGCAGACCCTCGAGGTAGTCCGCCGCGATCTCGCCTTCCTGCTCAAGGCGGGTCAGGGTGTCGCCCTCAGCGGCGGCGGAGGTGGTGCCTTCCGTCACGGGATGGACTCCTTCTTACTTCTTGGACGGGGACTTGGGCCGCTGCGGACCCTTGCGCTGTCCGGACTGGGCTTTGCTGCGGGTACCGGTGCCCGGCTTGTTGCCGCCGCCGGCCGGCTTGGCGGCGGTCTTGGCGTCCTGGGGCTCGTCGGACTTGGTCAACGAGGTCTTCGGCTCGGGCTCACCCGCCGCCTTCGCCCCGCCGGCAGCCGTGCCCGACTGGCGCTGGGACTTGGACTGGCGCTTCGGCTGCTGACGCTTGGGAGCGCCGCCGGCGGTGGTCGTGGTGCCGTCCTCGCCCTCGACAGCCGCCTCGGCCTGACCCTTCACGACAGTGCCGTCGGCCTGGGCCACCAGGCCCACCTTGGTCAGGCTGTTGATGAACTTGCGCTCGAACTCGTTGCGGTCGCGACCCTTGGCGACGATCGCCTTGACGATGGCCTTCTCGCCACGGCTGCGCGTCTTCTCGTGGTGCGTGACGTGCTTCTGCAGGCGCTCGAGGTACGCGGCCTGAGCCTTGGAACCCGGGGTCGGGTTGTTGCGGATGACGTACATCTGCTGGCCCATGGTCCACACGTTGGTGGTCAGCCAGTAGACGAGGACACCGACCGGGAAGTTGATGCCGAAGACGGCGAACATGACCGGGAAGACGTACATCAGCATCTTCTGCTGCTGCATGAAGGGCGTCTTCACCGTGGTGTCGACGTTCTTCGTCATCAGCTGGCGCTGCGTGTAGAACTGCGACGCCGACATCATCACGATCATGATCGCGGTGACGACCCGGACATCGGTCAGCGAGGCACCGAGTGCCTCGACCTTGCTCTGGCCGTCCGTGAACTTCGCGGCCAGCGGGGCGCCGAAGATGTGCGCCTTACGAGCGCTGGCCAGCAGCGACTCGTTGATGACGCCGATCGTCGTGCCGGTCGCGATGCCGTTGAGCACGTGGTACAGAGCGAAGAAGAACGGCGACTGCGCCAGGATGGGAAGGCACGAGGAGAGCGGGTTGGTACCCGACTCCTTGTACAGCTTCATCATCTCTTCGGACTGGCGCTGCTTGTCGTTCTTGTAGCGCTCCTGGATCTTCTTCATCTCGGGCTGCAGCGTCTGCATGGCCCGGGTGGCCTTGATCTGCTTCACGAAGAGCGGGATCAGGCAGATACGGATCAGGATCACCAGGGACACGATGGACAGGCCCCAGGCCCAGCCCGTATCGGGACCGAAGATCTTCCCGTACACAGAGTGGAACTGGACGATGACCCAGGAAACGGGTGTCGTGATGAAGCTGAACAGACTGGCAATCGTGTCCACTAATCAGGCTCCTTGAGCATGGGACGGGGTCTCGGCGGCCGGGCTCGAGGGATGGTCGGACATTCCATGACCCTCAATGGCCGGTTCGGCGGCGGAGTTCCCGCCCTTGCGTGCGCGCCAGGCGTTACGCAGCATTTCGTGCCACCGCGGACGCTTGCGCGGCGGAACATGGTCCACGCCGCCCAGCGACCACGGATTGCACCGGAGGATGCGCCAGGCGGTGAGTGCCGTTCCCTTGATCGCACCGTGCCGGTCGATGGCCTGGTAGCCGTAGTGGGAGCACGACGGGTAGTACTTGCACACCGGCCCGAGCAGCGGGCTGATCGTCCACTGGTACAGCTTGATAAGAGCCAGCAGCGGGTACTTCATCGCGCGCCCCCTCCCAGCAGCCGCTGAAGGGCGGCATCCAGGTCTCGGGCCAGCTGTTCATGGTCGGCGTCGCCCGCACCGGGCAGCGCTCGTACGACTACCAGGCTACCGGGGGGCAACTGGGCGACTCGGTCACGCATCAGATGGCGAAGTCTGCGCTTCACCTTGTTGCGGACAACCGCTCCACCCACGGCCTTGCTCACGACGAAACCCGCACGCGTCGGGGGAGCGCTCTCCCCAGGCGCGTGCGGGTCCGTTGCACCGCTACGTAGATGGACGACGAGGAGCGGGCGTCCGGCCCGGCGTCCTCGGCGTACCGCGGTCGCGAAGTCCTCGCGCCGCCTCAGCCGATGCTCGGTAGGCAGCACGACATCATGACCTGTTGTTATCAGGCGGACAGGCTGGCGCGACCCTTGCCACGGCGGTTCGCGAGAATCGCGCGGCCGGCACGGGTGCGCATCCGCAGGCGGAAGCCGTGGGTCTTGGCGCGACGACGGTTGTTCGGCTGGAAGGTGCGCTTGCTCACTCGGGGGCTCCAGAAAGAATCGGTGGTGGCGGGGTGCCGCCTTGGCTGTCACCGTGCGCCCACGAGGTAGCTCGTATTACGCCCGAGTGCACCGCTTCCCGATCACTCTTCGCGATCTGTGCCCATCGGAGGCAGGCGGCAGCAGCCATCGACAACTCGACCTGGTTACGGTACGCGCGGCTACGCCATCCGGTCAAACCAGCTCCTGGCGGGAGACACTATCCACAGGCTGGGGACAACAACTTGAACCGCAGCGGTCGCCCTGACTACCGTGGCTGAACTCCGATTCGTTCCCTTCCCACCGCCCCAGCGGATTTGTTCCCACCGCCCCACCCGACTGACTTCCCAACCTGTTCCCAGAACCACACGTTCGTGGGACCCGTGAGAGAGCGTGCCCTGTGGCTGACGTACCTGCCGATCTTGCCGCAGTGTGGCCACGAGTACTGGAACAGCTCCTCGGTGAGGGCCGCGGTCAGGGTGTGGAGGCGAAGGACGAGCACTGGATCAAGCGCTGCCAGCCGCTGGCGCTGGTCGCGGACACCGCGCTGCTCGCGGTTCCGAACGAATTCGCGAAGGGCGTCCTCGAAGGACGTCTCGCGCCGATCGTCAGTGACACGCTGAGCCGCGAGTGCGGCCGCCCCATCCGCATCGCGATCACCGTCGACGACTCGGCCGGGGAACCCCAGCCTCCGACGCCCCCAGCCCCCCAGCCCCGGTACGAGGAGCCCGAGCTCCCCTCCGGCTCGGGCCAGGGCCGTGACACGTACGACGGTCAGGGCGGCGACGAGCGGAACCCCTACGGCGGCCAGAGCGGCGAGGACCGGAGCGCCTACGGCGGCGCTCAGGGCGGCGAGGACCGCAACGGCTACGGCGGCCAGAGCCGTGACGAGCGCCACGGTTACGACTCCCAGGGCCGCGAAGACCGGGGCGGCTACGACTCCCCGGGCCGTGACGAGCGCAACCCCTATGACGCACAGCGTCGCGACGGATACGAGGGGTACGGTCGCCACCGCGCCGACGACCACCGGGGTGATCACCGAGGCGGTCGCTCCGACCAGCTCCCGGGCGCCCCTGGCGACCAGCTGCCGTCAGGCCGCTCCGACCAGGTGCCCTCGTCGCGCGCGGACCACCTGCCGACCGCCCGCCCCGCCTATCCGGACTACCAGCGCCCCGAACCCGGCGCCTGGCCGCGGCACGCCCAGGACGACTACGGCTGGCAGCAGCAGCGTCTCGGCTTCCCCGACCGCGACCCGTACGCCTCGCCCTCGCAGGACTACCGGCCGCAGTCGATGGAGCGCCCGCCCTACGAGCAGCAGCGCCAGGACTACGACCAGCCGCGCTCCGAATACGAGCGCCCCGACCGCCGCGACCTTCAGGAACCGTCCTCGGGCGGTGCGCCGCTGCATCGCGGCGGCCCCTCGCTGCCGTCCTCGAGCGGCGCGCCCGGCCCGCTGGGCGCGAAGCCCGCGCCGGCGTCCGGTCCGGGCGAGCCCACCGCGCGCCTCAACCCGAAGTACCTCTTCGACACGTTCGTCATCGGCGCGTCGAACCGTTTCGCGCACGCGGCCGCGGTCGCCGTCGCCGAGGCGCCCGCGAAGGCGTACAACCCGCTCTTCATCTACGGGGAGTCGGGTCTCGGCAAGACGCACCTGCTGCACGCGATCGGGCACTACGCGCGCAGCCTCTACCCGGGCACCCGTGTGCGGTACGTGAGCTCCGAGGAGTTCACCAACGAGTTCATCAACTCCATCCGCGACGGCAAGGGCGACAGCTTCCGCAAGCGGTACCGCGAGATGGACATCCTGCTGGTCGACGACATCCAGTTCCTGGCGGACAAGGAGTCGACGCAGGAGGAGTTCTTCCACACCTTCAACACGCTCCACAACGCGAACAAGCAGATCGTGCTCTCCAGCGACCGGCCGCCCAAGCAGCTGGTGACCCTGGAGGACCGGCTGCGGAACCGTTTCGAGTGGGGTCTGATCACGGACGTCCAGCCGCCCGAGCTGGAGACCCGTATCGCCATCCTTCGTAAGAAGGCGGTGCAGGAGCAGCTCAACGCTCCGCCGGAGGTGCTCGAGTTCATCGCGTCCCGGATCTCGCGCAACATCCGTGAGCTGGAGGGCGCGCTGATCCGGGTGACGGCGTTCGCGTCGCTCAACCGGCAGCCGGTGGATCTCGGGCTGACGGAGATCGTCCTGAAGGACCTGATCCCGGGCGGCGAGGACTCCGCCCCGGAGATCACCGCGACCGCGATCATGGCGGCCACCGCGGACTACTTCGGCCTCACGGTGGACGACCTGTGCGGGTCCTCACGCAGTCGCGTCCTGGTGACCGCGCGGCAGATCGCCATGTACCTGTGCCGCGAGCTCACCGATCTCTCGCTGCCGAAGATCGGCGCGCAGTTCGGCGGCCGCGACCACACGACCGTCATGCACGCCGACCGCAAGATCCGCGCGCTGATGGCAGAGCGCCGCTCCATCTACAACCAGGTCACCGAGCTCACCAACCGCATCAAGAACGGCTGACAGGAGCGGCGGTACGCCGCCGAGGGCGCCCCGGGACACGTTCCCGAGGGCGCCTTTCGCTGTTCTGGCCCGCGGATCTCGCATGCGCGCCGGGACGGATTCCGGCAGCAGTCCCAGCGCTTCCGGCACCCGCTCCGCGAGGACTCCGGGAGGTTCTGGACCTCGCTCCGAGGGGGCCTCCGAGAACTTCTGAGAGCTTCTGAGGCCCGTCCCCAGGCCGTCGGCTCTCTTTTCACCGCTACCGGAACGACATCAGCTGTTCGATTACGGGCCTGGTTACGGCCACTCTCCACAGATTCGGTGACTTTCTGGCGTCCACACCCTGGGGACCGCGAAGTTGTCCCGAACGTGTCCACAGGGGCCGCTGTTGAAAGACCATCAGACCAGGTCAGTCCCCTGTGGATTCGTGGACGAAGACTCTCCACACCCTGTGGACGAAGAAAACATCCACAGGGTGTGCGCGAAGTTGTCCACCGGCGACCCACAGGCTGGAGCCGGTTGTCCCCAGCCAACCCCAGCTTCTCCACATCCCTGTCCACTGTTCGGCAACGTGACGCGCCCGATCACCGTGTCGAGTGAAAGCCGTCACACCAGGGTGCCGGATTGGCCTGTGGGGAACGTGGGTAAAGCTGGGGACGGATCTGGGGAGAAGTGGCCCGAGGCTGTGCATCGAGTGTGCAGAACTTTTCGTCGTCCACAGAGACCCCCGGTTGTCCACCGCCTCCACCCACAGGGTCAGTGGACAAAAAATCCCGTCTGACCTGCGAAAACGCGGTTATCCACGGTTTCCACAGGCCCTACTACTAAGACCAACTAGATAGAGGCTGGGAATCGTTTCGAAGACGGGGCTGTGCACAACTCGCTCTCGGAGGCTCAGGTGCCGCTCGGCACGACTTGACCCCGAGAGGCACCGACTGTCAGTGCGGTGCGTCAGACTGGTCCCCGGTGTCCTGCCCGCCACAGGGCTGAACGACACCGAGTCAGACGACGAAGGCCAGCAGGGCGAGAGCGCCGGCAACAGACGGAGGCGGCAACGGTGAAGATCCGGGTGGAACGCGACGTACTCGCGGAGGCAGTGGCCTGGGCGGCACGCAGCCTCCCGGCCCGTCCGCCGGCGCCTGTGCTCGCCGGCCTCCTTCTGAAGGCCGAGGAGGGCTCCCTGAGCCTCTCCAGCTTCGACTACGAGGTCTCGGCACGCGTCTCGGTGGACGCGGAGGTCGACGAGGAGGGCACGGTCCTCGTCTCCGGCCGCCTGCTCGCGGACATCTGCCGCGCCCTCCCCAACCGGCCGGTGGAGATTTCCACAGACGGTGTACGGGCCACCGTGGTCTGCGGCTCCTCGCGATTCACACTCCACACCCTGCCTGTGGAGGAGTACCCCGCGCTGCCGCAGATGCCGTCGGCGACCGGCACCGTCCCCGGTGAGGTCTTCGCCTCGGCGGCCGCCCAGGTGGCCATCGCGGCGGGCCGTGACGACACGCTGCCCGTGCTCACCGGTGTGCGCATCGAGATCGAGGGCGACACGGTCACGCTGGCCTCCACCGACCGCTACCGCTTCGCGGTCCGCGAGTTCCTGTGGAAGCCGGAGAACCCCGAGGCGTCCGCGGTGGCCCTGGTGCCCGCCAAGACGCTCCTGGACACCGCCAAGGCCCTCACGAGCGGCGACAGCGTGATCCTCGCGCTGTCCGGCTCGGGCGCGGGCGAGGGTCTGATCGGCTTCGAGGGCGCGGGCCGGCGTACGACCACCCGCCTGCTGGAGGGCGACCTGCCGAAGTACCGCTCGCTGTTCCCGACGGAGTTCAACTCCATCGCCGTGATCGAGACCGCCCCCTTCGTGGAGGCCGTCAAGCGTGTGGCCCTGGTCGCCGAGCGCAACACCCCGGTGCGTCTGAGCTTCGAGCAGGGCGTGCTGATCCTGGAGGCGGGCTCCAGCGACGACGCACAGGCTGTGGAAAGGGTCGACGCGCAGTTGGAGGGCGACGACGTCTCGATCGCCTTCAACCCGACGTTCCTGCTCGACGGCCTGAGCGCCATCGACTCGCCGGTGGCCCAGCTCTCCTTCACGACGTCCACGAAGCCCGCGCTGCTGAGCGGCAGGCCCGCGGTGGACGCCGAGGCGGACGAGGCCTACAAGTACCTGATCATGCCGGTGCGTCTGAGCGGCTGAGCGATGTGAGCCCACCGGGCCCGCCGGACGGCCGGTCCGATCGGCCCGGCCGTCCGGCGGGCGCATCCGCACGTGGCGTGAACGCCTGAGCGGCTATGCCCACAGGTGTGCGTGAGCGTCCGGGTTTAGGCTCAGACACAGGTACGAAAGTGCCCTCACGCCACGTCGCAAACCTAAGGAACAACCTGATGGAGCTCGGTCTCGTCGGCCTCGGCAAGATGGGCGGCAACATGCGCGAGCGGATCCGCCGCGCAGGCCACACCGTCATCGGATACGACCGCAACCCGGACCTCGCCGATGTCCACAGCCTGGAAGAGCTTGTGGGCAAGCTCAAGGGGCCGCGCGTGGTGTGGGTGATGGTCCCGGCCGGTGCCGCCACGCAGTCCACCGTCGACCAGCTCGGCGAGCTCCTGGAGCCCGGCGACACCGTCGTCGACGGCGGCAACTCCCGCTGGACGGACGACGAGAAGCACGCGGAGGAACTGGCCGCCAAGGGCATCGGATTCGTCGACTGCGGCGTCTCCGGCGGCGTCTGGGGCCTGGAGAACGGCTATGCGCTGATGTACGGCGGCGACGCCGAGAACATCGCCAAGGTGCAGCCGGTCTTCGACGCACTCAAGCCGGAGGGCGACTTCGGCGCGGTGCACGCCGGCAAGGTCGGCGCGGGCCACTTCTCCAAGATGGTCCACAACGGCATCGAGTACGCCATGATGCAGGCCTACGCCGAGGGCTGGGAGCTCCTGGAGAAGGTCCACTCCGTCACCGACGTGCGCGAGGTCTTCCGCTCCTGGCAGGAAGGCACGGTCATCCGTTCCTGGCTGCTGGACCTGGCGGTGAACGCCCTGGACGAGGACGAGCACCTGGAGAAGCTGCGCGGTTACGCACAGGACTCCGGCGAGGGCCGCTGGACTGTGGAAGCCGCCATCGACCACGCGGTGCCGCTGCCCGCGATCACCGCGTCGCTGTTCGCGCGGTTCGCCTCGCGGCAGGAGGACTCGCCGCAGATGAAGATGGTCGCTGCGCTGCGCAACCAGTTCGGCGGCCACGCGGTCGAGACGAAGTAATCCACAGATCCACAGGCCGTGTGGCGGTGGATCCACAACCCTGGGGGAGGTCGGCGAACGACCATGCACGTCACGCATCTGTCGCTGGCCGACTTCCGCTCGTACGCCCGGGTCGAGGTTCCGCTCGACCCGGGCGTCACCGCGTTCGTGGGCCCCAACGGACAGGGCAAGACGAATCTGGTCGAGGCGGTGGGCTATCTCGCGACCCTCGGCAGCCACCGCGTCTCCTCCGACGCGCCGCTGGTGCGCATGGGCGCCGACCGGGCGATCATCCGGGCCAATGTCCGCCAGGGCGAACGCCAGCAGCTCGTCGAGCTCGAGCTGAACCCCGGCAAGGCCAACCGCGCCCGCATCAACAGGTCCTCGCAGGTCAGACCCCGTGACGTGCTCGGCATCGTGCGGACCGTGCTGTTCGCGCCCGAGGATCTCGCGCTGGTCAAGGGCGACCCCGGTGAGCGGCGCCGTTTCCTCGACGAGCTGATCACCGCCCGCTCCCCGCGGATGGCGGGCGTCCGCTCCGACTACGAGCGGGTCCTCAAGCAGCGCAACACCCTCCTGAAGTCGGCCGCGCTGGCCCGCCGGCACGGCGGCCGCACCATGGACCTCTCCACGCTCGACGTGTGGGACCAGCACCTCGCGCGCGTGGGCGCCGAGCTGCTCGCCCAGCGGCTCGACCTGGTCGCCGCGATCCAGCCGTTGGCCGACAAGGCGTACGAGCAGCTGGCCCCCGGCGGCGGACCCGTCGCCCTGGAGTACAAGCCGTCCGCGCCCGGCGAGGCGCACACCCGCGAGGACCTGTACGAGCAGGTGATGGCGGCGCTCGCCGAGGTCCGCAAGCAGGAGATCGAGCGGGGCGTGACCCTCGTGGGACCCCATCGGGACGATGTGGTCCTCAAGCTCGGTCAGCTGCCCGCCAAGGGATACGCCTCCCACGGCGAGTCCTGGTCGTACGCGCTGGCGCTGCGCCTGGCCTCGTACGACCTCCTGAGGGCCGAGGGCAATGAACCGGTGCTGGTCCTCGACGACGTCTTCGCCGAGCTGGACAGCCGCAGAAGAGAGCGCCTCGCGGAACTCGTCGCTCCCGGCGAGCAGGTCCTCGTGACGGCCGCGGTCGACGACGACGTACCGGACGTACTGACGGGGACGCGGTACGTCGTCTCCGAGGGCACGGTGGAGCGGGTATGACGGAGAACACACCCGGCGAATCGGCCGCCTCCGAGGGAGCTTCGGAGAAGGGCCGGGAAACGGCCTCCAAGAAGGCCCCCGAGCACTCCGGCGTAGACCTCGCGCGCGTGGCGTTGCGCGCCGCGAAGGAGCAGGCACGCGCGCGGGGGGACGCGGCACAGCAGAAGAAGCAGGCGCGGCGCGGCGGCCTGCGCTCCGGCGCGCGCGCCGACGGGCGTGATCCGATGGCGCTCGGCGCCGCGATCAACCGGCTGCTCACCGAGCGCGGCTGGGAGACCCCGGCCGCGGTGGGCGGTGTGATGGGCCGCTGGCCGCAGATCGTCGGCGAGGATCTGGCCAAGCACTGCGTCCCGCAGAAGTACGACGAGGACGAGCGGGTGCTGACCGTGCAGTGCGACTCGACCGCCTGGGCCACCCAGTTGAGGCTGCTCGCCCCGCAGGTGGTCGCGCGGCTGAACCAGGACCTCGGGCACGGCACGGTGCGGCTGATCAAGGTGCAGGGCCCCGGTGGTCCCACGCGCCGCTTCGGCCCCCTGCGCGCCCCTGGAAGCACGGGTCCCGGCGACACCTACGGGTGACAGAGGCCACATCGAGTGGCCCCTGCGCGGGAGTGCACGCGGTTGCGAACACCGACCTGACTCCGCGGTAGCCAAGGGTTGACACCCGGAAGCGCTGAGTGCCGCTGTGAGCCTCTTTGAGCCCGGGTCCACATATGGGGAGTCGGGAGAGACCGGTTCAGGGCGGCACATGCGGACTCAGGTACCGGCAAACCCCCATCACTGTCGGCGCTACCGGTAGACTGGAAGCTAATCCCGCCCCGCTTGCGGGGACCGTCCGGGAAAAGCTGAGCAACGCTGATCAAGGCTTACCAACGCAACGTGCCGCAGCCGCTCCGGCAACCCGCCGACGAGCTTGGCTTGTGCTGTGCCAGAAAGGGCGCTTCGTGGCCGATTCCGGCAACCCCAACGAGAACATCCCGTCCACCGACGCCGGCGACAACGCCGAGGCCACGACCTCGAACGGCGAGGTCACAGCCTCGTACGACGCCAGCGCCATCACCGTCCTCGAGGGTCTGGACGCGGTTCGCAAGCGACCCGGTATGTACATCGGCTCGACCGGCGAGCGCGGACTGCACCACCTTGTGTACGAGGTCGTCGACAACTCCGTCGACGAGGCGCTGGCCGGCCACGCGGACACGATCGACATCACGATCCTCGCCGACGGCGGCGTGCGTGTCGTGGACAACGGCCGCGGCATCCCCGTGGGCATCGTTCCCTCCGAAGGGAAGCCGGCCCTCGAGGTCGTGCTGACGGTCCTGCACGCGGGCGGCAAGTTCGGCGGCGGCGGTTACGCGGTCTCCGGTGGTCTGCACGGCGTCGGCGTCTCCGTGGTGAACGCCCTGTCGAGCAAGGTCTCCGTCGAGGTCAAGACCGACGGACGCCGCTGGACGCAGGACTACAAGATGGGCGTCCCGACCGCCCCTCTCGTCGAGCACGAGGCCACCGACGAGACCGGCACCTCGGTCACCTTCTGGGCCGACAGCGACATCTTCGAGACGACCGAGTACTCCTTCGAGACGCTCTCGCGGCGCTTCCAGGAGATGGCGTTCCTCAACAAGGGTTTGACGATCAAACTCACTGATGAGCGCGAGTCGGCGAAGGCCACGGCCGGTGCGGACGAGGCGGGTGCGGATGAGAAGGCCGAGGTCAAGACCGTCACGTACCACTACGAGGGCGGCATCGTCGACTTCGTGAAGTACCTCAACTCCCGCAAGGGAGACGTGGTGCACCCCACCGTCATCGATCTCGAGGCCGAGGACAAGGACAAGAGCCTGTCCCTCGAGGTCGCGATGCAGTGGAACAGCGGCTACAGCGAGGGCGTGTACTCCTTCGCCAACATCATCCACACCCACGAGGGCGGTACGCACGAGGAGGGCTTCCGTGCGGCGCTGACCTCGCTGATCAACAAGTACGCGCGCGACAAGAAGCTGCTGCGTGAGAAGGACGACAACCTCACCGGTGACGACATCCGCGAGGGTCTGACCGCGATCATCTCGGTCAAGCTGAGCGAGCCCCAGTTCGAGGGCCAGACCAAGACCAAGCTGGGCAACACGGAGGCGAAGACCTTCGTCCAGAAGGCCGTCTACGAGCACCTCAACGACTGGCTGGACCGCAACCCGAACGAGGCCGCGGACATCGTCCGCAAGTCCATCCAGGCGGCCACCGCGCGCGTGGCGGCCCGCAAGGCGCGCGACCTCACCCGCCGCAAGGGCCTCCTGGAGACGGCGTCGCTGCCGGGCAAGCTGTCCGACTGCCAGTCGAACGACCCCACCAAGTGCGAGATCTTCATCGTCGAGGGTGACTCCGCCGGCGGCTCGGCCAAGTCCGGCCGCAACCCGCAGTACCAGGCGATCCTCCCGATCCGAGGCAAGATCCTCAACGTCGAGAAGGCGCGGATCGACAAGATCCTGCAGAACCAGGAGATCCAGGCGCTGATCTCGGCCTTCGGTACCGGGGTCCACGAGGACTTCGACATCGAGAAGCTCCGCTATCACAAGATCATCCTGATGGCGGACGCCGACGTCGACGGCCAGCACATCAACACACTGCTGCTGACCTTCCTCTTCCGCTTCATGCGGCCGTTGGTCGAGGCCGGGCACGTGTTCCTGTCGCGCCCCCCGCTGTACAAGATCAAGTGGGGCCGGGACGACTTCGAGTACGCGTACTCGGACCGTGAGCGCGACGCGCTGATCGAGCTGGGCAAGCAGGCCGGCAAGCGCATCCGTGACGACTCGGTCCAGCGCTTCAAGGGCCTTGGCGAGATGAACGCCGAGGAGCTGCGCATCACGACCATGGACCAGGAGCACCGGGTCCTCGGTCAGGTCACGCTCGACGACGCCGCCCAGGCCGACGACCTGTTCTCGGTCCTCATGGGCGAGGACGTCGAGGCCCGCCGCGCGTTCATCCAGCGCAATGCCAAGGACGTCCGCTTCCTCGACATCTGAGTCGGTCTCAGCTGACCGCAGCAGAAAGGATCTTCACCAGCAATGGCCGACGAGAACACTCCGAGCACGCCTGAAGAAGGCGGCGAGATCACCCTGCGCGTCGAGCCCGTCGGGCTCGAGACGGAGATGCAGCGTTCGTATCTCGACTACGCGATGTCCGTCATCGTGTCGCGCGCGCTGCCCGACGTCCGGGACGGCCTCAAGCCCGTCCACCGCCGTGTCCTGTACGCCATGTACGACGGCGGCTACCGGCCCGAGAAGGGCTTCTACAAGTGCGCCCGCGTCGTCGGCGACGTCATGGGCACCTACCACCCGCACGGCGACTCCTCGATCTACGACGCGCTGGTCCGCCTCGCGCAGCCGTGGTCGATGCGGATGCCGCTGGTGGACTCCAACGGCAACTTCGGCTCTCCGGGCAACGACCCCGCGGCCGCCATGCGCTACACCGAGTGCAAGATGGCGCCGCTGTCCATGGAGATGGTCCGTGACATCGACGAGGAGACCGTCGACTTCACGGACAACTACGACGGCCGCAACCAGGAGCCGACGGTTCTGCCGGCCCGGTTCCCGAACCTGCTGATCAACGGCTCGGCGGGCATCGCGGTCGGCATGGCCACCAACATCCCGCCGCACAACCTCCGTGAGGTCGCGGCCGGCGCCCAGTGGTACCTCGAGAACCCCGAAGCCAGCCACGAGGAGCTGCTCGACGCCCTGATCGAGCGCATCAAGGGCCCCGATTTCCCGACCGGCGCCCTTGTAGTGGGCCGCAAGGGCATCGAGGAGGCGTACCGCACGGGCCGTGGCTCCATCACGATGCGCGCGGTCGTCGAGGTCGAGGAGATCCAGAACCGCCAGTGCCTGGTGGTCACCGAGCTCCCCTACCAGACCAACCCCGACAACCTCGCGCAGAAGATCGCCGACCTGGTCAAGGACGGCAAGGTCGGCGGCATCGCGGACGTCCGCGACGAGACCTCGTCCCGTACGGGACAGCGGCTGGTCATCGTCCTGAAGCGCGACGCGGTCGCCAAGGTCGTCCTGAACAACCTCTACAAGCACACCGATCTGCAGTCGAACTTCGGCGCCAACATGCTGGCGCTGGTGGACGGCGTTCCGCGCACGCTGTCGCTCGACGCGTTCATCCGCCACTGGGTGACGCACCAGATCGAGGTCATCGTCCGCCGTACGCGCTTCAGGCTGCGCAAGGCCGAGGAGCGCGCGCACATCCTGCGTGGCCTCCTGAAGGCCCTGGACGCCATCGACGAGGTCATCGCGCTGATCCGGCGCAGTGACACCGTCGAGATCGCGCGTGAGGGCCTGATGGGCCTCCTGGAGATCGACGAGATCCAGGCGAACGCCATCCTCGAGATGCAGCTGCGCCGACTGGCCGCTCTGGAGCGCCAGAAGATCATCCAGGAGCACGACGAGCTCCAGGCGAAGATCACCGAGTACAACGCGATCCTCGCCTCACCGGAGCGCCAGCGCACCATCATCAGCGAGGAACTCGCGGCGATCGTCGACAAGTTCGGCGAGGACCGTCGCTCCAAGCTGGTGCCCTTCGACGGTGACATGTCCATCGAGGACCTGATCGCCGAAGAGGACATCGTCGTCACCATCACGCGCGGTGGCTACATCAAGCGGACCAAGACCGAGGACTACCGCTCGCAGAAGCGGGGCGGCAAGGGCGTACGCGGCGCGAAGCTGAAGCAGGACGACATCGTCGACCACTTCTTCGTGTCGACCACGCACCACTGGCTGCTGTTCTTCACCAACAAGGGACGCGTCTACCGCGCGAAGGCGTACGAGCTCCCGGACGCCGGGCGGGACGCGCGTGGACAGCACGTCGCCAACCTGCTGGCCTTCCAGCCGGACGAGGCGATCGCCGAGATCCTCGCGATCCGTGACTACGAGGCGGTGCCTTATCTGGTGCTGGCCACCAAGGGCGGCCTCGTGAAGAAGACGCCTCTGAAGGATTACGATTCCCCGCGCTCCGGCGGTGTCATCGCGATCAATCTCCGCGAGACGGAGGACGGTTCCGACGACGAACTGATCGGAGCCGAACTCGTATCGGCCGAGGACGATCTGCTGCTGATCAGCAAGAAGGCACAGTCGATCAGGTTCACCGCGACGGACGACGCCCTGCGGCCCATGGGCCGTGCGACCTCGGGCGTCAAGGGGATGAGTTTCCGCGAGGGCGACGAGCTGCTCTCGATGAATGTTGTTCGACCCGGTACGTTCGTGTTCACTGCTACGGACGGCGGGTACGCGAAGCGGACCGCCGTTGACGAGTACCGCGTTCAGGGTCGTGGTGGCCTCGGTATCAAGGCCGCCAAGATCGTAGAGGACCGCGGGTCTCTCGTCGGCGCGCTGGTGGTCGAGGAGACGGATGAGATCCTCGCCATCACCCTGTCCGGCGGTGTGATTCGCACGCGAGTCAACGAGGTCAGGGAGACGGGCCGTGACACCATGGGTGTCCAACTGATCAACCTGGGCAAGCGCGATGCCGTGGTCGGCATCGCTCGTAACGCCGAGGCCGGTCGCGAGGCGGAGGAAGTCGACGGCGAGATCGCCGAGGACGAGACCGCCGAGGGCGTCGAGGCCGTCGGTACGGACGAGGGCGAGCAGTCCTCGCCCGAGTAGCGCGAGGAGTGAGTCATCGTGAGCGGAGCCACGGGCGCCGGATCGACCGGTACGGATACGGACGGCGGCCGTGGCTCCGCCGCGGAGACGACTGACTCCCATGACTCTCATGGATCCCAGGGGGGAACTGTGACGGACACCCGAGGCCCGCAGGCCCAGCAGTACGCGGCCGGAGCGGGCCCGGCGGCGGCCGGTCCGGCGAAGACCAAGCCCGCGCCCGGCGCGGCGCCCGCTTCGACGCCCCCACCGGGGGCTCCTTCGGCCGCTTCAGCCGCTTCGGCGGCCCCTGCCGGGGCCGCTCCCGAGGCCGGCTCCGCGCTGCCGGGGGAACGGCAGCCGCAGCAGCCCGCGCAGCCGTACCACCCGCCGCAGGCGTACCCGGCTCAGACACCGTCGGGCGCCGTACGCCGGCCGCGGACCGGAGCGCGCACCGCGCCCCGCACCCGCAAGGCGCGGCTGCGGGTGGCCAAGACCGACCCCTGGTCGGTGATGAAGGTCAGCTTCCTGCTCTCCATCGCGCTGGGCATCTGCACGATCGTGGCGGCGGCGGTGCTGTGGATGGTCCTGGACGCGATGGGCGTCTTCTCGACGGTCGGCGGCACGATTTCCGAGGCGACGGGTTCGAACGAGTCGAACGGATTCGACCTGCAGTCGTTCCTCTCCCTGCCGCACGTCCTGATGTTCACGTCGATCATCGCGGTCATCGACGTCGTGCTGGCCACGGCGCTCGCGACGCTCGGCTCGTTCATCTACAACCTCTCCGCGGGCTTCGTCGGCGGTATTGAGCTGACCCTCGCCGAAGACGAGTAACAGCAGCTCGTCGGGCCCGGCCAGGAGGCCTGGGATACCGATTTTGGGACTGGCCGCGTCGTGCGCTAATCTTCAGAGGTCGGCGCGCGGGACACACTCCGCAAAGCGCGGCGGGGCTATAGCTCAGTTGGTTAGAGCGCATCCCTGATAAGGATGAGGCCACAGGTTCAAATCCTGTTAGCCCCACCAGTCAAAAGACCCCCAGGTGATCCACCTGGGGGTCTTTTGCGTCTGGGCAGGACGGCATCGGCGACTGATGTCAGGTGGAGAAACCTGAAACAACTCCCACGCTTCCCGGCCCCGTTCGAGGTGCATGCCTCTTCATCCCAGGGGAGACCCCCCGCGGACGATTCGGTCAGCCGCCCAGCAGTGGGCTCAGGAACGCGATGATTACGCAGAGCCCCGCACCCAGCAGCAGGATGATCCCTGCCTGACCGAGTCGGAGCCCTGCGCGGCCGACGAGGCCGGCGCGGAGTTCGGGGCGGCCGGTGGAGTTCGCCCGGGAGGCGAATCCGGCCCCCGCGAAGACGAACAGCGCCATGCCGAACAGTGACAACGCCGCGTACTCCTCGGTGCGGGCCGGGCTGATCCGCATGTAGGAGCCGGCGTCGACCCGGTCCAGGCGGGTGATCTGCCCTGAGGCCAAGGCCGGGTTCACGGTGAAGCGTGCCGCTGGGTCCGTCGAGCGGCCGTCGTCCGACCGGAAGGTGCCGGTGCACCGGATCTCGGGCTTCGGCTGACCGGCCCGTGCGCAGGAGGCGACGGTGAGCGTGCCGGGCTCGCCCAGCAGGCCGACGGCGTGGCCTGCCTGGTAGAGCCCGAACGTAGTCAGCCCGGCCCCGGTCAGCGCGAACAGGACAGAGAACGCCAGCCGCTGGGCGGGGTTCGCCGACCGCGACGGCCCGCGGTTCGGGATCACTGGCGCCATGCACTGCCTCCCGACCTGGTGGTCCCGTGAAGACGACACGGGACGCTACCGGACGGCCCTGGATCCGGGGCCACCGGAGGCACTCCTGACGATGTGCTGTGCGTGCCTGGACGATGAGGTGCCGGACAGGGCGAGGCGCGGGACGGGGCGAGGTGCCGGACATGGCGAAGGCCCGGCAGCTCTTTCGAGGTGCCGGGCCTTCGGATCTGTGGGTGGCGGTGTACGCAAGTTCGCCGCTACGTCAGGGGAGGGGCTGGGGGATGGGGCGGAGCCGCGCTGGTCAGCGCTGGAGGCGGATCTCGGGCTCGGTGTGGGCCTCAGGGGCGCAGAGCGACGCGAGGTCGGCCGGGTCGGCCTCGGTGGCCTCGGTCGGCGGGCGGTGCCGGCAACTCGGTGAGGAGCCGTGGGCCTCGGCGCGGATGCGTTGCTTCATCGTGGGGGGCAGGGCCCGGCTGTATGGACCGGCCCAGGGAGAGATCGTCGGCACGGTCGCGGAGACTGTGCTGTTGCGCGTCGCTTCGGCCTGCGGTACGGCCGCGGCCGCGGTGGTCGTGATGAAACCGAGCGCCGTGCAGAGCGCGACGAAGGCGGTGACGATGGCGGTCCACAGCTTCATGACCTTGTTCTGGGTCATGGCCCCTCACTTTCGGGTCAGGCGATTTGCGTACTTTCCTCATGATGTGTATGTGGGCCGCGAAGTGGTGGACCGACGCCCGTGGCGCGTCGATGTTCAGATCAACACCACTCGGATGGGTGCAAGAGGTCAGAAAAGCCCCTAAAAAGGTGCGAGAGGGTGCAGAAAGTCACCGTGTGTGAGATGTGATCACCTTGCGATACGACCGTGGCCGGAGCGGCCGGATCCGCTCGTACTGCTCTCCGCCGGGCGGCAGTTGGGGGTCGATGCAGGTCACCGATCGATATCGGTCGGTGTGTATAGTCGGGCGCCAGAGGTCCCCTACGTCAACGAAAGACGAGGTCGCGCGGTGAAGAAGCTTCTCCTGGTCGCACTGGCCGCCATCGGCGGGCTCCTCGTGTACCGCCAGATCCAGGCGGATCGCGCCGAGCAGGATCTGTGGACGGAGGCGACTGACTCCGTGCCCACGGGTTCGTGAGAATCGACACCAGTCTCAGATCAGACCCCGGCCGCCCTCGCGGTCGGGGTTTTGTATTGCCTGGACCCATTTTGATTCGCTTCGGCAAACGAATTGATTGCTCAAGTGAAGATTTCGGGCCTCTGGGCAGGCGGTTTCGGCCGCTTGTGCGGATAGCGGGGGTGGCCCAGTGACCGGCGGGGCAGGATGGGCCACGGTCCGGGGCTAGTCCGGGGCTAGTCCGGGGCTACGACGAGGGGTGGCGCGTGATGGGGCGGCGCACGGCATGGCGGCACGGCGGTCGGCCGTTCGCGATCGTGGCAACGGTCTTGTGCGCGACCGCGGCTCTGACCGGGCGGGCCGTCGCGGCAGCCGAGACCGGTACACCGAAGCCCTACGCCTTCGCCCAGGACGCGACGCCGGTCCAGGGCGCCACGGGCACCACGGACGCCGTACGGCTGGAGCCCGGCCGGACGTACCGCAGTTCCCTCGGCAAGGACGGCAAGCTCTACTACCGCCTGGAGCTCGACGCCACCTCCAACGCGTACATCGCCGCCACCGCCGTCCCCAGGCCCGGCGCCACGGTCGCCTACTCCGACGGCGTCAAGGTCTCCGTACAGGACGGCAACAGCGGCAGCTGCTCCTCCTCCACGACCGCCCACTTCGGCGCCTCCCAGAGCCCGCACCCCGTCGCCGCCTGGGCGTCACGCGAGATAGGCCCCGGCAAGTACGGCTGCCAGACGGCCGGAACGTACTACGTGGTCGTCGAGCGCACCGCGGCACCCGCCTCCTCGGTCTCCCCGCCGTCCTCCCCCGACGCCTGGGACCTCGAACTGAGCTATGTGTCGGAACCCCGCTTGGAGAAGGCGGGTTCGACCAGTGCTCCCGAGGTCTGGAACTCCGCCTCGCCCGAGGCCCTCCAGGGCGACGCGCGGCCGCGCAGGGGCGGCGCGGGGTTCACCACGGCCGGCGCCCTCGGACAGGGAGTCTGGAAGGACGGGATCAGCCCCGGACAGACGCTCTTCTACAAGGTGCCGGTCGACTGGGGACAGCAGTTCTCCGCCACCGCCGAACTCGGCAGTTCGAGCGGCGGCGAGGGATTCATGGGCACGGCTCTCGTCATGTCCCTCTACAACCCCGTGCGCGGACTCGTCGCCGACGTGGGCGCGGGATACGACGGCAGCCAGCGGTCCGCCGCTCTGGATCCGCTGCCGCCCGTCGAGTACGACAACCGCTACGCCTTCAACGACCGGATCAGCGGCATGCGGTTCGCCGGTTCGTACTACCTCGTCGTACATCTCGCGGCGCAGGTCGCCGACAAGTTCGGCGACGGGCCGTTCGGACTGACCTTGCGCGTACGGGTGGACGGCGCCGCGCGGACCGGCCCGGCGTACGCGGGGCGGGCCGTACCGCGTGACGTGTTCGACCCCGCGACCGGTGACTCCGTGCCGGTCAGGGGTGGGATGGTGCCTGCCGGAAGCGGCGGGAGCGACGACGGCACCACCATGAAGCTGGTCGCCGTGGGCGGTATCGGCACCGGGACCGTCCTGGTGCTGGCGCTCGGGGTGTGGACGGTGGCCGCGCGGCGACGGGCGACGCCGCGCGGCTGGTAGGCCCGCCCAACAAGGAGATACAGGGCTTACGGGCGCCGGAGTTCAGATCTGGGTCAGCGCCCAGAAGCCCACCGCGAAACAGGCCAGCGCGAGGAGCAGCACCGGGACGGCCACCTTCGCGGGCGGTCCGGGGCGGGGCTGCGCGTGCTGACGCGTCGCGGCGGTCGGATCCGTGGGCCGCACGGGGGAGGGCGATCGCGCGGTCGTGTGGTCGAACGGCAGGGCATGGGTGGGGGTCGGCACCGGCAGCACGACCGAGGTGGGGGGAGTGGGGGGCTGATCGTGCTGCCAGAAGGACTGGGGCCGCGGCTGCGGTGGCGGCAGGTGGAAGCTGCCGGTGTCCGACATCGAGGACGGCTGCGGGGGTGTGGCGTCGGGCGCGGGGTGCGGTGGTACGGCACCGGGCGTGGGCTCGTGTCGTACGGCACCGGAGGTGGGCTCGTGCCGTACGGCGCTCGGGGCGGGCTCCGGTCGTACGCCACCCGAGTCGGACGCGGGCCATACGCCCCCGGAAGAACGATCCGACCACGCGGCCCCGGAGACGGGCTCCCGGGACAACGCCCCGGAATCGTGACGCCAGGGCCCCGAGTCGTGCGGGCCAGAGCCGGTGCCGGTGCCGGTGCCAGAAGTGGTGCCGGTGCTGGTGCCGGAGCCGGTCGCGGACTCGGAGCCGGTGTCGGAGGCGGAACCGGACCACGAAGCCGCGTTCTCCGCGGGGCGTGACGTGGTCGCCCTCAGTGGCCCTTCCGGGCCGAACCCCGGGGGAAGCGGACCGAGTTGGTCGAAGACCTCGACCAGCTCGTCGTCGGGGCCGGGCTCGGGCAGCAGCTCGGTGGCCGAGGCCAGCGCCTTGCGTGCCCCGGTCGCGGTGCGGAACCGTGCCCGCGGATCCGGCTGCAGCAGCGTGGCCACGACCTGCCACAGCGGCTCGGGGATGCTCTGGGGAGCGGCCGGTGTGCCGTTCTCCGCGAAGTACTCGATCAGGGCCTTGGCATCGGGTCTCGCCCCTTCGAGCAGGTAGAGGGCGACCAGCCCGACGGCGAACAGATCGGCGGGGAAGTCCGGCTCGGCGCCCATCATCTGCTCGGGAGCGAAGTAACTGGGCGTCCCTACCACGTAGTTGGTCTCCGTCAGCCGTGGCTCACCCAGCCGCATCGCGATGCCGAAGTCGGACAGCCGCAGCCGTGGCCGGGCCGTACCGGTCGCTTCGAGCAGGATGTTGGCGGGCTTGATGTCACGGTGCACGACCCCCTCCGCGTGCACGGCGGCGACTCCCGAGAGGAGCTGGTCGAGCAGGGTGCAGACGAACGGGGGCGGCAGCGGGCCGTAGTCGTTGACCAGGTGGACCAGGGAGCCCCCGGCCACCAGGTCCATGGTGAACAGGACCTTGTCGTCGTCGGCGGCCCAGCTGGCGGGCGCGAGCACATGGGGGTGATCGATCCGCAGCGCCTGCTCCCGCACGAAGCGCAGCAGCGCGTGCGCGTCGCTCTGCTGGAGCACCTTGGCGGCCACATAACGGCGCCGCCGCTGGTCCCAGGCGCGCCAGACCGCACCGACTCCCCCGTGGCCGATCGGGTCGACCAGTTCGTAGCGTCCGGCGAAGACCTCACCCATGGTCGTGCGTCGCTCCCCTTCGGCGGTCGGTCCGGCGCAGGCCCCCCGTGGAGACGCCCGGCGGCCCGAGGTGCGGAGCCTGACGGCGTCCTGAGCCCCCGGCGCCGGGTGTGCGGCGGCCGGGCCGCCGGCTCAGCTCTGGTGCGACTGGTAGTGCGCGACCGCGTCGGAGGTGCGGCCGGCGCCGTACACCCGGAGGAACTCTGCCAGTTCCGGGTGGGTCGGGGCGAGGGTGTCGGCCGCGTCGATGATGTCCCCCGCGGCTGCCACGGAGCGCAGCAGCGACTGGATCTCGCGGACCACCCGCTTGACCGTGGGCGCACCTGAACTGCTCGTCGACTGTGTGGTGTTGCTGAGCACCGAGCCCCCTTGCGACTTCTTGATCTCGTCCATGCGCTCGGTCGCCTCGGCGGCGCTGACGCTGCCGTCCGCGACCTGCCCCGCCAGGTCCTGCAACAGCTGCACGCGCTGGACCACCGCAGGATTGCCGATCTTGGCACGCTGACCGCTCATCAGCTGCGACAGCATGGGCGCGGAAAGTCCCAGCACCCCGGCAAGACGCGCCTGGTTGAGGCCCAGATCCTCGATGAGCCTACGGAAGAGCGTCCCCAACGGCTCTCCGTACCAGTTCCGCTGCAGCTCTTGAGCTCTCGCGGTTGCTTCCTGCTGTGCGGCGTCCATTGCGTCTCCCCATCGCTTCCCCAAATACTGCGGTTCGCTGTCGCGAACCACGTCGAGCATCTTACGGAGAGTGGTCGCCCACGGGGACCCCCAATCTTTTTGCGAGATCCCGGGGGTGACCCGGTACTCTGGTCTGCGGCGCCCTCCGGTACCCGATTCCACCGGCCGGACGCCTGTCTTCCGGGGCCTTAGCTCAGTTGGTAGAGCGCTGTCTTTGCATGGCAGATGTCAGGGGTTCGACTCCCCTAGGCTCCACATCCCGGACCGGTCAGACGCCCCTCGCGGCGGCTGGCCGGTTCTTGTTTTTCGGTGACCTGGGTCACGCATCAGGCTTCGCAGCCGTTGCAGTTGTTTGCGCAAATGGTCTGCCTGCGCAGGGGTGCCGATGGCGCCCCGCCGGTGGCGGACGTGGCGCGGGAGCGGTCTGCGTCGACGTCGGATCCTCGCGTGAGCTGCTGTAAGCAGATATGCGTAATCATGGCAACGCACACGGTGAAGAGGGTCTGTGCGGATGTTGTGAGCATCGGTCGTTGCAAACGTCATCGCGGCGGAAGGCGTAAATCGGCTCGATTCCGTGCCGCGCGCCCGCTGCCCGTCGTTCGGTTCTGCCGGTTCCACGTGAAACATCGCCGTGGGGCAGGAGACTCTCAAGTCTCCTGCCCCACGGCGATGTTGTTGCCCTTGCTCAGGGCTCGTTTCCCTGGTCCCGGGTCAGCGGCGGTCGTCGCCGTCCGCCGCCTCCTCCTCCTCGGCCTGCTTGGCCTGGACCTCGGGGTCGAGGCCGTCGGCCCGGTCGGTGCCGTCGATCGAGGAAAGACGGCCCGTCTCGGACACCTCCGTCGCGGCGGGCGGCTCGACCAGCCAGTCGGGGTTGGCCTGCTTGTCCCACCACTTCCAGGCGGCGAAGGCGCCGCCCGCGAGAATCCCCAGAACGAGCAGCCCCTTGGCGACGCGGCCGGCCTTCGCGCGCCGCTCGTGCTTGCGGACCAGTTTCTGGATTTCCCGGGGCGAGACCTGTCCGCGCAGCGCGGCGAGCGCCGCCGCACCGCGTGACGCGGCCTCCTCACGGACAGGCTGAGCCGCGGCCACCACCTGCTCGATCCTCGGCTTGGTGTAGTCGGCGGCCTGCACGGCTGCCTGGCGGGTACGGACGGCGGCCTGGTCGACCTTCGGCGGCACATGGGTACGGGCCTGCTCAAGGCGCGGCGCGAGATGGGCGCCGTACTGGACGCGGGCCTGTTCGGCGGCCAGCGACACCTTGGGCGCGAGCCGTACGCGTGCCTCGTTCGCGTAGTGCGAGGCCCGGTCCTTGGCCGTGTCGGCGTAGGGCGCCACCACTTCCGCGGCGTGCAGCACGCTGTCCTTCGCCGAGCCGGTCGCGGCGCGCACGCTGTCAATGCGGGTCACGGGTTTTCCTCCTCCTCGGTGGCGTACGTGGGCGTTCGGGTACCCCAAAAAGGCGCAGTTCACCTTCCACCCTGTTCGAGATCATGCCCCCCGAGGGACCGCGAGGCATGCGAGATAGGGCATACGGGGCAACAGGAGCTTCTCGCCGACAATGCCACGGATCGCCGCTCCGCGCCCTGTGCACGCAAGGACTCGAGGGGATTTCTGCAAGCGCGCCCCCGGATATTCGCTGGGAGGTGGCGGCCGGGCGACGCGTGGCCCTGTCCGTGCGAGGATCGGGGGGTCAAAAGAAGGCAACGGAAGGCAGATCGTGGCCGAGCAGCTTTACGCCACCCTGAAGACCAACCAAGGCGACATCGAAGTCCGGCTCCTGCCGAACCACGCGCCCAAGACGGTCCGGAACTTCGTCGAGCTTGCCACGGGCGAGCGTGAGTGGATCAACCCGGAGACGGGTGAGAAGTCCACCGACAAGCTCTACGACGGCACGGTCTTCCACCGGGTGATCAGCGGATTCATGATCCAGGGTGGTGACCCGCTGGGCAACGGCACCGGCGGCCCCGGTTACCAGTTCGAGGACGAATTCCACCCGGAGCTCGCCTTCGACAAGCCGTATCTGCTGGCCATGGCCAACGCCGGCCCCGCTACCAACGGCTCGCAGTTCTTCATCACCGTCTCCCCGACGGCGTGGCTGACGCGCAAGCACACCATCTTCGGCGAGGTCACCAACGCGGCCAGCCAGAAGGTCGTGGACGCCATCGCGAGCGCCCCGACCAACCCGCGCACCGACCGCCCGGTCAACGACGTCGTCATCGAGTCGGTCGTCGTCGAGACCCGCAAGGGCTGAGCCCCGCCCCGCGAGGGCTGAGACCCGCGAGGGCTGAGAACCCGCGAAGGC
This sequence comes from Streptomyces sp. NPDC090798, assembly GCF_044768965.1. Classification (NCBI taxonomy): domain Bacteria; kingdom Bacillati; phylum Actinomycetota; class Actinomycetes; order Kitasatosporales; family Streptomycetaceae; genus Streptomyces; species Streptomyces sp. NPDC090798. The sequence goes on from NZ_JBIVXA010000015.1 coordinate 174,935, forward strand.
TGAACCCCGCGAAGGCTGAGACCCAAGGACCCGAAGGTCCCGAGGACTCCCGCAGGGAACCAAACGCCCCGCTCATCCGTAAGGATGGGCGGGGCGGTTCAGTGCGTACGACCGGATTGAGGGGACCCCATGGACCAGGCGCCAGGCAATCCGCAGGGCCCGCAGGACCAGGGACATCAGGACGCCCAGGCCCTGCCCACCTGCTACCGGCATCCGGATCGTGAAACCGGCGTGCGCTGCACCCGCTGCGAGCGCCCCATCTGCCCCGAATGCATGATCAGTGCCTCCGTGGGCTTCCAGTGCCCCGAGTGCGTCCGCGCCGGCTCCGGTACGGGCCACGCGCCGTCGGCCTCGCAGCCCCGCACCCTCGCGGGCGGCACCGTCACGGCGGACCCCCGGCTCCTCACCAAGGTCCTGATCGGGCTCAACCTCGCCGTCTTCCTGGTCCAGCTGGCGGTGGGCGACCGCTTCACCGACCGCTTCGACCTCATCGGCCGCGCGTACGTCCCGCTGCTCGGCTCGGTCGAGGGTGTCGCGGAGGGCCAGTGGTACCGAATGCTGACGGCGATGTTCCTGCACGGCGGCTATGTCCACATCCTGTTCAACATGCTCAGCCTGTGGTGGATCGGCGGCCCCCTGGAGGCGGCCCTCGGCCGTGCCCGCTATCTCACCCTCTACTTCGTCTCGGGCCTCGCGGGCAGCGCGCTCACCTACCTCGTCGCCGCGCCGAACCAGCCCTCGCTGGGCGCCTCCGGCGCGATCTTCGGCCTCTTCGGCGCGACCGCCGTCCTGATGCGCCGGCTCAACTACGACATGCGCCCCGTGATCGCCCTGCTGGTGATCAACCTGATCTTCACCTTCGGGTGGAGCAACATCGCCTGGCAGGCCCATATCGGCGGCCTCGTCGCCGGTGTCGTCGTCGGCTACGCCATGGTCCACGCCCCGCGCGAGCGGCGGGCCCTGATTCAGTACGGGGTGTGTGCCGTGGTCCTGGCCGCGGTGGTCGTCGCGACGCTGGTCAGGACGGCCCAGCTCACCTGAGGTACCGCTCGGCTCACCTGAGAAGCCCTGGGGAGCGGTGTTGTCCACAGATCGTGGCGGATCTTGTGCACGCTGTGTGGGAACAGCTGTGCCCCCTGTCGCTGACCCGAGTTTTCGCAGGTCGGACAGGGGGCGAACAGGCTTGCGGATCCCGGTAGGTCAGTCACACCGGCGTCAACCCCGGATGAGTTATCCACAGATCGTCGTTTCTTTTCCACCTGTGGAAACTGCTGTGGATAACTCAGTGGATAACCCTGGGCAGAGCTACTTCCACTGGGTGGAGACGCCGAATCCCGCCGCGATGAAGCCGAAGCCGACCACGATGTTCCAGTTGCCGAGGGCGTCGATGGGCAGCGAGCCGTCCGTCACGTAGAAGATGACGATCCAGGCGAGGCCGATGAGGAACATGGCCAGCATGACCGGTGCGACCCAGCCGCGGCTGGTCAGCTTGATGTTGGTCGCCTGCTTCGCCGGGGGCGGCGTGTAGTCGGCCTTCTTGCGGATACGTGACTTCGGCACGAGGGTCTCTCCTGTCGATGCGCTGCGTGGCCGCGCAGGGAACTGGGGCGGGCTCCGGGGCAGCGTACAAGGGGACACTGAGCGCTCCCCCGGGCGTCCGTTAGCGTAGTGCTTCCGCGGCGCCGAAGGAGATAAGGGTACGTTGAGCAATTCTGCCGACTCCCCCGGGACGGGTTCCAGTCCTGCCGTTACGCGTCGTTTCCGGCCCGTACGTGTACTCACCGTCGCCGTCTTCGCGCTCGCCGGGCTGATTTTCTTCACCAGCTTCAACACGGCCAAGGGCACCAATATCCGCACGGACGCGTCCTTGCTGAAGCTCTCCGACCTCATTCAGGAGCGCAGCCACAAGAACGCGTCGCTGGACGAGTCCAACGGTGTCCTGCGTCACGAGGTCGACACGCTCGCCGGGCGGGAGAACGGCGGCAGCAAGGCCGACACCGCCAAGGTCGCCGCGCTGGAGAAGAACACCGGCACCCAGAAGCTCAAGGGCAAGGCCGTCACGGTCACTCTCAACGACGCCCCGCCGAACGCCACGGCCAAGCTGCCCGGCTACCCCGAGCCGCAGCCCGATTACCTGGTGATCCACCAGCAGGATCTGCAGGCCGTGGTGAACGCCCTGTGGCTGGGTGGCGCCCAGGGCATCAAGGTGATGGACCAGCGGCTGATCTCCACCAGCGCCGTGCGCTGTGTCGGCAACACCCTGATCCTCCAGGGCCGGGTCTACTCGCCCCCGTACAAGATCACCGCGATCGGTGACCCCCAGAAGCTCCAGAAGGCCCTCGCCGACTCTCCGGCGATCCAGAACTACATGGTGTACGTCAACGTCTACGGGCTCGGCTGGAAAGTAGAGGAGGACGGGACGGTGACTCTTCCCGGCTACTCGGGCACAGTGGATCTCCACTACGCAAAACCTGTGGAGTAGTGGCTGAAGCAGCTGCCGCTGGGGGTCCCGTGTCGGTGCGAGTGCTCGTCCGGACAGTGAGCGAACTGTGCATCACCGTCGGCACGGTCATCGTGCTCTTCGTGGTCTACGTCCTGTTCTGGACGGGTGTGAAGGCCGACAGCGAGATGAACCACCAGATCGACCAGCTCCAGAAGCAGTGGTCGAAGGGATCGGTCGCGCAGCAGTCGAAGGCGCCCCCGACCACCCCGGCGACCGGGAACGCGAAGACGCCGACGGCGCAGGCGACCGAGAGCCCGAAGGCCCCGGGCCCCTACGCCTACGGCAAGCCCTTCGCGGTGATGTACATCCCGCGTCTTGGTTTCACGTGGAACAAGCCCGTGCTCGAAGGCACCGGCACGAGCGTCCTGCAGAAGGGGCTCGGGCACTACCGGGGGACGGCCCAGCTCGGGCAGGTGGGGAACTTCGCCGTCGCGGGGCACCGGCGCACGTACGGCGACCCGTTCAAGGACTTTCCCCAGCTGCGCAGGGGGGACGCGGTGGTGCTGACCGACGGGACGACCTGGTTCACGTATCGGATCGACAAAGGCCCCTACAAAACAGTGCCCACGGACGTTGAGGTGATCGATCCTGTGCCACGTAAGTCCGGGTACACGGCTCCGGGCCGCTATCTCACGCTGACCACGTGCGATCCGGAGTGGGGACACAGCCATCGGCTGATCGTCTGGGCACACCTGGATTCCACACAGCCTGTGGAGGCCGGGAAACCTCAGGCGCTACGCCGTTAGTCTGGTCCCGTACGGCGTGGGTCCGATGGTGTAGGGCGTGGCTCTGGTGCCGTGATGCGACGGAAGGGACAGCATGTACGGCTTCATCTGGCGGCATCTGCCGGGTAACGCATGGGTGAAGGCGCTGATCTCACTCGTGCTCGTCCTCGCGGTGGTCTACGTACTCTTCCAGTACGTCTTCCCGTGGGCCGAACCGCTGCTCCCCTTCAACGATGTGACGGTGAACAACCAGTGAGCCCGCGGATTCTCGTCGTCGACAACTACGACAGCTTCGTCTTCAACCTGGTCCAGTACCTGTACCAGCTCGGCGCCGAGTGCGAGGTGCTGCGCAACGACGAGGTCTCGACCGCGCACGCCCAGGACGGATTCGACGGCGTACTGCTGTCACCCGGCCCCGGCGCTCCCGAGCAGGCCGGCGTCTGCGTCGACATGGTCCGGCACTGCGCGGACACGGGCGTCCCCGTCTTCGGCGTCTGCCTCGGCATGCAGTCGATGCAGGTGGCGTACGGCGGTGTGGTGGACCGGGCGCCCGAGCTGCTGCACGGCAAGACGTCGTTGGTGGAGCACGAGGGCAGAGGCGTCTTCGCCGGACTGCCGTCCCCCTTCACGGCGACCCGCTACCACTCGCTGGCCGCCGAGCCGGAGACCGTGCCGGCCGAGCTGGAGGTCACCGCCCGTACCCACGACGGGATCATCATGGGGCTGCGCCACCGTGAACTCCCGGTCGAGGGTGTGCAGTTCCATCCCGAGTCGGTGCTGACCGAGCACGGGCACCGGATGCTCGCCAACTGGCTGGTGGAGTGCGGCGACCAGGGTGCCGTGGCGAGGTCGGTGGGGCTCGCCCCGGTGGTGGGCAGGGCCACGGCGTGACCGCCCTGCGCCCCGAGCGCGAGTCCGGCGCCGCCTACGGCGACACCGGAGACAACGGGTCCTCGTACGGGCAGCAGCCGTACGGGGGACCCGGCGCGTTCGAGGCCGCGGTCGAGCAGCTCGCGGATCCGCTCACCGATCCGCTGCCGGGCTCAAGGGCCGCCGCGCGGCCCGGCGGCTGGCACGCGGCCCCGCCGGCGGCCCACGTACCGCCTGCCGCAGTGTCGGAGGGCGGGCTCGGGCAGGAGTGGTCCGGGCAGGGCCAGCACCAGTACGCCGTGGACGGTCCCGAGGGGTACGCGCGGGACTGGCAGGGGGCGCCGGGGGGTGCGCAGGATCCTGCTCCCGCCTACGGTGAACCGCTCACCAGACCCATGCCCCTCTACGCCGAACCGGTCGGCGCGGCTCCGAAGCTGGACGACGAGACCGTGGCGCTGCGCGCCTCGGAGGTCTCCGAGGCGCGGCGCAGGACCGAGCAGTTGGCGGGCGGGGCCAGGAACGAGGGGGCACCCGCGCCCGGGGGCCGTGCGGCGCGACGCAAGGCGGCGCGGCGTCACGGGCGCCACGGAGGGGCTCAGGAGCCCCAGGAGCTCCAGGGTGCCCAGGAGTCGGTGGAATCGGCGGAGAGGGCCGCTGAGGCGCCGCTGAGCCGTATGGAGGCCCGACGGGCGGCGCGTGCGCAGAAGCCCGGTGCGGCCGTCCTCGTCAGCCGGCTGATCGGCGAGGCGTTCATCACCACCGGCGTCCTGATGCTGTTGTTCGTGACCTACCAGTTGTGGTGGTCGAACGTGCGGGCGCACCAGCAGGCGGGCAGTGCCGCACACCACCTCCAGGAGGACTGGGCGAGCGGCAAGCGGAGTCCGGGGACGTTCCAGCCGGGACAGGGGTTCGCCATCCTGCACATCCCGAAGCTGGACGTGGTCGCCCCGATCGCCGAGGGCACCAGCAAGACGAAGGTGCTCGACCGCGGGATGGTGGGTCACTACGGCGAGGGAGCCCTGAAGACGGCGATGCCGGACGCCAAGACGGGCAACTTCGGGCTCGCCGGGCACCGCAACACGCACGGAGAACCGTTCCGGTACATCAACCGGCTCAAGCCCGGCGACTCCATCGTGGTCGAGACCCAGGACGACTACTTCGTCTACAAGATGACGTCGATCCTGCCGGTGACGTCCCCGGCGAACACGAAGGTGCTGGATCCGATCCCCCAGGGGTCCGGTTTCACGGCGCCGGGCCGCTACATCACACTGACCACCTGCACGCCGGAATTCACCAGCAAGTACCGCATGATCGTGTGGGGCAAGATGGTCGAGGAACGCCCGCGCAGCAAGGGCAAGCCGGACGCGCTCCTCGGGTAGGAGCCCCGTCGGGCACCAGCACGTGAGACAACCTGAGACAGACCAGACGGGGCAGATGCACAGTGGCAGCGAGGACCGACCACGACGAGCGCGCCGAGGCCGACGCCGACGCCGAAAAGGCCGCTCCGAAGCGTCGAGGAGCGAGCCGGATCGCGATGGCGGTCAGCATCCTGGGTGAACTCCTCATCACCGCGGGCCTGGTGCTCGGCCTGTTCGTCGTCTACTCGCTGTGGTGGACGAACGTCGTCGCGGACCGCAAGGCCGACAAGCAGGGCGACAAGGTCCGCGACCACTGGGCCCAGGACAAGGGCGGCCCGGGTGCGCTGGACACCAAGGACGGCATCGGCTTCCTGCACGTCCCGTCGATGAAGAACGGCGAGGTGCTGGTCGAGAAGGACACCTCCACGAAGGTCCTCAACGACGGCGTCGCCGGCTACTACACCGACCCCGTCAAGGCGACGCTGCCGATGACCGGCAAGACGGGCAACTTCACGCTCGCCGCCCACCGCGACGGCCATGGCGCCAAGTTCCACAACATCGACAAGATCAAGAAGGGCGACCCGATCGTCTTCGAGACCAAGGACGACTGGTACGTCTACAAGGTCTTCTCGATCCTCCCGGAGACCTCGAAGTACAACGTCAAGGTCCTCCAGACGGTCCCCAAGCAGTCCGGCAAGACGAAGCCGGGCCACTACATCACCCTGACGACCTGCACGCCGGTCTACACGTCGGAGTACCGCTACATCGTGTGGGGCGAGCTGGAGCGCGTGCAGAAGGTGGACAGCGCGCGCACGCCGCCGGCGGAGCTGCGCTGAGGTGACTCAGTGACTCGCGGAAACTCGGTCACCCGCTCGGATCGGCGATTGCTTGTGTCTCGCGCAAGCCGCTGATCCTTCGGTGGCGCCAACGAAAAACTGTGCCCCGCCCGGGAGTCGTCCCGGGCGGGGCACAGTTCCTTCGACCGCTGGTTCAACCGCCGCGTCAGCCTCCGGTGAGACCGCCGAAGAAGCCGTTGCCGCCATTGTTGTTACCGTTTCCGCCGTTCTGCCCGGAATCGGCCGCGATGAGGTTGACCTTCTGGCCCGCCGTCACCTGCGAGCCCTGCGGCGGATCGCTGGTGATCACGATGGCGTTGTCGTTCTGCGAGCCTGCGACGTTGCCGAGCTGGAGATTGTTCTGCCCAAGGATCTGTTTGGCCTGGGCAAGGGTCATCTGGGTCACCTGCGGCATCTGGAAGGTCTGGTTCTGCAGCTTGCCGATCTGGATGTTCACGCTGGAGTTCTTGTCGACCGGGTTGCCGATCGCCGGAACGGTCGAGACGACCTTGTCGGCCTGGTTCGGGTCGGTCACGTCGATCTGGGTGCAGTTGCCGACGAGGTTGTTGGCCGTCATCGCGGCCTTGGCCTCCTCACACGACTTGCCCCCGACGTCCGGGACCGTGGCCTTCTCCGCGGCCTTGGCGATGGTGAGGGTGATCGTCGACCCCTTCTGCACCTCCGCGCCGAGCTTCGGATCTTGGTCCAGGACGGTGTTCGGGTCCTCCGTGGACACCTGGGTCTGCGTCTTGACCGTGAAGTTGTAGTCGCCGCCCTCGAGCTTCGCCTTCGCGTCGTCGAGGCTCTGGCCCGTGACGCCGGGCACGACGACCTTCGGCGCACCCGTGGACACCACCAGGCTGATGGTGTCGCCCTTGGTGGCCTTCACACCCGCCTTCGGGTCCTGGGAGCAGACGTTGCCCGTCTTCTCGGTCTCGCAGGGTTTCTTGGTGACCGAAACCTTCAGCTCGGCGTTGGTGGCCAGCTGGGTGGCGTCCTTCACTGTCTGGCTGACGAGGTTGGGAACAGCGACGGTGTTGTTGCTCACCCCGTCGCCACCGAAGATCCACTTCCCGATCAGGATCGCGCCGACCAGGACCAGCACACCCGCCACGACCAGCAAGATCGTCGAGGTGTTCGACTTCTTCTGCTGGCGGCGGCGGTCCGGGCGGTCGTCGTAGTTGTTGTAGCCGTAGCCGCCGTCGTCCGGGTTCATCGGAGGCAGCATGGACGTGGCCTGGTCCGTGGAGCGCAGCGCCGTGGTGGCCTGGTCGTCCGGGTAGCCGCCGTAGCCGACGGAGCCCATGGCGGCCGTGGCGGCGACAGGCTGGCCGTCGAGGCAGGCCTCGATGTCCTGGCGCATCTCGTCGGCGGACTGATAGCGGTAGTCCGGGTCCTTGACCAGTGCCTTCAGGACGATCGCGTCCATCTCGGGCGTGATCTCGGGGTCGAAGACCGACGGCGGCTGCGGCTCCTCGCGTACGTGCTGGTACGCGACCGCGACCGGGGAGTCGCCCACGAAGGGGGGACGCACGGTCAGCAGCTCGTAGAGGAGGCAGCCGGTCGAGTAGAGGTCCGAGCGGGCGTCGACCTGCTCGCCCTTCGCCTGCTCCGGGGAGAGGTACTGGGCGGTGCCGATGACCGCGGCGGTCTGCGTCATCGTCATGCCGGAGTCGCCCATGGCGCGGGCGATGCCGAAGTCCATGACCTTGACCTGGCCGTTGCGCGTCAGCATGACGTTGGCCGGCTTGATGTCGCGGTGGACGATTCCGGCGCGGTGGGAGTACTCGAGGGCCTGGAGGATGCCGATGGTCATCTCCATGGACCGCTCGGGGAGCAGTCTGCGGCCCGAGTGCAGCAGCTCGCGCAGCGTGGACCCGTCGACGTACTCCATCACGATGTACGGGATGGAGATGCCCTCGATGTAGTCCTCACCCGTGTCGTACACGGCGACGATCGCGGGATGGTTGAGCGAGGCGGCCGACTGGGCCTCCCGGCGGAACCGGGCCTGGAACGACGGATCGCGTGCGAGGTCGGCTCGCAGCGTCTTCACCGCCACGGTGCGACCGAGCCGGGTGTCATGGGCGAGATGTACCTCCGCCATGCCACCACGACCGAGCACCTGGCCCAGCTCGTACCGGCCGCCGAGGCGACGCGGCTCTTCCATAGCTACCTACCAGCCCTCTCCGTCGGTCCCGACCGCACGCTTGTGTGGTCCGGCGGTGTGCCGTCCGGGCATACCGTACCCGGCTCGGCTTCTGTGACCTGGCCAAGCCCGTCACCCGATACAGGACCGGTATCGCAACGTGCACCGATGTGAAGGGGACGTGACAGGGGTCACTTCTTGCTGTCGATGACTGCCTTCATCACGCTCCTCGCGATGGGGGCGGCGAGACCACCGCCCGTGATGTCGTCACGGTTGGCGCTGCCGTCCTCGACCACCACGGCCACGGCGACCGGCGAGCTGCCGTCGGGGAGCTTGGCGTACGAGATGAACCACGCGTACGGCTTCTCGCTGTTCGCGACACCGTGCTGGGCCGTACCGGTCTTGCCGCCCACGGTGACGCCGGGGATCTGCGCCTTGGTACCCGTGCCCTCCTTGACGACCGTCTCCATCATCGACTGCAGGATCTGGGCGTTCGACTGGGAGAGCGGCTGGCTCATCTTCTGCGGATCGGTCTGCGAGATGACGTCCAGGTTCGGGGCCTGCAGCTTGTCGACCATGTACGGCTTCATGAGCGTGCCGTTGTTGGCGACGGCGGAGGCGACCATGGCCATCTGCAGCGGGGTCGCGGCGGTCTCGAACTGGCCGATGGAGCTGAGCGCGGTCTGCGGCTTGTCCATCGTCTTGGGGAAGTTCGAGGCGTTGGACCGTACCGGCGTGAACTGCTCGGAGTTGAAGCCGAACTTCTCGGCCTCCGCGAGCATCTTGTCCTTGCCGAGGTCGGCGCCGATCTTGCCGAAGACCGTGTTGCAGGACACCTTGAGCGCCACGCGCATGGTGGCGTTCTTGCAGGGGATGTTCCCCTCGTTCTTCAGCTCGGTCGAGGTGTTCGGCAGGGTGTACGGCAGCGGCGAGTCCGTGTTCTCGTCCGCGGACTTGTACAGACCGTTCTCCAGCGCCGCCGCCGCGGTGACCACCTTGAAGGTGGAGCCCGGCGGGTAGGTCTCGCGCAGCGCCCGGTTGAGCGTCGGGTCGTCGGGGTTGTTCTTCTTCTGCAGCTTCGTCCAGGCCTTGCCGTCGACGGTCGTCGAGTTCCCGGCGAAGGTCGACGGGTCGTACGACGGGGTGGAGGCCAGCGCCAGGATCGCGCCGGTCTGGGGGTCGATCGCGGCGACGGCGCCCTTGCCCCGGCTCAGCAGGCCCTGGTAGGCGGCCTTCTGCGCGGCGGCGTTGAGGGTGGTGACGACATTGCCGCCCTGCTTCTTCTTACCCGTGATCATGTCGAGGGTGTTGCGGAAGAAGAGCCGGTCGTCGTTGCCGGTGAGGATACCGTCGTCGATGCTCTCCAGCTGGGTGGCGCCGAAGGCCTGGGAGGCGTACCCGGTGACGGGGGCCCACATCGCGCCGTCCTTGTAGGTGCGCTTGTACTCGAAGTCGTTGATGCCGTTCTTGGTCGACTTGGCGGCCCCGGTGATCGGGTTGCCGTCGACGATGATGTCGCCGCGCGGGGTGGCGTACCGCTCGATGGCGACGCGGCGGTTGAGCGTGTCGGTCCGCAGGCTGTCGGCCTGGACGTACTGGATGTAGTTGTCGCGGATGAGCAGGGCGAGGACGAGGAGCCCGCAGAAGAGCGCGATCCGGCGCAGGGGCTTGTTCACGGGCGGACCACCTGGGTCATCTCGGCATCGGGGCTGGGGGCGGGTGCGGGTGCCGGGCGGCGGGCGGTGTCGCTGATTCTGATGAGGATGCCCATGAGCGCCCAGTTGGCGATGACGGAGGAGCCTCCGTAGGCCACGAACGGCATCGTCATACCGGTGAGCGGGATCAGGCCCATGACGCCGCCCGCGACGACGAAGACCTGGAGCGCGAAGCCGCCGGAGAGGCCGACGGCGAGGAGCTTGCCGAACGGGTCGCGGGCCGCGAGCGCCGTACGGATGCCGCGCTCCACGATCAGGCCGTAGATGACCAGGATCGCCATGATCCCCGCCAGGCCCAGTTCCTCGCCGAAGCTGGCGAGGATGAAGTCGGAGTTGGCGGCGAACCGGATGAGTTCGGAGTGGCCCTGTCCCCATCCGGTGCCGAGCGTGCCGCCGGAGCCGAAGGCCCACAGGGCCTGCATGGCCTGCTCGGAGTGGAGGATGCCGTCGTGGGTGCCGGCCTGGCTGAGCTTGTACTCGTGCAACGGGTTGAGCCAGGCCTGGACACGCGTCTGGATGTGCGGTTCGAAGCTCGCCACGCCCACGGCGCCGACCGCCGACATCAGCAGACCGAAGACGATCCAGCTGGTCCGCTCCGTGGCGACGTACAGCATGATCACGAACATGCCGAAGAACAGCAGCGAGGTACCGAGGTCGGTCTCGAAGACCAGGATCAGGATGGAGACGAACCAGACCACCAGGATCGGGCCGAGGTCGCGGCCGCGCGGCAGGTAGAGGCCCATGAAGCGGCGGCTGGCGAGGGCCAGCGCGTCGCGCTTCACCATGAGGTAGCCGGCGAAGAAGACCGCGAGAATGATCTTCGCGAACTCGCCGGGCTGGAGGGTGCCCAGACCGGGGATCGAGATCCAGATCTTGGCGCCGTAGATGTTGGCGCCGAGGCCCGGGACCAGCGGCAGCAGGAGCAGCACCAGGGCGCCGAACATGGAGATGTAGGTGTAGCGCTGCAGGACGCGGTGGTCCTTCAGGAAGACCAGCACGGCGACGAACAGACCGATGCCCAGCGCGGTGTACATCAGCTGGCGGGGCGCTGCCGGGGCGAAGTTGGGCAGCGACTGGAGCAGCTTGGACTGGTCGAGGCGCCAGATCATCACCAGGCCGAGGCCGTTGAGCAGCGTCGCCAGTGGCAGCAGCAGCGGGTCGGCGTACGGCGCGAACTTGCGGACGCCGAGATGGCCGACGCCTGCGATCAGGCCGAGGCCGAGGCCGTAGCTCAGCAGGCCGGACGGCACCTTCTCGTCGATGGCGAGGCCCACGTTGGCGTACGCGAAGACCGGGATGAGGACGGCGAACACCAGCAGCGCCAACTCGGTGTTGCGGCGGCTCGGTGTGCCGATCGATCCGATGGTCGACGTGTGGTGCGTCGGCGTGTTCGTACTACTGCTCATGGTGTGACAGGGCCCCTCACGGCTTCTTACTGCTTACCGCACAGCGAGACCAGCTTCTGCTCCTCGTCGGAGAGGCTGGGGCCGGGTGTGGGAGTGGGTGCGGCGGAGGTGGACGGTTTCGAAGACGGTGCCGAGCCCGATGGGTTCGGCGTCGCGGACGGGCTGGACGTGGCCTTGGACGTCAGAGAGGTGGTTGTGGTTCCCGTTGTTCCACCTGCCTGGCCGGTGCCGGTCTTCGCGCTGTTCTGGCTGTCGGCGGCGCGGCGCTCGGCGTCCTTCTTGCACGCGGAGGCCTGTGTGGCGAGCTCGCTGATCTTCTTCTGGGCGTTCTGGAGGCCGCCCTCCGCGATCGTCGCCGTGACCTGCTTCTGCTGGTACGGCGGCAGGTACTTGAGTTCGATCTCGGGGTGATCCTTCTCCACCTTCGACAGCGAGACCCAGGCCAGGTCCTGGCTGATCCCGCGGTACAGCGCGACGTGCTGGTCCTGGGTGCCGACGTAGTACTGCGTCTGCGTCCACTGGTAGCCGCCGTACAGACCGCCGCCGATGACGGCGAGGGCCAGCGCGGTGTAGAGGGATCTCTTCAGCCACTTGCGTCCGGCGCTCGGCTTGACGAAGTCCTCGTCGGAGTAGTCGCCGTAGCCGCCCGTGGAGACGTAACCGGTGGTGTCGCCGCTGCCGGGCGGGCCGAACTCGCCGCCACCGCCCTGTCCGGGCACCGGACGGCCGAGGCTGGAGGCGCGGCCCGCGGGGGTCTGCATGGCGCCGTTGTCGTGCAGCTGGTGCTGGTTCTCGGCGACCGCGCCGACCACGACCGGGGTGTCGGAGAGCTGGGCGGCGAGGGTGTCGCCGGAGTCGATGTCGAGGACGTCGGCGATGATCACGGTGATGTTGTCGGGACCGCCGCCGCGCAGCGCGAGCTCGATGAGGTTCTGGACGGTCTCCTGCGGGCCCTGGTAGCTGGCGAGCGTGTCTTCCATCGTCTGGTGGGAGACGACGCCGGACAGGCCGTCGGAGCAGATCAAGTAGCGGTCGCCGGCGCGGACTTCGCGGATGGAGAGGTCCGGCTCGACGTGGTCGCCGCTGCCCAGCGCGCGCATCAGGAGGGAGCGCTGCGGGTGGGTGGTGGCTTCCTCTTCGGTGATGCGGCCCTCGTCGACGAGGCGCTGCACCCAGGTGTGGTCCTGGGTGATCTGCGTGAGGACGCCGTCACGCAGGAGGTACGCGCGGGAGTCGCCGACGTGCACCAGGCCGAGGCGCTGACCGGTCCACAGGAGCGCGGTGAGGGTGGTCCCCATGCCCTCCAGCTGGGGGTCCTCCTCGACCATCATCCGCAGCTGGTCGTTGGCACGCTGTACGGCGGTGCCCAGCGAGGTGAGGATGTCGGAGCCCGGGACGTCGTCGTCGAGCGCGACGATGGTGGAGATCACCTCGGATGAGGCGACCTCACCGGCGGCCTGGCCGCCCATTCCGTCGGCGATCGCGAGCAGGCGGGGACCGGCGTAGCCGGAGTCCTCGTTGCCCTCGCGGATCATGCCTTTGTGCGATCCGGCGGCGAAGCGCAGTGACAGACTCATGCGCACCTCGCCCGTCGGCTCCGGGTACATCCGCACGGTGCCCACCCTCCGGTCGGGAGCGCGCCGGGGTCCGTCGTGTGGACCGCCGCTGCGTGCTCGCTCCGCTCGCGCTCATTCATGATGTAGCACTACTTCCGCAGCTCGATGACGGTCTTGCCGATGCGGATCGGCGCGCCCAGCGGAACGGGCGTGGGAGTCGTCAGTCGGCTCCGGTCGAGATAGGTGCCATTGGTGGAGCCGAGGTCCTCGACGATCCACTGGCCGTCCCGGTCCGGGTAGATCCTGGCATGACGGCTGGACGCGTAGTCGTCGTCCAGCACGATGGTGCTGTCGTGCGCGCGGCCCAGGGTGATGGTCTGCCCCTGCAGCGCGACGGTCGTGCCCGTAAGGGTGCCCTCGGAGACGACCAGCTTGGTGGGGGCGCCGCGGCGCTGTCGGCCACCGCCGCCGCCGCTCGGCGGCGCCGCCTGCTGCTGGCGCTGCGGAGGTGGTGTGGCCTGGCGCGCGGCTTGCTGCGGCCTGGAGGCGTCCCTGCGCGAGCCGCGCTGTGTGACGCGCGTCCCGAACAGGTCGCTGCGGATGACCTGCACGGCCACGATCACGAACAGCCACAGTACGGCCAGGAAACCTAGCCGCATGACCGTGAGGGTCAGCTCTGACATTGCCCCCGCTTCACCCTTCGGCTTGCCGGTAAATGATGGTGGTGCTGCCCACGACGATCCGCGAGCCGTCGCGGAGCGTAGCGCGGGTGGTGTGCTGCCCGTCCACCACGATGCCGTTGGTGGACCCGAGATCCTGGATCGTCGAGGGCGTTCCGGTCCGGATCTCACAGTGCCGGCGGGATACGCCGGGGTCGTCGATCCGCACGTCGGCTTCGGTGCTGCGGCCCAGCACCAGCGTCGGGCGGGAGATCTGGTGGCGGGCGCCATTGATCTCGATCCAGTGCCGCATGCGGCCGCCGGCCGCCGGGCCCGGAGCCGCGCCGGGCCGGGAGCCCATCGGCGAGGGGCCGGGGCGCGCGCCGGGCGGCGGCGCGGACGGCATCGGGGGAGCGCCTGCGGGAGCCGCGCCCGGGGCGGCAGCCGGATAGCCGTAGCCACCGGGCCGGCCGGGGGGCGGGCCCGCGGGGGCGCGCTCGGGGGCCTGCTGGTCGGTGGAGGAGGCGAGCGTACGGCTGCGCACCCGGTAGAGACCGGTGTCGAGGTCGTCCGCCTTCTCCAGGTGGACCTTGATGGGGCCCATGAAGGTGTAGCGCTGCTGCTTGGCGTAGTCGCGCACCATCCCGGCGAGCTCGTCGCCGAGCTGGCCGGAGTAGGGGCTGAGGCGCTCGAAGTCGGGCGCGCTCAGCTCCACGATGAAGTCGTTGGGTACGACGGTCCGGTCGCGGTTCCAGATCGTGGCGTTGTTGTCGCACTCGCGCTGCAGCGCTCCGGCGATCTCCACGGGCTGGACCTCGGACTTGAACACCTTGGCGAAGGTGCCGTTGACCAGACCTTCGAGACGCTGCTCGAACTTCTTCAGGACTCCCATGGGGCACCTCCTCCTTCGTAGCCGTCCTGGTTCTGCCTGCTGTCCACGTCGTACTGCGTACGGCCCGCCGTGTCGTACGGCCTGCCGTGGTCGTCCTGGTCCTGCTGGTACTGCTTACTGATCGTATCCACGCGTCGGGAAATCGGCTGGTTCCCCCTGTCGGCCCTGTCGACGGGTGTCGACGCCTTCCGAAGTCCCTTCCCGGAGTTCCCTCCGAGGCTCCTCTTCGAACACTTCCCGGCACTACTCCTGCCAAGGATCGTAGAGGCGGCCCGAGACCAGTGTCCCGCACCTGACTGTGCACCCTGCCCTGCTCCTGGAGAGATGGCCTGGACCGGTACGAGGTTGATACGTGAACTGGTTAGGCCTGAGACGTGCGGTGCCGGCGGGGCCCGTGGCCGTGGGAAAGGGATGTGATTCCACCCCGGGCACCGTGCTAATCTTCTGCATGTCGACAGGCGCTCGCACCACTCGGTGAGAGACCAAAGACACACCCAATGCGCGGGTGGCGGAATAGGCAGACGCGCTGGATTCAGGTTCCAGTGCCCGCAAGGGCGTGGGGGTTCAACTCCCCCCTCGCGCACCAGGAGAAACCGACGAAACGGGTTCTCGCCAGTGACGAAAGTCATGGTGAGGGCCCGTTTCTCGTTGTTGCGGCGGGCCCGGGCCCGGACGTGCGGTGGGCCCCGGCCCGGACGGTGACGCGGCAGGGCTCCGACGGTGAGGTATCTCACGGTCGGGGCCCTGCTTTTCGTTCTGGTTGTTCTCCGGTCGGTGCTGGGGTGTGGCGCTGGTCCCCGGGTCAGGCGGCCGGCATCAAGTGGCCGGTGGGTGTCCAGGCTCCGCGATCTTTGTGTCTTCCGCCGGTGGTGGGTGCGGCGGCAGGGGCGGTCGCGGTGGTGGGAGCGGCGGCGGGGGCGGTCGCCGCCGAGCGCCAGCGTCTCGAGCCATTTCTTGATCTTGCGGGGGTTGGCGTGGGCGAGTTGGAAGGCCAGGAGGATCGTCTGGGCCTCGATGCCGCGGATGCGGCGTGAGCCCGCTGCTTCGATGCCCTCGGCCAGTGGGTTCTTCGCGTAGCCGTTGTAGCCCTCGACGCTGTTGCGGAGCCGGAAGTAGATCTTCTGCCATTCCGGGCCGCCGTACTCCAAGGACTGCCAGTGCTTGGCGCCGGTTTCGGGGCTGACGGTGATCGTGCGCTGGCGGGCAGACCTTGAGGGGGCCCGCTGGGCTGGGCTCCGGGTCGACGAGGGGGAGGTGGATGCCGCGGCCGAGCGTGTGCGGTTTGAGGGGGCACTGGGCCTTGCCTGCTTCGGCGGGGCACATCATCCGCTGGTAGCCGTCGGTGTCCGCGTTCTCTTTGGGCATGGCGCGGTAGCCGCGGCGGGCCCCGATCAGCCTGGTCCAGGTCTCCTGGTCGATGCGTTCGGCGTGCAGGTCGATGGTGGCGTTGATGCGGGGTTCGGCATGGACGGGCAGTACCAGCGGCCCTCGACGAGGATCGCGCCGGCCGTCTCGGCCTGCTTGCCGAGCTGGTCTGCCCGGTAGTCGTAGACGGGCTTGTAGCAGCCCATGGCCCGGATGGGGAGCTGCCACTCGTCGGGCTCGGAGTTGTTGTAGGCGCGGTCGCCCGCGAGGAAGCCGGGTTTGTTCAGCCACGATTTCGCATGCGGTTGAGGATCTTCACGCCGTTGTAGGCAGGCCGGTGGCCGTGCTTGTCGAGAGCGACGCCGAGGTACTTCTTCTTGAGCGAGGTCTTCTTCTGGCGTTGGGGAGCTTTGGCGTGGCTCTTCTTGGCGGGCGGCGGGGGTGGGCGCAGGGTGCCGGAGGCGGGCGTGTCGGGGTCTCGGTGGTCGCCTTCGCGAACGTGCCAGCCGGCGGCGGGGTCCGTGGCGAGCTCGGGGCCGTTCGTGCGGCGGCCGCGGGAGAAGGAGCGGACCGGTGTGGCGCCCACGCCCAGGGAGATCTCCGCCAGCTCGCTCAGCAGGCTGTGGAGAGGGCGTACGGAGGCGTCCAGGATGAACTCGGTGAAGAGGGCGAGCCGTTGCTCGCGTTCGGCGAGGTCGTCGGAGGCGGCGTTCGCTGCGAGTTCTCGGGCCTCTTTACGCGAGAGGTTCTTGCTGCACGGGAGCGGGGACGGGTTCATGGCGTCCTTCATCGCGTGGAAGAGCCGTCGGACGACGGCGTAGGCCGCCTCGAACCCCGGGTCGTGGGTCCGGGAATTCGGGTATGTCGAGCAGGGCGCGCGTCCGCGGTGTGGTGCGGAAGTACCGGATGTCGGTGACGCGTTCCAGCACGATCTTGCCGCCGGTGGCCTGAGTGCACAGGTGGAGGCCGATCAGCAGGCTGCGGAGGTGCGCGTGCGGCGGCGGTTGGCGTGGACCAGGTGGAAGGCCAGCAGAAGTGTCTGGGCGGCGATGCGGCGGGTGCCGGCATCTTCGGAGGCGTTCGTAGAGGGGGTCCTTGGCGTAGCCGTTGATGCCTTCGACGCTGCTGTGGAGCCGGAAGCCCGACAAACTCTGGGAGGAGTACTTCCAGGAGACCATCGCCCAGGCACTCGAGCGCCACCGCGCTACGTGACGGGCGCACTGGCCTGTGCGCTGAGCGCGCTGTTGCGCAAGTTCACGCCCGAGGAAGTCACCACTGGGGCGGCATGGCGGATCGGTAGAGATTGACCGCACGATGGCTGGCTACCGACTGGTCACACGGCGGCCGTCGACCGGATGTGCCGTGGTGCCAGACGGCCGGGAACCGGGGCTGACAAGTGACGGCCACCCAGGAGTCGCGTTCCAGTCCGAGTCGAGTGATCGGCCTGAGGTTCCCCTTGTGGCGGCTGCGCCGCCTGGAGCAGCGCCGCGGCAGGAAGTAAGTGCCGGGCATCCGAGCGCCGGTGTCGGTTGCCGCATGTCACGGTGAGGCGTGGCGGGGTACATCGCACTGGCGGCGGGCAGCGGTGTAGTCGAGGGCGCCACCGTTCAGGAGGTATGTAGGGTCGTATTCGCTGACTATGGCCAGGCATTCGGGCTCCGTACTGGTTTGCACGGTGCCAGGGTCGAGCGCGGCGGATTGATCGCTGCCTTCGGTCGCGTTCACGGTCAGGTCGAGACAGCTCTGCGAGGGATCGTCCCCGTCCGGAGTGGAGCCGCGCGCCGCGGCGTCCAGGTAGAGGACGGCGTCGGCGCAGTCCAGTGGCATGGAGACCGGAGTGGAACGCAGCGAAGCGATGACATCGTCGACCTGGGCATTCTGCGCTTCGGTCAGTTTTCCGTAGGTGTACAGCACATAGTGGGGCCGGGGCAGGAACCAGACCCTGTGTACGGCGGCGCGGGTGCGGTTGTAGTCGGGCAGGACATCCGTGTGCACGGTGTACGACTGCGCCTGTGTGCCTCCGATCCTCATGAGCTTGACGGGGTCGACGCTCGTGACGGTCTGCTCACGCACATCCGTGCCGATCACGGCTGTGCCGCCGGCGGCGGGGTCGGCTCCGCCGGTGGAGAAGCGCTTGGTGAACATGCCGAAGTCGGAGTTCTCCGTGTCGTTGGCGCCACCTTTGACGGAGGTCATCCCCGGCGCCCATTCGATGGCGAGCCCGGCGTTATCCGCCGCGTCGACCGGCGAGAGGTTCATCGCGTATTTACTGTCCATGCCGTCGTCGGAGTTGAGGCTGTCCTGGGGCACTGCGGTCGCGTCCCAAGAAGCAGGCGTGGTGACCCGCAGTCCGCCGAACAGGGTGGTGATCGTCGGTGTCGGGGTGGGCGTGGCCGTGGGGCTTGGCGACGGGCTCGCACTCGGGCTCGTGGGCGATGAACCGACAGCCGTCGGTGGGTCGGCTGCGCGAGTGGCGGCCGGTGAGGAAGTGGCCGGCTTCGCCGTCGGCTTGTCGTGGCCGTTCGCGGCGAGGGCGACCGCACACGTCGTCACCGCGCCCCCGAGCAGTGCCACCATCAGGATCCTGCCCTTGTGCGGGCGCCGTCGACCGGTCGTGGTCCGAGACTCAGGCTGACCGGTGCCAGCCGCGGCCTGCGGTCGGTCCAACGACCGGCCGACAGGGGGGACGGGACCGGGAGAGGCGCCACTCGGTACTCCACCGCCGACTCCTGGCTCCGGTTTGCGCTGGCCCCAGCCCGCGCCGGGGGCCGACGGCTGAGCCGAGCCCCTGACGAGGTCGTCGACTTTTTCCGTGGCCGCGTCGACCGCTCGTGTCAGGTCAGCGCGATCGAGCCATCCACCCCGGGTGAACTCGGCTCGGATGTCGCCCAGTTCGGTACGGGTCACATGCAACGCCGTGTGAGCATGCCGCCGTTCGTTGGCGTGCGCCTGGGACTCGGTGATCGCCGCGTGCAGGGATTCGAGCGCGGCTTCGCTCTCTGCCAGCGCTTCGTGGGCTGACTGGCCACTGCGCCAGTCTCCGCACGCGACGAATGGAACGATCTCTGCCAGGTCGGCCTCGGCGGCCGGAACGTCCCACTCAGAGTCCTGAAGGTTCACGGTGGGCCACTCGTCGGGATCCCCGTCCGGTCGTGTGAGGGCGACCGTCGGGAATGCCACCGTGCCCTTCACTCCCAACAGCCGAGCGACCTGCTCGGCGATCTGCCCGGCCGATGGGCGCAGTTCGGCAGTGTGGTGCAACGCGGCGATGACCGGTTCACGCAGCAGCTCAGGCACGGACGACAGGTCCGGCCGGCCGTGGAGGATGCGGCTGTCACGCCCGATGGAGGGCCCGTACGGATGGGTGCCCGCAGCCGCGTAGGCGACCAGGATGCCCCAGGTGAAGATGTCGCACTCGGGACCGCTGCTGCCGTGGAGAAGCTGCTCGGGCGCCATCCAGCCCTCGGTGCCGGGCTGCCGGAGCCTGGTGATGGCGGTGGAGTCGGGGTGGTGTGCGATACCGAAATCGACGACGCGTGGGCCGTCAGCGGCAAGGATGACGTTCTGCGGTTTGAGATCGCGGTGAGCCACGCCCGCAGCGTGGATACATGCGAGGGCGTGCGCGACCGCGGCGGCGAAGGTGAGCAGGTTGCTGCCCTGCAGCGGGCCATCGACCTGTACCTGCCGTTGCAGGGTGTTGCCGGGCACGTAGGGCATCGCCAGCCAAGGAAGATCCGCGTCCGGGTCGGCGTCGATCAACCGGACCAGGTAGGGGCCCGACACCTTGCGCAGGAGGTCGACTTCGCGGGCGAACCGGGCACGATGGGGAGCATCGGAGGCGAACTCGGGTCTGATCGTCTTCACTGCTGTCGGCTCGCCGGTGCCGGGGTGGTAGGCGAAGTGGATCGTGCCCATACCTCCTTCACCAATGGGGCGCAGGGGCGTGTAGGGACCGATGCGCGACGGCAGGCTCACCGCGTGCTCCTTGCTGATCGACGAGGCTTCCGAGGGCTTCGGGGTGCCTACGGTGGGACGGGCGTCGGCGGGAAAGAGGAATGGGGCCCGGTTCCAGCGCTGGTCAGTGGACCGGCGTCCAGACACCGCAGTTGTCCGACGTGAACGTGCTGTCGGATTCCCTGATGTGCACAGTGATCGCTCGCGCCGCTGTGGCCCACCCGTTGTCGATCACATCGCCGTTCACGGCGGTGCGCTCCCAGTAGCAGTCGGATAGGTCGCCTGCCGTGCGGTACGTGCCCGCGGGTATCTGTCCCGGCTTGCTGCCGATGTCGTATGTGTCGTCCGTGATCCAACGGTCGTAGCGGCCGGAGAGACTTGCCGCCAGGGTCCTGGTCCATTTCGGGCAGAGCGCCGGTATGCCCGCCCTCAGTGCGGCCGCGCCGGATTCCGCGGACGTCGCGCGCATCGCAAGGGCCTGCGCCACGGACTCGCCCGCCTGGTCAGGGGCGCTGTCGGTCTCGCCCGCCATGTCGCACGCATCCTGGGTGAACTCGGACGCCGACGATCCCGACAGGTCCCATTTCTTCGCATGCCCGAGGGTGTCGAGCCGCTGTGCCGGCGTCTGTGCGGCAGTCTCCCGCGCCGTGGAGGGAACGGACCGCGGCATCGCGGAGAGCGAGGGCTTCGGCGCCGCGGAGGACGGGGCGACGGACGCCGAGTCAGCCGATGCCTGCGCGGCCTGGGGGCCTTCATCGGACGGCTCACCGAAGGCGATCACCAGCGTGCTGACGCATGCGACGGCGAGCAGGGTGCCTACTCGACGCATACGGCGTGCCGGCAGGAAGGATGGGTGGAACACGTGAGCTCCAGAGGTGCACGGGGACCAGGGCGGTCAGGCTCGCCGAGCCCGGAGTTCGGAGTTTGGGTGAATGGACTCGCTGGGGAGGGAAGGGCGTTGCGGGAGAGCCGTCACTCCGTCGGAGACGCCGCTACGGCCGGCAGCGCGTCGTCGTCATCGGACACAGGGAACGTCTTCGGAAACCCGCCGGCCCACCAAGGCGCGTACGCGACCGCCGACCCACTGCCGACGGCGATCAGCAGCGCGACGACTGCGGTCGTCCATCCCTTCGTCAGCACGATGATTGGCGCGGCCGCGGCGAGAGACGTGGCAACCGCCGTGGCCCACGCCTCGAGCTGACGGGACGGAACGAAGGGGCGCTGCTCGCCCCAGGCATGCACGATCGCATACGCAAGGCAGGGAATCGCCAAGGCGAATCCGGCGAACCAGGCCCAACGCCACTCGGCCAGGACCCACATGACGGCCGTCCACACCAGCCAGCAGACCGCACCGACGACGAGGAGGCCGAGCAGGACAGCGCAACCAAGCGCTGTGTCATCCCGGTTGTCAGATCGAGCCATGTTCCCTCATGTTTCAGACATCTGCGCCACCTGTCCTTGCGCGCTTGGAGTATAGATGTGATGAGCATGTAAAGGAACGTTGGTCGTGTCGTGGATTGAAGCGGGCGAAGAGCCCACGCTCGCCTCAGGGCTTAGGTCACTGAGCCGCCTCCCGGCACCCAACCCTGAGCATCCGCTGGGGTGTCGTTCGAACGCCGCGGCCCGACCATGCGCTCATGCCAGCGGCGGAAGGCCTCAACACGCCTTGAGGGCGTCCAGCCTGGTGCTGGAGGTTATGCCTGACCAGGGATTCGTTGCCGAGACCGCCGTACGAACGCCGCCCGCTCCTCGACTTAGATCCGGTTGGCGACGCTGTCCTTGCCGCTGGCGGAGGCCGAGGCGACCGAACCCCCGGTAAGTTCAGCCAGTCGCGCGGCACAGCAGTCATACGCGTGGTCCACCGCCTTCTGCTCGACGGCGATGATCTCGTCACGTGCGGTGGTGCCCATGTGCATCCCTCCCTTGCGACGCCCCGAATGAAGGACGCCGCTACGGGCCCCGTACCCCGGCGAAAGAATCATCAGAGATCGGTTGATGACACCCAGTCAGGGGTCCAATTCTCGGACCAGCTCGCCGACCTCCGTCCGCCAGGCGAGGACCTGGTCGTGCGTGGGGGCCGATCTCGTACTGGTGGTAGTGGCACCCCAGACACAGGTGAGACCAGACGGCCTTGGCCCGGCGGGCGGTCTCCGCCGCGGTGTAGCAGCGCAGGCAGAGCATTCGGGCCTGCCCCGTGGTCCTGGACAGCCCTGGCACCGCGGCGTCCAGTACCTGGCCGACCGCGATCTCCAGGGCGGTCCGCCGTGCCAGGGCCGCTCCGCGGTGACGGCCGGAGGCCGTGGCGCCGAGGTCGCCGGTGAGGAGCCGGTCGGCCGTCAGCAGGAGGTCTTCGACGGAGGTGGCAGGACCGATCATCACGCGGTCACCTCCGGCTTGCGCACCTTCTGCGCCAGGAACTCGATGTCCTTCACGAATCGGCGCGCGTCAGCGATCTGTGCGCCTCCGGAATGGGCACCCATCTGGCACTGCTTGATGAGGTACGCGGCCTGCGCTCCGTAGCGGGTGCGCAGCTCCTGGTCGACGTCGGCGGTGCGCCCGATGTCGCGGAACAGGGCCAGCGCCGCGATCTTCCTGAACTTGTCGGCGTCGCCGACGGCGGCGTGCAGTGCGTGCTCGGAACCGTGGGAGCGTTGGTGCCGGACCCAGGCGGCTTCGAGAAAGGCGTTTTCCAGGGCGATACGGCACAGGCTGGGCAGCACATGGGTCCGCGCCGCCGACGGAAGGCCCGGGGTGCTGACGATGGCCATGGAGTCGGCGAGCGCCGGGCGTCGTCCGACACTGGGTCTACTCCGCCATCGCAAACCTGGTCAGGTCTCGCGAACGGATTGGTCCTTCGGCCGCCGACCCCAAGTCACCCCCGACGTCGGCCAAGGCATCTCATCTGAAGAAGCCGACCGCGATGAAGAATGCCCCCAGAGGGATCCAGAAACCGCCCACGAGACGCAGTGTTTTCGGTGTGGCGGTTCCAACCGTTGGGTTCGTTTGAGCGAAGACACGAAAGGCGCGTTCAGCCGCCCCGCCGAGATTTGTAGCGAAGAGAATCCCAACTACGAAGAAGATGATTCCAATCATCCCGAAGAACATGGATTTATTTTCCCTTCCCGCTTTCCCACAGGGTCCATCCGTCTGCGTTACTAAACCCCGTGGAAGCTTCGTTGCCCAAGCCTGCACCTATACCGTACGAGGCTGTGCCGACGGGGTCGCCTTTCGAGTTGGTTGTCCCGATTGCGTTCTGATGGGCCCCCCAAAAACCAAGACCGGCGTGGAGTGATCCCGACTTGTCCCAACCCGCACCCTTCAGTTGACTGATGTCGTCGGCGTTGCTCTTTACGACTCCGACATTTGCAGCGGCGCCGAAGTCCCAACCTGCGGTAGTGCTCCCTCCGGAATACATCAAGTTAAGTTGGTTGCGGCCGTCCGGAGTGCGGGTTTCGACGAGAGAAATCGATCCGGAAATGCCCACACCGAACCCGAGAGAGCCGCCGATCGTAATCCCTTGGGTGTTGTTGTAGCCGGTAGCGTCTGCGGCGCCTTCAATCACCGTGCCCACGAGCTTCGTACCCAGACCGCCGGGCTGCTGTGAAAATATCTGAGCGCCATTCCCGATACCCCTGAGGATGGTCTTAAGGGTACTGTCGCTGGACTCCTTCTCCTTTTTCCTACGCTCGGCTTCGGCTTTCTGCTCCGCTTCTTCCAGTTTGGCCTCCTGTTCGTATGTCTCGATGTCGCCGGCTGCGGCCCCGTTGAAGTTGTGGCCCTGGCCCAGGGGGTCCAACGCGCGCTCGTACCAGCTCTTGACCCCGGCTGCCTCGCGCAGAGCGCTTTCGACGATCTGGTCCTCGTCGTCGACCGCTTGCACAGCATCCTTGATCTTCTTCGTCCAGTCGGCCTCGGCCTCTTTCACCTGCGACACGTACGTGGGGTAGTCCGGTTCGTGCCTGAAGGGGGCGAGTTTAGTGAAGTCGTAGACCGCCTCGCCTTTGCTGTTGACGGTCATGTCGTCCTTCTTCGCCTGCTCGACCAAGCCCTTCACGCGGCCGATCAGCTGGGAGAACCGCTCGTAGGCGTCCCGGAGAAGCGAGGCCATGGCGCGGGCCTCCGTCTGCGCATCGGTGAACTGCTTGCGTGTGACCGCAAACCGCGAGGCGGCCGCGTCGGCGCTGACGCCGACCCATCTACCGTCGCTCGCAAAGGACTCCACCTTCGCCCCGTACAGGCGCCCCAGGTCGTCAAAACCGCCGGCCATGTCGTCCCAGTCCTTGGCCGCCGTGATCAACACACCCAGGTTGATGGTGACCACGTCCTGATAGGTGAGCTTGCCCGTGGCCATCTCTAGCCCTCCCGACGGGTCTCGTGCCCCGTGTCGATCTGCACTATCTGGCCGCCGATGCCGAAGTCGAGGTACTGGAAGTCCTGATGGGTCTTCTCCAGCGCCGTCTGGTCTTCCCCCAGGCGCCCTTTCAGGCTCTTGACCTGCAGGTCCCATTCCTCATGCGCGGCCTTGAGCCCGGAGCCGGTAGCCCAGCCGCTGAATTCCCGGACGGTCGCCGACGAGGATTCATCGGCATGGCTGCCGGCAGTGTCCGTGTCGGGCCGAATCTCATTCCGTAGCGACTTGACCGCAGCTTTCTTCCCCGATTTGTTCGTCTTGAGGTCGGCCGATTCTCCGGTGCCGCCCCCGCCTGCGGCAGCAGCGCTGTCCAGTCGCATGCCTTCCTGCCTGCGGACCAGTGCATCGGCCTTCAACTGCTCCCACTCGTCCCACGCCATGTCAGGTCCTCCCCCCGTGGTTGCTGTCTCCGTACGGCCAGCCAGTCGGCCCGGGGCCCGGCGGCACGGCCGCCTGCGCAAGGCCCGCCGCCGCAACGCGTCGGCGCCTGCGCACCGCACCGGCGACAAGCACCGCACCGGTAAGGAAGGCGGCTCCAACGCCCGTGAGAATCCAGGGCGTTGCGCTGGTGGTTCCGGAAGCCGCAGCCGCCGGTTTCCCCTCAGGCTGTGCGGAAGCGGAGGCCGCCCCGTCGGACGCCTCGGACGCCGCCTGTTTGAAGTCGGGCAGCGGGTACACGTCGGCTGGGCCGGGACTGCCAGGGTTCGTCAGCGCGATGCGGGGCCGTACGGTGCCGTAGCCGAGATAGTCGGTGCGCTTCTTGCCGTTCTTGGGTTTGCTCGCGGTGTTGAGCATGACCCGCAGGACCTGGTTGTTCGTCCAGTCGGGGTGCTTGGACCAGATCAGGGCGGCGGATGCGGAGGCGATGGCGGTGGCGTCGCTGGTGCCGTGCGTCTTGCACAGTTCCGTACCGCCGAGGCAGGCGGCGACCATGTCCTCGCCCGGTGCGGCCAGATCGACCTGGGGACCGTGCTGGGACTCCTGCGTCGCCTTGACGTTTCTGCCGATCGCTCCGACGCCGGCCACGCCGGGAGTTGCCGCCGGGTACTCCAGCTCGTTGAGGCCGGCGCCGTCGTTGCCTACGCCCGCGAAGATCAGCTTGTCCTTGGACAGCGCGTAGGCGACGGACTCGTTCAGCTGCTGTGAATGCGCTTTGCTCGCCTGTGAGATGTTGATGACCTGGGCATCCGAGTCGGCCGCGTACCGGATGGCCTTCGCCATATAGGCGGGGTAGTCGTCCGGGTTGCCGTCACTACGGCTCTGCTCGATGAAGTCCGGAATGCGGATCGGGAGGATCTTCGCCCCCGGGGCCAGGCCGTAGGAACCTGTCACTCGGCCTTTGGCGCCGGTTCCGGCGATAAGGACGGCCATGCTGGTGCCGTGGCCGTCGTAGTCCGAGTGTTCGTCCCCGGGGTGCCTGGAGTAGTCCTTGCCCGACAGGACCTGGCCGCGCAGGTCGGGGATGTCGCCCTGGACACCGGTGTCGATCACGGCGACCGTGATGCCCTTGCCCGTGCTGGTCTTCCACATCTGCTCGGCCCGCATGGCATCCAGGTACCACTGCCGGTCGCGGACGGTGTCGGCGTACGCGGGCGTCACGGCGACGCCCGCCAACAGGACGCCGGCGACGGCCGCTACGACCTGGCCGTGCCGTGCGGCCTGCTTGCTGCGGGTGCGCATGGTCATCCTTCTCGTCGTGCGTGTCCGTCGGGACCGCCGGGCAGGCGGGGCGTGCTCGGCCGGCCGTCTTCGTCCTCTGCCCTCTGATTCGCGCGGTTGCGCGACCGCTCGTCACGGGCGGAGCGGTCACCACCGTATGGGGCAGGGGCGATGGCGGAGGCACCGCGGGCTGCTCCGCCGCTCTGCGGCCGGACGCCGTCTGCGTCCGATCCCCGTACGAGTTCGGCGCGCCCTGAGGTGAGCCCCGCCCGTCCACGCTGTCGGGATGTCTTGGGCTGCCCGCCGACGATCCCATTGGACTGTGCAAGCGGGCGGGCGCTCTTCGCCGCGCTTTCGGGGTTTGTCGTGCGGTCGTTGCCGCGGGGCGGCGAGGTGCCAGGGCCGGATCCTCTTGGTGCGGTGCCACGGCCCATGGGAGGCTGCTGCTGACTCGGAGTGCCGCCGACAACGGTGCCGCGTGGAATCGCACCAGCAGGTCGTCCGTTCGTTGGCGATGCGGGGCGGCCACCGGTGATGCCGTCGGCGCCTCTGGCCGCACCAGGGACGGCCGGTCCACGCCCAGGGGCCTGCGGCTGGCTACCGGACATGTCGGGGCCGAAGGGGCCGGTGAGTCCGCGCCCCGGCACGCGTGAAGCTCCCGACGTGGCCGAGCCGGAAGGCGTGGGCACAGGGCCCCGGCCTCCGTACACGGCTCGTCCCTCGCTTCCCCGAACGCTGGGCGGAATCGTCGTACCCGCCCCGAAGGCGGGTGGTAGAAGTCCGGTCGGCGACGACGTCCTGACGCTCACATCGCCTGCGCCCGAGGAGGGAGCCGAAGCGGACGGTGGAACCGTGGGGGCGGACGGGAGCGTGCTGACGCTGTCGATCGCCGTGTTTGTCGTTTCCGGCAGGCGGCCTGGCGTCGTGTCCGGCACTACTGGCAAGACCGCCATGTGGTGGCTCGCGGCTACCCGTGGAGTCGGGCTCGTTCCGCTTGAACTGATGCCGATGGCAGCCTTGTGAACGGACGTCTGAGCTTGTGTCATCGTCCCCTGGCCTGCCGCGCCGCCGGAAGACGGGGCAGAAATGTGGGTGCCGCCATGAATCCCGGGGGGCACGAACTGCTTCGGCAGCTCCGGAAACTCGGGCGCCTCCAGCGCGTCGATCTGCTCCGTCGAGGCGGTGTACGACTGGGCCAGCTTCATCATCTGCCCGGCCGCCTCGGCGCTGTGGTTGGCGTACTGGGTCTTGGCCTTCGTCACCTCGGAGTCCGTGGGGCCGCCATCGTGGTTACCGACGTCGGTCGCCTTTGCCGCGTGCGCGTCGAGCACCGACCGTGCGGTGGCACTCTGCCTGCGCAGGATCTCCAGCTGGGGCTTGACCTCGTGGAGCGTGTCCGCGGCGTGGCCCAGCCACTTGCCTGCGGTTTCGCTGTAGTCGCCCAGGCCCAGAGTGGCCAGCGCGGCCTGGTGGCACCAGGTCCGGAACGCCTCGCCGCCCTCGCCGTCCCACTCGACCGCCAGGCTGTGCGTGCGCAGGTCGCTGCCGATGTCCTTGATCGTCTTGGCGGCCTGGGTCAGCAGGTCGCCGAGGTCCGTGGCTGTCGCACCGTCCGCGGGTTCGACCATGGCCCACAGTTGTTCGGGGTCGTGGGCCAGGAACCGGGTCTGCTTGACCATCTCCCAAGCCCGGCTGCCCAGATCAGACATGGAGCCGCCCTGCCTTCCCAACCTCGGGCACCGTGTTGCCGCTTTTCTCCGACACGGACATCACAGGCCACCGGCTTCCGCGTCCGTCGGCGGGGAGCCCTGCTGGTCACGACCCGACTCTTTCGACCCGTTGCCGGTGTGTGCCCTCGCCCCCGGACCCGCCTTGTCGACGAGCAACTTGTCTGCCTCGATCCGGATCCGGCTCAGGCGGTCGCGGATGTGGTCATCCAGGTTGTGGTAGTTGCTCTTCGACGCGTCGACCGTGACGACCAGTCCCTCGATCTGAAGCGCCAGCATCTTGGACAGGTTCTCCAGGCGGGAGTGCACGCGGGTGTAGGCGGTGTGCAGCGCGTCGGCCTCGTCGAAGTTCCCCAGCCGTCCCGTCGGCAGGGCACCGTCCGCGATCCTGCGCGGGGCGGCCTTCGACTCCTCCAGCTGGGTCAGGAGGTCATCGACCCGCTTTTTGAAGGTCGTCAGCGTTTCACCCTCGACGCGCAGCGCCTGGGCCACGGCGGCACCGACACCCACGAAGGGCCCTATGCCCGCCGCTGCGATCACCCCGGCAGCCGCTTCCAGTCCAGCGGCAGTTGCCTGCGGATCCCCCGTGCTGTCAACCACCATGTCCTCCCCGTACGGCTGACTTCGCAGCGAGTACCTTCGGCCTCTCACCGGCAATGCCTCTGACATTCCCGTTCGTAACAGGAGCAACTCCCGCAAGATAGTGGTGATCTTGCGTCTCCGCGGAATCCCATTGCCACCACGGAGTGAGGCTGGCTCAAAGCCGACCCATCACGCGTCGGAACCACTCCACTGCTGCCGTGTCCGACCTGCTGCCGGGCGGCAGCAGGTCGAGAGCGGGCAATCGCCCGGCGCGGAGATCGTGCTGTGAATGGCCGATGCGAGACGGTGGTTCGACTGTCCGCTCAACAGCGTTGCGCGGAAGCCTCACCACGTTGTGGCCACTGTGGCAGCAGGTCACCTCCGTGGACATGAGTACACGTACTCAGTCGCTGTGGCGGATCGCACGGATACAGTGCGTTGCGGCCGCCGGGTAACGTCCCCACCAGCAGGCTCAGGCAGCGCCGTGGAGGCGTACAGGGGGAGGGACCACTGGTGGCGTGGGACGAGTGGGAACAGATCAAGGCCGCGGCGGCCGAGCGCCACTCCACCCAGATGCAGCTCAATCAGCTGCCGGCCGATCCCGGCGGCAGTACTCCCACGAGCGGGTCGACGACCGGGACGGGCGGCGGCTCGGGCACTCTGCGGCACTCGAACGGGCCGTGGAGCCGTGCTGCGGGCACGGCGGACGACCTGAGAATCAGCACCCAGTCCACGAAGAACGGCTTGCAGTCCAGCCACACGGGTGTGCCGAACGGCGCCGCGGGCCTGGCAAGCCTGAGTGCGTTGACGACCGTACTTACCTCCTGGGAGAAGCGACTGGAGTCGGTGCGGGACGAGTGCGAGTCCCTGGAACCCAAGCTGCGCGCTGTCGCCCGGGACCTGGGTGAGGTGGACGGTGCCGTGGCCGCCAAGGCCCGCGCTGTGCATGTGTCGGAGGGGGGCAAGGACCGGTGACGTCGGTGCTGACCTGGCAGCAGCTGCGGGACCTGAAGCTGTCGGAACTGGATGACGCGGCCGATGGCTGGGCGAAGGTCTCGTACCACGCCGATGCCGCGGCCGAACGCGTCGATGCCGAGATGGCCGGCAGCCTGGCAAAGACGCAGGAGAGTGAGTCGGCGAAGGCCGCCGTCCGGCGCCTGAACCGCCTGAGCCGCAACTTCCACTACATCCGCACCGAGTGCGGGCTGATCCGCACCTCGGTGAACGGTCTCTCCACCGAACTTGCCGCTCCTCAGCGACGGTTGAAGGAAGCGCTGGACGACGCCACCGCCCTGTCGTACACGGTGCACGAGGACGGAAGCATTGGGTACCCGGCCGACGGCAAGAACGACCTGACCGGCGAGAAAATCCCCGGCGGAACGGTAGTCGGCAACAACGGCACGCTCACCTCGGGGAACAAAGGGCTGTACACGCCGGACGACAAGGGGCTGTACACGCCGGGCAGTGGCCCGGGGGGACCCGGCTTGATCAACCCCAACCCCAACAACGCCAAAGCGCAGGACATCGCAGACCGCATCGCCCACGCCCTGCGCGAGGCCCGGGAGATCGACGAACGCTACCGCCCGGCGCTGAGCAAGCTGAAGGCAGGATCGGGGCTGACGGTCGACGCGAAGACCTGGGTCGACGCCGCTGCCGACGCCCAGGCCGTACGGTCGGCAGCGGATTACCTGACAGACGACATCCCGCTCGACAAGTCCGCTGCCGCACGCAAGGAATGGTGGGACCACCTCACGCAGGAACAGCGGGAGGAGTACCTGGCGACATACCCAAACGTGATCGGGAACCTGGACGGCATCCCGGCCATGGCGAGGGACAAGGCGAACCGGGAGAATCTTCAGCTGCTCATCGGAAAACTCTCGGGGCAGCACGACGAGGGCTCGAAGACGATGCTGGACGGGCTGAAGTCGATTGACTACCAATTAAAGCACCCGGATCCGAAGTTCCCGCCGATTTACCTACTCGGAATCGGAGACGAGGGCAACGGTCGGGCCATTGTCAGTTACGGAAACCCTGACACATCGAAGAACGTGTCGGCTTATGTTCCGGGTCTGGGCACGGCTCTTGATGCAGAATTTGCCAAGAACGATCTCAAGAGGGCGCGTGACACGGCCAAAGATGCTCAATTCTACGATCCCTCAAGCGCTTCCATCGTTTGGCTGGGATATGATGCCCCGCAAATGCCGGCCTCAGAGTTGGTACGCAACGCGGACGTCGTGTCCATGGACGATGCCAAGGCCGGAGCGAATACCTACAACGATTTCATGGCTGGTATCTCGGCCACGAACGAGCATGCCGACCCCCACATCACCGCCATTGGTCACTCCTACGGCTCACTCACCGTTGGACAGGCAGCACAGCACGATGGCGGCATCCCGGGCGCCGATGACATCATCCTTGTGGGCAGCCCTGGCACAGGTGCAGACCATGCCGAGGAACTCAACGTCGGCAAGAACCACGTCTTCGTAGGTGCTGCCAACAACGACCCCGTGACAATGCTTCCCAACCACAGGGAAGCGGGTGGCATGGTCGTCGGCGCGGGGATCGGTGCTGTTGCGGGAAGCATCTTGGGGCATGAGTCGGGAAGTTATCTCGGGGACCTGGTCGGTGGAGCAGCTGGCGTAGCTGTGGGCGGAGTCGTCGGTCACGAGGTCGGGGGCGGTGCGACTGATCCCGACGAGATCTGGTTCGGAACCGACCCGGCGAGCCGGGACTTCGGTGCCCACCGCTTCCTCGTGGACGACGGGCCAAGACCGACGACCCACGATCCGGCGCCAGCTCACTCAAATTACTTCGACCCAGAAAAAGATAAAGAGTCCGCCAATAACATCACTCTGATTGTGGCGGGGCAGTCCGATAATATTGGAGTGGAACGACCTCGATGAAGAAACTATGGAGGACGCTTCCGACCGTTGCGGCGGCTGCTGTCATGCTGGCCGGTTGCGGTGCCGCGCAGAATACCGCAAAGCAGGTTTCAGGTGAAAGGCGGGGACCGACCATGAATATCACCATGCAGCAAGCAGCGGAACGCGCGGATGCCATGCTCGATGCGACTTTGGGTGCCATCGAGCCCGAAGTGCACTGGACTCACAGCGGGACTTCCACGGGTAGCTGTGATGTGTCTCGCTCGCGCACGGTGATGACCATCATCTCCAAGGAGCGCCGAGGAAACTTCCTTGGAGTCGTGCAGCGGTTCTGGGAAAAGAGCGGATACCAAATCAAATCCGTTAACAAGAGCGAGAAATTTCCCGCCATCTTCGCTCAGTCACCTGACGGATTCGGGATTTCCCTAGTTGTGGGCGGAGCGGGGCAGGTCGCCTTCGAGGTGGATTCCCCATGTGCCAAGCCGTCCAAGGTGGCAGACCCGACCGCTTCCCCCAACGGGCCCGACTACAACTATCCCATCCCCCGCCCCAACGTCCGATCCGACTTCTGGTCGGCGACCAGCCCGATTTCATCCTCCTCGCCGACGGCGTCGGCGAGTGAGCACTGAGCCAGGGCAGTGTGTCTCTCGGAGCAGTCTCGAATGGCGAGAGTCCGCCAAATCGACGAGTTCATCCTTTTCTATGGCAAACCACTCTTCGCCTATCTGCGCAGGGGCAGCCGCGACTCACTCTGAGCCTCGGCGCAGTCGGTCTTCGCAACCTCGGCCCTGGCCGGATACGCCTGCTGTCCTCAGATCACCTGCAGCGCGAAGATCTTTACGGGACAGTTTTCAGTCCTCTCCGGCCACGTATGGCCGGGCTTTGCTCCGCAATGGAGAGGTCTTGTCCCACACGTGCCAGCGTCCCCCGCAAACCGGATCAGTTCCGTAGGTTGCCTCTGCGGGAAAGTCGGGAACAGTTACCAGCCTGTCGGTGTCGCGCCTCCGCGGGAGACCAACCGGTTCGCCGGAGCATGCATGGATTGCTCAGTCGAGGTCGCAGCGGGTGCTGGGGCCTCCGCCAGTTCGCTCGGCAGGCTATGGACAGGGTGCGCTGACGGGCAGTGGGCCCGGCTGGAGCCGTCGTTGCTGGTGGGCAGGGAGTCGGGCCGGCCGCCGGCGCAGTCGCGGCGGAAGCTGAGCGACGGAATGCGGCGGCGGATCATGGCGCCGGAATGCGCAGGCTTCCCCGGTGGCACTGCCTGGAGAACGGGTCAAGCATGGAAACAGGGGCTGGACAGCTGGAATCATGTCCATAGATGGGTTTTCGTGCCGATACACGCGCATTCTGTCCTATTGGATCCGTTGACCGATCGGGGTACCGCTTTCACGACGGAGGAGCGGGAGCGCCTCGGGCTCGCGGGTCGGTTGCCGGACGCCGTGCTCACCCTTGACCAGCAGGCGATTCGTGCCTACGAGCAGTTGCAGCAGGAGCCGACCTATCTGGCGAAGTTCATCAATCTTGAGCAGGTGCACGGCCGCAACGAGGTGTTGTACTACCGGCTGCTGCAAGATCACCTCGCCGAGTTGCTGCCGGTCGTCTACGACCCGACGGTGGGTGAGGCGATCAAGCGGTACAGCCACGAGTACCGGGGCCCGCGCGGGGTGTTCTTGTCCATCGACCGGCTGGAGGATGTGCGCCGCTCGTTCGAGGCACTTCAGCTCCACCGGGATGAGGTCGATCTGGTGGTGGTCACCGAGGCAGAGGAGATCCTGGGTATCGGCGACTGGGGTGTGCGGGGCATCCAGATCTCGGTGGGCAAGTTCGCCGTCTACACCGCAGCGGCGGGGCTGCATCCCGCCCGCTGCCTACCGGTGGTCATGGACCGTACGACGCGTTCATCGAGAACTACCTGGAGACGGTCTCGGAGCTGTATCCGAATGCGCTGCTGCATTTCGAGGACTTCGGGCCGGGCGATGCCCGAGGCATCCTGGAGACGTACGGGCACCACTATCGGATGTTCAACGACGACATGCAGGGCACGGGGCGATCACCTCGGCCGCTGCGGTGTCGGCCTTGAAGATCATCGGCGAGTCCTTCGGTGACCAGCGCGTCGTGGTCTTCGGCGCCGGCACGGCCGGGGTGGGCATTGCCGACCAGCTGCGACGCACGCGATGGTCCGCGACGGACTGGAGCCCAAGGAGGCCACCCGCCGGGTGTGGCTGGTCGACAAGCTGGGGCTGCTGGTCGAGGGCATGCCGGACCTACGTGACTACCAGGCCCCCTACGCACGGCCGGCCTCGGAGGTGCAGGGCTGGGCGGACGGGAACATCGACCTGCTGACCACCGCCCGGCACGTCCGTCCCACCATGCTGATCGGCACCTCGACCACGCCAGGTGCCTTCGACAAAGAGGTCGTCACCGCCATGGCCGAGCACGTCGAGCGGCCGATCATCTTCCCGCTGTCCTACCCCACGGAGAAGGTCGAGGCCATGCCCGCCGACCTGCTGGCCAGGCGCCACAGGGCCGATCGGCAAGCACCGTGACCCGGCGCCCAAGGGCGCGGATAGAACGGTTGCGTTTCTCCCGGGCGCGGAGCTACACTGAGTACAGAACAGTTCTGTACTCAACGGAGGACCTGATGTCCGGCACCACAGGCGAGCCGTCGATCCGCCGCTCGCGCATTTCCCGGGCCAGGGAGATGGAGCTGCTCAACGCGGCCCTGGAGGTGCTGGGCGAGGTCAGCTACGAGGAACTGTCGATGGACCTGGTCGCGGCGCGGGGGCGGTGCAGCAAGGCCACGCTCTACAAGCTGTGGCCGACCAAGGCGCACCTTGTCGTTGCCGCGCTCTACGCCACGCGCCCGATGAGACCGGAAGGGGTCGACACGGGCACGCTCCGCGGCGATCTGCTGGCCATGGCCGCGCTGCTGGCGGCCGCTGGGGAGACGATGACGGCGCTGTTCGCCGCGCTGGGGCACGCCGTGCTCACGGACGAGGAACTCGCCCGAGCGGTGCGGACATCTCTGCTGGAGCCCTGGTTCGCCGGTCTCATCGGGTTCGTCGACCGGGCGGTCGAGCGGGGCGAGCTGGCCGCCCGGCCGCCCGGCGCGCACTTCCTGCCCGAAGTGCTGCTCAGCGTGGCAGCCACCCGTCCGTTGTTCGGGCGCGGAGTCGCCGATATCGACTACCTCACCAGATGCGTCGACCAGGTGCTGCTCCCGCTGCTCCTGCCCACGGCGCTACAGCCCTGATCGCGCCTTCCCTGCCTTCCCGATCCGGCCCCCCTGCCCCCCTTCCCCGGCCTCGCCATGGCCTCATGCCCGGCCTCCGCCCGCGGCCCTCTCTGGAGATCCACCATGCCCCTCACTTCCCCCGACGCAAGCGATGTCGGCACCGCATCCCCTCCGTCCGGCCAAGCCCGCCACCGGTGGTGGATCCTCGCTGTCGTCTGCATCGCCCAGTTGATGGTGGTGCTCGACGCATCCATCGTGAACATCGCCCTGCCGTCGGCCCAGCAGGACCTGGGCTTCAGCAACGGCAACCGGCAGTGGGTCATCACCGCCTACGCGCTGGCCTTCGGCAGCCTGCTGCTGCTCGGCGGCCGTATCGCGGACCTGTTCGGCCGCAAGATCACCTTCCTGGTGGGCCTGGCCGGCTTCGCGGGCGCCTCCGCTCTGGGCGGCGCGGCCGACAGCTTCGGCATGCTGGTCGGCGCCCGCGCCGGCCAAGGGCTGTTCGGTGCGCTCCTGGCACCGGCCGCACTGTCGCTGCTGACCACCACGTTCACGGACACCAGGGAACGCGCGAAGGCTTTCAGCGTCTACGGCGGCATCGCGGGTGCCGGCGCGGCCATCGGCCTGCTCCTGGGCGGTGTCCTCACCGAATACCTCGACTGGCGCTGGACGCTGTACGTCAACCTGGGCTTCGCCGTCATCGCCTTCGTCGGCGGAGTCCTGCTGCTGACCCGCACCGCCCGCGACAGGACCGCCACCTTGGACGTGCCCGGCACGATCCTCGTGTCGTCCGGGCTGTTCTGCGTGGTCTACGGATTCTCCAACGCCGAGACGCACGGCTGGAGTTCGCCGGCCACCTGGGGTCTGCTGGGGGCCGGCACCGTCCTGCTGGCGGCGTTCGCGGGGTGGCAGACCAGGGCCGCCAACCCCCTGCTGCCCCTGCGGCTCCTGCTGGACCGCAACCGCGGTGCCTCCTTCATCGCCGTGCTGATCTGCGGCGCGGGCATGTTCGGCGTCTTCCTCTTCCTGACCTACTACATGCAGGAGAGCCTGGGCTACAGCCCGGTCAAGACCGGTCTGGCCTTCATGCCGATGGTCGTCGGACTCATGGTCACCACCCCGCTCGCCACCAACGTCCTCATCCGGCAACTCGGCCCCAAGCCGGTCGTGCCGGTGGGCATGGGTGTGTCCGCCGTCGGCCTGGCATGGCTGACCACCCTTGACCTGAACAGCGTTTACGTCGCGAACGTGATGCCCCCGCTGATCGTGATCGGGCTCGGGATCGGCCTGGTGATGGCTCCGGCGATGAGCGTGGCCACCTCCGGGGTGGCGACCGAGGACGCCGGTGTCGCCTCCGCGGCCGTCAACACCATGCAGCAGGTCGGCGGTTCCATCAGTACGGCGCTGCTCACCACGCTGTCGGCCACCGCCGCCACCCATTACCTCGAGAGTAGAAATCCCAAGAACCCCGCCCTCCTCGCGGAGGCCGCCCTGCACGGCTATGCCACCGCCTACTGGTGGGCCGCGGGCTTCTTCGCCGCGGGCATGGTCGTCTGCGGGGTCCTCTACCGCCGTGGCGTGCCCAAGCCGGACGCCGACGCCGCACCGGTCGTCCACATGTGACACCGCCGCCCGTACGCGACGCACCGAACGTGACAGGCCGAAGGGTCCCCCAATGCCCGAGAGATCAGAGTTGTCCGCGCCGGCCGCCGGTATGCCGCACGGAACAGCGCAGTCCGCCCGCCGTCCGCGGGGCGCACGGCGCATTCGCCGCCGGTACCGCGTGCTCATCGCAGCCGTCGCAGCCCTTTTGCCGGCGGCGCTCGGTACCGACTACGACGTACGCGTCCACGCGGAAGCGCAGACCGCGCACGCCTTCCAGCGGGCCACCGGGACCGCGACGGCACCAGAGGTGCACATCCGGGGATTCCCGTTCCTGACCCAGGCGGCCCGGGGAACCCTGGACCGGGTGGATGTCTCGGCCGAACAGATTCCGGCCGGGACGGACAGCCCGGTGCCGGTCTCCAGGCTGGACGCCCGTATGACCCACCTCAAGCGGAGCTCGGACGCGGACACCGCCCGGGCCGGCTCCGCCAAAGCCACCGCGTTCGTCTCATACGAGGACCTGTCCGCAACGCTGGGCCTGGACGTCCGGGCCGGATCGGCGCCGGGGCGGCTCACCGCCTCGCTGAGTGTGCCGATAGCCGGGAACATCACGGTGAACGCCCAGGTCACCAAGGACGGGCCCACCACCATCGCCTTCAAGGTGCTGGGCATCTCCTCGGACCAACTGCCGCAGTCCGTCCTGGACTCGGTCGGCAGGACCTTCGAGAAGAAGATCCCGCTGCGGAACCTCCCGCACGGGATGACCCTGCAGTCGATCTCCACCGATTCCTCCGCTGTCGCCGTCACGCTCTCGGGCCACGACGTGACCTTCAAGACGTCCGAGAAATCCACGAATTCCGGTACCTCCACGAATTCAGGTACCTCCACGAATTCCGGTAGTTCCGGTACATCGGCCGCATAGCTGAATTCCCGATTACGTTCGAAGGGAGAACCATGCCCAAATCACAGCCGGTCAGGCCCCTGTCGCAGTCCCCGGCGCGGCGGCGCCTGACCCCGATCGCGGGAGCGCAACGCACGGACGAGCAGCGCGAGCTGCTGTCCGGCGTCCTGGGCGAGGACGCGCCCAATGTCTTCAGCACCTTGGTGCGGCATCCCGCGCTCTACCGGAAGTGGCTGCCGTTCTGTCTGCACCTGCTGACGGACTCGGCATTCCCGGCCCGGGAGCGGGAGTTGGTGATCATCAGGACCGCGTCGCTCTGCGAATGCGCGTACGAGCTGCATCACCACGTCGGGCTCGGTTCCGAGGTCGGGCTGACCGACCACGAACTCGCCGCGCTCACCGGTGAGACCACCGTCGACTGGTCGACACGCGACCGGCTGCTGCTGGCCGCGATCGATCAGCTGCACGCGAGCCACACCATCCGCGAGACCACCTGGCATGCGTTGAGCGCGCTGCTGAACACCGAGCAGCTCATCGAACTGCCCGTGCTGGTGGGCCACTACGTCCTGCTCGCCGGAACGCTCAACTCACTCGGCGTACCGCTCGACAGCGCGCGGGCAGAACCGCACACCGTCCAGTACCCGGACGCAGTCAAGTAACCGATCCATCCTGAGGAGGGCGCCGTCATGCGCCTCGGAGTCATCGCCAACCGGCTGGTCCTTGTCGACGGAAACTCGGCCGTCGACATCGAACGGGCCAGCAACGGCCGCTTCCCGGCCGATCCCGCACAGCTCTTCGACCACTGGGAGCCCCTGGTCGAGTGGGCCGCCACGGCCGAACCCGACGGGGAGCGGCTGCCGCTGGACGGCCTGCAGAACCCGGTCCCGGCACCGCGCCAGGTCTTCGGCATCGGCGCCAACTACCTCGACCATGTACAGGAGGCCGCCGCCGCCCGCGGCCACACCGGGGACGTCAAGGCAATGCTGCCCAAGGACCCGATGATCTTCACCAAGTTCCGTACCAGCTTGTCCGGTCCCCAGGACCCGATCCCGGTGCCCAGCGGGAACGTCGACTGGGAGGTCGAACTCGTCGTCGTGGTCGGCCGGTACGGCGAGCGCGTCGCGAAGAAGGACGCCTGGGATCACGTCGCCGCCCTCACCGTCGGGCAGGACGTCTCCGAACGTGTCATCCAGCTGGCCGGCCCCGCCCCGCAGTTGTCCATGGGGAAGTCCTTCCCCGGTTTCGCCCCGCTGGGTCCGGTGCTGGTCACGCCCGACGAGTTCGACGACCCGGACGACCTGGAGCTCGGCTGCGCGCTGAACGACCGGATCGTGCAGAAGGCCCGCACCTCCGAAATGATCTTCTCGGTGGCCGAGCTGATCGCGTACATCTCCTCCATCGTCCCGCTGCTGCCCGGTGACCTGATCTTCACCGGTACGGGCGCGGGCGTCGGTCTCTTCCGTACTCCGCCGCTCTTCCTCAAGCCCGGCGACAGGCTCGTCAGCTGGGTCAAGGGCATCGGCGAACTCCACAACCCCGTGACGGCGGCCCCTGGACACCCCGCCGCCGACGACAAGGACAACGACCGGACGGGAGCCCAGTCATGACCACCACCCCGGAGCAGAGCCCGCAGCAGTACGACGTCGGCGGCCTGATGCTGCCGCGCCCGTTCAAGATCCGCCGCCTCGGCCACCTCGGGCTGAACATGGAGCGGCTCGACGAGGCGATCACCTTCTACTGCGACGCGCTCGGATTCCGCATCACCGACCAGCTCGACGTGCTGAGCCAGGTGCCCGAAGAGGCGCGCCCGTTCGTGAAGGACATCCTGACCGACCCGCGTTTGACCTTCACCACCCACAACAGTGACCACCACGCACTGGTGCTCGCGCACAAGACCTTCGGAACCCTGTGGGGCAACAACCGCAAGGTGCAGGACATCACCTTCAGCCAGCTCACCTTCCAGGTCGGCAGCCTGCAGGAGGTCGTCGAGGCCGAGGCGTACCTCAAGGAGCGGGGCGTCGAGATCGGCCACTACGGCCGCGACATGCCCGGCAGCAACTGGGAGATCTACGCCTACGACCCCGACGACAACATGATCGAGCTGTACTACGGCATCGAGCAGATCGGCTGGCAGCGCAAGTCGAAGCCGTACGGCATGCACTACCGCGGCCTCATGGACGTGATGCCGTCACTGCCACAGATGTCGGAGGCCGCCGAGGTCCGCGAGGCGCTGGCCAAGGGCATCGACATCGACTCCGGCTACCACCCGTCCGAGGAGCACCTGGAGGAGACGTACGTCGTCGGCGGCGTCCTGCTCCCGCGGCCCTTCAAGGTCACCGGGATCGGCCCGGTCTCGCTGTTCACCGAGCGCATGGACGAGATGATCGCCTTCTACACCGGCATGCTCGGCTTCGAGGTGGTCGAGGAGGTCGAGCTGCACGGCAGGCGGATTGTGTACTTCCGCACTGGCACCGAGCACCACACCTTCGCCCTCGCCGACAAGGCGCTGCGCGGCATCCTCGGCCTCAGCGAGCACACCTCGTGCCTGAGCATCGGTCTCCAGGTCGGCAGTTTCACCCAACTGCGGAACGCGGCCGCGTACTTGATGGACCGCGGCTACACCCTCGTGCATGGACTCCCGCAGGAGATCTACGTCGGCATCGACTACGCCGTCCACCTGAAGGACCCCGACGGCCACCTGGTCTGTCTCTACTACTACATGGAGCAGATCGGCTGGGACGGCAGGCCCAGGCCGGGGAGCGAGCGCCGCGACATGGTCCTCCCGTGGTCGGAGACGCTTGAGCCGCTCTCCGACACCTACGGGGGCACGGCCTACCTGGGACCCCTGGGCTGAGTCATGACTGACAACGAACGACACGAGGCCGAACGACACGACTGCGACGTCCTCGTCGTGGGCGCCGGCCCGATCGGCCAGGTACTCGCCCTGCTACTGGCCCAGCAGGGAATACGGGTGATCGTGGTGGAGCGCTGGGCACAGCCGTATCCGCTGCCCCGCGCCGTGGCTCTCAGCCATGACACCCTGCGGATCCTGTACCAGCTCGGTCTGCGCGAGGAGTTGGCCCCGCTGCTGGAGCCCTGGGGGCAGGACGGGCACACGTTCAAGCTCACGGACGCCTCGGGGGAGACCCTGGCCGAATCGCGGTTCGACCTGGATTCCGATTCCGGCTTCGCCCACATGACGGGTTTCTCGCAGCCGGATCTGGAGGGTTTGCTCGAACAGCGGGTCCAGGAACACCCGTTGATCGACCAGCGCCGGGGTTTCTCGCTGGAGGCGCTGTCCGACGACGGGCCGTCCGGGTCTGGGGTCAGCGCCGTCATCCGCCCCCACGACGGCCTCGAACCGATCCCCGCCGGCGAACCGGAGACCGTACGGGCGGGTTACGTCGTCGGCTGCGACGGAGCCAACAGCGCGGTCCGCACCCTGCTCGGAACGGAGATGACCGACCTCGACTTCAGCCATGACTGGCTGGTGGTCGACGTCGTCCCGCACACGCCGCCGGCCTGGCTGCCGTACGCGTGCCAGCATCTGGATCCCGCCCGGTCGACCACCCTGGTGCCGTCCGGACCCGGTCGCCGGCGCTGGGAGTTCATGATCATGCCGGACGACGACCAGGACAACGTCGACACCGACGAGAACGCCTGGCGGCTGCTGAAGGCCTGGGACATCCACCCCGGCAACGCCGACCTGGTGCGGCACGCCCGGTACACCTTCCGAGGACGCTGGGCCAACGAGTGGCGCAAGGGCCGTGTGCTGCTGGCCGGTGACGCGGCCCATCTGATGCCGCCGTTCATGGGCCAGGGCATCAACTCCGGCCTCCGCGACGCGGCGAATCTCGCCTGGCGCCTGGCCCTGCTGGTCAGGGGCAAGGGCAAGGACTCGCTGCTGGACGACTACAGCACCGAACGCTCCGCGCAGGTCGCGCAGATCATCGAGCAGACCGTCTTCATCGGCCGGATGTTCTGCGCGACCGACCCGAAGGAGTGCGCCGAGCGGGATGCCATGATCAAGTCCATGGGCACCCTGGATCTCCAGGACGCGTCCAGGAACTGGAACGTGCAGGGCGGGACGCTGCAGGACGACGGGATCGGCGGCACGCTGGGCGTCCAGGCCCACGTGGGCACCGGGGCCCGCACGGCTCTCCTGGACGAGGTGCTCCCGCCCCGCGGCTTCCTCCTGCTGGGCCGCGACCGTGACCCGGCCGAACTGCTCTCCCCGGACCGGCGCACCGCCTGGCAGCAACTCGGCGGCCGCAGCGCCCACTTCGGGCCCGGCGGCCTCACCGACCCCGAGGGCAAGTACGCGGCCTGGTTCGAGCGGCTGAACGCCTCGGTCGTCCTGATCCGGCCGGACTTCCAGCTGTTCGGCGGAGTACGCGCCCCGCACGCCACGGACGCCCTGGTCCACAACCTGATCCAGCGCGTGAAGGCTTGACCGAAGTGTGGTCCCCACTCCACGAACTCCGCCCGCACCGTGGGCGGCATGTCAAAGCACGGCCCGCAGGGCCCATCAGAAGAGGAGCAATCATGCCCGAGGTTTCCGTCAGCGCGTCCGTAGCCGCCCCCGCCGACAAGGTGTGGGCGGTCATCACCGACTTCGACCGCTTCGGTGAGTGGAACACCATCCACACCGAGTTCCCCAACGGCGGCCCGGCCGAATTCGTCGTGGGCGCCGAGTACAGCGAGAAGATGACCCTGATCGGCATGGCCGCCGAGGTGGCCTGGACCGTCACCGAGGTCGAGGCCGGACGGTCCTACCGGCTGCGGGGCAACGGACCGATGGGTGTCTCGGTGGGCCAGCACTACCTGCTCGCCGACGCGGGCGAGGGCACCCTGGTCACGGTGGAGAACGAGTTCAAGGGCGCGGCCGTGAACATGATGGCGGCCAAGGTGAAGGACGCCACCACCACGGCGCTCACCGAGTCGCTGAGCAAGCTCGCCGTCCTGGTGGCCTAGCCCCGAGTGACCCTGACCCGGGTGTGGTCCTTGCAGGCGGCCGACCGTCTGCAAGGACCACGTAGCCGGCCGAGTCCTGTGGTTCCTGCGTCGAGCCCGGCTCGCCACGCTTCGGCCTTCCGTCGCCGCGTCACCGCCAGATAGTACAGTTGCGTTTCTCCCGAGGTCGCCCTACAGTCGCGGTCCGAAACCGTTCTGTACCAAATGGAGTGCTGATGTCACGCGACAAGGGCGATGAGGCGATCCGTCGCCCTCGGATGACCCCCGAACGGGAGGTCGAGTTGCTGGTCGCGACGATCGATGTGTTGCACGAGGTCAGCTATGACGAGCTGTCGATGGACCTGGTCGCGGCCCGGGCGCGCTGCAGCAAGGCCACGCTCTATCGTCTGTGGCCGGGGAAGCCGCAGATCGTGGCGGCTGCGCTCTACGCCACGCGGCCGATGAAGCCGGAGGAAATCGACACCGGTACGCTCCGCGGCGATCTGCTGGCCATGGCCGAGCTGTTGGGTCCCCATGGGCAGAAGGACGTGCCGCTGTTCGCCGCGCTCGCGCACGCTGTGCTGACCGACGAGAACCTCGCCGACGCGGTGCGCGAAACGCTGTTGGAGTCCTGGTTTGCGGATCTTATAGAGGTCGTTGACCGAGCTGTTGAGCGTGGCGAGCTGTCCCGCCGGCCGTCTGCCACCGACTTCCTGCCGCAGATCCTGCTCAGTGTGATGCTCACTCGTCCGATGTTCGAGGGCAAGCCCGCCGACGCCGACTACCTGACCAGGTGTGTCGACCACGCGCTGCTGCCCGCGCTGCTCCACAGCTGATCGGGCCGTCCACA
Organism: Streptomyces sp. NPDC090798; assembly: GCF_044768965.1. Lineage (NCBI taxonomy): Bacteria > Bacillati > Actinomycetota > Actinomycetes > Kitasatosporales > Streptomycetaceae > Streptomyces > Streptomyces sp. NPDC090798. The sequence continues at coordinate 217,725 of NZ_JBIVXA010000015.1, forward strand.
GCGGGCGGTCCATCCCTCAGCTTTCCTCGGGCGGGGCGGGGCTCAGGGGTGTCCGCGCAGGGGCAGATGGATCTCCAGCAGGGTGCCGGTGGGGGTGCCCGGGGTGATGCCGGTCCGGCCGCCGAGGTCCTCGACGCGGCCGGTGAGGGAGAGCAGGGCCCGCGCGGAATCGGCGGAGCCGGCGGAACCTGCCGCGGGGCCGTGGCCGTCGTCGCTCACCTTCGCGTACAGCCAGCGCCTGGTGATGCGTACGACGGTGTCCACGCGGCGCGCGCCCGAGCGGGCCAGGCGGTCGCGCAGGGCCTCGCGCAGGGCGAGAAAGGTCTCCTCCCGGTGCCGCTCGGAGAGGGTCCACTCGTCACCGATGACGTCGACGGAGGTACGGACACGGCGGCCGTCGCGGGGGCGGGGGCCCGCGAGGAAGGCCTCCAGGGCCTCGCGCAGGGGCGGCAGGTCGGCGCGATGGCGCACGCCGTCGATGAGCGCCTGGTTCTCCCTGACCGCGGCGGCCAGTGCCCTTTGGGCGGTGGCGAGGTGGGCCGCGACGGCGCCGGGAGCGCCAGGGGTGGGTGAGTCGGTCCTGCCGGGGGCGCCAGGCGTGGGTGAGTCGGTCCTGCCGGGGGCGCAGGTCGCCGCGGCGTCGAGGCTGAGCCGGGCGAGGGACAGGGCGCCGCCCAGCTCGTCGTGCAGTTGCCGGGCCAGCCTGCGGCGCTCGCCGCGGCCGTCGTCGCCGGCCCACATGCCCTCCCCGGCCTCCCGGACGACCTCGCCCAGGCGCCGGACGACCGCGACCGCGCGGGGCAGCGCGCTCTCGTGGTGCGCGATGCCGTTCTCCAGGACGTGCAGCAGGGCGCACTCGAGGAGCAGGGCGACCGCGGCGGCCACCTGGTGCGGGGCAGCGGCGGGCGGGGCGATGGGAGTGGGCGTGGGAGTGGGCGTGGTGTCCGCGGCACGGGCCAGGGCGGTGCGGGCGAACTCCGTCAGCGTGGTGCGCAGCGCGGGCACCTCCGCCTCGGCCGGGGCGAGTGCGGCGGGGAGGCGGGCGGCGAAACGGTCCAGGACGGCGCCGGTCTCCCAGGACCCCAGGGTGGTGGCGGACGACACGAGGGGGGAGTGGCCCGGGCGGGGCGACATCCGGGCCGCCGCGCGGACCAGACCCTCGTGCAGGGCTTCGCCGAATCCGCTGCCGACCAGGGGGATGGTCGCGGTGGGGGTGGTCGTGCCGCTCATCGGACTCCTCAACGCTCGGGTGACGCTTGGGTGCCGGGGCAACGTGGCCATCGCCAACGTAACAAACAGACTTGTCTGATTGTCAAGAGTGGGCGGGCGTTCCGGATGGGGTGTGTTCACGGGATCGCCCGGCCGTCAAGAGCCTATGCATGGGCAAGAGCTGCAGGATTTATGGGGATTGGATGGAGGTCTGGGGTCACGGGGCTGTCGACTAAAACAGGCATGGTTGTATGATTCCGGTTGTTGCCGACGCCTTCGGGCGCCCGCGCGCTCCTTCATGCCAAGAGCAGGAATAGGCAGGTGCAGCCTGATGCAGACCCGGTCCGAACAGACCCGTCAGGCTCTCGTCCGTGCCGCGGCGGAACTGATAGCGAACGGCCGGCTCTCCGATGCGGGACTGGTCAACATCTGCCGCCGGGCCGGGGTGAGCCGAGGGGCTCTCTACCATCACTTCTCCTCCACCGCGGAGTTGACGGCCGCGGTGTACGAGCAGGCGCACGACCGGGTCGTCGCGCTGATGGACGAGGCCTTCGAAGGGCCCGTGGAGGATGCCCCGGAGCGCCTCCTGGTCGCCCTGTGCGAGGCGTTGCGTACGGAGGAACTGGTCCGGGCGGGCATACAGCTGGCGGTGGACGGGTCGGCGGGGCCGCCGCGGTTGCGTGACGACGTACTGGCGTTGGTACGCAGGCGGGTGGTCGAGGCGCACCGGGACGTCGCGTCGGCGCCGGAGGATCTGGCCGAGCTGGCGGTGGTGGTGGCCGCGGGGCTGGAGTCGCTCGGGCACACGGACGCGGAGTGGTGGGACCCCAAGACGTCCAAGCGGTTGTGGGTGCTGTTGCGCCCGTTGTTCTCGTTGGCCGGGGAGGGGCGCGCGGAGGAGGAACGGCGGGTGGGCAGCGGGTCCGAGGGGATCTGAGGTCTTGAGGCGGGGACGGGGCTCGGGGCCTGTCCCCGGGGTCTGTGCGGGAGTGAGGGCGTACCCGTGTTCGCGGCGGCGCGAGAAGGCGCCCGCGGTGGGGGCTTGGTCCGGGGCGGGGCGGTGGCCGTGAACCGGACGGCATGCGAAGGGGACCCGCGGTGGGGGCTCGGCCCGGGGTGGGGGTCGGGCTCGGTCCGTCACGGGTGAAGTGGGCCCTGCCCGGAGTTCGCGTTCGGGGCGCCGTGTTCTGTTCGGCGGGCGGTGCGGGGGCTTCTGTTCGGCGGGCGGTGCGGGGACGCGGGGCGCGGGGCGCGGGGCTTGGTGGTGAGGTTGTCGGGTTCGGGGGTGGGGCCGGGCGGGCCGGATGGAGGTCAGGCGGTCTCGTGGGCCGGCGGCGGGATGGTGCGGAGGCGGCCGAGCATCCCTGGTGTGGCCAGGCCGGGCAGCACGAAGCGCCAGAACGCACCGATGCGTTCCGGCAGATCCTCGCGGTTGCTGTAGACCTGGGACATCAACTGCAGGCCGGTGAAGGCGCCGACGATGGTCGACGTGGCTTCCTGGATGTCCACGCCGGGCAGGATCTCGCCCTGCTCCTCGGCCTGCCGCAGCAGGGCGAGTATGGCGGCGCCGGACTGCTCGTACGCCGTCTGCGGCGGCCGCGAGAACGACGTCTGCTCGACGGCGAGCCGCACGCTGGCCCGTAGCACCGGATCGCGCTGGAGACGCTGGGCGAACTCCAGGGTGAGGTCGATGACGGCCTGGAGCTTCACCGCCTGGTCCGGCACCACCAGTGCCTCGCTGTGCGCGGTCACGAGGGCCACGGCGATCGCTTCCTTGGAAGGGAAGTGGTGGTACAGCGCGCCTCGAGTGAGGCCCGTGCGCGCCAGGATGTCGTTGGTGCTCGCCGCGTCGTAGCCGCGCTCGTCGAACACGCGGGCCGCGGACTCCAGGATCGAGTGCCTCGACCTCGTCCCGCGCTCTTGTGTGGCCATACCAGGTCCTTGCTCTCGCCCACCGGAATTTTACCGACTGGTCTGTATTGTATCGGCAAGGCGGCACGCCGCCAGTAGGCGGGAGTATTTGCTTCCGGTTTGGCTCGATTTTCGGTCGGACCTCGGCCGTTCATCGAATGCTTCTCAAGTGGTCTTCAAGGGGCCTTCACGTGGTCCTCGTACGGCCTGCGGGTGCCGCTCACGGGTGGCCGAGCCGAAAACCGACACCGCGTACGGTGATGATCCAACTGCTCGAACCGAGCTTGCCGCGCAGGCTGCTGACGTGGGTGTCGATGGTGCGCCCGCGGTGGGACCAGGTGTCGTCCCAGACCTGCGCCATGAGCTGGCGTCGCGGCATGACGGTGCCGGGCTGCGAGGCCAGCAGATGCAGCAGGTCGAACTCCTTGCGGGTCAGGTCCACCGGCTTCCCGTTCAGCGTGGCCACCCGGGTGCCGACGTCGATGCGCAGCGGCCCGTGGGTGATGACCTGGGCGGCGGCGGGCTGTTGGCGCACCCGGCGCATCACGGCCTCCATCCGGGCCAGTAACTCGCGGAAGCCGTACGGCTTGACCAGGTAGTCGTCCGAGCCGGCCTGCAGTCCGAGCACCCGGTCGAGTTCGGAGCCGCGCGCGGTGACGGCGATGACCGGGGTGTCGCAGACCGCCCGGATGCCCCGGCACACCTCGAGCCCGTCCAGGTCGGGCAGGTCCAGGTCGAGCAGGAGGAGATCGGCGTCGCGGTGCGCCTGGAGCGCCTTGGTGCCGGTGGCCACGCTCTGCGCGGCGTACCCCTGCCGCAGCAGGCCCTGGACAAGGGAGTCGGCGGCCCTGACATCGTTCTCCACGACCAGGACGCGCAGTGCTCCGGCCGGGGGGCTGGGGTGGTCGGCGGCCGTCAGTGGGGCAACGGCCCGCCCGGGCTGGGGAATCGTGGGGCGGTGCGGAAGATTGCGCTGCGATCGGGCGTCGAGTAGATCCACGGCTTGCCGATTCATCTGCTCCTCCTGAGGCACAGTCTCGTCATCACGGAACGGACTGCTGAACTCTCACAATGAGGACGATAGCAAACAGACTTGTCTGATTGTCAACGTGTTCGAAATCCCCCGCGCGTCGGTCCGTACCTTTTCCAATCTACCCACGTTGACCTGCGTATATGTGCAGAGATCCGGCGCTTCAAGGTCATGTTTCCGGCAGGTTGCGGTCGAGGTGGACCCCCTCGTCCCAGGGGTGTCCTTGGCGCTAACCATGCAGGTCTGCACGGTTTGAAAGATCGGGTGCCTCGGGTGGCGCAATCGTGCTGTACCGGCCGGTAGCGGCGGCTCATCGCTCGAAGGATGCTAAAGCTTTACTTGAAAAACCGAACAGACATGTCTGTATCTTGTGTGAGCGAGAGAACGTCGGCCACGGGGGGTGGCTGCCGGCGGTACGGATTGCTGCCCCCTGCTCGGAACCAGACAGGAGTGCCGTACATGTCGTACACCACCTCCACCCGTGTGTCCGTCGAAGACGACGTCGCGACGGTGGGCACCAGCGCCTCACGAACCGCCTCACGGCCCGCTGCCCGCAACGCTGTTCAACCCGCCGTTCAGGCCTCCGCCCAAGCCTCCGTCCAGACCGCCGCGCGCACTCTGACGCCGCGGCTGACCACGACGGTTCCGCGCGAGTACGTCCATCGCGCCGCCGTCTCGGAGGTGTTGCTGACCGGCTGGGAGGCCGCCGCCGAACCAGCCGGACCCGACCCGGACGAATTCGCGGTCAGCGCCCAATGGCCGCGCAGCCACTCCTTCTTCACCCAGTCCGGCGGCTACCAGGACCCGATGCTCCTGATCGAGTCCGTCCGCCAGATCGGTTCCCTGCTCGCGCACGCCGAGTTCGGCGTCCCCTTCGGGCACCAGTTCCTGATGTGGGACATGTTCTTCAGCACCTCCCCCGAACTCCTCGTCGCGGACGCCGTCCCCACGGAGGTCGAACTGCGCACGGTCTGCCGCGACATCGTCCGCAGGGGCCGGGTGCTCGGCGGTATGCGCTACGACGTCACCGTGCTGCGCGACGGAAGGGCGCTGGCCACCGCCGGCGCCGCGTTCAGCTGTACCAGTCCCGCCGTCCACCGCAGGCTGCGCGCCGGCCGGCCCACCACCACCGACCGCGTCGTGCCGCCCGCGATCGACCCGGCCGCGGTGGGCCACTCCGACGACCGGCACGTGCTGCTCGCCGAGCCCGCGTCGGCCTCCGGCACCGGCGACCGCTGGGAACTGCGCGTCGACACCGCCCACCCCACGTTCTTCGACCACCCCGTCGATCACATACCAGGCATGGTCCTGCTGGAAGCCGCCCGGCAGGCCGCCCTCGTCTCGACCGGGATGCCGGACGCACTCCTGCTGGGCCTCAAGAGCAACTTCGCGCGCTACGCCGAGTTCGACGCGCCCTGCTGGATCGAGCCGCAGGCCGAACCGCACGGTACGGAGGGGGGCGTACTGGTGCGGGTGCGCGGTACGCAGCACGCTGAGACCGTCTTCACCGCCGAGCTCGTCCTGAGCCCGCGCGGCCGCTGAACCCGCGCATCCTCCGTACGCCTGGGAGAGCGTGCCCGTCCCGAGGAGACAGACCCGTGCCCACCATCCTGATCACCGGCGCCGCCGGCTTCGTCGGCGGACACGTCACCCGTGAAGCGGCCCGGTACCGGGCCGACTTGCGGCTCATGTCCCATCGCAGTCCCCTGCTCGGCTCCGGTCCCCCGCTTCACAAGGACTCCCCGCTTCACAAGGGCTCCCCGGTCCAGGAGGGTCCTGCGACTCAGGAGGGTCCTCCGGCCCAGGAGGGTCCTCCGGCCCATGCCGGTGCTCGCGTCGTACGGGCCGATCTGACCGACCCCGCGTCCTTGCGCGGGGTGTGCGACGGCGTCGACGTCCTCATCCACTGCGCCTCGCAGATCGGCGGCGGCGTCGAGGCCAACGAGGCCGTCAACGCCCGTGGTACGGCGGCGCTCATCGAGGAAGCGCGCCGCGCGGGGGTTGCGCGCATCGTCCAGCTGAGCACCGCGTCCGTCTACGGCCGTGGCACCTTCCGGGGCGACCGGCCCGAAGAGCTGTTCCGCAACCCGGGCTCGCCCACGTCCCTCACCCGCGCCACGGCCGAGGACACCGTACTCGCGGCCGGCGGTGTCGTCCTGCGCCCGCATCTGGTGTACGGGGAGGGCGACAGGTGGGTGGTGCCCGGCCTGACCCGGATGCTGCGCGTGCTGCGCGGCACGGTGGAGGGCTGGCCCGCCCGGAGCTCCGTGATCGCCGTACCCGAACTGGCCGCGCTGCTGGTGGCCACCGCGCTCGCCCCCGCCGCCGACCTGACCGCCTCCGTCTACCACGCCACTCACCCGGAACCCCTCCCCGTGGACACCCTCCTGCGCACGGTCGCCGAGTGCACGGGGACCGACTGGCCGGACCGGGAACTGACCGCCGACCGAGCCCGGGCGGTCCTGGCCGAGAAGGGCGTACCCCCGTCCGGACTCGACATGTTCACCACCGACCACGTCTTCGACAGCACCCGGCTCTGGTCCGACCTGCGGCGCACACCCGGCGCCGGTTTCGACACCGACTTCCCCCTCGCGGCGCCCTGGTACCGCAAGACCCTGCGGGACGGTTGACCGACCACGGGCCCGCGAGCCTGCCCTGCCAAGCGGTCGATCGGCCAAGTGGTCGACCGGGCAAGTGGTCGACCGGCCAAGTGGTCGACCGGCCCGCGAAACCCTGCGGGGCGGCGGGAAGTGCCTCCCGGGCGTCGCCCCGGAACGCCTCCCGAACGCTGCCCCTGAACGCCTCCCGAACGCCCTCGAAATTCTCCACGGAATGGCGCATTCCTTTTCTTTCCGGACCCGGCGGATCCATCCGCCGGGTCCGGCAATTTGACGGAGGCCTGACCTTCTTCTTTCCTCTTCCGGTAAATGCTGCCCCGGGTCTGCGGATTCTGACCCAGTTCTGCAACGGACCGTATTGAAGGGGAAGTGCGCACTCGAACAGTCTTGTGGCTCCGAGCGGAGTCTGGGGAGGTTCATCGTGCGCAAGGTGCTCATCGCCAACCGTGGCGAAATCGCTGTCCGCGTGGCCCGGGCGTGCCGGGATGCCGGGATCGCGAGCGTTGCCGTGT